>NZTP01000092.1 GCA_002696485.1 Altibacter sp. | reverse complement strand
TAAGGTAAAACCGGAGTAGTCTGCGTTGATCTTTCCGCTTTTCATATATCCTATGGTCGACTTATCGGTATAGTCGAAGCTTAGATAGTTGTTCTCAGCTAAGAGCTCACCAATAATTAATTGTCCGTAATCACAGTGTATCTTTGCATTCCCTTCCAACCTGTTTAGGTTAATTGTTCCATAATCGTTGGTAAGATCCACACTATTCGTCACAGGAACTTTCACGGTATAATTGACCTCCATGAAAACATTGTTACTCTTATTTCCCCACCAGCTCCAGGAATTTCCTTTCTTTTCCCCAAAAATTGTTTTGGCTGAAACTAGTGAACCGTTCCCGGAAAATTCAACCGTAATTTCGTCAAGTTTTTTCTGTGCTTGATCTTCATTATCGCTGTTGGTGATAATGTGTACTTCGATCACGGTTCTGTTTTCGTTCCATGTAACGATATCTAAGTTGCCGTAAGAATTGTTAATACGTAATCCTGCATTGGCATTGACCGTAAATTCTTTCTTCAAGGTCTTTTCTTTGGTGTATTTCCCTTTGAATTTGTCCGGATAGGCACATAATACCGCCGGAACGAGCAAAAGGAAGATAAGTGTTTTAAATGGTGCTTTCATTTTGTGTGTTATTTAGATTTTCAACTTCTTCTATGGTAGAGATCACTTGTTCCAACAGATCGATGCGATTTTGAAAGTTTGAGATCATAGCGTAGATCACACGCTTGTCATTGCCACTGGCAACAAGATCCTCTTTCAGTTTTTCGTATTGGGTTTCAAGGATTTCCATTTGTACCAAAGCATCATCGACCAATGCTTTGGTTGCGGGCGTGGAATAGCTTTTCAACTTATCCAGTTCCTTATTGATGGTTGTGGTAAAAAAGGTCTGTGTTTGTTTCATTTCTGAAGAAACACTCGCCAGATCTGCTTCTTGTGCGGTACTTGGCATAAAAGTAAACCCAAATCCCAGGAGTACAACGATTGAAGCGGCAATTGACAACGGTTTCCACCACCTGTTCTCCTTCTTAACCATAGGCTTAGAAGCTTCAAGGCGCTGTAAAAATCGTTTTTCGTGTCCCAAAGGGGTTTCGTGTACATCGAAACGTCCGTTGGTATTGTCAAATGCGTTGGGTGTGTAATTAGTATTCATAATTAATTAGTATTTTTTTTCGCAAACTGTCTTTAGCCCTTGAAATAAGGGTTCTACAATTAGCGTAGCTTATTTTTAATATCTCACAGACCTCTTCATAATCATACCCTTCAATAAAATGAAGTGTAAGGATCTCGCGATAGCTGTCGTGAAGTTGATCCATACAAGAGAGCAACTGTTTTACCTTTAAATTAGCGTACTCTTCCTCCGACAAGCCTTCCATGGTAATGTCAACCTCTGTCTCAATATACGTATGATCCGGTATGGACGTAAAACGTTGCGATTTGCGATACTGAGAGATACTGTTATTAACCACAATACGCTTTAACCATGAACCAAAGGATGCCTCTCCTTTAAAGGAGGAAAGCTTCTCGAAAGCCGTTATAAACGACTCTTGCATTACATCTTCGGCAGTTGCAGCATCTTTTACAATGCGCAAGGACGTGTTGAACATGGCATGTTGATACCTGTTGTATACCTCCAGCTGTGCCAATCTATTTCCTTCTTGACAAAGAGCGAGTAACGATTCAATATTTTGTTTGGTTAGTGTCAAAAAAACAAGTGTTTAGTCTAAAGATGAACCAAGATAGCATTTGTTACACTTGTAGTTAAAATATTTTCTGAAATCGCTCCGCATTGGTTTAATGAAAGATGGCATAACTCTTGAATTATAGTGCTGAACCGATATATGAAACACCTGTTTATCAGGAGTTTTTCAGAAATTTTATAGAAATATTAATATACATAACTCATTGTAACCACTACTTTTAGTGACACAATGTCGGAAAATATAGTATGTCCAAAACAAAACTTACATCCATAGACAGTCTGTCATTTCAAGATCTTAATGAAGATGCCGAATTGATCCCCTTAATGACGCCCGAAGATGAAGATGCCATGAATAAGGAAGACCTTCCGGAAATATTACCCATTCTTCCGCTTCGAAATACAGTGCTTTTTCCGGGCGTGGTAATCCCTATCACAGCCGGACGTGATAAATCGATCAAACTTATTAATGAGACGAATAACGGTACGAAGGTAATAGGCGTGGTTTCTCAGAAGGACGAAGGGAAAGAGGAGCCGCATTTGTCGGATATCAATACGATTGGAACTGTCGCGCAAATCCTGCGGGTTCTTAAAATGCCCGATGGGAATACCACTGTCATCATTCAAGGAAAGAAGCGGTTTGAAGTGGCCGAAGTGCTCACCACAGATCCTTACATGACCGCCACCATTCGTGAAGTGGCCGAAGCTAGGCCTGCCAAGGAGAATGAAGAGTTCATTGCCATTATCGATTCCATTAAAGAAATGGCCTTGGAGATCATCAAAGAAAGTCCCACCATTCCTTCGGAAGCTGCATTTGCGATAAAGAATATTGAAAGCAACTCATTCCTTATCAATTTTGTTTCTTCCAATCTTAATATTTCTGTTGCTGAAAAGCAAAAACTACTGGAGATCAATGATCTCAAGGAACGTGCACTGGAAACGCTTCGGTATATGAACATCGAAATTCAGAAGCTATCCTTACGTCAAGACATTCAGTCGAAGGTAGAAAGTGATATCAGCCAGCAACAACGCGAGTACTTTCTGCATCAGCAAATGAAGACCATACAAGAGGAGCTTGGCGGGAATTCTTCCGAAGCAGAGATCGAAGAGATGCGAGAGCGAAGTAAGAAGAAAAAATGGAGCAAAGAAGTAGCTAAGCATTTCGATAAAGAATTGGCGAAGTTACAGCGCATGAATCCGCAGGTGGCAGAATTTAGTATACAGCGTAATTATTTAGATCTGTTGCTGGAGCTTCCGTGGAATGAGTATAGTAAAGATAAGTTTGACCTGAAGCGTGCCCGTAAGATCTTGGATAGAGACCATCACGGTTTGGACGATGTCAAACAGCGCATTATAGAATATCTAGCGGTTCTAAAACTACGTAATGACATGAAGTCGCCCATTCTGTGTCTCTACGGACCTCCCGGCGTTGGGAAGACCTCTTTAGGGAAATCGATCGCTGAGGCATTGGGTCGTGAATACGTGCGTATGTCACTAGGAGGACTTCGTGATGAGGCTGAAATTAGAGGCCATCGAAAAACTTATATCGGCGCAATGCCGGGTAGGATCATACAAAGTTTAAAGAAAGCGGGGACCAGCAATCCGGTGTTTGTTTTGGATGAGATCGACAAATTGTCGGTGGGCAGTCAAGGCGATCCTTCCTCGGCCATGCTAGAGGTACTGGATCCGGAGCAGAATCATGCCTTTTACGACAACTTTTTGGAATTAGGATTTGACCTTTCCAAGGTGATGTTTATTGCGACCTCGAATAGTCTTAGTACGATTCAGCCCGCTTTAAAAGATCGTATGGAGATCATTAATGTGACAGGCTATACCATTGAGGAAAAAGTAGAAATTGCCAAGAAACACCTCCTTCCGAAGCAATTAAAAGAACACGGACTCACCAAAAAGGATCTTAGTATCGGAAAGTCTCAATTAGAACAGATCGTGGAAGGCTATACACGTGAAAGTGGTGTACGCGGACTTGAAAAACAGATCGCAAAGATGGTACGACATGCCGCCATGAAGATCGCAATGGAAGAAACATATGATCCCAAAGTGACCAAAGAACTGGTGGTAGAAGTCTTAGGTGCTCCCAAGATGCTTCGAGATAAGTATGAGAACAACAACGTTGCGGGCGTAGTAACAGGTTTGGCTTGGACACGCGTAGGAGGCGACATACTCTTTGTAGAATCTGCCTTGTCCAAAGGAAAAGGACAGTTGAACATGACCGGTAATCTTGGAAAGGTGATGAAAGAATCGGCGACCATTGCCTTGGAATTCATTAAATCCAATGCGAAGGAACTCGGGATCGATCCTGAAGTTTTTGAAAAATACAATGTACACATCCATGTTCCCGAAGGCGCTACACCCAAAGACGGACCCAGCGCCGGAATTACCATGCTAACATCATTAGTTTCGTTGTTTACACAGCGAAAAGTGAAGAAGAGCATTGCCATGACAGGAGAGATCACCCTTCGCGGAAAGGTGCTTCCGGTAGGGGGTATCAAAGAAAAGATCTTAGCCGCCAAACGGGCTCATATTAAAGAGATCTTGCTCTGTGAAGAGAACCGACGCGATATTGAAGAGATAAAACCAGAATATCTAAAGGGACTTACATTTCACTACGTGACCGATATGAGTGATGTACTTGAATTGGCACTGACCAAGGAGAAAGTCAAGAACGCAAAGAAATTATAGCAGGGAATCATTTCGCCCCCTCCCGAAAATAAATTATACTTGCATTCGTTTAAAGTGTCAGGTAATGGTATCTCACAGCGCATGATCCAAAAGGTATTCTACGTATTGTCATTTTTTTTAGCTACTTCTGCAGTCGCACAAGTAGGGGGACAGTCGACCTATCAATTTCTCAATTTGGTAAATTCGCCCAGACAAGCAGCACTTGGAGGTAAGACCGTGACCAATTACGATTATGATCCTACGCAGGGACTTTTTAATCCGGCAGCGATCAATCCCGAAATGGACAACCAATTGTCGCTCAACTACTTCAATTATATTGGCGATGTAAATTACGGAAGCGCATCCTACGCCTATTTGTGGGACCGCCGCACCCAAGTGATTCATACAGGGGTTACATATATTAACTACGGAAAATTTGACGGGTACGACGAATTTGGAAATCCAACCAGTTCGTTTAGCGGAGGCGAAGTGGCACTTTCTTTTGGACATGCGCGGAACATAGCCTTTACAAACTTTCATGTGGGGGCCAATGTAAAATTTATTTCTTCTACACTAGAACAGTATTCTTCTTTTGGGGGTGCCATAGACATAGGCGTCATGTACGTGTATGAAGATTGGGACCTCCATATAACGGGAGTAGCCCGAAATATAGGAACACAATTCACGCCCTACAGTGTGGATTATGAACCTTTACCCTTTGAATTGATCTTCGGAATCTCACAAACCCTTCAAAACATTCCAATCCGCTGGCATTTCACCATGGAGAACATGCAACAATGGAAGGTGGCTTTTCCCAATCCGAACCAATCGGTAACCGACTTGGAAGGGAATACCCAAGAAGAGCGGATCAATTTTATTGATCATGCCTTTCGTCATGCTATCGTTGGTATCGAGATCTTCCCCGAAGGAGGTTTTAATGTGCGGCTCGGTTATAACTTGCGCCGCGGGGAGGAATTACGCATTTTGGAAAAAAGAGCTTTTGCAGGTTTAAGCGCAGGGTTTTCCCTTCGATTGAACAAACTGCGTTTTAGCTATTCGTATGTAAAATATAGTACGGCTGCGTCTACGAGTAATTTCGGATTAAATATTAACTTGCAGTAATGCGAAAAATTACGATTGCCATAGACGGCTACTCATCTACAGGAAAAAGTACGGTCGCCAAACAATTGGCCGATTGGTTGGGATATGTGTATGTAGACAGCGGAGCCATGTACAGAGCGGTAACACTGTATGCGCTTCAAAATGAGTTCATTTATAACAATGAGTTGTATGTTGAAAACCTGGTCGCTGCATTGCCGGAGATCTCATTGGAATTTAAGAAGAGTGAAACAGGTAAAGCCGAAATGTATCTCAATGGTGTGAACGTAGCGAAGGCGATACGCACCATGGAAGTTTCAGAATGGGTAAGTCCTATTGCCACCATACCCGAAGTACGACGAAAATTAGTGAAATTACAGCATGCCATGGGTGAACACAAAGGCGTAGTGATGGACGGACGCGATATAGGCACCGTGGTGTTTCCCAACGCCGAACTCAAGATATTTATGAATGCTTCGGCAAGAGAACGTGCAGGCAGGCGTTTTAAAGAGCTTCAGGAACGTGGAGACAAGGTCACCTTCGAAGAAGTGCTTGAAAATGTAACCGAACGCGATCGTATCGATACCACACGCGAAGATTCACCGCTTCGGAAGGCTAAGGATGCTATTGAGATCGACAATTCAGAAATGAATCTCGACGATCAATTCCATACGATCTTACAATTGGCAAAGGATCGAATTGCAGGAAGAGTCTAATAGAACAAAACTGGGAAGCCGTAGTTTTCTTAGTTCACTTTTTCGTGGATGATAAAGAAAAGTATAAACGCAATAGGAGCGTTCGCAGGTTCAAAAAGTATACAGCACGCCTATGCTATGACCATTAAAGGTCAAATCGATAGATCCTGTTCTCGCATTTTTGTTAGAAGCATTATATTTTTCTGAATACTTCCTGTCTAAATACAGATCGATCGCTTCTACCACAAAATAGCTCATCGCCCAACTTAAAAAAACATCACTTGCCCAATGTGCCTTTGCGTATATCCTGGTAATCCCCGGTATGACCCCTATCGAATAGATCCCCGCCTTCACCCAAGGACTGCTAAATTGCTTGGCAATGATATGCGCATTGGTAAAGGTAAGGACCGCATGACCTGATGGAAAGGATCGATATGCCGGACTTCCTCCAAAGGGGCGAAAGTGATTCTTTCCAAAATCTGCCCCGGGTCGGGCTCTTCCTACTACAGATTTAGATAATTGCTGTAAGAATCCTGTGGCTGTAGCCGACGAAATTAACAAAACACCCGTTCGCCGAAGCTTTTCATTTCGAGTAAAAAGCCCCGTTAAGTATACCGCGCCCGTTAGGCCATAATTGTTTTGAGGCGCCCCGGCATAATACCCATAGTCCAATAGTATATCAGGAACCTGCGTCTCATGTTTCCCGAATCCGTCATTGATATCATCATCAAACACATAGAGCAACCCGGTGCCTCCTACAGTGGAAGCGAGGGGTAAAAGACTGCTCTCATCCCAGTAAAGGGGTCTGCTGTATGCAAAACCAATACCTTGAAAAACGGCACCCATGTCATACGTAAAATCTTGCCATAAAGTACGGTCATCATACGCATCAACACCTGTTTGAGAAATACCAGGCTGCATAGTACACATGTAAAGAATACTTATTAAGGCGAGCAACAACTCACATGCTCTTTTTTTATTAGATTGTAATGAGCGTAATTTTATATAGGGTTTCATAAATTCCTAAACAGATACATTTGAATCAAACAAACTTACTTCAATTTTTTTGTAAGTATACATATTCCTTGTTCAGCTTTAAAGATAGGTGTGAGATATGGTAAAATTTGAAGCAACATTCAATAAACTCTTTGAAAATCAAAACAAAAACACTATTTTTGCAGCCCTTTTAGCGAGATACTGAAATAAAAGGAATGAACCAATGTTTAAAAACAACCCTTCTGTGGGTGTATCGCAGTAATTTTCAGTAGACCTGCAGAATACAAACCCTTGATGTGCCAAGGAATTATTTCCGAAGCGATCAAATTTTAACGAATGGCTGATAAAGCAAAAGAAACAGCAGTAGAAGAAACCACTGCAAACAACGAAGCAGCAACTGCAACGACTGAAACAAAAAAAGAGGAAACTACAAAACCTCAAAAGGAAGTTTCTCTAAAGGAGAGCAACCCTGAAAAATTCCTTAACGATTTTAACTGGCACAACTACGAAGAAGGTATCGACCCTATAGACGATGGTAAGCTGGAGGAATTTGAAAAATTAGTAGCCGAAAACTTCGTAGATACTTTAGATGATGAAGTAGTAGAAGGAGAAGTAGTGTATATCTCAGACCGTGATGCTATTATCGACATCAACGCTAAGTCTGAAGGTGTCGTTTCTCTAAACGAGTTTCGTTACAACCCGGACCTTAAGGTAGGGGATAAGGTAGAAGTATTGATCGACGTGCGTGAAGACAGCACAGGTCAATTGATCCTTTCTCACCGTAAAGCAAGAACAATTAAAGCGTGGGATCGCGTAAATGCAGCACACGACGAAGGTACTATCGTGAACGGATATGTTAAATGCCGTACTAAAGGTGGTATGATCGTAGATGTATTTGGTATTGAAGCGTTCTTACCCGGATCACAAATAGACGTGAAGCCAATCCGTGATTACGATGTGTATGTTGGAAAGACAATGGAATTTAAAGTGGTGAAGATCAACCATGAATTCAAGAACGTTGTGGTTTCTCATAAAGCGCTTATCGAAGCCGATATCGAAGAGCAGAAAAAGGAGATCATTGGTCAGTTAGAAAAAGGACAAGTACTCGAAGGTGTTGTGAAGAACATCACTTCATACGGTGTCTTTGTTGACCTTGGTGGTGTTGACGGACTTGTACACATTACCGATCTTTCTTGGTCACGTATCAACCATCCAAATGAGATCGTTGAACTAGACCAAAAATTAAATGTTGTAATTCTTGACTTCGATGAAGACAAGACACGTATCCAACTAGGATTGAAACAATTGAGCGCTCACCCATGGGATGCCCTTGGTGATGAGTTGAAAGTAGGAGATAAAGTAAAAGGTAAAGTAGTGGTAATTGCCGACTACGGTGCGTTTATTGAAGTTGCCGAAGGTGTGGAAGGATTGATCCACGTGAGCGAAATGTCGTGGTCTACTCATTTGCGTAGCGCCCAGGATTTCGTAAACGTTGGTGACGAAGTAGAAGCTCAAATTCTTACTTTGGACCGTGAAGACAGAAAAATGTCGCTGGGTATCAAGCAATTGTCGCAGGATCCTTGGACAGATATCACCAAGAAATACCCTGTTGGTTCAACCCATAAAGGAATTGTTCGCAACTTTACCAATTTCGGTGTGTTCGTAGAATTAGAAGAAGGAATCGACGGATTGATCTATATAAGCGACCTGTCTTGGACCAAGAAAATCAAGCACCCAAGTGAGTTTACCAATATTGGTGACACCTTGGAGGTAGTTGTATTGGAGTTGGATGTGGAAGGACGTAAGTTAAGTTTAGGTCACAAGCAAACTACTGAAAATCCTTGGGACAAGTATGAAGATGAGTTCGCTGTTGGCACAAAGCACACAGCTGCCATCGATGAGATCGTAGACAAAGGTGCAGTTATCAACTTTAACGAAGATATCAGCGCATTCATTCCAACACGTCACCTAGAGAAGGAAGACGGCTCTACGCTTAAGAAAGGTGAAGAAGCAGAATTCCAAATCATCGAGTTCAACAAAGAATTCAAGAAAGTGGTTGCGTCGCATATGTCTATCCACAAGGAAGAGGAAGCTAAGATCGTAAAGCAAGCTGCTAAAAAACAAGCGGCACAAGCTGAAGAAGCGAAGCCTACCTTAGGAGACGCCAATGCGAAACTTCAGGAATTGAAAGACAAAATGGACGGAAAGAAATAATTCCCGTAAATTTTAACTATATGAGCCCTGTCAGCAATGACGGGGCTTCTTTATTTGGGCATTCCGCAAATGCACCCAAACGCCGGCTGCTCCTGCATTTACGGCGGGCTTTTGGCACTACACGCCTTTGGCGTGGTAGCTCGCCGCAATCCCTAATGCATGCCTTTTATACATTTATACCGGAGCGAACCTCAAATAATTCATACTTTTTAAAATAAAACCCCTAAATTTGTATTCTGAATAGATTTCAGAACTACCTATGAGCCAAAAAGTGTTATTGAACGCAAAAGAAGTAGAGATCGCACTTCATCGCTTGGCTTGTCAATTAATTGAAAATCACGATTCTTTTTCGAATACAGTACTCATAGGCATACAGCCAAGAGGTGTGTATTTGGCTGAACGCCTTAAATCACTGCTTTCTACAGAGTATAAGATCAAAGACATTCCTTTGGGATATTTAGACATAACTTTCTATCGAGACGACTTTAGGCGTGGCGATAAACCTTTGGAGGCGAATAAGACCAATATCAATTTTATTGTAGAAGACAAAAAAGTGGTTTTTATAGATGATGTACTTTATACCGGTCGGAGCATCCGATCTGCTTTAACGGCTGTTCAGTCCTTTGGACGCCCCATAGAGATCGAACTCTTAGTATTGATCGACCGACGTTTCAGCAGACATCTCCCCATACAACCGGATTACAGAGGAAGACAAGTGGATGCCATCAACAACGAGAAAGTGAAAGTATGCTGGAAGGAAAACGAGGGGGAAGATGCCGTGTATTTGGTGAAGAATTAAGAACGGTAGCTCATAGGTCATTAGGTACCGCAAGGAATGACACATAGCGAATAAAGCGAAACGCCAAGCGTTTTTAGAATAATAGCAAATGAAAGAACTAAGTGTAAATCACTTACTGGGAATAAAATACATCACCGAAGAGGACATACAGTTGATCTTCGAAACTGCCGATCATTTCAAGGAAGTAATCAACCGACCCATAAAAAAGGTTCCTTCGCTACGCGACATTACTATTGCCAATCTCTTTTTCGAGAACAGCACCCGCACCCGACTTTCATTCGAACTAGCTGAAAAAAGGCTATCTGCAGATGTCATCAATTTTTCTGCGGCATCTTCATCGGTCAAGAAAGGCGAAACGCTTATCGATACGGTAAACAATATCCTTTCCATGAAAGTGGATATGGTCGTGATGCGCCATCCCAATCCGGGGGCGGGCGTTTTTTTATCGAAGCATGTAAAAGCTAGTATTGTCAACGCCGGCGATGGAGCACATGAACATCCTACCCAAGCCCTGCTGGATTGTTATTCCATACGGGAGCGGCTGGGAGATGTAGCTGGAAAGAAAGTTGTGATCGTTGGAGATATTCTTCACTCCAGAGTAGCATTATCAAACATTTTTGCACTTCAAAAGCTTGGAGCACAAGTTAAAGTGTGCGGACCTAAAACACTTATACCTAAGCATATAGATAAATTAGGTGTAGAAGTAGAAGGCGATCTTCGTAAAGCCCTGAACTGGTGTGATGTGGCCAACATGCTTCGTGTACAGAACGAACGAATGGAGATAAGTTATTTCCCTACTACACGTGAATACACCCAACAATTTGGTGTCAATAAAGCGCTGTTGGATAGCCTTGATAAAAAGATCGTATTAATGCACCCGGGTCCTATAAATAGAGGAGTTGAGATTACCAGTGATGTAGCGGACAGCAAGCAGGCGATCATTTTGGAACAAGTGCAGAACGGGGTTGCCGTGCGTATGGCCGTACTATATTTATTAGCTTCAAAAATTCAGCATCATGAAGATTAAAAATCACAGTACTTTCGTGGAACTGGCAGACGAAAAAGACGACATCCTTGACTTTGCAAATTTCTTAGAATACCAAATCCCCAATAAGTTCAAGGGTCAAAATGTGGTGTTGAATCTTTTGGATTATAAAGACCTAGAACTTCCGCAATTACTATCGTTCCTCAAGGTTTCCAACCTACATCGAAAGACCAAATTCTCATTTGTGATTGTTAATGACGCGATCAATCCGGATGATATTCCCTTTGAAATGATCGTGGTTCCTACACTGCAAGAAGCAGAGGATATCATTGAGATGGAAGAAATAGAGCGTGATCTGGGTTTTTAGAAGAATCGGGATCTTATAATCAATTACTACATGAAACTTACCATTCTTGGTTGTCACTCGGCTACACCCAGAGCTTCTGCACATCCTACATCACAGGTGTTGGAAGTCAAAGGACATTTGTTTCTTATTGATTGTGGTGAAGGTACCCAAGTGCAATTACGACGGTACAAAGTAAAATTCTCAAGGATCCGTCATGTGTTTATCTCGCATCTGCACGGGGATCATTTCTTCGGCTTGGTAGGTCTTATCTCTACCTTTCGTCTTTTAGGCCGCGAAGCAGAGCTCAATATCTATGGGCCTAAAGGGATCAAGGAGGCGATCACGCTTCAGTTGAAGTTAGGCAAGTCATGGACCAATTACCCATTATATTTTCATGAATTGGATGCGGTTACCCCCCAATTATTATTTGAGGACGATTCCCTTTCAGTAACAACCATCCCTTTAGATCACCGTGTCTATACCAACGGCTTCCTTTTTCAGGAAAAACCGGGAGACAGAAAGCTCGACATAAACGCTGCCCGAAAAGCGAACATAGACCTTAGTTACTACAATAAAATAAAACAAGGGTATGATGTCGTTAATAAAGAAGGTAGGATGGTCCCCAATACGGCAATCACCTTCGATCCCGATCCTCCAAAATCCTACGCCTTTTGTAGCGACACGGCCTATTATCCCGAGATCGTCCCGCAAATTGAAAACGTGACCGCTTTGTACCATGAAGCCACTTTTTTGGAGACACATTACCATCTTTGTGAGCCTACCAAACACAGCACTGCCAAAGAAGCCGGTGTAATTGCCAAAAAAGCACAAGTTGGCACATTGATCTTAGGTCATTATTCAGGCAGGTATGGCGATCTGGAATTATTTCGGAAAGAGGCACAAGAGGTCTTTGAGAATGTAGAACTGGCCGAGGATGGTAAGATATTTAAGCTCTAGGAAAATTAACAGCTATTTAATAAACACCCTTTTCTTACCTTTGGTAAAACTTGTAACTTGCAATAAAGTTGGTGTATGAGAGATAACTTGCACAAAGAACGGAAATCGTATGAAAAGGGAGAATTATCCGAAAGATCGGTTGACGCCAATCCGCTGCAACAATTTCGCAAATGGTATTACGAAACCGAACATACCGGCGGTGTTGACGAAGTGAATGCCATGACACTCTCGACCATTGGAACTGACGGGTATCCCAGAGGTCGTGTGGTATTGCTGAAAAAGTATGATGAGAATGGGTTTTATTTTTACACCAATTACAACAGCGAAAAGGGAGTGTCCATTCAAAATAACAATCATGTGTGTCTCTCTTTTTTTTGGCCGGTTATGGAACGCCAGGTAATTATTAAAGGAATAGCCTCTAAAACTTCTGAAGCCGATGCTACTAATTACTTCCATTCCAGACCTAAAGGGAGTCAGTTGGGTGCCGTCGTTTCCAATCAAAGTAAGGAGATCGATAGCAGAGAAGCATTGGAATCGCGATTGCTGGAACTGGAAAAATTATATGAAAACAAAGAGATCCCCAAACCGAAAGATTGGGGCGGATTTGTCGTAGCTCCTGTAGAAATTGAATTCTGGCAGGGACGCCCTAATCGCTTGCACGACCGCATTCGATATCGTTTGCAGGGTCACGATTGGGAAATCGACCGATTACAACCCTAGAGCGAATGTGTGAGGGTAAAAATTGATACTAAACACTTTGATTGGTCTTTTAAAATTGAATGTAGAATTCTTAAAATAGTATAGCTTACGAAAATGAAAACACTTTATATGGTCCGGCACGCAAAGTCGTCCTGGAAATACGATGTAATAGATCACCAGCGTCCTTTAAAAGGACGAGGCAAACGTGATGGTGAACTGGTATCTAACACCTTGAAAGGGCAAGTGGATCCTCCACAAAAGATCATAACCAGTGATGCCAACAGAGCCTTATCAACAGCTCATTACTTTAAAGCGGCGTTTAACATTCCCGATGCTAAATTCGTGACCAATCATAGTCTGTACGATTTTAGCGGACAAAATGTAATGAACATCATTAAAAGTTTAGACAACTCGCTGGACCGAGTGATGATCGTAGGGCACAATCATGCATTCACATCGGTTGCGAATATGCTTGGAAATAAATATATTGACAATGTTCCTACCTGTGGTTTTGTCATGATACAATTTGAGGAAAACTCTTGGAACGATATAACCACCGGAAAAACCATACAGACACTTTTCCCTAGAGACCTTAAATAATGGCGGTAGAGCTTATTAAAAATAGCATTACAGAGAATACCTACTTCAATCGAGAATTGAGTTGGCTTCAATTTAATGCGCGTGTGCTTCAAGAAGCGGGTGACAAGACTGTCCCTTTATTAGAGCGGCTTCGGTTCTTGGGAATATTTTCAAACAATTTAGATGAATTCTTCAAGGTAAGGTACGCAACCATAAAACGTATTGTGGATGCCGGTAAAGGAGGGAGAAGTGCGTTGGGAGGTATTTCAGCTAAAGAATTACTGGAAGAGATCACACAAACCGTAATCGATCAACAGGCTACCAGCCTTCGTATCTTAAGCAAAATTAGACGAGAACTTCAAAAAGAGAATATCTTCATTATCAATGAAACCGAAGTTACCGCAAAGCAAGGGGCTTTTATTTCCGATTATTTTATTCGGAAGGTGAGTCCTGCCTTAGTAACGATCATGATTGGAGAACTGGAAAAGTTCCCGTCACTGAAAGATAGTGCGGCTTACCTGGCGGTAAAAATGGTGATGTCTAAGGACGACCATACCTTTGAGTCCAAAAACAATTATGCGCTTATCGAGATCCCAAAGGTTATCGAACGATTTGTTGTACTCCCTCCCAACGGCGACAGGCAATATATTATTATTCTGGACGATCTTATTCGTCATTGTCTGCACAACATCTTTAGCATATTCAAGTACGAGAGTATTTCGGCACACATGATCAAGATTACCCGCGATGCCGAATTGGATATTGACAGTGACCTTAGTAAGAGCTTTATCGATAAGATCTCCAAAAGTGTGAAAGACCGAAGTACCGGGGATCCTGTTCGCTTTGTTTACGATAAAAATATTGAACCCACAACACTAAAGTTCTTAATGGATAAAATGGGAATTGACACCACCGATAGTGTGATTCCCGGAGGACGCTACCACAATAGAAGGGATTATATGGATTTTCCCAGCTTGGGCCGTAACGACCTTTTGTATGAGAAAATAACCCCCTTACACATTGCAGGACTAAGTTTACAAGGCAGTTTATTCGATAAGATATCGGAAAAGGATTATATGCTCCATGCGCCCTATCAAACCTTTTCGTATGTGGTGAAGTTCTTGCGTGAGGCTGCTTTAGACCCCCATGTGCGATCCATAAAGATCACCATTTACCGTCTTGCACAGGTGTCTCATATTGCCAGTTCGCTTATCAATGCTGTCAAGAACGGTAAAACGGTTACCGTACAAATAGAATTACAAGCTCGTTTTGATGAAGAAGCCAACATAGGGTATGCAGAACAAATGCAAAGCGAAGGGGTACGTCTTATCTTCGGGGTAAAAGGTCTTAAAGTACATTGTAAAGCGTGTTTGATAGAGCGCGTGGAAAAAGACAAGCTCAAAAGGTATGCCTTTATCAGCACCGGAAATTTCAACGAATCAACCGCACGGCTCTATACCGATTACACGCTATTTACTTCAAACCCGAGTATATGCAAGGAGATCAATAAAGTATTCGATTTTTTTGAGGTGAACTATAAGATTAAGAAATATCGACATCTCATCGTTTCACCACATTATACACGTAATGCACTTTACAATCTTATTGAAACAGAGATAAAGAATAAAAAACTAGGTCTGCCATCGGGAATTAAACTAAAGCTCAACAGCTTATCCGATTATAAAATGATCGACAAGTTATATGACGCAAGTAGGGCAGGAGTTCCTATTCGTTTGATCGTTCGAGGGATCTGTTGTCTAGTTCCCGGGGTTAAGGGAATGAGCGAGAATATTCAGGTGATAAGCATTGTAGATAAATTCTTGGAACATCCGCGTTTGTTCATTTTTGAGAACAATAAGGATCCGAAGGTGTATATTTCTTCTGCAGATTTTATGGGAAGGAATCTCGACAATAGAGTAGAAATCACATGTCCTATCTACGACGAAGGCATTAGAGCCGAACTGTTAGATACTTTTGAGATCTGCTGGAGTGATAATGTCAAGGCCAGAATTATTTCTGCCAAACAAGACAATGCCTACCGAAAACCTAACAATGGTGCCGTTCGCTCGCAGTTCAAATTATATGAATATTACCAAAATAAACTGAAACAATAGATTTGTTACACATTGAAAAATATGGTGCCATTGATATCGGCTCGAATGCTATACGCTTGCTAGTAGCCACGGTCGTTGAAGAAGAAGGTAAAAATACGTTATTTAAAAAAACATCATTAGTGCGAGTGCCCATTCGGTTGGGAGCCGATGTATTCTTAGAAGGAAAGATCTCCGAGGTCAATACACGACGCATGATCGACGCCATGAACGCCTTTCGACTTCTCATGAATACACACAACGTGAAACGTTTCAAAGCCTGTGCCACATCGGCTATGCGAGAAGCTACTAACGGGCAGGAGATTGCGAATCGAATCAAAAAAGAAGCCGGCATTTTTATCAATATTATCGACGGGAATGACGAAGCGGCTATCATTGCCTCTACAGATCTAAAATCCTTGATTCAGAACGACAAAGTTTTCTTATATGTGGATGTAGGCGGTGGAAGTACGGAATTCACCATCTTTGCCGAAGGCCAAACCGTAGCATCCAAATCCTTTAAATTGGGTACGGTGCGATTATTGAACGACATGGTGGAAGACACTATGTGGCAGCAAGTGGAGGAGTGGATTCGATCAAACACCAAACCTTATAAAAAGATTTCTGTGATCGGGTCCGGGGGGAATATCAATAGTATTTATAAGAATAGCGGAAAGAAGATTGGTAAACCTTTAAGCTACTTTTATTTGGCCTCATTCTATGACCTTATTCGTTCCTATTCTTTGGATGAACGCATCACACAAATGGATATGAACCCGGATAGGGCCGACGTAATCGTTCCGGCGACACGTATCTATCTGTCTGCCATGAAATGGGCCGGTGCTAAAAATATCTTCGTTCCAAAGATCGGTTTGTCAGATGGAATTATTAAGAGCTTATACAACGAAAAGATCGCAGAATCCCTAGAGGTGAATTAGGGTAGATCGCAAGATGAGTCAAGTAGACTCAACCATGGATAGTCTCTTTTTTACTAAGGTCCTTCATTAATTGCGCTTCGAACTCCAGTAGTTCTTTCCATTTTTTATCTACTTCGTTTCGGTTGCCGTACTGTCTTGCAAAACCTAAGAACATGGTATAATGATTCGCTTCACTCACCATCAGTTTTCTGTAGAATTCTGCCAGTTCCTTATCTTCCAATGCCTCACTCAACAGCCGAAAACGTTCACAACTTCGTGCTTCAATTAACGCTGCATATAACAATCGATGCACCAATTGTGTGGTCCTGCTGCCTCCTTTTGGAAAAAATTTTGTTATCTGTATTACGTATTCATCCTTGCGATCACGCCCCATGACCCAACCGCGCTCAAGGATCTTGTCGTGAACCATTTTAAAATGGCTTATCTCTTCTTTTACCAAAGCGACCATTTCCTGTACCAACTCAGTATACTCAGGAAAAGAAACTATAAGAGAAATCGCCGTAGAAGCTGCTTTCTGCTCACAATAGGCATGATCGGTGAGTATCTCTTCAATGTTCTTTTCGACTATATTGACCCAGCGCGGATCTGTTGGTAACTGTAAGCCCAGCATTTGTGTGTTTTTAGGAGGTAGAAGCAATAAACTTTAAATTTACGAATTAAGGTTTTAATCTCTAAATATCAAGATCGAACTCTTTTCGCAAGGTTTCTATTAGAGGGTTTTTTTCTCGTAGTTTTTCAAATTTTTCACGGGTTGTATACGCATAGCGCTTTTCGATGGTTTCATTCACTTCTATGGAGAGGTCGACGTCGTAATTTTGCAGCTTTTCACGCAGAAACCCGAGCAATTCATACTTGGCTCTTTCAACTTCGACCTTGATGGTGGAATTTGGGAATTCCAAATGAATAAGCGATCCCTCTAATTTTGGAACACCCATGGTTAAATGCGAAAGTAGATTATATTTACCGGCTTGTTCTACGGCGTCCGTATATTCCTTCCAAGCTGCGATCATTTGGTCTTCATTGAAGTCATTGGAAGGCAAATTCTCTTCGTCCGGCTGGTTGGCCATACGTTCTTTCTTGATCGCTTGCTTCTTTTGAATACTTTTTAAGGATAAAGCCGATACCTTCTTCGCATTTCGTTCTGCGAGTATCTGGGGTCGTTCTATAACTCGTTCTTTGTTCTCTTCTGAAGGTCTTATCTCGACAGAGGCTTCGGTCGTATTTGAAACATGCAATTCTGAAGGTGCTTCAGTGACCGGAACAGCTTCCTTAGAAATGGCATCGGTATCTTTTTGTGAAACGGTCTCCGCTTCCGAAGGCATCTTCTTTGCTGAAAAAGCAGATGGCGGTATTACGAAACGCGCTATCTTTTTATTTCCGAAGGAATTAGGATTTTTTTTTTCGCCCCTGGCCGTTAAAGAAGCTAGTTGCAACAAACAAAGTTCTACCAACAATCGCTGGTTTCTGCTGCTTTTGTACTTTAGATCGCAGTCATTGGCAAGTTCTATGGCGTCGATCAAGAAATCATGAGGTGTCTTTTGCGATTGTTCAAAGTACATGGTTTTTACTTGCTCGCCCACCTCCAGTAGTTGGATGGTCGCTTGGTTTTGGCACACCAATAAGTCCCTGAAGTGAGATGCCAGGCCGGTTATAAAGTGATGACCGTCGAAACCTTGTGCGAGAATGGTATCGTAGGCTACCAGAACCTCCGGTATGTTATTTTGGAGCAGGAGGTCGGTAATTGCAAAATAATACGTGTAATCGAGCACGTTCAAATTCTCGGTAACAGCTTGTCGTGTCAGGTCTTGCCCTGAAAAGCTTACCACGCGATCGAAAATAGACAGTGCATCCCTCAGGGCACCATCGGCCTTTTGAGCAATAATATGAAGGGCATCGTCTTCTGCATTTATATTTTCTAACTTGGCCACATCAGCGAGATGACCTTTGATATCCTGAACGGTGATGCGTTTGAAATCAAAGATCTGACAACGCGATAGGATGGTGGGTATGATCTTGTGTTTTTCGGTGGTTGCCAAGATAAAAATGGCGTGTTTTGGAGGTTCTTCCAACGTCTTTAAAAAAGCATTAAAAGCTGCAGAGGAAAGCATGTGTACCTCGTCGATAATATACACCTTGTACGTTCCTATCTGCGGTGGGATGCGTACTTGGTCAATTAGGTTTCTAATATCGTCTACAGAGTTATTGGAGGCGGCATCAAGTTCAAAGATGTTAAAAGCAAAATCCTCATCTGCCTTTTGAGTACCGTCTTGGTTGATCTGTTTTGCCAGTATTCGTGCACAGGTGGTTTTTCCAACACCACGCGGACCTGTAAACAAAAGTGCTTGTGCTAAATGATTGTTCTCTATGGCATTTTGCAGCGTATTTGTAATCGCCTGTTGGCCTACAACGTCTTTAAACGTAGTGGGTCTGTACTTTCGGGCCGATACAATAAAATGTTCCATAAGCGAAAAACAAATATAAAGATGTAGGCGTAGTTTTTAAAAATTAGGGCTCGCTATTTTACGGTATTTATTAACATTAAAGTACTTTTGCAACAGCAGACCGCCTTATCGCTCCATACCGTTGTATGGGGAGGAAAGTCCTGATACCATAGGGAAGCATAGCGGCTAACGGCCGTCCTTACGCTTTGGCGTAAGAGGACAAGTGCAACAGAAAGGATGTACAGGTAATGCTGTAGTGAAATCGGGTAAACTCTATGTGGTGAAATGCCACGTAAACCTGCGCCCCGATTCCGATAGCTATCGGGACGGGAAAGGGATCCCACCCAATGCAGGAGGGTAGGCAGCTAGAACGTGCTGGCAACAGTACGTCCAGATAAATGATAAGGGTTGCGCTACGGCGTGATACAGAATCCGGCTTACAGGTCTGCTTTTTTATATAATTCCAACTGTTTTTCGATCCACGCCGTGCATTCTTCCATGGTATAAAATGCCTTATGTGGCCACGCTAAGAACTCTTCGGCAAAAGAAGCCATCTTATATGTAGTTTCAGAATAACACAGTGTAGCAATCCCTACCAACTGAGAATTATATTTTTTTGATTCTGAATAGCAATTAGGGTTGATGGTATAATCGAACTTTCTATTCGATATATAACCAAATGGGCGATTGTAGTAATGCCTGTCGAAGATCTCATGAAATTTATTGATATGCGGCACATCGAACAACACCCCTTCGTGGATGGTTCCTACAAGATAATTATCATATAAATCGAAATCGGCAAAGCCAATATTAATTGAATAACCGGGACCGGAAACCATAAAGCGCAGTATGTATGTTGAATACACTAAATTTAATCTTTTTTTCGACAGCTTTTCAAACCTGGGATAAATTCCTTAAGGCCCGAAAAAAAATGAAAAACAAATTGTGATCAGTCAGATTCAGTATACGCTTCAACAAGCTGCAAAGCCCATTCCTTGCAGGCTTCCATCTCATAAAATGTTTCGAATTTTCCTTTAAAGAAGGTTTTTTCAAAAAGGGCATTCTTATAAGAAGCCTCCGAATAGCAAACTACGCCTATGCCTAAAAGATTTTTAAAGCGAGAGTCCTTAAGTAAATTTGGATTGATAGTATAATCATTCTTCCTGTCGGCAATTGATACGAAGGGACGGCCGGAAAAATAAGTTTCAAACACTTCATAAAATGCTTCTAAATGCTTTTGTTCAAAATCCACACCTTCTTTTATTTGTGATACAATATAATGTTGATGGATTTCAATGGTTGTAAAATCCAATTTAATTATTTTAACAATGGAAGGTTTCATGTGTTTTGTTGAAAAAAACTAAAGACCGAGCCCCCATACTTTCTGGCTTGCGAAAAATTAGGCTGGGACGAAAGGTCCATGTGTTTTGAATGCTCAATAATAAGCATTCCATTTGGTTCTACCCAAGAATTCTTAAAAATGAGCTGTATGATGGCTTCAAACTGATCTTGGGGAAGATCGTATGGCGGATCTGCAAAGATAACATCGAAAGACTTGCCTGAGCCCTCTAAGAATTTATAGACATCACTTTTTACCGGGGTAATGGGAAGTGAAAGCATTTCTGCGGTTTTTTGAATGAACTGGATACAGGCATAGTGTGCATCTACGGCAAGTACACCGGGGACGCCGCGTGATGCAAATTCATAACTTATGTTTCCGGTTCCGGAAAAAAGATCGAGCACCGTAATCTCATCAAAATGGTAGTTGTTGTTCAAAATATTAAAAAGCGACTCCTTGGCGAGGTCGGTGGTAGGGCGCACGGGCAAATTCTTTGGCGCGGTGAGACGTCTTCCTTTATGTATTCCTGAAATGATCCGCATTATAAACTTAAAGTCAGTAAATAGTTATTTTGAGGTCTTTCATCGAGTGTAGCTTGTCCCTTTGCGGAATTGGCTGTTGCAACCGTTACATTCCGAATGTACCTATACACTATATGATACAGATCACTTTCTTCTGAAATGCTTCCGACGAAGGTCACGGGAACTGTTTCAGGATTGAGGTTCAGCTGCTCGAAACAGAAAAGGATATAATACACAAAGTCTTCGGGTGTTTTGTACAAATAGCTGTTGCAAAGTTGAAGGGTACCTTCTTTAAGCACTAAAAGATCGAAGTGTGTTTCTGTAACATGAACAAACACTTTGGCGTCGCGCGAATGCTTTTCCGAAGCCAAAAAAGAGCGCAGAAGAACTGTGGTGGCATGATAGTATTGAAAACTGCCAAAACGATCAAAAATATAATTATTGATATTTACATACGGAATATAGACAACAACGGTTCCGGCAGATTCGAGAGTATCGTGTGAGATATAATCGTTCGCCAGTATTTTTGAGTTGAACTTTAAATACTCGCTGGCCTTTGTTTCGTCGAACAACGACAATGGAACAGGAGCATATACGTTTGTAGCATAGAGCAATATTACTTCCGTAGGATGTTCCAATTCCTTATATTCTGAAAAAGATCGTTGCAGTTCGAGTAAAAGTTCTTCGGGAGTGTGCGGACTTGAAAATTTCTTTTCAGTATAGAACATAGGTTCTTTGGTGTCCGGATTTGACACTAAAAAAGAAAGTCCGGTCAAAGCAATTTGAACGGACAGTTTCTTTTGGATGTTAGGATCTATGTTATTGATCTTTTGCAGTATCGTAAATTTTTGGCCAGTTTCCGCTCGTGTTTACTTCGTTCATTGACCCCACCTTAATGTATGCACCATTAACTCCATCCACGGAAACAACTTGCTTTTCTTGTGCCAAAAGGTCTTTGTTTTGATCGGCCAAGATAACGTCTTTTGGTACTCTTGCTTCAAATACAGAGTAGGTAGCATCGTTTTTTTTCAGCTTACCGGCCTGTAGTTCAATTTTTGCATCAACACCTTCTACAGGAATATTCATCATGGTCTTGTAGCGATCGCTACCGCCAAACAATGAATCTTTTACCGGTGTATAGCCAAGAGTATCGATAAGTACCTTTTCAATGAAATATCCTTCGGCAATTCCAAAGGCTTTATTTTTAGCAACATCGGCGAAACTGGTATCGCGACGTTGTACAATGGCAAACTGAGCTGTATCGATAAACCGCACTAAACTATCAAAACTTCCGGTGAAACTCCCTGTGATCTCTTGATGAGCCAATTCCGCATCCCGAATATCCTTCAAATTTTTGATCACTTTGGCATAACGTGCTTCTTTCACTTCGTTAAAAGCAATAGGCTCACTAATGGAAGTATAAAGTTGATATCCCAAAAAAGCGATCACAATCCAAAGTAGTAGTTGAATTACTATTTTCATTATTTTGACAGTTTAATTATGTTGTTTAATAGGTCTATCGCAAATCTACAATTTTTTTTTGTTCGTTAAAGTATAATCCGAAAAAATCATGGCTATCTTTAAGGGCTATTACACGCCTACAACATTCATGGATACTTCGCAGTTTTACAGCCTTTTAAAAAATGATTTTCCTCACGATACGACCGCTAAGCAAGATCTTGCGCTTCAATTGTTAGCCGATTTTACACTTAGCGATAAAAAAAATCAAACATTTTTATTGAAGGGATATGCGGGAACCGGAAAGACTACGCTAGTGGGAACCTTGGTTAAAAACCTATGGAAAGCCAGACGATCTGCCATTTTGCTGGCACCTACCGGGCGCGCTGCCAAAGTAATTAGCAACTATTCTAACAAGGAGGCGTTCACCATTCACAAAAAAATTTATTACCCGAAGAGCCAAAAAGGGGGAGGGGTGTCCTTTACACTTCAGAAGAACAAACACCGAAATGTAATTTTTATAGTTGATGAAGCATCTATGGTTCCCGATATCAATCAGGAATCGAAATTGTTCGAAAACGGATCCCTCTTGGATGACCTTATG
>NZTP01000091.1 GCA_002696485.1 Altibacter sp. | reverse complement strand
GCTTGATTGAGGAAATCGTATTCATTAAAATACATAGTGATGATCTCCTCTTTGGTATAGCGTCGTTCCAAACGGGTTGCGATGATCCATTCCTTTATTTTCTGAATCCCGCGCTCCAATTTGTTTCGAGAGACTTGCTCGGTAAAGAAAAGTTTTGCCAACTGTTGTGATATTGTACTGGCACCTCCTTTGGAGCCCAAGAAAGCTACCGCACGCACGGTTCCACGGGCATCGATCCCTGAGTGATCGTAAAAACGCACATCTTCGGTAGCGATCAAAGCGTTGATTAAGTGATCCGGAAGCTCCTCATATTGAACAGGCGTACGGTTCTCTTGATAAAATTTCCCTATCACTTTGCCGTCGGAAGCAATGATCTCTGTGGCTAAATTCTTTTCCGGGTTCTCTAGGCTGGTCTCATCGGGAAGACTTCCAAACACCCCCCACGAGGCGAGTAAGAAAATCAATAATACCAATAAGAGGAAGCCTCCAAAGATCTTCCAAAACGTTCTAATATGACGCTTTTCTTCAGGTTGCGTTGTAGTTTTTTTCTTTGTAGGTTTCTTTGCCATACGATCGTTACTGTTGGTTGGCTTCTTCTATACTATAGCCAATGTCTGTGATCCCATCTAATTGGGTAACGCCTTCCACATCGCCGTTATTGCGAACTGCATGTGTTATAGTTATGTTATAATTACCTTCTTCTTTAAAAGAGACATTTTCTTTATACCACAGTTTGTTTTCTTTTACGCTACCAATGCCTTCACCTAACCAACTTCCATCCGGATTTGCCATACGGTACTCTAGCGTGTCAACCAAGGTCTTTCCTTGCGGAAATTCCATTTCGACAATTAAAAAAATATTATTGAAAGGGTAATCGTTGGTGTTCCGAAGCTGCAAAAAAACATTGTATTTTTTAAGGGAGTCCAGTTTTGGGATGGTAAAAGAAGCCGTGTCTGAAGCCATCCAGTGTCCCGGCAAATTCCTTGTTTCGCTCACGACAGTATCTGAACTACAGGAGGCAAAACTTATAATAGACATTAGTACAAGCAGAACTCTAAGCATTCTTTTTCTTGGTATTTCTTTTTCTGTTCTTGTTCTTGTTCGGGTTTTGTTTGTTCCCCTGATTTTTATTCTGACCTTTTTGTTGGTTCTTGGATCGATTGCGTTTCTTATTTCGAGAACGCTTGGGCCTGTCAAAACGTGTTAGACTGTCTTGCCCAACGACATTGCTGTATATCTCCTCCTCGGGTTTTTCGATATCCACAATGAACTCTTCAAGGCTGGCTACCTTTTTGCCCTTCTTGTTTAGTTCAATGATCTCATTGACCTTATCCAGATCCAGTGGGTGCCAGTTCATCCCTTCTTTTTCGTAGGCATACCAAAGCATGCGTTTAAAGATATCCGATTTTTGACATACGGCGGCACCTTTTTCGGTAAAGAGTTTTACATCGCTCTTCGGAAACTCTTCCAAAGCCTCCAAATAGGTGTCCAGTTCGTAATTGAGGCAACATTTTAATTTCCCGCACTGTCCCGCTAATTTTTGCGGATTCAATGATAACTGTTGGTATCGCGCCGCCGAAGTGTTCACCGATCGGAAATCGGTCAACCAAGTAGAGCAACACAGTTCCCGTCCGCAGGAGCCAATGCCCCCCAACCTTGCAGCTTCCTGCCGGAAGCCTACCTGTTTCATTTCGATGCGGGTGCTGAATGCACGTGCAAATTCTTTGATCAATTCCCTAAAATCAACGCGCTCTTCGGCCGTATAGTAAAAGATCACTTTCGAGCCGTCTCCCTGAAACTCTACATCGGAAATCTTCATTTGCAACCCTAAGCGAATCGCGATCTCACGCGAACGCTTTTGAACTTCCGCTTCCTTATCCCGTACCTTTTGCCATACATCGATGTCTTTTTGAGAGGCTTTGCGGTAGATCTTCGGTAATGCTTCAGGATTGGGATTCTCCTTCTTCTTTTTCATCTGTACGCGCACCAGTTCACCGGTGAGGGTAACGATCCCAATATCGTGACCGCTGGTCGCTTCCGTAGCAACCACATCGCCTATGCTTAAAGAGATCTTTTCGGGGTTCTGATAAAAATGTTTACGGCCGTTCTTGAAGCGAACTTCCACCCCATTAAAGGGTTCCTGGTTCCCGGGAAGTGACATGTTGGAAAGCCAGTCGAACACCGTTAATTTATTGCAGCCATCCGTTCCGCAAGTACCATTGTTCTTGCATCCCTTTGGCTGACCGTTGGCACCCGTGGCACAGCTTGTACAGCCCATATTTTTTATATATAGCTCTTTTTCAGAAGAAAAGAGACGTAGATTAAACATTCAATTTAGTAGGTAAAGATACCTATATTAATTCTGAATTCTGAATTCTGAATTCTGAATTTTCACGATCTCTCTGAAACGACTGTCTATTTCTTGAATTTCAGTTTTTCTGAACGGCCCTTTTTAAAGATCTTATTGCTGTTGGGAATGCCTTGCCGAAGTCGTTTTTGTTCCTCATACGGTAATTGGATGATCTCTTGACAATCTGTTGAGCAACAATGCTCCATTTTTGAAGCACAAGCATCGCACTGAATAAAGAGCAAATGACACGCCTCGTTCGCACAGTTCGTATGCGTATCACAAGCTGCACCACACTGATGACATTGTGCGATCACATCTTCGGTAATGCGTTCCCCACGGCGGTGATCGAACACAAAGTTCTTTCCAATAAACTTGTTCTCCAGCCCCTTGTTTTGCACCTGCCGGGCATACTCAATGATCCCGCCTTCCAGCTGATAGACCTGCTTGAATCCCTTATGTTTGTAATAAGCGCTTGCCTTCTCGCAGCGAATCCCGCCGGTACAATACATTAGCAGTTTCTTATCTTCCTTGTGATCTTGGAGGTCGGCTTCAATGATATCTAACGAATCCCGAAACGTATCGACATCGGGCGTGACGGCATTCTTAAAATGCCCTATTTCACTTTCGTAGTGGTTTCGCATATCGACGAGCACGGTATCGGGATCTTCGATGAGTTGATTAAAGGTTTCGGCGTCAACATGAATTCCTTTGTTCCGAACATCGAACGTATCGTCATTGAGACCATCGGCTACGATCTTATGGCGCACTTTCACTTTCAGTTTCAGAAAAGATTTCAAATCGTGCTCTATGGCAATGTTAAGGCGTACATTTTCCAAAAAATAGATCCCGTCCAAAAAAGCTTTGAATTCTTCAAAGCGTCTTGCCGGCACCGAAAGTTGCGCATTGATCCCTTCATGGGCTACATAGATACGGCCCAGTACCTCCATGGCATCCCATGCGACAAAGAGGTGGTTTCTAAAAAGGTGTGGATTGCCTATTTTGGCATATTGATAGAAAGAGAGGGTCAATCGGTCTTCACCGGCCTGCTCCAATAAGGCTTCCCGCTCTTTCGCACTTAAGGTATTGTACAGTTGCATGCTATACTAATTTTACAGTGAAAAAGAATTCATAATCGAGGGCAAAAATACCACTTTCTGCATTGTTGACAAAAAAACCTGCGCAGGGGTTTTTCCATTTGAGACTAAATACAGAAATACTGTTTATAAGACATTTATGTATTAGCAGCTTTTAAGTTTAAACGTCCTTTAAAAACATTTTTAGTCTAAATTCATGAATGTCGACATCCAGATAGTGGTTGTTCACAAAAAAGCAATTATCAAGCTTTTTCCTTTTGTAGCACTTCATAAGAAATGCTACCTTTATCGTTTACATAAATTTTAAAATTTTTGACGGCTATGAGCGATAAAGAAAAAGATGCAAAATTAAAAGCATTAAAGCTTACTTTAGATAAATTAGATAAGACCTACGGAAAAGGTACTGTAATGAAAATGGGCGATTCTGCCGTACAAGAGGTAGAGGTCATCCCAACCGGCTCTTTGGGATTGGACGTTGCCTTAGGTGTAGGTGGGTATCCGCGTGGGCGAGTGATCGAGATCTACGGACCGGAATCCTCCGGTAAGACCACATTGACCTTACACGCCATTGCCGAAGCCCAAAAAAAAGGAGGCATTGCCGCGTTTATTGATGCCGAACACGCCTTTGATCGGTATTATGCCGAAAAACTGGGTGTGGATATCGAGAACCTCATCATTTCACAGCCCGATAACGGAGAGCAAGCATTGGAGATCGCCGATAACCTTATACGAAGTGGTGCCATCGATATCATCGTGATCGACTCGGTAGCCGCGCTAACCCCCAAAAGTGAGATCGAAGGGGAAATGGGAGACAGCAAGATGGGACTGCATGCAAGACTCATGTCGCAAGCGCTTCGGAAATTAACAGGCTCGATAAGCAAGACCCATTGTACGGTAATCTTTATCAACCAATTACGCGAAAAGATTGGGGTGATGTTTGGAAATCCGGAAACCACTACGGGTGGAAATGCATTGAAGTTCTACGCCTCGGTGCGACTGGACATTAGACGGTCTACCCAAATCAAAGACACAGACAGCAACGTAAAAGGAAACAAGACTCGTGTAAAGGTCGTCAAGAATAAGGTTGCACCTCCCTTTAAAACCGCCGAATTCGACATTATGTACGGAGAAGGGATCTCTAAAGTTGGAGAGGTGATCGATCTTGGCGTTGATTTCGAGATCGTTAAAAAAAGTGGTTCTTGGTTTAGTTATGATGAGACCAAACTGGGGCAGGGACGCGATGCCGTAAAGGCCTTGTTGCTGGACAACCCGGATCTTATGGAAGAACTGGAGCAAAAGATCAAAGAAGCCATCAAAGCTTTGAACGCATAAATTTTAGGTTGGCACGCAACCCTTTACACCAATCGGCATCTACGTATTGTAGAACCCTCAATTATTATGGTTGCCCGTGCGATACTGCGTAATTACTAATAATTTTAGGTACTGCATTTGACTTTAGACGAGCTCATACAACAATGTAAGAAGCAGGATGCAAAGGCACAAGGAGAACTTTATAAACGCTATTCGAACACGCTATTCTCTATTTGCTTGAAGTATTCTCCCAACTATGCTGAAGCTGAAGACAGCTTACAGGATGCGTTTCTTACTATTTTTAAAAAGATTGAGCAGTTTAAGGACAAGGGCTCTTTTGAAGGTTGGATGAAACGGATCACCGTAAATACCGTGCTACAAAAGTACCGCAAACAACGTGTTTTTGACATACCCAACGAGGAGCAACTGGAAGCCGCAGAGGAAGAAATAGAAGATGCAGGTGTTCCTTTAAATTATTTACTGAAGATCATTCAGGAACTGCCGGACAGGTATCGATTGGTCTTCACCATGTACGTTTTGGATGATTATTCTCATAAAGAGATCGCAGAAATGTTAGGAATCTCAGACGGGACGTCTAAATCAAACCTGGCAAGAGCACGCATGATATTAAAATCAAAGATTGAAACCTATAACACGGTAACAAAAGCAGATTAAACTGAATGAAAGACAAAAAGCACATAGACGAGCTTTTTAAAGACCGCTTTAAAGATTTTGAAGCCACCCCTTCCCCGCGCGTTTGGGATAACATCCAGGCGCAATTAAAAGAGGAGAAAGAGGATCGCAAGGTCATCCCTATTTGGTGGAAAGCCGCCGGAGTGGCAGCCTTGCTTGCTTTGCTATTGACCGTAGGCAACGCGGTCTTCGATCCTTTTGCTCCTACAACACCTATTTCTTCGGAAGACACCTCCCTCCCGGATGCCACCGATGCTGAAAGTGTAAAAGACCCCATTCTGAAGGATGTTCCGGATGAAGAAGGGATTGCAACCGAAGCATCTACAGTTCCGGAAAGTAACACTCCTGCTTCAGAAAAAGAAAAGAAAGAAGTGGTCAACAAGAAAAAAGACCATACGTCAATCGCTACGCGTGAAGCTGTGGCAACAACGACTGCTTCAGAAAAGCAAAAGAAACAAAAGGACGTTATAACAGACCCCTACCAAAAAGATGTTGAAACTGTGTCTAAAACCAGTAAAGAGGCGATAGCTACTGTTTCAGAAAAGGAAAAGACAACCCAGAAAGTAGTCGAAAAGAATGACCCGCTCATTAAAAAGGAGTTAAAGATCGAGGATGCATCGGCTATTGGCGTTACAGAAAAGACCAACAAAGAAACCGGTGATAAAAAAACTTCCGATGAAACAAAGTCTGAAGATGCCAACAAGCGCTCGTTGCTGGATGTGATCCATGAGAAGGACAGTGAAGAGGCGATTGTTGAAACGAAGAAAGAAGTTACCAATCGCTGGGGTGTTGCTCCCCATGTGGGACCTGTTTATTACAATAGTTTTGGACAAGGCTCTTCCATAGACCCCTCTTTTTCCGATAATGCACAAAGTGGCGATGTGAATCTAAGTTACGGTGTGCAAGTGAGTTATGCGCTTAGCGATCGCTTGAGTGTTCGATCGGGAATAAGCAATGTAGATCTAAGTTATGCAACGAGTGGTCTGGAGTTGGGAACAGGACCTGTTTCGTCAGCCTTAAAATCCATAGATTACGGTGGGCGCCAGACGGTACTTATTGCCGTTGATAAAGGAACCCTTGCGATGGTTCCCGAAGAAGGAAGTCCGCTGGATAATGTAACTCCCAAATCGACCGTAGGCGAGGTGGAACTTAGACAGAACATTTCCTATTTTGAAGTTCCATTAGAGTTGAAATACGCTTTGGTAGACACAAAATTAGGGGTCAATGTAATTGGCGGGATGAGTACACTGTTCTTAGGAAATAATGACGTATCGGTGCAGGCCGGTGATTTTAGAGATACTTTGGGTGAAGCCAACAATTTATCTTCTGTAAGTTTTACGACAAATGTGGGAATTGGTTTCGATTATAAAATAAGTAAAAAACTAAAGTTTAATATTGAGCCTATGTTTAAATACCAGCTCAACCCGTATACAGATTCGTCTGTAGATTTTAAACCATATTATGTAGGTGTTTATAGCGGATTGAGTTTTAAGTTTTAGGTTAGTTTTTTAGTTGGTTAGGTTTGGAAATACCAAACAATGATGACAGAAAAAACCGTTCTTCGCCATAGGACGGTTTTTTTATACGGTAGGATGTAGCAACTCCTTTAAGATAATAGCTCGGGTCTGCTCACGCAACATTCGCCGGTCCTCCATCGCTAAGATCCCGGTGGGTATGGTCTTATGCACTTTTACGCGCATTCGCCCCGGTCCGGCTTTAAGAGAAGTGAAGCGATAAGAGAATCGGTTTCGGTTATCGTGAAAGGTCATTGGAGCTATGGCAATGTGATGTTCAATTGCCAGTCGAAATGCCCCGTCCTTAAATTCATCTAAAAGTCTATTATCTGAATCATCCGGCACACCTCCTTCGGGAAATATGCATACCCCCAAGCCTTGATCTAACTTCTGCTGTGCTCTTTCGAACACTTCTTTTCTACTTTTGGGACTATTTCTGTCAACCAAGATGCAAGTCCGCTTATAGAAGAATCCAAATAAGGGGATCTTGGCCAATTCCATCTTTCCGACGAACACAAATGGATTCTTAGTTACATAGAGCATTAACATAATATCGGTCATGGACGTATGGTTGGAAACAAATACATAGCTTTTCCCTCTTTCGTAGCGCTCCTCGCGACGTATTTTGGGATAGAACCCCATTCCGAATAAGATAAGAATTGCCCAAAGACGAGCCAATTTGAAGAAAAATGGATACCACGACTCTTTTAAAATACTAAGGAGCAACACGGGAAAAAGCACGATGATGGGAACAGTGACCAACACGTAAAACCAAATGCGATAGAAAAAATTAAAGATGTGTCGAAGTACGATCATAGACCATCAAAAATAGTGATTTGAAACAGGAGAATAGGCGAAAAAAAGTAACTTTGCCAAAATTTAAGCAAGAACCATGTCCAGAATACTTACCGGGATACAAAGCACAGGAACACCCCACTTAGGAAATTTACTAGGAGCCATCATACCAGCTATTGAAATGGCCAACGACCCTAAGAACGAATCCTTCCTTTTTATTGCGAACATGCACTCCTTAACGCAGATCAAGGATGCAGAGACCTTAAAGAACAATACTTACAGTACGGCTGCGACCTGGTTGGCTTTTGGATTGGATATTTCAAAAACGGTTTTCTATCGCCAGAGTGATATTCCACAGGTTACTGAGCTCTCATGGTACCTTAGCTGTTTCTTTCCGTATCAGCGTCTTACATTGGCCCATTCCTTTAAGGATAAAGCCGATCGATTGGAAGACGTGAATGCCGGATTGTTTACTTATCCCATGCTCATGGCGGCCGATATTTTGTTGTATGACGCCGAAATAGTTCCTGTTGGAAAAGATCAATTACAACACTTGGAAATGACCCGCGATGTTGCTTCACGCTTGCATGCACAAATGGGAGAGGTATTTGTGCTCCCCGAAGCTAAGGTGCAGGAAAACACTATGTTAATCCCCGGTACCGACGGGGAAAAGATGAGCAAGTCCAAGAACAATATCATCAATATCTTCTTGCCGGATAAACAGCTTCGGAAGCAAGTGATGCGCATTGAAACAGACAGCACACCTCTAGAAGACCCGAAGAATCCGGACACTTGTAAGGTGTTTGCCATCTATAAACTTCTTGCATCACCGGAAGCAATTATAGAAATGCGCAAGAAGTACGAAACCGGAGGATATGGATACGGTCATGCTAAACAAGCGCTGTACGAGTTGATCATCGAGCGTTTTTCAGAAGAGCGAAAACGCTACACTTATTACATGGAGAATATAGAAGAGATCGAAAATGCGCTTCAAGTAGGAGCTAAAAAGGCGTCTGCGGTTGCAGATAGTGTCCTGCAAAGAGTGCGCAGCGTTCTGGGGTATTAGATCACCTCAAAGATCTTCCCTGGCAAAGGTCTCACCACACCCTTCAGCTCTAATTGTAACAAAAGGGTCGCTACTTTGTGGGTAGGTAACTTGCATTCTAAAGCAATCAGGTCTAAAACCTCCTTTTCCTTTTTCTTTAAGAGTTGATAGACTTGGTTCTCTTCATCGGTAAGGTCTAAGAACAATTGTGTTTGTTGCGGTTTTACCACGGGCGTCTCTAGGGCCCAGCCCAGCATATAAATTAGATCGCCTGCCTGGGTAAGCAGATGTGCTTGTTGGGATTTGATGAGATTATTACACCCCTGACTTTGGAGATCGGTGGTACGGCCGGGCACGGCAAAAACCTCGCGACTGTATGAGTTGGCGATATCTGCCGTGACCAAGCTCCCTCCTTTCTCCGCAGATTCGATGACCACCGTAGCTTCACTAATGCCCGCAATGATTCGATTTCGTTTTAAAAAGTTAGTGCGATCAAAGGCGTCACTGCTCCAAAATTCGGTAATAAACCCTCCGTTCTCTTCTACCTTAGGTATATACTTTTTATGTGTTTTCGGGTAGATCTGTTCAAATCCGTGTGCTAAGCAGGCAATGGTCTGAAGGCCGCAGTCCATGGCCCTCTTATGTGCAGTAATATCAACGCCATAAGCAAATCCTGAAACGATAACAGGTTGTAATGGGGCGAGTTCTTCAATTAATTGTGCACAGAAGCTCCTTCCATAGGTGGTAATGTTTCGGGTGCCTACGATACTTACGATGCGCTTTTTTTGAAGGTCGATGTTTCCTTTATGAAAAAACAGAATGGGGCCGTCGAGACAGTGTTTTAAACGTGTGGGGTAGTTGGCATCCTGAAAATAACTGAAGGAGACCCCATGGGTTTTCAAGAATCGCAATTCTTCTTCGGCCTGATCTAAAAATTCTGCCTCACGAAGTTCTTTCAATTTGTGTGCTCCAATTCCTTCAATCTTCAAAAGATGCTGTTTCTTTTCTTTGAAAATACCTTCCGCAGAACCGATAACATGTATTAATTTTTTTGCAGAAGCGTCTCCTAAATTTGGAATACGTTGAAGGGCAAGTGTGTACCGTAATTCGTTTTCAGATAGCATACAGAATGTTTAAACGAACCGGGGAGTCCTTAAAAGTACAAAAAATCTGTTGTTAATAAGTTAGCGTATTTCTCATTGAATGAAACTCAAAAAAAAATTAAGTTTGTTATCCATGCAGTTGGCAACCTACATACACGATCTATTGTACCGCTATGAATGTGTAATCATTCCCGGTTTCGGGGCATTCTTGACACACTATCATTCTGCACACATCGATGCTGAAGACCAAACCTTCTATCCTCCGGGAAAGACATTGGCTTTTAACAGGCAGTTACAGACCAATGACGGGCTGTTTGCCAATTATGTAGCTTCAGTAGAAGGTTGCAGCTATGAAACCGCGCTTCAGAAGATCCGTAACTTTACAGGGAAACTTTCTTTAAAGCTTTCCGAGGGTGAAACCGTTGTGCTTCCTAAAATTGGTGAATTTCAATTAAACACGGAGGGGTCTGTTCAATTTACGCCCAGTGTTTCAGAAAATTACAGCGCAGCATCATTTGGGCTGAGCTCCTTTATCTCTGCACAAATCTCGCGCGATGTTCACAATAAAGAAGTGGATGTTCTGCTAGAAAAGGCACCTATTTCATTTTCGCCCGAAAAAAGGACCGCAGTTCCTTATCTGAAATATGCGGCTGTTGGACTTATTGCCATTGCTCTAACGGGGTTTGGCGGCATGAAATGGTATGAAAATGAGGTTCAGAAATACAATTTTGCCGAAAAGCAGAAAGCCAATACCTTGGTAGAGAACCAAATTCAGGAGGCGACCTTTGTGATCACAAATCCGTTGCCCACCTTAAGTCTCACCCTTCCGAAGGAAACAGGAAAATACCACGTTGTTGCCGGAGCTTTCCGAATAGAAGAAAATGCTACAAAAAAAATACACCAACTTACCGATAAAGGATATACGCCTCGGCTTATTGGTAAGAACCGGTATGGCCTACACCAAGTAATCTATAGCAGTCATGAGCAGCGACTTGATGCCTTACGGGCCCTGTATACCATTCAGCAAACAGAGAACAAGGACGCTTGGTTGCTTGTACAAGAACTCGATTAATCCACTTTTCTTTTCCATAACTATTACCAGCTTCTAAGGGAAATACTACCTTTGCAGAAAAATAGCTTGAATGGAACCAAAGACTTCTAAAGAATCACGTACCGTTATTACAGACCTTGTACTTCCCAGCGAAACCAATCCTATAGGTAATATGTTCGGGGGTGAACTATTGGCCCGCATGGACCGTGCTGCCAGTATTGCTGCGAGAAGACACAGCCGACGCATCGTCATGACCGCGGCTGTGAATCATGTTGCCTTTAACAAAATGATCCCCTTGGGGAGTGTAGTAACTGTGGAAGCGCATGTATCCCGGGCCTTTAACAGTTCTATGGAGGTTTTTATGGATGTTTGGATCGAAGACCGAGAAAGCGGAAGGCGCAGTAAGGCCAATGAAGGTATTTATACTTTTGTTGCTGTGGACGAGATGGGAAATCCGGTGCCGGTGCCTCAATTGATTCCCGAAACCGAACTCGAAAAAGAACGCTATGCCGCCGCACTTCGAAGACGGCAGTTAAGTTTGGTGCTTGCAGGAAAATTAAAGCCAAAAGAAGCTACAGAACTCAAGGCATTATTCAGTTAATTTTATCTTTAGATTCCAAGACGTTTCAACGAGATATCAATCTAACTGTCTATTAGGGTTTTATTTGTACCCTCACTCCGGGAATTAACTATTTTTCTTGTGTTTTTTTTAGTGTAATTGAATATATTTGAAATTCTTAAAAATTTCTTAATGCTGCAAGATTCATTCTGCACGAGATAACTAAAAATGATTCCTATGAAAAAAAGTACAAAGCCAACAAATTTTACATCCAGATTTGTGGCAAGTATGGTGACGCTATTGATGGTGTCATTGTCCTTTGCTCAAAATCCGTATGCCATTCAATTACAAGGGGATGCTATTGAGATCCCTGAAAATATTTCAACATTCCAATGGAGCGACATGCCTGATTCAGCGCGGTTAAATGACGGGTATGTGGGCTGGATTCAATTCTTTCAAACCCCAACGCAGCAAATTCAAAATGACTTCAAGTCACGGGGTTATCAACTACTCAATTACATTCCGAACAAAGCGTATTTATTTTATTTCCCTTCGGAAGTTTCTATAAGCTATCTTCAAGATCAAGGGGTGCGATCTATTGTGCCGGTGGTAAGCAGTTTCAAATTGTCTACAGCCTTAAAGAATCCTCCGTATGAAGATTATGCTATGGATGGAGATAACATATTGGTGACCTTAGTGCATAATAAGAATGTGAGTACGAACTATGTTATACAGGATCTTGCTCAAAAACAAATAGCCCTTGTAGCGCGATTAGGAAACTCAACAAATTTAGAACTTTCTATCCCTAACAATTGTTTAAATGAGCTTTCTAGCTTGCCTTATGTAGAATGGGTGGAACTTATTGCTCCTCCTGCCGTTCCTGAAGATACCCGAGGTAAAAGCCTTCATAGGTCAAGTAATTTGGACACACAAACCAGCGGGGGACGTAACTATACAGGTGAAGGAATAGGCGTCATGGTAAGAGATGATGGTCGTGTGGGACCGCATATTGACTTTGAAGGAAGAATTACCAATTATACAAATTCTACGGCGGGTACTCACGGAGATGGCGTTGCAGGAATATTATGTGGTGCAGGGAACCTTTTCCCCTCCCGAAGAGGAATGGCTGCTGGTGCCGATTTACATGTTGTAAACTACATTTCTAACTTTCTTGATCCTGCAACCACCAATCTTATAAATGACGGGACCGTTCAAATTACCAATTCCTCTTATGGAGATGGTTGTAATGATGGCTATACTACACGGGCAAGAACGGTTGACATGCAAATGAACACAGAGCCAACTTTGTTACATGTATTTTCGGCCGGTAACTCCGGTACATCAAATTGCGGTTATGGCGCCGGAAGCGGATGGGGAAATATTACAGGAGGACATAAACAAGGTAAAAATGTTATTGCGACAGCCAACACAGATTATAGAGGCGTATTAGAGAACAGTAGCAGTCGAGGTCCGGCTGCCGATGGCCGAATAAAACCGGATCTTACGGCAAATGGTCATTTACAAATCTCCACAGCTCCCAACCATACGTATCAAACATTTAGTGGAACTTCAGGTGCCGCTCCCGGTGTTGCCGGTGTTGCCGCACAGTTATATCAAGCCTATGCCGATGCCAATGGAGGTTCACTTCCTCCCGCAGCACTTATAAAAGCAGCGTTAATGAATACTGCTCAAGATAAGGGAAATGCAGGTCCTGATTTCCAATTTGGCTGGGGGATCATTAATGGCCTAAGAGCCGGGTTGCTTATTGAGGAAGACCGTTTTCTTTTAGATGACGTTACCCAAGGGAATACAAATAATCATAGTATTACAGTACCTGCGAACACGAAAGAAGTTCGTTTTATGGTATACTGGAATGACCCTGCCGGGGCAAATGGGGCAAACCCAGCCTTGGTAAATGATTTAGACATGATTGTAACAGATCCGGGGTCAACAGACCATTTTCCGTATATCTTAGATTCCACACCCAATGCTACGGCATTAAATCAACCTGCTACAAACGGAGTAGATCATTTAAACAATATGGAGCAGGTTGTTTTAGACAATCCTGCTGCAGGTAATTATACGGTAGAGATCACAGGTTTCAATGTGCCTGTGGGACCGCAAGAATATGTAGTTGTATATGAAATAATAACAGAGAACTTAGTTGTTACCTATCCAAATGCAGGAGAGAAATTCACGCCCAATATTTTAAGTACAATCCATTGGGATGCTGTAAATATTACTTCTTCCTATGTTATTGATTATTCTATAGATAATGGGGCAAATTGGACGAACGTAGCAACCGTACCAAATTCTCAAAATTACTATGATTGGTTAGTTCCAAATCAAGTGACCGGCGATGCGCTTGTTCGTGTTACAAGTGGTAGTTTTCAGGATGTAAGTGATGATTCCTTTTCAATAGCACCATTAGTTACTGGTTTGCTCATTACAGAAGTTTGTCCGGATAACACCGCTTCCTTCCAATGGAGTACGGTGCCTGATGCCGAAATGTATGACTTGTACCTTTTAGGGACTAAATATATGGAAGTTGTTGGAAGCACATCAAATACCGAAATTACTGTTCCTGTCACCGATTTTGATGGTGACATTTGGTACGCAGTGGCCGCTCGAAACACTACCGAAGGTTGGGAGTCTGAAAGATCCAATGCCAAGATACATTCCAGCGGTGTTCTTAACTGTGTGCTGTCGGTAGAAGAATTTGCCGCAGATGCGATCTCCATGTATCCCAATCCGGCAACGGACGAACTCTTTATCTCTCTAAAAGAAAGTCTGTCAGAAACATTACGTGTTCGTATTGTTAACAGTTTGGGACAACAACTACAAGAGGTAGAGCATACTCCAAACGGGTCGAATGAAATGGCATTAAATGTTTCTCAATTGCAGACAGGATTGTATTTCGTGACCATTGAAAGTGGTACTCAATCGACTACCAAAAAGTTACTTATTAAATAAAAGTGGCTTATCAATTATAAAAAAGGGCTGTTAAACAACAGCCCTTTTTTTATTACATCTGGAATACCCAATCTGCGGGATTCATTCGATCTCTGTTCTGGTAGATCAAGAACTTCAAAATCGTTTTGCCTGTTGCAGCATTGGTATACACAGTTCCGATATTTTGTTTGGTGCTCACTTTGTCACCCTTCTTAACAGTGATGTTGATCAAATTATTATAGACGGTTATATAACTTCCGTGTTGGATGTAAACAGCCATATTGGCTCCCTTTAACTGCTGTATCTCCATTACTTCCCCATTAAAGACAGCTCTGGCCTTAGCATTCGCTTCGGTAGCGATCTCCACACCACTATTGAAGGTAGTGACATTCGCTAATTGCGGATGTTGTTGCTTACCATACCGTTTTACTACAACTCCCTTTTCAACAGGCCATGGCAGTTTTCCTTTATTGTTCATAAAACTTGCCGCCAAAGCCTTCGCTTCGGCTGTAAGGGCAAAAGTTGTTGAAGAGGTCTTTACCGCCGTTGTTGTATTAGATTCTTTATTCGATTTTGCAATGGCCGCACGTATAATCTCTTCAATTTGCCGATCGATGGCATCGGCTTCTTTTTGTTTGTCCCGAATCTGCTTAGAAAACGTCCCCTCTTCTTTCTTCAGTGAAGCGATAAGTTCTTGGTGGTCCTTTTTTTCACTAGTTAGTTTTTCTTTAGCCAATCGGTTTTCTTCGATGAGGACCTGTTTTTTTTGTTTTTGTTCAGTAAGGTCCTTGTTCAATATTTCCAGTAATATCGTTTTTTCCTTGATGCTCTCCCCTTGTTCTTTACGGTGCTTTGCATACTGCTTCATATATTGCAGTCTCTTGTAGGCTTGTAAAAAGTTTTCCGAAGACAACAAAAACATTACTCTACTCTGTTGCGATTTACTTTTATAGGACTTATTGATCATGGCGGCGTAGTCTTCTTTCAAGACTTCCAGTTCGTTCTGCAGCTCGGATATTTTTGTACGATTTTCGTTGATCTCTCGTGTTAAGAGGTTGGCTTGTTGGTTGGTGACCTTGATCAAATTCTCCCTTGCAGCAATGCGGTGATTCAAGTCTTCCACATTGGTGAGAATAGATTTCTTCTTCCCCTGTGTCTTAAAAAGCAGCGAGTTGATCTGTTTGATCTCTTCAAGGATTGATTGTCGTTTTTCTTCGAGCTGCGCTTGTTTATTAGGCTGTGCGCTTGCACTCCATGCAGTAAGAACGCAAAAAAAGAGAAAACCTAAAATGCCCTGTCTGTTCATATTTTATAACTGAATTTCTTCATACCCTTCCGGAATAGTAAACGGAAAACTTACCGAAACATTGAGATCGATATCCTTATAATTGAGTTCGATCTTTGTATTCGAATCTTCTTCCGAAGCATTTATTAGAATATCGGAAGGATAAAAATCATCACCTATCTTTTGATAATCCCCATACCGAATCGTAAGCAGCCGCTTTTCGGAAGGTTGGGACAAAGACCCCGATGCTACCTTATAATTTTGTGGATGTAACAGCAAATAATGGATAAAGTCCAAGGGTTGCTTCTTGGGTGCCACTTGGTATTTATTTTGATATACCTTAGATGTATAGGTGGTCGTATCCACGTTAAATATGGACTGTCCCAAAAGGATCGCTTGTGCTTTTTCAAAATTGATCTCGGTTCCCAGCCACATGCTAAGCAATGAGAAATCTCCGTCGAAATACGTGTTTCCAATAGTCTCATAATAACTTACCCGATCCGGGGTGATCAACACTTTAGATAAGGTGATCCCCAATAAGGACGCCTTAATCCAAATAGTCTTGTCCTTTTCCATACGCAAACTCACAGTAATGCTTTGCAGTTTACTGTCATCCTCATAGACTACTTGAAGACGAGCTGCGAGGGTTGAGAAGGTAGGTGATGCCATTTTGTGTGCAGCCATGATTTCCTTAACCGAAAGTGCAGCATTGGCTGTGCTGCTTGTCTTTGCAACGTTTCCGGCACCACAGGAACTTAACAAATAGACACAGGCAGCCAAGAGTATAACTGGGTATTTCATAGGTTTAATTGGTGTCTTTAATTTGCGCAGCCTTCGAGGCATAACCCTCTGCTTTCTTTTGATCTCCTTTTTTGGAGTATGCTATGGATAGTTGCTCATAATAATCCTTTTCCATTTTTGGATCGTCAAAAAGGTAATCCAATCCTGTCTCCAACTTTTCAATGGCACTATCAAGGTTCCCAAGTGACATATTCGAAACGCCGCTGGCCAAATACAATAGAGGTTGGGAAGGAAATATCTCTAAGGCATCCTCACTTAAGGCTGCGGCTTCAGGGTACTTCTCAAACTGAATTTGAAGCAACAACGTGTTTTTGAGCAAATTATAATTATCAGGGTCACCTTGTAACCCTTTCTCATAGAATGTAAGCGCTGATTCTCGCATCCCTTTTGAAATATAATATCCCCCTAATTGTTCGTAGATCTTACCGTTATTTTCTGAAGAGAATAAGGCTACCACAGCGTCCAGCTCTTTTTCATATTCGGGATTGGTATTCACAAAATTTATAAAATCACTTAGAACCCTGTACTTGCTTTCCTTGTCAATCTCTGAAGATTTAAATACAATTTTCATGGAGTTTAGCGCATCCGCTGTTTGTTGCTTATCTAGATAGAACTTGTAAAGTGCGAGATGCACCAATTGCGAATTAGGTTTATTCTTGAGCAATTCTTGAGCTGTTTCGAAAGCTTTTTCAGCATTTCCTTGATCGCTGTACAAAAAGATCAAATTGAGATAATCTTTTTCATTCTTGGTATTGGCGACAACTTTCTCTTCCAATTTTTCAATCTGCCCTGAAGTGTCTCCTGTTTCGCGATAGATCTGAGATCGCAACGCATCTCGGTAGTCGCTTTCACCCCAAGCTTCATCCAGTTCATCCAGCACCAACAGTGCCTTGTCGTATTGCTTAGTGCGGGCATATAAATTGGCAAGATCTTCTTTATAGTCGTCGTCATAAGACATTAATCTTTGTACTAGCGGAATTGCGGCCTCATAATCTTGCTCTAGATAATAAAGATCGTAGAGTGCTTCAAGAACATCCAAGCGATCCCCTTCCGACTTCAATACCTTGTTGAAGTTAGCCTCTGCTTCGTCATATCGTTTTAAGTGGGTGAGGTTCTTTCCCATCTCAAAATAGACGACAGCCTCATTTTGGGCATCTTTCTGTGCGGCTTTTTCGGCTTTTACCAGTGCTTCCAAGGCTAGTTCGTAATTCTCTATTCCTTTTTGTTTTAAAGCTTCAAAGAAATTTTCTTGAAATGCGTCACTTACATTGCCAAGGTCATCGGTGGGTTGTTCTTCGGTTTCGGTTTGGATCTCTTGTGCAAGCAGAAGCTGCGGAATGATCATAATTCCAAAGAGAACAAAATACCAAATGTTGCCGTATTGTTTCAACCTATTGTTTGTGGTGTCTGCTTACTTTTTAAATTAAATGCTATCTAATATTTCTATCGTCTTGCGACTGATAGTTATTGTTTCAATTCGCTATAATCACCTATGCTAACATTGGTAAATTTTCCATCAAAAGTAGCGTGATTCCCTATCATTGCATTATCTAAGGTAGCATTTTTAATTACCGCGTAAGTTTGGATTATACTATTTTTAACGTTACTATCCTCAATTATTGTGCCTTCTCCGATTGATGCAAAGGGCCCCACGGTGCAATTTTTTAATGTGACCCCATCCCCAATAAAGCAAGGTTCCAGGATCGTAGCGTCCTTAGAGGTGATCTTACGGGAGATGAGTGCTTCGCAGCGTTCTGCCAAAAAGCCTAGCATACGTCGGTTTGTCTCCACAGTGACTTCTTTATTACCGCAATCCATCCATTCGTCCACAGTGCCTGTTTTAAAGACCTTCCCGGCTGCCATCATTCGTTTAATACCATCATTGATCTGGTATTCGCCTCCGTTAAGAATATTATTATCCAAAACATGTTGAAGTTCTTTCTTAAGGTCTCCAACCTCTTTAAAATAATAGATCCCAATCACCGCTTGATCACTCACGAACTGTGTAGGTTTTTCTACAAGCTCGGTGATCTCATCCCGTTCGTTAAGATTCACGACCCCATAGGCTTCGGGATTCTCGACCTTTTTAGTCCAAATTACACTGTCTGCTTCCTTATCTAAGTTGAAGTTTGCCTTGATGAGCGTATCGGCATAGGCGATCACGGCAGGTCCCGACAGAGAAGGTTCTGCGCACATAATGGCGTGCCCCGTCCCTTTTGGATCCAACTGACGGTAGATTCTTGCCGTTGCTCCCAAACTTACAGCTAATTGTTCTAAACTATCGACCACATCGTCACCAAAAAAAGCCGGATCTCCCAAGATAAATGCGATTTCTTCGATCTTTTCATCCAATACATTAACAATATCGGCTACCAAACGATGGACAATTGGTTTTCCTGCGACCGGAATAAGGGGTTTTGGAACCGTTAGGGTGTGTGGGCGAAGGCGCGATCCCCGGCCCGCCATGGGAACTATAATCTTCATTTTTTCGTTGTAAGTTTAATTATACGATATTGTCATTTCACTCCGGTACTGCCAAAACCTCCGGTACCTCGTTCAGTTTCTTCAAGAACCTCTACTTCTTCCCAATTAGCACGCTCGTGTTTAGCAATGACCAATTGCGCAATTCGTTCTCCATTTTCAATGGTAAAATCTTCGTTGGAAAGATTTACCAGGATCACACCTATCTCTCCTCTATAATCTGCATCAATGGTTCCCGGTGAATTAAGAACGGTGATTCCTTTTTTTGCGGCCAGCCCACTGCGTGGGCGTACTTGAGCTTCATATCCAATAGGAAGTTCAATGAACAAACCGGTCTTTACAATGGCCCGCTGCAAGGGTTTTAGTGTCGATGGCTCCGGAACATTCGCTCGAAGATCCATTCCTGCACTAAAAATGGTCTCATAAGAAGGCAAGGCATGTTGCGATCTATTTATAATTTTAATTTTCATCTCTTCATTATTCTTAGAAGTTCTTTCTTTTCAGCAAAAAAAAGTACAAGCAAAAATACCAATAATAATACAGTCCCTATGATTAAATCTCCGTCAAATACATAAAAGGAAAGTGTCGAAAATCCAATAGACATCAGTAAGTAACCTCCTATTCGGTTTAGGTGATAAGGAATGGCGTATAACCGCTGTCCAAAGAGGTAAGAAAGGACCATCATGCTGCCATACGCTGCGAGCGTTGCGATCGCAGACCCTAAATAACTCATGTAGGGAATCAATAGAAAGTTAAGGACAATCGTTATTACCGCTCCCACCACAGAAATATAGGCTCCAAAGCGGGTTCTGTCGGTAACTTTATACCATACCGACAGATTGTGGTAGATTCCCAAACACAGGTTAGCTAACAGAATGATAGGTACAATAGATAACGCTTCCCAATAGTCGGGGTTGGTGATCAGGATGCGTTTAAAGAAGTCTATATAGACAATCACGAATAGCATAATAAGGCTCCCAAAAACCGTAAAATACTTGGTGATGGTCGCATACGTGTTCTTTGCATTGACATTGGCAGCGTGATTGAAAAAGAACGGCTCAATGCCGAGTCGAAAGGCTGTAGCAAAAAGGGTCATGAAGACGCCCAATTTATAACAAGCCGCATAGATTCCTACTTCGGCTTCGGCGATTGCTTCGGGTAGCAAATATTTCAGAAGGATCTTATCGAACGCCTCGTTCACTGAAAAAGCGATCCCTGCGATAAGGACTGGAAATGCATATTTGAGCATTTGTTTCCAAAGCGACCTGTTGAACTTTAAGCCAATTCGCACATAGAGCGGTAGCAGTATGAGGAGCGTGATCGCACTGGCAATAATGTTTGCTATAAACACGTACATTACCTTATTCTCTTCAGAATAGATATCATTCCAGAAAGATGTAGGATCTCCTTCGGCCCAGCCGGGAAGAACTAGAAAGAAAAAAACATTGAACCCTAGGTTAATAAGCACATTGAAAATCTTGATTACTGCATATCGGGTAGGGCGCTCATTGGCACGAAACCAAACAAAAGGAAGCACGGCCCATGCATCGAGCGCCAGGATCAAAAGACCATATACAACATATTCGGTCTTGAACTCGAGCAAATGTGCTAAGGGTTCACTAAAAGAAAGCGATAGCACTAGAAACAGCAGCGTTGTTATCGTGAGCGAAGTGAGTGCGGTAGACTGAACAAGGCTTCGTTTTTCAGGTTCTTTGTTGATAAAGCGAAAAAAAGCCGTTTCCATACCATACGAAAGAAATACATTTCCCAAGATAAGATAGGACATGATAGTCGCATAGATCCCAAACTCTTCGGGGACGAGTACCGATGTATAGAGCGGGACGAGTATAAACGCCAACGCACGCGGCAGAATCGTGGCTAGGCCGTAAATAAAGGTTTGTTGAAAAAGCTTTTTAAAAACGCTCAAGAGCTGTGGTGTTTAAGCATGAAAGTATAGAATTTACATACGCCAAATCAATATTTGTTAAGGTGCATTCTTACCGTTACTTTGTGGATAAGCCAGTAATGGCTTTTGCTCTATCGCAGAAATTAAGGCGTATTTGATCATTCCTTTATGCACGTATCCTATCACGGCTTCATCGTCTTTTAGCTCGAAAGGAAAAGGCTTGGGGAGGGTATTTTGTGCTTCCTCTAGCGGGTCACTGTCCATGATAATATCTTCTCGATCCATTGTCTTGAAATATCCAACAAATTTACTACGGTCTTGAGGGGAAAGCTGTGCTTGTGTCTTTTTTTTCCTGAAGAAGAATGTCTGTATCACCACATCCTCTTTTAATGATGCGAAGGTAACATACAGCTGGATCCCTGAACCGCCTTCCGGGATGCCGGCAGTCCATGGCTGCGAATATGCTTCGAGGATCGTAAAGGGCGGATCTTGGATGAGCACATATCCCGAAGCTTCCTCCTTAATGCTCTTACAGCTATAAAGGCAATACGACAAGGCAAAAACGGTAAATAGGTGAATAAAAAGACGTTTGTAATTCATACGATGGGTTGCTACATTCTAATCTGCTTCTGCCCTTAAAGATACAAAAAAGCCTTCTGCATAAAACAGAAGGCTTTTCACATAAGATAGGTCGTCTATTGTTAACCCGCTAAGGCTTCAGCTCCACCGACAATCTCCAAGATTTCATTGGTAATAGCCGCCTGACGTGCTTTGTTGTATTGTAATTTCAATGCATCCCGAAGCTCGGTGGCATTGTCTGTTGCCTTATGCATGGCTGTCATTCGAGCTCCGTGTTCACTTGCCACACTGTCTCGCAACGCTTTGAATAGCTGGGTCTTTAAACTCTTCGGAATAAGACCTTCTACTATAGCTTCTTTAGAGGGCTCAAAAATATAATCGGCCGAAGATGTACTTGTTTCTGAAGTTTCCGGAGGAAGAATAGGTAGAAACTGCTCTTTCATCACTAGTTGTGTCGCGGCATTCTTAAAGTGATTGTACACTATAATAATCTTGTCGTAACTTCCATTAGCGAAGAGTTCCATTAATTTTTCGGCGATATCGGCGGTCGCTTCAAAGGAAAGGTCATCAAAAATTCCATTATTATTTTGATAGATGGTTCCGGACTTTTTCAAGATGTCGTTCCCCTTCTTTCCCAAGGTCATAAAATCCACTTGTTTTCCGGCATAGGTCTGAGCAGCTAATTGCTTTGCTTCCTTTACAACATTACTATTGAAAGCCCCTGCCAAACCACGGTTAGAAGTAATCGCAACGACCAAGACCTTCTTTACCTCACGCTGATCGGAATACTTGCTTCCCGTATCGCTATCCAGTGTAGCACTTAGGTTTTGTAAAAGTTCGGTCAGCTTTTCAGAATAAGGGCGCATTGCGGTAATGGCATCCTGCGCCTTCTTCAACTTCGCAGCAGATACCATTTTCATGGCACTGGTGATCTGCATCGTTGATCCTACCGATGATATCCTATTTCTAATTTCCTTTAAATTCGCCATTTCTCAAGTTATGAGTTTTGAGTTATGAGTTTTGAGTTATGAGTTTTTGATTATAGAAACCAAAATCCGTATTAGCTCATCACACTTTACTTTTAAATCATTTGGAATTTCCATGGTTGTAGCTTCAATGAGCTCTAACCAATATTCCGTTTCGTCTGCTTCTTTTAAAGCAATTCCGAATTTATTTTTAAAATCCTTGGTGCTAACTCCACGTTGTGCTTCACGAACGTTCGCACCAATACTAGTTCCACTTTTCAGTAATTGGGAAGCAATTTCAAACTCTCGTTTTTCTTTTAGAATTCTTGAGAAGTGAACGATTTCGCAAGCAAATTCGAAACTTTTAATTCGAATTGGGCTCTTGTGCAAATCGCTCATAACTCAAAACTCTGAACTCCTAACTACTTCTTATATTTCGCCGAAAGGTCTGCAGCCACACTTGTCAACACATCGATCACTTCATCGGTAAGTTTTCCTGCCTTTAAAGTGTCTAGGGTATCTCTATGCTTCGCATTCAACATCTCTAGATAATCTCTTTCAAACTCCTTAACTTTTTCCACAGGAACATTTCGCAATAAGTTCTTAGAACCTGCATAGATGATCGCGATCTGATCTTCTACGGTATACGGGTCGTTCTGTGCCTGTTTCAAGATCTCTACGTTACGTCTTCCTTTTTCGATCACATTCAATGTTGCAGCATCCAAATCACTACCAAACTTAGCGAACGCTTCCAGTTCGCGGAACTGTGCTTGATCCAGTTTCAAGGTACCGGCAACTTTCTTCATCGATTTGATTTGTGCGTTACCTCCTACTCGAGATACCGAAATACCCACGTTAATCGCCGGACGAACCCCTGCGTTGAAAAGATCGGACTCCAAGAAGATCTGTCCATCGGTAATAGAGATAACGTTTGTAGGAATATAAGCCGAAACGTCTCCCGCTTGTGTCTCAATAATAGGAAGGGCGGTTAACGATCCACCTCCTTTAACCATAGGCTTCAATACTTCCGGTAGATCGTTCATTTCTTTTGCGATATCGTCATCAGCAATGATCTTCGCCGAACGCTCTAACAAACGAGAGTGCAAGTAGAAAACGTCTCCGGGATATGCCTCACGTCCCGGTGGACGACGTAATAATAGGGAAACTTCACGATAAGCAACCGCTTGCTTTGAAAGGTCATCATAGATGATCAAAGCAGGACGACCTGTATCTCTAAAGTACTCTCCAATCGCCGCTCCGGCAAAAGGAGCATATATCTGCATAGGTGCAGGATCGGAAGCATTTGCCGCAACTATCGTCGTATAGGCCAAGGCTCCTTTTTCTTCTAATACGTTAGCAATGTTCGCTACCGTTGACGCTTTTTGTCCAATCGCCACGTAGATACAATAAACCGGCTCTCCTGCATCGTAGAATTCCTTCTGGTTTAAGATGGTATCGATACATACGGTAGATTTACCTGTTTGACGGTCACCAATAACAAGCTCACGCTGTCCTCTACCAACCGGGATCATCGCATCGATAGACTTGATACCTGTTTGTAATGGCTCGGTTACAGGCTGACGGTAAATTACCCCGGGTGCTTTACGCTCCAGCGGCATTTCGTAAGTGTCTCCAGAAATAGGTCCCTTCCCGTCGATAGGCTGCCCGAGTGTGTTTACCACACGCCCAACGATACCTTCTCCTACTTTAAGAGAAGCAATTCGCTGCGTACGCTTTACTGTACCGCCTTCTTTAATTTCCTTTGAAGGACCTAACAATACCACCCCAACGTTGTCTTCTTCCAGGTTCAAAACGATCCCTTCAAGACCGCCTTCAAATTCCACAAGTTCTCCGTATTGTGCATTTGAAAGTCCGTAAACGCGCGCAATACCGTCTCCTACGGTTAATACAGTTCCTACTTCGTCTAATGAAGCGGTTGCTTCAAAACCTGAAAGTTGTTGCTTTAAGATTGCTGATACTTCAGCTGGTTTAACTTCTGCCATGTTATTACATTATAGGTATAGTCTCTAGCATAATTGCTATATGACTACAATGATTTACTAAATTCTCTTTTTAAATTTCCTAACTGATTCGCGATGCTTGCATTGTACTGCAAATCTCCCACCCGAAGGATAAATCCTCCTATGATAGACGCATCAATTGTATTTTCGAGGGTAACACTCTCGCTACCGGTCAATTCTTTTACTTTGGCCAACACCTTTTTCTCCAATTCTTCAGAAAGAGGAACGGCTGTGGTCACGTTAGCTACCTTCACACCTTTGGAGTCATTGTACAGGTCGATATAGCTTTTCGCCACAGCATCCAAGGTTTCAATCCTTCTATTGTCGACCAACACCTTTATAAGGGATTTCGTTTGATCGGATTGGGCTGAAAAGATCTTTAATAAAGCTTCCTTCTTGTCGGATGACTTCACAACGGGGCTCTTAAGCACGGTGCGTAATTCTTTATTGCCTGCAATGGTAGTGTGTACAGATTGCATATCTCCAAAAACCACATTGGCAAGGTTTGCCTCATTGGCCTGCTGAAGGACTGCTTTTGCGTATCGAACGGCTGCTCTGTTACTCATTTTGGCTTAGTTTAAAGTTGCATTATCAAGCATGTTACGAACCAATTTCAATTGCTTTTCATTATCTGAAAGCTCATCCTTAACGACCTTTTCGGCAATTTCTATTGAAAGACTGGCCACCTGTTCTTTTAATTCTGCGATGGCTGCTTTCTTCTCGCTCTCGATCGCTGCTTGCGCATTACTTATCAATTTATTGGCTGCTTCCTGCGCTTCATCTTTTGCATCGGCGATCATCTTAGCTTTGATCTCACGAGCTTCTTTCATCATTGTTTCACGCTCTGCACGTGCACTTTGAAGCAACTTCTCATTGTCTGCCTGAAGGTTTGCCATTTCCAGTTTAGCCTTTTCCGCAGAATCCAATGCGTTTTTAATTCCTTCTTCACGCTCATTAACAGCATTTAAAATAGGTTTCCAGGCAAATTTGCGAAGTAATAAAAGTAACAACACAAAAATGATAATTTGCCAGAAGAAAAGTCCAAATGAAAAGTCGTTAACTAATTTTTCCATATTTATGCCCGCCTTGGCGGGTATCTTTTAATTTAACTTTAATGACTAATTTTTAACAAACAGCTATGACCAACCGTCATAGCCGTTTGTCAAGATTTTTTGATTACCCTGCGAAAATCGCGGCGAAACCAATACCTTCAATAAGCGCCGCTGCAATCAACATCGCTGTTTGAATCTTTCCGTAAGCCTCAGGCTGACGTGCGATCGCTTCCATAGCTTTCCCACCGATCATACCAATACCGATACCGGCACCGATTACTGCTAAACCTGCTCCTACAATAGTTGGAATTGTCATAATATATATATTTAAAAATTAAACACTCTTTTTAATGCGAAAGGCTTCGACAAGCTCAGCCTGACAATTTATATGTTTTACAAATGCTGTATCTCGCCCTCGTGCTCTTCGTGATGCTCGTGTGATTCACTCGCAAAACCGAAATACAAGGCTGCCAACATTGTGAAAATATATGCCTGTAGCAACGCTACCAATAATTCAATAAGCATGATTGCAAATGCTAGTCCGAAGGACAAGGGTCCGCCAATCCAACTTTTGAAAATAAATATCAGCCCGATCAAGCTCATCATTACCACGTGCCCCGCTGTCATGTTTGCATACAAACGTATAAGCAGTGCGAAAGGCTTAATGAACATTCCTCAAAGGGCGATAGGGACAAGAATTATGTATATCAATATTTTACCTATCCACGGCATTCCATCACCCAATGGATCAAAAATGTGTTTCCAATAATCCTTGGTACCTGTAAAATTAGTTATCAAGAAAACGATAACTGCAAGTGCGGTTGTTACCGCAATATTCCCGGTTACGTTTACACCAAGGGGCGTAAGGCCGAACATATTCAAAAACCATATAAAAAAGAATACGGTTAACAGGAACGGCATGTATTTTTTGTATTTGTTCTCGCCGATGTTTGCAATAGCAATATCATCACGAATATAAAGTACCACAGGCTCGAAAAAACGACCAAGACCCTTTGGTAGACTTCCGTTTTTGGCATAGCTTTTCGCAAGACTGCGGAATAACCATACAAGTAAAAGACCAACCACAAGCATCATTAAAACACTTTTGGTAATTGAGAAATCTAAGGGTCGAACGTTTGTTGGATGGTGCGATTCATCATAATTGATAGTTCCTTCAGCATCAGTCCTGTATATTTTACTGTGGTAAAGTTTGTAGTAGTTTCCGTTTGACTCAACTACGCTTTTGCCATGATCAAACTCAGAGGACATAAACGTGTGAAGACCTTCGTCCCAAAGAATGACCGGAAGCGGAAAACCGTAATGGTGAGTTTCTCCAGTTTCTTCATCTGTGGATCCGAAAAGATTAAAATCATGCGAATCCATCAAGTGGTGGTTTATAAACTCCTTTATTTCTTCTTTCTTGGTTTTAGTGTCCGGAAGGATCTCTTTAGCCTCCTTCACGTGCTCATCTTGTGCCACAGCAGAAAACGAAGTGATAAACAATAAAACTGAAAGTATTCTAACCATTATTTTTCCTTGCATTTTCGAACAAATTAAAGTGTCCTTAAAATCGGTGCAAAAATAGGGTACTTTCGGAGAAAGAAAAAACTATTTTATTTCTTTTTTTTCAGCAATTGCTAATCAGAATAAGACTGATTATTAAGGAGTTTCGAGAGATAGTAAACTTCAGAAACAAGACAGAGGGCGTAAGGCACGAAAAACGCTGCAAATTCAACCCTTCCCATGGTATCATCGTGTTGATAGTACGGATAGAAAAACAGGAAGAACACTAAAAATTTTATTCCGCTTCCCAACATAAAAATAAAGCCGGCGTAGGATGACTTTTTGTTTAAATTAGACTTTACCAACCATAAAATGATGGCAGCAAGCGCAAAATTGATGAGATAGGAAGGTATAATTCTCGCTCCAAATAGAGGAAGATCCAAGTAATATAGAAGACCGGTATGGATGAAAAAAGCAACGAGCAATACTACAAAGAGTATCCCAAGAAAAACAATGCTTTTTCTGTTCATATTTTAGCTATGAATTCAATCTGTTGGTTTGTTTTACCACTAGAAACAAGGAAATGCCAACCCCCGCCAGGGTACAAAGAATGGTAAAAAGTCTGCCGTCGCTATATTGGCTGTCCAACCATTTCCCCAATTGCACAAAAAGGTAGATGATAGCCCCCATTTCAAGCGCTATGGCCGACAGGATCGCCCATCGTTTTATTGAATTCTTAGGGTCTTTGGATGGTTCCGGACTCACTCTGTTTTCGATTCTGCTTTAACAGATTGTATGCGCTGGGAACGGTCGAAGGGGTGGTTCTGACCTTTGATGTCCTTCTCAACAGTGCTGTTGGTATTGGCTCCTAAGTTCTTTTTTGTGCTGCCCTTCATAGAGCAAGTTGCATTAAAGGTGGCGCCGGGTTCTACGGCAAGTTTTCCTGCCACTACCTGTCCTTCAATATGCGCAGTTTCCTTCAGTGAAAGTGTTCCGGAGACTTGTAGTTCACCTTCAAATCGACCCTCGATATCTGCGTTCTCGCAGGTGAGTGTTCCGTTAATGAATCCGCTTTTTCCAATCACTACTTTAGACGGCGTGTTCACATTGCCTTCTATGGTTCCGTCAATTCTGAAAAAACCCTGAGACTGAATATCGCCTTTTAATTTGGTTCCTTCATTAATACGATTCTGTCCTGTTGTGGGTTCATTCATACTCTTCTCTTTTTTGTCTGAAAACATAGTCGTTACTTTTGGGGATTACTATTCTTCTCTTCTTCCGAGCTACGGCTCAAATAGTCTTCGAGATTCTTATGAATCTGAACGGTCTTATAATTAGGTGTTGCTATTTCAAAATAGGGTCTTTTGATCTTGTACTTCTTGTTCTCTTTCAATATCTCGGCAAATCCTTTGCTTCCCATCTTGGAATTCAGTCCGTGAATGACGACGAACACTGTATTGGGGTCGTAATAATCAATGGAAGTACTCAAATTGGTATATCTATATTCCTCGATGGCTCCGTCCAACTTTTCTTTTAAAGCTTCGGCGGCTTCTTGCTCTTCTGAAGTAAAGGTATAGACAGCTTTCCAGCTGTCACTTTCTTCGTCGGGAAGAAATGCCTTATTGGCCAAGGTTGGTAAGATAGTAGCATAAATAAGCTGTGCTTGCTTTCCTTCTTCGGAATTAGGATAGTTCAAAGAAACAAAGTTCAAGGCCTTCTTGTACGCTTCAAAACCATCCTTGCGAGCAATCGCAGTTGCTTTTAACATTTCGAGTTTTGGAACAATATCATTCCCGTTGTATAGGTCTATATATTCATCGCTCGTATCGATAACATATTGATATTTTCCTGCTTCAAACTCCTTATACAATGCCTTATATTTGAACTCCGGGCTGGATTCGTCGGTTGCCAACTGTGTATTGGGATTCTTTAAAATCTCGGCATATCGTGAGTTGGGGTGGTTGTTAATGATGTCATTTTTGTACTGATCTGCCAAGCCGGTTTGTTCGGTTTGATTGTATATCTTGTAAAGGTTATATTTTGTTGGAAGAATTAATCGTTCTTCCGGATTGAGCGTTAACAGCTTTTCTAACCTATTCGCCGCGAGGCCGTATTCTTTGAATTTCTCTTTGTATATTAAACCTAACTGATAATACGCAAAATTTCGATCCTTTGCCAAACTATCGATAACGACTTGGTCGGTTGGGATCTTCGATATATAGGTCTCGGGTTTATACAATTCACTTTCTGAAATCACCACTGCCTCAACAACGGCTTCTTCTTCATTGTTGATACCTGTTGATTGCTTGCTGGAGCGTCTCCAGTTGTCTTCCAGTTTTCGGTCTCCCCAGGTCTTTTTAAACTCTTGTCGTCCGAAGGCCAAAGTGGCAGTGTTATAAAAATAGAAAGAACCTCCGGCTT
>NZTP01000090.1 GCA_002696485.1 Altibacter sp. | reverse complement strand
TAATGAGGCCGAAGCGCGTTATATCTACCCGGACTGGGTCGTAACTTTTATATACCAAGATCTTAAGAATCCATTTCTGGGAGAGAATTATTCGCTCTACGGACATTTTAACTGGTATTTTTTGAACCGAACATTCACCGTAGGCATAGGGCAAGGCATTGCCTATGCCACCAATCCCTACGATCCCGAAACAAATTTTATTAACAATGCCTACGGAAGCAAATTGTTGAGCTCCACCATTCTTCGTGCCAACTTCGTAAAGGAAAACCTTTTTGACGGTTTTGGCGTACAAGCCGGCGTGGGAGTTATACATTATTCTAACGCAAACTTCAAAGCACCCAATAACAGTACCAATACTTTTTACTTTAATGCAGGGATAAGTTATCAGTTTGACCATTATGATTTTCCGGGTTATATTCCCTTGGGGTCTTGGCCAAGTTCCAATTATGCCGAGCCTATCCAATACAATTTTGTAGTACGTACCGGTGTGAATGAAGCCGATGTGAACGGACTGGGACAATTTCCTTTTTACACCTTTTCCCTGTTTGCAGACAAAAGATTAAATTATAAGAGTACTGTTCAAGCCGGAGTCGATGTATTCTTTTCACATTTTTTGATAGAATTGATTCGCTTCCGGTCTATCGCCTTTCCTGAAGACGGTCTAACCGGAGATGAAGATTACCGGCGCATTGGTGTATTTGTGGGACATGAATTGCGGTTTAGTAAGATCGCATTTGTTTCGCAGCTGGGGTATTATGCATACTGGCCGTATGAATTCGAAAACCGTGTATACAATCGATTGGGATTAAAACGCTATTTTTATAATGACCGAATTTTTGCCAGCGCTACGGTAAAGGCTCATTATGCCAAAGCCGAAGCTGTTGAATTTAGTATTGGGATACGATTAGGAAAAAAATGAAACAATACCTCTTTTACATACTAACATTGATTTGTTTGACCGCCTGCGATTCAGAAAAGGCACCCGATTGCTTTCAAGCAACCGGCGAGATTGTATCACAAACATACGATGTGGATGCCTTTAAACGAATCATCGTTTGGAATCGTGTTCAACTGTTTATATCACAAGGTCCGCAGGAGATTCGGGTAGAATCGGGTTCCAATCTTATCGATGAGGTCTTAGTAAGGGTCGAGGACAGTATTCTAAAAGTGAGCGACCGAAACAGTTGTAATTTTGTTCGTGATTACGGAGTAACGAAAGTCTATGTGACAGCCCCGAATGTGGAAGAGATTCAAAACAGTTCGGGATTGCCTGTAGAGAGTATCGGCGTCATTCGATTTCCCGTACTCACCTTAGTGTCAGAAGATCCGCTTAGGGAAGGCGTTTTTCATAAGGACGGGGATTTTATCATGCACGATCTTAATGTAGGAAGTTTGCTCATTCGGGGAAATGGACTTTCCAATTTTTATATAAGTGGAAGAGCCTTTAACGCCAATTTTGCTGCCATTGACGGCGATGTTCGTATTGAAGCAGGGAACTTTGAAATTCAGAATCTTGTGATCTTTCACCGAAGCACAAATTTGATTAGAGTACGACCTATGAATTCTATTCAAGGTAAAATAGTGAGTTTGGGTAATGTGTATGCGACCAATAGACCGGGACTGGTCGATGTGGAAGAATTATACCAAGGCCGCCTTATTTTTGAGTAGTGAGTTCGGTAAAAAGTTTTTCCAGCGTGGTGTTTTTTTGATGAAGCTGAAGAATCTTTAGGCCATTATCATGCGCGAAGTCAAAGACTTGGGCCCTCATATCGTTATCCGTTTCAAAATGAATGTGGTATACAAATCCTACAACATTGTCCACTTTTGTTACTTTGGGTAGTTGCTGAAGGGCAATCTCCTCGACACGGTAATCAAATTCCACTTCAATGATCTGTGTTTTCTCTTTTTTTAGATCTTGAAGTTTTCTATCCAACACGATAACTCCTTTATTGATAATGATCACTCGATCACAAAGCGCTTCTACTTCCTGCATGATATGCGTAGAAAGTAACACCGTCTTTTGCTTCCCGATACTTTTTATAAGTTCACGGATCTCGATTAATTGATTAGGATCTAAACCGGTAGTGGGTTCATCCAAGATCAAGACATCAGGATCATGCAGCAAGGCATTGGCAAGTCCTACCCGCTGGCGGTATCCCTTTGAGAGTTGTCCTATTTTTTTATGCGCTTCGGGAGAAAGTCCTGTATGACGTATCACATCTTCTATCGTTGCGTCCGGTACCTTATAGACCGCTGCGTTAAAGGCAAGATATTCACGTACATACATATCAAGGTACAAGGGGTTATGCTCCGGTAAATACCCCACGCTCTTTTGGATGTCTATATCATTTTTAGATAGTACATGATTGTTCACTATTGCCGTTCCCTCCGTAGGTTTCAAATAGGTAGTTAGGATTTTCATCATGGTAGATTTTCCGGCGCCGTTTGGTCCCAAAAATCCGACAATCTCTCCTTTTTCTATAGAGAAGCTTACGGCGTTCAGTGCTTTTTGTTCGCCGTAGGTTTTTGTGATATTTTCTACGTGTATGGACATAATTTCTTCAGAAAAACAAAACTACACAAAATTCTCTCGCAGCAGTAGCTTCCTAAAATGTAAAATTTTTAATAAAAGATTTTCAGTACGTAAATTATTAGCTACTTTAGCTGCTATGATTAGAACCGTACAAGAACCCCTTATTTTTATTAGATGGCGTCATTCAATGAACTGTTGCTAAGAGGGATTATTGTATGTATATAAATTTGCAGTGTGTTGAAAGTCCCTTCCGGGGCTTTTTTTATTTCTGAAAACCGTTATGGAGAATAAAAAAGAATTGAGAAATTGGTTGGATGCGTTCAAATTAAGTCATCCTTTAGTCATTGCCGGTCCGTGTAGCGCCGAAACAGAAGCCCAAGTGCTTAGGATAGCTCATGAGCTTAAGGAAACCGATACTACCGTTTTGCGTGCCGGTATATGGAAACCGCGAACAAGACCCGGAAATTTTGAAGGTGTGGGCGCCTTGGGCCTGAAATGGTTACAACGCGCCAAAGATGAAACAGGTCTATTAACCACTACCGAAGTGGCCAATGCAAATCACGTGGACCTTGCGTTGGCACATGATATCGATATTCTGTGGGTGGGTGCCAGGACTACCGTATCTCCATTCATGGTGCAGGAGATCGCCGATGCGCTGCGAGGAACAGATAAGACGGTACTTATAAAAAATCCGGTGAACCCCGATCTTCCATTGTGGTTAGGCGCTGTTGAACGTTTCTATGAAGCAGGGGTGAAAAACTTGGGTGTGATCCATCGCGGATTCTCAACCTACGAAAAGACACGCTATCGCAACAATCCGGAATGGCAGATTCCCATCGACCTTCAAAATAGATTTCCGGACCTGCCTTTGATCTTGGATCCCTCGCATATTGCGGGACGGCGCGACATTATCTTCGATCTTTGCCAAACAGCCTTGGACCTCAATTACGACGGACTTATGATTGAAACACATTACGACCCTGATAATGCATGGAGTGACGCAAAGCAACAAATAACACCGGCTACCTTAGATCAAATGACGGTGGACCTTCGTATTCGTAAAACGGAAGATGATGCCGTAGAATTCAACAATCAGTTGAACACCTTGCGTACCCAAATAGATGTGATCGATAATAAATTGGTCGAGATGTTAGGAAAGCGAATGAAGATAGCAGACTCTATTGGGTTGCTTAAGAAGAAGAACAACGTGGCCATCCTTCAGGTAAAGCGTTGGAACGAAGTACTGGGGCGCATGATACTGGAGGGTGAGGAGAACCAATTAAGTGAAGAGTTTATTTTGCGTATCTACAAAGCCATTCACCAAGAGTCCATCAACCATCAAAAGAAAGTAATCAATGAATAACAAAAGACCCGCTATGTGCGGGTCTTTTTGGTTATTGCTTTAGTCTTTTAAAGATATAGCGTGTTATAAAAATTCCTTGTCCGTCATCTTTTCCCGAATCACTTTCTACAGCACTGCTTACAAAGGCCAGATCCCATCCTTCGGCTAACATCGTATTGATTTTTGAAGTAATTAGCGCATCGTTGGCAGCGATATTTTGGAAACGGATCCCGCCAAGATTGTAGAAGTTTAGGAGTTTCGTTTCATCAAAGTCTTTCACGCGTATATCAGATCGATCCGATTTGTTCCGGGAGTTGTCGTCCTCGGTTTGCGTGGTGGTAAATTCTTTGTAATCGCGTTCGGCATTGGCTGAAATGAGACGCGAACGACCCAGTCCGTTTGGAACGATCGATTCTACGCTAGTGACCACCTTTACCTCGTATTGTTGTGCTTGAAGTTCAACAGCCGTCAAGACAATTAAAAGCAATGTGATAAGTGTTTTTTTCATGTTAATTGAGTTTTATGGTTTTTACAGCGTAAAAATAAATATTTATAGCATGAGTTATTTTTTATTTTCTGAATTTTGCAAGAGATGCAAGGCACTGTTTATAAATCTACTGGAAGCTGGTACACCGTGAAATCACAACAGGGTGATTTTTACGAGTGTCGTATCAAAGGAAAATTCAGGATCAAGGGGATAAAGAGTACCAATCCGGTGGCCGTTGGAGATGAAGTGACATTTGAAGTTGAAACCAAAGGAGACGAGACCATCGGGGTCATATCGGGCATAGAGGAACGGGAGAATTACATCATTCGCAGATCGGTCAATCTGTCTAAGCAAACACATATCATTGCCGCCAATATCGACATTGCCTTCTTGGTGATTACCCTTAACAATCCGCCAACCTTCACCACCTTCATCGATCGTTTCTTGGTCACTGCCGAAGCATACCATATTAAAGCAGTGTTACTGTTCAATAAGATCGATACGTACACCGAAGAAGAATTACTGGAGGTTAAGTATCTCGCTGCTTTATATAGAAATGTTGGTTATGAATGCTTAGGGATTTCGGCAAAGACCGGTAAAAATGTCGAAAAAGTAAAACAACTCATGCAACATAAGGTTTCTATGTTCTCAGGACATAGTGGTGTGGGTAAATCGACGCTTATCAATGCTATCGAGCCGGGATTGAACCTAAAGACCTCGGAGATCTCCGAGCAACACCAACAAGGCCAACATACCACGACATTTGCCGAGATGTTTGACCTTTCCTTTGGGGCACAAATTATCGATACCCCGGGCATTAAAGGTTTCGGGGTCGTTGAAATGGAAAAAGAAGAACTGGGAGATTACTTTCCCGAATTCTTCGCGATAAAAAACCAATGCAAATTCAACAATTGTTTGCATTTGGAGGAGCCACACTGCGCTGTAAAAGAGGGCTTGGAAAACGAGACGATCGCATGGTCACGTTATAAGAGCTATCTTCAAATATTGGAGGGGGAAGACGAGCAGTATCGAAAAGACATTCACAACCCATGAGAGCAATCCTACAACGTGTAAAAGAAGCTTCGGTGACGGTAGATGGTAAGCTCGTTTCAAAAATTGGCAACGGATTTCTAATTTTGTTGGGAATTGAAGCTGAAGACAATAAAGAAGATATCGATTGGCTTTCAGGCAAAATTGCCAGAATGCGTGTTTTTTCAGATGAGAATGACGCTATGAACCTTTCTTTGGAGGATATTGGAGGAGAGATCCTCGTGGTAAGTCAGTTTACATTGCACGCAAGCACCAAAAAAGGAAATCGTCCTTCTTTTATAAAAGCCGCTCGCCCCGACATAGCGATACCCTTATACCAATCATTTGTAAATGAACTTTCTAGCCAAGTTTCGACCAAGATACAGACAGGGGTTTTTGGTGCGATGATGGACATAGCTTTGGTTAACGACGGACCCGTGACCCTTTTTATAGATTCAAAAAATAAAGAATAATTTTTTTTAGATTCGGGTAAATTAATATATTGCCGCGGGAGAATACTTTATGCGTTACACTTTTTTATTGAGTCTCACACTTGCATTTTGTACAACGCTAGCGGCACAAACATACAAGTTTGATGAGATCGGGATAAGAGACTTTTCGAAGCTGCGGGATGATGTTTTTCCGGAGGCACCGGCGGTACTTCTTGTACAGGATATTCGCTTTAAATATGGTTATGAACTATATGTTAATGAACGAATTAAAATCTACACCAAGGATGGTTTTGAATTTTCCAATTGGGACAGTCAGTTCGATGATATTAGCGGTCTTAGGGCTTATATCTATAATCTGGAAGATGGTGTGGTCACAAAAACCAAAATAGATCGCGATAATATTTTCAAAGAAAAGATCGAAGATGGATATGAGGTGACTAAAATAGCCTTCCCTAATGTAAAGGAAGGATCTATATTAGAATTGAGTTATAAAGTGCATTATGTTGGAATGCGATGGCTCAATGCGCAAAGTTTTATTCCCATTAAAAAATTAAAGATTGCCATTCAAAATCCGGGGTACTACAGCTTAAAAATTGTAGAGAATCCTTTGGCAACCATCGATTTAATTCGACAGAATGATAGGTCGGAAATACGTTTCTTGGGAGAAAATATTCCTGCTTTAAAACGCGAGAGTCATATCTACAATCTTAATAATTACAGAGGAAAGATATTTCTCGAACAGGTTCGAACCAAAGGTAAAGAAATGCTTTCCGATTGGAGTGAGGTAAGCAAGATATTCAATGATTATGGTTGGTATGCTGAAGAACTCGAGAAAAACGGACATTTTTTTGAGGGTGACATAACCGCACTTTTGGGCACCGAAAAGGATCCTTTAATTAAAGCAAAACGAATCTATTCCTTTTTACAAAATCGCATGACTTGGAATGAAAGGTACAGTAGAGGATCGGACAATCTTCGGAAAAGCTACATGGAGCAACGAGGCAATGCGGCAGATATCAATTTACTCTTAATTTTTATGCTTCGGAAATCTGGTATTGAGGCTAACCCCGTTCTAGTTGCTTCCAAATATTGGGGGAGGCCTGTGTTGCCCACTATTTACGGGCTAAACAACTTAATAGCCGCGGCAGAAATAGACGGTGAAACATATTTATTGGATGCAACCGACAAGATTGCGCCTTTCGGCTTGCTGCGAAAGACATTCATGAATGGGAACGGGATCATTATATACGAAGATGATACCTACAAACTAGTATCGACTAACAAGACAGATATCTCTAAGATGACCACGCTCGTTACCGCTTCATTAGAACCGGAATCCCAAAGCGTTACAGGTAGTGTAAGAACAAGATACCAACACCATTATGCCTGGGAGTTTCGTGATACCTATTCAGCCGCCCGAGGCAGATCTTTTGAAGAAGAAATGGAAAATACTGTAGAGTTATTAGAGGTAAACAATGTAAAGACAAATAATTTCAATGAGATTGAAAAGCCTCTTGATGTTTCCTATGATTTTGAATATTCAGATTTTATAGAAACAATAAATGACAAATTATATGTGAGTCCGTTACTATTTCTCGGGATCATTGAAAACCCTTATAAGGACACAGATCGCCTGTATCCTGTAGAAGAAGATTTCCCATTTGTTTCAAGCTGTATTTTTAAGATAAAACTGCCGGAAGGCTATATTCCTGAAAGTCTCCCTGAACCCATTAGTATTCTGGTAGGAGATGATGTAGCAAGTTTAAAATATAATATTAGCGCACAAGGTAATACCATTCAGGTCTCCTATCAGATTGAAATTCTAAAGGCAACTATTCCGCCGGAGTATTACGAAGGATTGAAACGTCTGTATGGGACGTTCTTGGAAATTTCGAATGCCAAGATCGTTCTGGGAAAAATTGATGAACAAAAATAAATTCGATACTAAAAGAATCAAAAAAAAAACTAACCCCATAGTACATAGCGTATGAGCTTCATCGTTGCACGTCGAATTCGTAAAATTATTTTAACCATTGCCTCCATGCTGTTTACAGGTATCATGGTGGGCCAGTCGAATTATGCAATTTCTTCTATACCTTCAAAATTTTTGGAAGGAGCTAACAGCGTCTTAGTTTCAAAAGATGTGCTTGTAGATGTCACAGATCCTACCCGAATGAACTATCAGGTTCGTCGTGTAGTTACCGTTTTGAACAAAAAGGGAGACGAATATGTGAACGCAAGTGTAAACTACGATAATGACAGTAAGGTTAGGAAGATAGAAGCATACGTCTATGATGTGGCAGGCAACGAGATCGAACATTTTAAAAAGAACGATTTTAGAGATGTAGCGGCGTCAGACGGGTTTTCTTTGTATAGTGATGATCGGGTGCTCTTTTTAGATTATACACCTATTTCGTATCCATATACCGTAGCATTTTCATTTGAACTTGAGAGTAGAACAACTGCCTTTATTCCCAAATGGTTCCCCCTCGAAGGAACGGCGTCCAGTACTTTAGAGAGCACGTATGTGATACAATTTAGTCCCGTAAACAAACCACGCTTTAAAGCTGAGAATTTAGATGGATATGACATTTCTGTAACAAAAACACCTACCGAAATTAAATGTACAGCGACCAATATTCCGGTAATGAAATACGAAGAACACAGCCCGCCATATTTCCAGCGGATTCCGTTGGTGTTATTCGCTTTGGACCGCTTTTACCTAAAGGGCGTTGCCGGTTACGGAAAGGATTGGAACGAATTTGGAAGGTGGATGGAACGATCTTTATTGGGGGATGTGAACGATCTTCCCGAAGCGACGGTAGCTCAGGTTCGATCTTTGGTAAGCTCAGAAAAAACGGCGCTTGACAAAGCAAGGAAAATATACGAATTTGTTCAGAACAAAGTGCGTTATATAAGCGTGCAAATTGGGGTAGGAGGTTGGAAGCCAATGTTGGCCTCAGAAGTTGATAAATTAAGTTATGGCGACTGTAAGGCACTTACAAATTATACCAAGGCCTTATTGGATGCCGTGGGAGTTCCATCGTATTATACGGTACTGTATTCCGGACCCAACGGACGTGATTTCGATGAGGATTTTTCGGTCATGCAAGGGGATCATGTTATCTTGGGTATCCCTAACGGGGACGATATCGTTTGGTTAGAGTGCACCAGTCAGGACGTTCCCTTCGGATTTGGGGGGACGCACAGTGATGATCGGGATGTATTGGTCATTACCCCCGAAGGAGGAAAAATCATGCATACCAAGAAATATCCTTTCGATGAAAGTCTTCAGCATAATACAGGAAGTATACAATTAGATACAGAAGGGGGATTAAAGGTTCAATTTCAACGTAAGTCTATGGGTCTTCAGTACGATAATTGGTATCAATTAGAGAAATTAGACGCTAAGAAGCTGGATCAACATTACAAGGAACATTGGGATCACATTAACGGCTTCAGCATAGATTCGGTCGCACTGCAAAATGATAAAAAAGATATTGTCTTTACTGAAGTATTGAAATTATCCATTCCAAAATATAGTTCTTCAGTAGGAGAAGACCTGTTATTTACTCCTAACGTATTCAATCAATCCCAATATATCCCGCCACGAATTACAGATCGTAAACAACCATTGTTCCTTCCTATCGGATTTAAGGATGTAGACGAAATTGACATCGAGTTGCCGAAGGGTTTTGTGTTAGAAGACCTACCGGAAGGATTTAATGAAGAAACCCAATTTGGTTCATACAGCGCACATGTAGAGAGGGTTTCGGCAACAAAAATACGTTATACACGAACCTTCATTATAAAAAAAGGGACCTTTTCGGCCAAAGAGTATACAGCCTATAGAAACTTCAGAAGAAATGTTGCAAAGTGGGATAAATCCAAGATACTCTTAAAAAAGGTATAGGTAAATCTCATTTGCTTGTGCATAATCAATAAATAAAAATTAATTTCAGAAATAGTAGCTAAAATTATAATACCATGAAAACAACCATCCTAACCACCTTACTTACCGTCTGTCTTTTGCAAATTTCTTTTGCACAGGACTACAGATTTGGAAAAGTATCTAAAGAAGAATTACAGCAAAAAGCACATCCTCAAGACCCTGCAGCCAATGCTGCAGTATTATACCGAGAGATTGCCACCCACTTTCTTTACACCGAAGAAGAGGGATTTTACATTGAGACAGAGGTCTATGAAAGAATTAAAATCTATACGAAAGAGGGGTTCTCATGGGCTACTAAGGTCGTAAGGCTCTATCAAAGTGATAATAATGAAGATGAGACCGTTTCCGGTTTAAAGGCATACACCTATAATTTGCAAGGCAATGACATTAAGGAGGAAAAGCTTCGAAATGATGGTATCTTTGAACAGGAGGAGCATAAGTATCTAAAGACATTAAAGTTTACAATGCCCGACCTAAAGGAAGGTAGTGTGGTGGAATACCGATATAAAATAAAATCTCCTTTTATTACTAATATCGATGAATACAGATTTCAAGAACAAATTCCGGTTGAAAAGGTATTTGTGAAATTTGTAGCACCCGAGTATTTTAATTATAAAATGCACCAAAAGGGATGGATGAACTTTGCTATTAATACCGATATGAAAGATAGAACAATGTCCTACTCTTATAAACCTTCTGCGGGTAGTGGCAGCGCAAGAGATTTAATAGACTCTCACAAATCTGTTAGAACTGAAATAACTTTCAAAGAGAACATTTATACCATAGACTTAGAAAATGTTCCTGCGTTGCGAGAGGAAAAAAGAGCAGGGAATATTGACAATTACAGCGCTGCCTTGAAGTTTGAACTATCCTATATTCAATATCCAAATTCACCCATTAAAACATATTCTACCACTTGGGAAGATGTATCTAAAACCATTCACCGCTATAACTCTTTTGGTGATGAACTGGCAACAGACAATTATTTTAAAGATGATATTGACCAATTGTTAAGCGGTGTAACCAACAAGGAGGAGAAGATTCTCAAGATATTCGAATTTGTAAAATCGAAGATGAATTGGAACGGATATCATGGTATGTTTGCCAACGAAGGCGTTAAAAAAGCCTATAAAAGTAGTACCGGAAACGTGGCAGATATCAACTTAATGCTTACCGCAATGCTTCGTTATGCCGGAGTGAATGCGAACCCAATTTTGGTTAGTACAAAATCCAATGGGATTCCTCTTTTTCCCACCATGAACGGCTTCAACTACGTGATTGCCGGCGTTGAAGTGCAAAATAATGTGTTACTATTGGATGCTACAAACAAACGAGGCGAAATAGGGCTGCTCGAGCCAAAATTACTCAACTGGCAAGGGCGCCTCATTCGACAGGACGGTAGTTCTAATTGGGTGCCCCTTAGTCCAAGGGAACATGCAGTTAATAACACCATGTTGCAGGGTACGATCGCCGAAGACCTTTCCATAGCCGGCAATGCTCAAAATAGATTTACAGGGCATTATGCCTTAGAATACCGTGAACAATTTAGCGGGATTAGCGACGACGAGAAACGTAAGAAGATAGAGAACGGGAAAGGAGAGCTGGAAACATCGGCGATAGCTTTTAACAACCTGAACATTCTTTACGAACCTGTGGAACTTACCTATGAATTCGAATCCTTTGATGCCGTGGAGAATATCAATGGGAAACTCTATGTTTCGCCATTGCTGTTCTTGACCGAAGCCGAAAACCCTTTTAAAGCTGAAGAACGACAGTACCCCATTGATTTCCAATATCCCTTTAAAGACCGATATCTTATTTCATTGGACATTCCTGAAGGGTACCAAGTAGAGGTTCTTCCCGAGCCTGTAACCTTCGCATTGGATGGAAATGCCTGTAGTTTTCGATATGCTGCAAGTGCTTCAGGAAATAAAATTCAGGTTTCTGTGGAATTATCTATGAATGAAGCCTTATTTTTACCTACCGATTATGTAAATCTGAAAAAATTCTATCAGATGCTAATCGATAAAGAGAACGAAAAGATAGTCCTTTCTAAAACATAGAGTATGCAATTGCAAGACGCCCAGTTAGCCGTAGATAGTTGGATCAAGAATCATGGCGTTCGGTATTTTAATGAATTGACAAACATGGCCCAGCTCACCGAAGAGGTGGGCGAGGTCGCTCGTATCATTGCCAGACGTTACGGAGAACAGAGCGAAAAGGAAAGTGATACCCAGAAGGATCTGGGAGAGGAATTGGCCGATGTAGTCTTTGTAGTGCTGTGTTTGGCCAACCAAACAGGGGTGAACCTTCAAGAGGCGTTCGATAAGAAATTGGCGCTTAAAGCGAAACGAGACCACGACAGACACCACGGAAACGAAAAACTTCTATAATGTTTAAAAAAGTTGTGACCTATCCCGGATTCTGGAAATCTGTGGTTTCCTTAGGACTGGCCTTTGTACTGCTGTTCCTTCTTATTAAATGGGCGATCGAAGGATTTTCGTTTGCCTATCTTACAGATAGTGATCCGTTATTCTTTATCCTCGGCACCTTGGCGGCCGGGTTTGTATATGGGTTTTTTGTAAGTTTTGGAAAGTTTAGCGTAAAATTGAAGGCTAAAGAGAACAGAGAATGACGGTGTTATTGCAAAAAACACAATTTCCTGCGCAATCGGTTTCTCTGACGATCACCGGTTCTAAGAGCGAATCGAATCGCTTGTTGATATTAAAAGCCCTCTTTCCGGATTTAAAATTAACAAACCTATCCAACAGCGATGATACCAAGGTCCTTCAGGTAGCGCTGCAGCAGCAAAGCGGAACTATCGATATCCATCATGCAGGAACTGCCATGCGATTCCTTGCGGCTTATTTTGCAAGTCGAGACGGGGTAGAGGTACTATTAACAGGCAGTGAGCGTATGCAACAACGACCTATTGGGATCTTGGTAGATGCATTACGGGATTTGGGAGCAGATATAACCTATACCCTGGCTGAGGGATTTCCTCCACTCCGTATCAAAGGGAGCGTACTCACCAGCAACTCGGTTAAAATTCATGCAAGCGTAAGCAGCCAATACATCACCTCTTTACTGCTTATTGCGCCCTCATTACCAAACGGACTCACACTACAGCTAGAAGGAACTGTCACCTCCATACCCTATATTGAAATGACTTTACAGCTTTTAAAAAAAATGGGTGTTTCGTGTTCTTTTTCTGAAAATACCATTCGGGTGGAAGCTGCTGCAAAGATCACTCCTGTTACCTTTGCAGTAGAATCCGATTGGAGTTCGGCGTCCTATTTTTATAGTTTGGTAGCTCTTTCTGAAGGATTGTCGGTCACGCTGAAACACTTTAAGGAAAACAGCTTGCAAGGAGATCGTGCGTTGGTTTCATTGTTTGAGACGTTAGGAGTTATTACCGTTTTTAATGCTTCGGAAGCATCGATCACACTTCGCAAACAGAAAGTTACGTTCCCGGATAGTCTATTGCTGCATCTCTCAGACACCCCGGATATTGCGCAAACAATAGCCGTTACGTGCTTCGGACTGGGAGTGGGGTGCCATCTCACAGGCTTGCATACCTTGAAGATCAAGGAAACCGACCGACTTTCAGCATTAAAGACTGAATTAGAAAAATTGGGGGCCTCCGTTGTAATCACCCAAGATTCGCTTACATTGACCTCTTCAGAAAAGATTCAAGAACAAGTCACTATCGAAACCTATAACGATCATAGAATGGCCATGGCTTTCGCCCCTTTAGGATTGAGAACAACAATACGCATTCAAGATCCGAAGGTGGTTTCTAAATCCTTTCCGGGATTTTGGGGAGATCTCGAAAAGTGCGGCATTTCAACCGATTTCCAATAATAAATACACTTTTACTTGACAACCCCTATGTGGAGGTTGTATATTTGCCACCTTTTAAAGTCAACAAAATATCGTCATTATGGGAATGAAACTGTCACATTTCAACTTCAATCTACCACCAGAATTACTTGCCGAATATCCTGCAGCAAATCGGGATGAGTCGCGGTTAATGGTACTTAATCGTAAGGAAAAGACCATAGAGCACAAGATGTTCAAGGATCTTATCGATTATTTTAAAGAAGATGATGTGCTGGTACTCAACAATACCAAGGTTTTTCCGGCACGCCTCTTTGGAAATAAGGAGAAAACGGGAGCGCGCATTGAGGTGTTCTTACTCCGGGAACTTAATTCGGAAACCCGTTTATGGGATGTACTCGTTGATCCCGCAAGAAAAATCCGTATTGGGAACAAACTTTATTTTGGTGATGATGAGTCCCTGGTTGCCGAAGTAATCGATAACACGACCTCGCGCGGTAGAACACTTCGTTTCTTATTTGACGGTTCTTACGAAGAATTTCGAAGCAAACTCACCGAACTTGGCGAAACTCCCTTGCCAAAATATATCAAACGAGAGGTAGAACCCGAGGACGCCGAAAGATATCAAACCATTTTCGCTAAGAAAGAAGGGGCTGTCGCCGCACCTACGGCAGGACTCCACTTTTCTAAACATCTTTTGAAACGTCTCGAGATCAAAGGTGTCAACTTTGCAGAGGTAACCCTTCATGTAGGTCTGGGAACTTTTAGCCCGGTAGAGGTGGAAGACCTGTCGAAGCATAAAATGGATTCGGAAGAGATCATCATTACGGAAGATGCTGTTCAAACAATCAATAAGGGGATTAAAACGAAACGTCGTGTTTGTGCTGTTGGAACTACGGTGATGCGAGCGCTGGAGAGTTCGGTGTCATCAGACCATACATTAAATGATTATAGCGGTTGGACCAATAAATTTATTTTTCCTCCGTATGATTTTAGCATCGCCAATTCAATGGTGACCAATTTCCATACACCAAAATCCACATTGCTAATGATGGTGTCGGCTTTTGCCGGTCATGACTTTATAAAGGAAGCCTATGCCGAAGCGATCAAAGAAAAATATAGGTTCTATACCTATGGTGATGCCATGTTGATCATTTAAATTTGGCTAAAGAATTTTAAAAAACCCTTGCTGTTTTCAGCAAGGGTTTTTTATTTCTAAACTTTTGGTTTTCAAATATCAAAATAAAAAAGTACCTTAGTATATTGTAGCAGCGCTAACGTCTTATTATGAAAAAACTTCTACTACTGTTTTTTATAGTATTGATTCCGGGGATGGATTATGCGCAGGATTTCGCTGAAGACATTCCTGTAAGTTGGCAATTGAACCTACAACAGCGAAATACACCTATAGAATTACCTCCGCTGGATCTTGAAGCCATACATGCCGAAGATGTTATCAATGACCTTGATAAAGGTCAGCCATGGCGCTATGGACTTACCCGACCCATAGTGATCGACATTGAAAGAGATGGAGTGTGGACTGTGCTTCCCAATAATGCGGGTAGGATCTGGCAGGTAGCGATCAAATCAACCGATGCAATAAATGTAAGTGTTAATCTGGATATGTTTTACATTCCTAAGGGTGGGCGTTTTTTTCTGTTCAACGGTGACCAATCTGACGTTTCTGTTCCGTATACCGATGCTTCAAATCGATCCAGTGCCAATTTAGGCTCATGGTTTCTTCAAGGAGATGTGGTGTGGTTAGAATATTTTGAACCACCTTCCGTTTCCGAAGAAGTTCAATTATCTGTAAAAAGCGTGATTCATGGCTATCGCATGGGTCACATCACATCCATTGCCCAAAATATTAGAGGTCTCAATGATTCCGGAAGTTGTAATTATGATGTGAATTGTTCTATTGGGGAAGACTTTGACGATCTAAAGGATGTTATTAAGAAAGCTGTTACATTACTGAATCTTGGGAATGGATACCTCTGTACTGCTTCTTTGGTGAATAATACCGCAGCCGATAAAACACCATTTCTGCTTACTGCCAACCATTGTCTTCAAGATAGCGATCCTGAATTCTGGTCGGTACGTTTTAATTGGATAAGCCCTACACCGGTGTGTGGGGAAGATGCTGAAAGTGCCGATATTCAAACAAACTTCACAATGAGTGGCGGCCAATTAAGAGCCAGCAGTTCGAAAAGTGATTTCGCACTGGTCGAACTTTTCAATACTATACCCGAATCTTGGGACATCGCTTTTGCCGGTTGGAACAATTCGGATGCAATGCCACGATTTGAAGTGGGAATACATCATCCTAACGGCGATATCATGAAAGTGTGTAGAGATGACAGTGGCGCTACTAAAGATGTCGCTTCAGGTACCGATGTTTGGCTTATAGGAGGCGGTGCTGCCGGTACAGGGAATGGTTGGGAGATTGGAACTACCGAGAGCGGCTCCTCCGGTTCACCACTTTTCAATGAGAAAGGACATATCATTGGTCAACTTTACGGCGGGCAATCCTTTTGCGACGGAACGAGTAACAACGGGCAATTTGATATTTATGGCCGATTCGCTGTTTCATGGGATTATGGCAATACACCAGAAACGCGCTTGAAGGATTGGCTGGATCCTATCAATAGCGGGCAGACCACAATAGAAACGCTACAGAATATTTTGAATGTGCAGGATATTGAACTTACCGGAACACTTGAGATATTTCCAAACCCCGCAAATACCTACATTACGGTCATGAATAGTCGGTATCCAAATCTTTCGTATCAATTCTTCAATGTGTTGGGACAAAAAATTATTTCGGGTGCTGTGTCCAACACCATGAATGTTATACCCGTGGCTTCTTTTGCGGAAGGAATCTATTTTCTCCGACTTAAGGATGAGGAATCCAATCAAGAGATCACTAAGAAGATTTTAATTCAAAAATAAGTACACCCCTTTTTCTGAATGCTAAAAAACTACTAAGACAGCCGTCTTAGTGCACAGGATACTGTATTTTTGCAACAATGATTTCAGAAAAGAAGGACATACGCGCATTATCCAAAGAAGAACTTCGAGTTTTTTTTGAAAGTATTGGGGATAAAGCCTTTCGTGGCAACCAAGTGTATGAGTGGCTTTGGGGAAAAGGCATTCATACTTTTGACCAAATGACGAATCTTTCAAAAGAGACAAGAGCACATCTGGAAGCAAATTTTGTGATCAATCACATACACGTTGACAGCCTGCAAAAAAGTAATGACGGCACAATTAAGAATGCCGTAAAATTACATGACGGTCTGGTGGTGGAATCTGTGTTAATACCTACAAAGAAACGTACAACTGCCTGTGTGTCTTCTCAGGTAGGATGCAGCTTAGACTGTAAATTTTGTGCGACTGCACGTCTAAAACGCATGCGGAATTTAAATCCTGATGAGATCTACGATCAAGTTGTGGCGATCGATCAAGAAAGCAAACTATATCACGACAGGCCCTTGTCCAATATTGTATTCATGGGCATGGGAGAACCGCTCATGAACTATAAGAACGTACTTGAGGCCATCGATAAGATCACTCATAAGGAAGGTTTGGGGATGTCCCCTAAACGTATCACACTCTCAACTTCGGGAGTACCTAAAATGATTAAGAAACTTGCAGACGATGAGGTAAAATTTCACTTGGCCGTTTCGTTGCATTCTGCAATCCAAGAGAAACGGGAACAAATCATGCCTTTTGCAAAGAGTTTTCACTTGGACGATCTTAGGGAGTCGCTGGAGTATTGGTATGACAAGACCCAGCGCAGGATTACTTATGAATATGTCGTTTGGAAAGGAATTAACGACGCAAGAGAAGATATTGAGGCATTGGTGCAATTTTGTAAGTATGTACCCTGTAAGGTGAACCTCATTGAGTACAATCCTATTGACGATGGGCAGTTTCAGCAGGCGTCATTAGAGGCCACCGAAGCCTATATTGCTGCACTGGAAAAGCATAGGATACCTGTTACGGTACGTCGCAGCCGCGGGAAGGATATTGATGCTGCCTGCGGGCAGCTCGCAAATAAGCAATAAAAAAGCGACCCTTGGGTCGCTTTTCTTTTTTTAAGTTCAAGAATGTTATTTCTTGATCACTTTAAATGATTTGCTTGCACCGTCAATGGTTACAGTCGCAATATACACGCCAGACTTTAAAGAAGCCATGTCCACTACGGCATTGGTAGTGTTCAATTTTTGAGCGATCACTTCTTGTCCTAAGATGTTGTAAAGCGCAACAGTTTGGATAGGCGCATTCGCTTTTAGGTTCAATCCATTGTTAGCATCTACAAAGTAGTTGAATCCTTGGAATGTTTCGTCACCTACGCTAAGCCCTTCTT
>NZTP01000089.1 GCA_002696485.1 Altibacter sp. | reverse complement strand
CAATTACCTTCCCTACCGCGTAACTCATCGAGGTAAATGTACAACGTTTTTGAGGAAAGGTATCAAGCGCCGTTTTAAGAACGAGGAACGCGGTTTTCTTTGGGTCGTAACTTTTTATATCAGATATCCACCGTTGATTTTTGGTCTTACGTTGAAAACTCAAGCCACTAATTGCTGCTGCGAAGTTCGGTAAAAGTTCGCGTATCAGCTTTTGACCGGCCCTCGTCCTGCCAGTCTGCTCTTGCTCACGCGCCGACTCAACTAAACTATTATAACGGCTAATGCCTAGCTGAGTCATCTCTTTGTTAAGGTCGTTTTGATCTAACATATAATAAATAATTGTCAGCTAATTGTCAGTGATCAATAGCCTTGATAAGACTTCGGTGACAATTTTTGAAGTAGGATATGGGTTAGAGTTCTGCGGTTTTTTGCAAATGACAATAGATTCACTAGAACCTAAATCTGCCGCGTCTACCAATTCCGCCACAGCCGCATACCTTTTATAAACCTTGTCTAGCCTCATTTTAACTAACTTTTTCCCCCTTTCCGAAATCAATAAAATTGTCAGCAAAACCGGCCAAATTTGTCACTTTTTTGTCAGCACCTTCAGACCTGTTTTCTAATGCGTTAAGACCACTAATAAAACTCTGCGGTGACAAACGAGCGTAACGTAAGGTTTGAGCTATGTCTTTATGCCCAAGCCAGTCTTTTGTCAACAGTAAGTTATTTGTCCTTTGTATTAGTCTGCTGCCACAGGTGTGCCGACAAACATAAAAAAGAAAATCTTTATCATCTGATCTACCGAGTGCTTCTCTAACCTTATCCCAACTGCGCCTGATTCGATCCTTCGTCCAGTAAGCCCAAGGATAATCATTAGCTTCTTTGTGCTTGTGAACCGCGCACATCGCTCGGCGAGTTAATGGTATTGTTCTCTTCTCGCCGTTTTTAGTTTTTTGCAAGTAAGCGCTCATGCCTAAAACCGGATCTTTTTTTATGTTCCTCCGGTGAAGATAACGTGACTCTATCGGGCGCATTCCGGTGTCAATTTGCCACACAAAAAAGTCATGGAAAAAATCCATACCCTGCTCCTCGAGGTATGTTAATATTTCTATCTCCTCTTCCTCAGAAAAATAAACCATCCGCTCGTTGTTAACTCTAATACGAGGAAATACCGGTTTCTTTTCTATTAACTCTCGGTCAAGAGCAAAGGTGAACGCCTTAGACATCGTTGCCAATTTAAGCCGAACAGTTGCCGGTGCGTTACCCTTGTCTTTACAATGTAAAACAAATTTATCGAGCTTGTCTTTGGTAATGTTTTTAATCAATGTTTTAGCACCGAAAAAGTTTTCAATTTGATAGCAATGATTTCTCGCGGTGTTTTCGTTAGCCGTACCTTTCCACCCTTCGTTAGGTGGGGTACTTAATACCCTATCAAATAACTGTTGGAGCGTTAGTGGGTGATAAGACTTTTCTTGCTTGTCAATAGTGTCTCCTCGAGAAATTGCGAGCCTTAAATTGCTTTCCCAAGCTCTAGCTTCTTCCTCAGTCGGGAATTGTTTTCTGTATCTTGTTCCCTCGCTCATAAAATCAGCGAGAAACCGGTTACCTGATTTGCGTATAGACATTCGTTAGGTTCCTCCCTTGTTAGGTTTTTTTATATAGTACCAATTTAGTCCTATATTTTTATTTAGTCAAATTTATGAAAACGGAAAGCGCTAACGAGAAAACCAACAAGAACTACCTAACTTAAACTTGTCGGGAAAAATGCCTCGTTAGCGCCCCCCTCATATCATATAATGAATACAACAGTATATTAAATGAGTTGCTAATTTAGTCAACGTCGTTAATAGAGAAAAAACGGAGTATTAAAAAGATTACGAGGAACCATAATAATACTCCTGTTAAAATCAGCATAATCAGCTTTCAATATCAAACATTACTTGATTAATATAAGGTAAAACCTCATGCCGAACGCCCTCAGTTTCGAGCTTCTCTTTTATTTCTTTTACTACAACATGTGCATGCGGTGCCTTTTTTCCGAAAACATTTGCAGCATGCTCATAAGTAAAACCAAATTGTTTTACCAGAATGTACATACCAATTTTGCGCCAGTGCGACGCGTTATGTTTCGTCGAATCTTTTATATACTCATCATCAAATCCACAATGATTGCTTAATGATTGCAAAAGACGATGGATTATTAATTTTTGATTTGTCAATGGCAGTTTTGTGCTACCTAATGTTGTTGTTATTGTTTTCATTATTGTTGGTGTTGTTTTATTTTTTTCAGTTTTCATGTCAATAAATAGTTAAGTTCATTCTCGTTAATTTCGCGAGGTTCCCCGATTATTTGGTCACGCAAAGAGTCCATAGTAAACTCATCACAATGTCCGATCCTTTGCTTGTTTTTCTGGTACGGTTCCGGTGATATATCGTAAACCAAGGTCTTTAATATTTCACCGCGATCTGAATAATAGACATATAAAACAATGGGCAACCGGCAAGGTCTTAAAAATCGATGGATAATTTTAGGCATTAATTAAACTCCTCTATAGTTTCCCCTCCATCTGTAATTTAATTATATCGTCAACCATGGATTCCAATACATGGCCTCTTGGTAAGTTATCTGCCGGATAATCACCCCGAGCGAATTCCATATTTGCGCGCGTTAATCTAAGGTTCAGATCAGCCATTATCCTTTTGTAATTGATAGATATCCATTGCAATTTCTGCCTTAATTCCTCGAGTTGATCTTGTTGGACATTTACAAGCTCTTCTAGCCTTTCTTTTTCGTTTTCTGTATTCATTTTATTTTATAGGTGTGTAGTTTTTTTGCTTGTTAATTAAGCGGTTAATAATGTTAGTTGTTTATATACTGGTCTTTCAACATTTGGTTCATTTCAGCATGGTTAATTAAAGGGTCGTCCCAAGCTACTCCGTCCGGAGTTTTTTGGTCATGTAAACCAGTCGCAAAAAGGAAATCCCTGTAATTTGTAAAATGCCTCGAGGTTTTATAAAGGTTTTCTTCATTGTTAATATATAGAGCCACGTTCCATGTCTCACGATTAGTCCATCCGTTATACTTTTTTGATTTAGTTTCTGTATTCATTTTTTTTATAGGTGTGTAGTTTTTTTAATATGGGTTATTCAAACCAGTTAAACTTATCAGCAATCCAAGCGAGCGCGGAGACGAATAAAATACCGGCAGAAATTATTAAGGCAGTTAATGCTAAAAACATAATTGATATAGGTAATAAAAGCTAAGTTTTAATAAATGCAAATAGTTTTTTTAAGGAAGTTTTAATCAAAATATTTTGCATCTAAATCCGAGACCCATAGATCTATCTTTTTAGAAGTGGAAGCGGTGATCTCAAAATGCTCCCCCTCATTAGCGTCATATTGATATTCCTTGTCGAGCATATCGTCATCAAGCACAATACTGAAAGTCGAGCAATCATCATCATGTACGGCATAATGAACAGTAGCGGTTGCAAGTTCGCGATCGAAATCTTTAAAGTCTCCTTTAGAGTCTCTTAAATTTCCTAACAAAGTGACGATTATTTCAAGTGTATGTTCCATAGTATTATTTTAATTTTAGGTTTTTTTATATCAGTTTTTATTAACTGAATCCTAGCCCCTAGAAAGCTCTAAGGGCTAGTCGTTCAATTAACATTAGCCAAGTATATATTCGGATGCTTTCTGGGCAGCACTAGCAGCTTGTACGGCAAGTTTGCAATCACCTTTAAGAGCCTTAATCCATGACTGAAGATAAGCGGCGGAATTCTCCATAATATCGCTGTTATCAATACGAGCCTCATTGCACAAGAAAGCGGCTCCCATTTCGGCAATAAGTTCTTCCTTACTGTAAACAGTATCACCGAAGCTCGAGCCTTTCCCAACGCCCTTACGGTCAAGTCTGGATTCATGACCGGTTGAGTGAATTAATTCATGGAAGAAAACGGCGTAGAAATTTTCGGCGTCTTTAAACCGGTTCATCTCCGGCATTCTTACTTCGTCCTGACTAGGGACATAGCAAGGGTTACCGCGAGATGAGAGCTTGTTATTATCTATAGATATTGCCGGCTTATTAGGCATGTTGTCAATGATGTTTTGAGCAGCTTGTATAGGCTTAACATTGTCGTTTAAAGGCTCATCATCAACAACCTTGGTTGGATCTTCAATGCCCTCTATTTGATCGAGATTGAAAACATGTGAGTGTTTAAAGAATGGGATCTTTTCTACAGCTTGTTTTTCATCCATTGTTTTCTTGCCGTTCTTATCCTTCATAAGAAAATTAAAGTAAGTAACCGGCATCCCCTTTGAGCCTTTTATAACCTTGCCGCCGGCATCTTTTGCTTGTTTAAAAGTCATCCAGTAAGAACTCTTATAGCCTTTAAAATATTGCATGCCCTCGAGCAAGAAGTAGTTAAGGCCTCTGTAAGTTTTCTTACTTGCAAAGTTTGCCGGTGATGTCATGCGATTGACTTTGAAATTGCGCTTCCATGGCGCAACGCCGTTCTCGAGTAGTTCGATTAGTCTATCTGTGACTAATTCATAAGATGTTGTATTCATTTTTATGTAGTTTTTTATAGGTTAGTTTTTATAGATGCCGGTAATATGCCGAGGAACAAACAACCGTCAAATAAAACTTTAAAATATTTTTAATAAACGCAAAAACGCCCATAATTAAAAAAATACATGTATATACAAAGTGAATACAATTCGCCGCAAATTTTTTTTGACGATTACCGGCTATTCATTAGAGCACTAGACTATATATCCGGCGCTTTTTTAAGTATTCCCTAGGCTTCCAAAAAGATTAAAAGGGGGTACTGACAAATAATAGACAACCGGCTCGAAAAAAAGAGAATCCCTACCATGCCCATGGGGGAAGTAGAGATTGCCAATATATACGTTTACCCCTTCAGATTTTTTCATCAAAACCGAGGAACACCGGTGGTAGTATTTATCTTTATTATTCTTCTTCTTCTATTCAATCCGAGAGTAGTCCGGTATAAGCAAAGAATAAAACTTAAAATACCACATTTAACATGTAATCTAGTCTCCCCTTAGAGATACTTAAAGATACTTTAAGATACTATATAGATCTTATATATTTATCCGGATATTTACCGGATATAATTTATAATAGATACTTAACCTCTAATTACCTCTCTATTTCATAGATTATCTAATTACTTCTAAGTATACCTATAATACCTCGTACCCCCCCTATATCCCCCCCATAAGCCTTGTTTACTTATATGTCAATATAAGCCTCGTCCTTTAAAAATAGGGTTTTCTTAATTCCCGTTTGATGACCGGTAGCAACAAGGAATCGAAAGCCCTGACTAATGCTTCCTCTTTATTCTCGTCATCGATGAGGTAGCTAAGACCGGACAAGGCTAGGCAAGCGTGGAATGCCTCGTGGAGCAGGGTGTCAAGCCGGTCTTTATTGTTTAAGTTTTCTCGTATAGTTATAATTTTTTTATCTACGTCTAGGTTCCCGAAATCATCTAAATCTTTCTTATAGACGATGCGGTATTTTTGTCCACCTATGGTAATTTGTCGTGGTTTATAAGATGATGTGTTCATCGCTCCATTCTTTTACGCCGAGTGCTATTGCTTGGCTTAGTGTGCTTTCTTGGTCTGCAAAAGTTATCCAGTCCTGCCAATTAGACCCGAAGAAGGGTTCGAGGATGCAGCAGGGTTGTGAGGGTGTTTTTAGCATAAGGCCGCCCCTGTTGCCTGTTTTGATGGCTTTGGTTCCCCTGTTTTTTGTAAGTGGGAAGAAGCGTTGGCAGGATTTAAGCAGATATTCGGCGATACTCAGGCCGATCCTTGATGTGTGCCAGTAGAGCATTTCCATTCCTTCGGCTTTTGGGTTATCTGCGGCATTGAAGTGTAACTCGAGGGCTATGGATGCTTTTTGTTCATCTAGGTGTTTTGCTAACCATTTCATTGATGAGGCGTATGATCCGTAGTTTCCGCCGTAGGAGTCAACTATAAAGGAACTGATACCGTATTCTTGGAGGTCACTTTTTAAGTATTCTGCAACTTTTTTGTTGTATTTCCATTCATTGATACCTCCGCATGATACGGCACCAGTATCTCCTTGTCTGCTATGGCCTACGCAGATAGCGACATTTAGTTTATCACGAGGGATGCTATTGGTTGGGAAGGGGATGTTCTTTGGGTGTTCTTTTAGTTTTTCTATTTCGTTGATGTGTTCAATCGCGTTACTGATGTGTTCTTGTGCCTTGAACAGGTCTTCTTTAATGTCCTTCATATGCGTCCTTAGAAATTGTTTAAATGTTTAAAATGGTATAATGTGAGCAAGAGGTAATTCTAAGCTCTTCTCGTCAATCCTAGAGCCAATTAGGGCTATTCCTGTGGTGGTTCTTATTACCGTAATAAGTGTCTGATAGTTTTCTTAGTTCTTCATCAAGTAATTCTTCCTTCCGGCTCTTTATCTTATTCTCCGCATCTTGAGCCATTTGCTCAGTCCAGTAAGCTACCGCGATTGCTAGGGCATCTAAGCGGTCATCGTGGGTGATAGCTCCTCGATCCCTTGTTAGTCGGGATAGTTGATACATAAGTTGATAGCGTAGTTGGGATTCAAGAGGATAGTTTTGTGCTGAGTTGAAGTCTTCCCTGATAACGTCCGGTGATATTACTAATTTGTGTTGGCTCATTACTGGCTCTAGGGTGTCTATAATTCTCTTCTCCTTTTGGATACTGTGCCGGACTTCTTCGACAGAGCAGGGATGTACCTTATTAAGAAAGGGCTTGAAGAGTTCCGAGAACATACCGTCACCAAAGTTACTTTCTACAATTATGTAATTAACTTTGTGGGCCTTTGCTTTAAGGGCCAACTTCTTCAATACCTCGTCACCGTAACCTCCTTGCATACCTCCGGCATCCGGAACATACAAGTAACCGTTCAACATTTTAACAACTGCCCAAGAGGTTTCATCTCGGCCTCTTCCGGACGGGTCGATAGACATTACAGATCCGGAAAACTCAACCATGTCGCCCACCTGTTTCATGGGCCTGTAAAAGCGATCACCGGTGAATCCCACATTAGGGACATCACCGCCCCAAATAAGCTCGGGGCTTTGCGCCCAGACAACCTTCTCCGGAGCTACCTCGTTATCTATATCCATGACGACTAAGTCATTGATCTTTAGAGGGAACCGGTCAACATCGGACAACCTAGAGTCCAACATGAATTGCATGGCGAACCCTGCTTTACCGTAGCTAATCTCTCGTTCTGCTAAATCTATCTCGCTGAACCTTGTTGGTTCTGTAGATTTGCCTTTTTTATCTTCCGCTACGCAAAGATTACTAACACTTCCGTAGTACGCTCTTTCGTTCTTTTTTGGTGTTATGTATTTGCACGGCCAGATACAAGCTGTATAATCGCGTTCGATTAACTTGTTATACAGTGAATCCTCACATTGTGGTGTGCCTAGGAATACTATCTTGCTTTCCTTGTCTGGTTTAAGGATTGATTCAAACTCCTTAACTTGCTCGGCGAGTTTATCCCTCATGCCTTGCGTAGCGGAATTATTGGGAACTTCAACGTCGTCAGCTACAATGATGTCAGCCCTACTGCCTGTCAACTGGGAGGTAACACCTAGCGACTTGACGCTCGGGGCGTGTGCAGCAGGAGCAGGGCCAACATCAAAAGATATTTTTGAAAACCTTTGTTTATCACTCGGTATAAGGTGAGATAGCATGGGCATCTCGTGAATTAACCGAAGCGTAAAGGTACTAAAGTCGTCTGCTCGTGTTTTACTAGCTGAACACACAAGAATATTTTTAGAAGGGTCTACGAGCAACTGATGAACTACGTAAGCGGAACAGATCCAACTCTTACCAACACCTCGGAAGCCTTGTATAACGGCTCGTCTTGGGCCGTTTTGCATCCACTCGGCTATCTCGTACTGTATTGGAGTGGGGTCAGGTAAGTTGAGATGCTTCCATACAAGGTATAAAAAGTTTCGGAAGTCTTTAAGTTCTTCCGGAACAGTATGTTTAGAAGGCATTTTACTTTTAATTAGTAATTACTGTATTGCTTCTTTTTGATCGTCCTCGTCGTCTTTGAAGGGTAGAATACTAACAAGATCTTGTAACCTATCGTCCTGTTTGAGAGAAGCGTGTATACTGTTGTCTTTTAGGTATTGCCTAGCTGCATTTAGAAGCGAAGGTTCGGCATCACCGGTTTTTATCCGTTCGATAAACTCGTCTGTAAGCATTTCCTGTAACTGATAAAATTTATCTTCTAGTTGTTGTTTATTGCTCATTATAAAATAGTTATTTACCTTTCTTACGTATTTCCTTAAATATCTTTAACACCATGTAAATGAGCGTTGCAGCGCCTACAAGCACGGCAAGAATCTCGTTTACATCATTGAGTGTTATGTTGGCGAGAAGACCTAAAACCCCGACGGTGGGAGTTGTTAGTTGATTGTTCATAATAGTATTATCTAACAAGCGAGTGTAAGTGTTGAGATTCCATTTTATGCAGCTATATAACTAATTGTTATTCCAAACTCAGATGATGCTTGTAAGGAACTATTTGTGAGTATAGCATAGGCAGCATTATTAGCTTGAAGGTATAAATATACAGTAGAACTTCCTGCTCCAATAACAGGGGAAATTAAATCACTTG
>NZTP01000088.1 GCA_002696485.1 Altibacter sp. | reverse complement strand
ATAAGAAGGATCCTTACGAAGAAGGTTAGAACGATGGCTAGCATGGACTCGATCGTCGCCAATCCAGTCGGGCATTTGAATATCATCAGGAAGGTCATAGTACTTCATGGTATTGTTGTAACCGCGATCGATCCACTCCTGAATACAGACATTGTGGTAGAGCTTAAGAGCAGGCAGATAACCGCGCCACATAGTGCGAGCAGGGTGATTAGCCCAACCAACCTTGGCACTGGGGTTGGCAGCAAGCTTGTTGGTGCTATTTACAAGCTGCATGGCCTCTACGCGCTGTTTGCCAAGGCGACGGTAGTCTAGAGCTTTGACGGAGGATACAAAATCAGGATATGGCAGAAAGGTTTGCATGCTTTAATTATACCAAAAGGTCTAAGTTTTACCATCGCTAGATTCTGCAAAAAGACTAAATATTTATATACCATGCCCATCGTACCTGAAAACCCCAACGACACGGTAACCAGAGCAGATCTTAACCAACAGCTTGAGGTTCATGCCAAAACGATTGAGCTTCAAATTTTGTTGTCCAAACAGCAGGAAGACATACTGCAAAAGCTGGCATACTGTGTTGACGACCATAAGAGAATGAATAAATCCTTAGATATTTTGGAGAGAAGATCATGGAAACAGGGCTGGTTATTCTGGGGCATGATATTCTCGCTAATTACTACAGCAGCAACTTTATTAAGTAAGGCAAGCTAATGACCAACATTCACAGAGAGCTTCTCGATAAAATTACCACTATTAAAAGTGATGAAAAGCCCAGCGACTCTTACGAGGATACCGAAACTTACGAGAGGACATTAGCAGATGCCTCAACCATGCTAGAGGATGAGATCAGAAAGCTTAGAAGTAGAGTGGTCTAGTGAAGACTTTAGCAGCCGTCGTCTTCGTGATCGTTGTTTACTTGGCGGATACCACCTCCTCTCTTAAATCCCTCTGGGTATCTCGCCGTTAACTTGTCTACGTTTGCCTGTGCGACTGACGCCAAGTCAATACCTAAGTTGGTAGCTGCCATGGCAACGTAATATAGAATATCGCCTAGTTCTTTTTTAGCGTGATCTTTATCAAGCTTCTTACCGTGGAACTCACTCTTTTTGATAAGCTCGCAATACTCTCCCGCCTCGCCTGCAATACCCAAGGCCCAATTCATTGCAGCCTGAGAATGAGTTAAGTTGGTGTTGGCAGTTCTCTTACAAGCTTCTTGGAATTCGTTAAACTTTATTCTTGTTCTTGGGTCCATTATATAATCTCCATCCAGTGGTTTACCATTTCTCCTACCATACTATCAAAAGTGTATTCAGGTTTCCAGCCTAAAACATTTCTAATCTCTGATGAATCCCCCTTTAGGAAATTTAGCTCATGAGGTCGCAGGTATCTAGAGTCGATAGTAATGTAGTCTCGGTAGTCCATGTCCAAAACTTTAAAAGTGATCTCGCACATGTCTCTGATCGTTCTGCTCTCGCCTGTCGCGACGGTCCAGTCACTTGGACTTTCATGGTTAGTAATCAGGTGCATAGCTTTCACATAGTCTTTGGAGTGGCCCCAATCTCTTGATGCGTCTAAGTTGCCAAGAGCTAAGGTCTTACGCTTACCTTTTTTGATTTCAACCGCTCCTTTCACAATCTTATTAGTAACAAAGTTGGACCCCCTACGAGGTGATTCATGATTAAAGAGAATCCCGTTACATACGTGCATGTCATATGCTTTACGATAGTGCTTACACAAGTTATAAGCCATAACTTTTGCACAGCCGTATGGAGAAGTTGGATTCATCGGAGTTGTTTTACGCTGATACCCATCTTCGTCAATACTATTACCAAACATCTCAGAGGAGCTAGCTTGATAAAATTTTACTCTCTTCTTCAAGGAACGACATGCCTCAAGCATGTTTAGCACACCTAGTGCATTAGTTTGAATTGTAAAAGAAGGCATGTCAAAGCTTATCCTGACATGGCTCTGTGCAGCTAAATTGTAAACTTCATCAGGCTGTACTTCGTTTACAATTCTATTAATAGAAGCTGCGTCGAGTAAATCTCCATAGTGAGTTATTACATCAAGATCCTTGATCCTGCTATCTTGGTTCTCGGGCAGGGAGTTTCTGCGAATGATTCCGTGAACCTCATAGCCTTGTGCCAATAGTAATTCTGATAAGTAACTACCATCCTGCCCTGAGATACCCGTGATTAATGCAATTTTTTTCATAGAGTAATTATAGCTCTTTGGTCTTGAAAATAGACATATTCCTCAGATCAGGCCAATCCTTAATGCCCCACTCCCTAGGCTTACTCTGCTTGGCTTGCTCTAACTTATCCAATCCAAGCTTGGCAGTCTCGGGTGTCATGTAATAATGATAACCAATTGTAGATATGTCCTGCTCTCTCCAAGGAACATTAGGTTGTCTACCATCGTAGGACATTTTCTTGAGAGACACAGCATCTGATAAACTGTCAGTGAGTATCATACCACCCTTACCCAGGCTCAAATGTTTTTGAAATTGAAAACTTAAGCACATAAGGCTTCCAGGTACATAGCCGTTCTCTTGCCAGTAGACGGCAGCGTCTATGATATGCGTATTCCCAATAGGGTAATAGTTCTTCCATTCCCAGTCGTAAAAGGACCAACGAAGTCCTAACTTCTCTGCTGTGAAGGGCACTGAAATGTAAGTTCTAGAAGGTATCTCGATGTCGTTAGCCTCAGTGTGCCTTAAGCACAACTCAATAGCATGTGTGCAACAATCAGTTGCGACAGCGTAGGGTGCGTTGTAAAACCTTGCCACCTCACTCTCGAATCTCTCTACATCATCAAAGCTCACTTAATTGCCTCTACATTTAAGCTGATCAAAGTACCATTATCTTTGTCCATATGAGGGATATATGCTTGAGAGTGGTCATCATACCCAGAGTGTTCGGTTTCCCTCCAATTGTAGTGATTAACGTCTGTAAAACCCACATCCGTCAGTATAGTCTTTAATGATGTAAAATCATAAGTGGTTTTCTGGTAGACTGGCGGAACATTCCATCTCCCAAAAAGAGGACCTATGACCTGATCCAAAGTAATTTCCTGAGAGCAGTATAAGGAGGCCAGCGTTCTAAAGTTAGAAACTGCAATTCGTAAGATTCCTCCAGTCTTTAGGACTCTCCTCCACTCTTTAAGGACTGCTGGTACCTCTAACCTGTCAAAGTATGGTAACAAATGTGACGCATACACAACGTCGCAACTGTCATCCTCGTAGGGAAGTTTTGTAACATCATTAGAAACTACATGAGGATAATCAACATAATCAATATGATCCCAACCCTCACCGAAATTTCTAATACCGCAGCCTAAGTGTAACTTCATTTAAAAAAACTCCTTATCTCTTTCCTGGCCCTCGTAGGGACCAGTTTTGTATTCGTAAACCAAAGTATCATCCTCTAAAATCTCATAAGTATGCCCGCCTTCCAAAGTAAAAGAAGCGTCACCTGCATTAAGAATATGAGATTCTAGGAAGGTGCCGTCAGTATCAAAGAACAAAGCTTTAACGCTTCCATTTATAACCACCCAACTCTCTTGAGCTATCACCTTATTATAGCTTGGAGATTTCCAAATATGTCGGTGAGGTTTGAATGTCTTACCTTTCTCTAGCTTCAGATATGCACACTGGATGAAGCTATCCGGTCCTACAAGCTCTGTGCGCTCTTGTGTAAACTCTTCAGAGGAGTAGACAATATGTAATAATTTATCAGATATCTTGGATTTAATCTTAAGCATTATTATGTCTTTCCTTGTATAAGAATTCAGCGAACTTAAAGTCTAAAGGAGTATCAATGTCTAGTGACTCCATATCACTTAGTTCTAAAAAACTACATTTGCCGCAAATATAATTCTTATACTCTAGCATCTTTTCTCTTTTGCATATTACAATTCCAAATGTAGGTATTTGGTAAGGCTCTAAGTCTTGAGAGTTAGGCATGTTATCTAAATCATAGTTTACTGGGTTACCGTTTTTAAATAAAAAGTTTTGGAATTTCTGAACGGACATTACCGAATCGCTATCCGATTCAAAAAACTTTTGTATTGCGTTTAAATAACTTTGAGTTTTAATTAACGGACTTGTCACCTGTGCTATTAATAAATTTTCTGTCTCGGTTACTTTAGCAAGATACTCATGATATTCACTATTACTGCAATCAGAACTTGCGTAATAAGGATCTCTTTCAAAAAATTCTACATTATGCTTTTTAGCAATTTTAATCGCTTCAGTGCTGTTCGTGTTTATTATGATCCTTCCTACAGGTAATTTCTTAATTTGATTAATTTTTATTTCAAGTAGATTTGAATTAGCGAAAGGTTTGAAATTTTTATTTTTCACTCTTTGAGAGCCTGCTCTTACAGGGATAACTGCTGTCAAATTATCCATTGTTACCCTCTATGTTACTATAAAATTCTGAAATACCTTGAGCTAAGTTTAATGAAGGAGACCACCCAGTGCTCTTTAATTTTGTATTATCCCCTGTAATAAATGTCTGATCTCCTAAGTATCCTTCATTCTCTATAATCTTAATATTTTCGCCCATGGACTTTGCGATAGTGTTAACAATGATTTTTGGAGTACAAACCTCTTCGTTCAACAAATTATAAGTATTATTATCTGTTTGAGAGTCGTTCATAGCCATCTCTAAAGCTGAACAAACATCATTTACATGGACTAGACACCTGACCCTATCCATTCTTCCAGTAATAGGTATTTCTCTGTCTTTTATAGCATAACTTAGATAAATGCTTACAATTCCTTGATGTAAATTACTTAAGTCTTGGTCCGAACCATATGTTGCAAATAGCCTATAAATGCTGTAAGTAACATCAGAGTGCTCTTTTAAAAGTTTTATATAATTTTCAGAAGCTAACTTGCTTACTCCATAATAGCTTAGTGGGTTCGTGGGAGATTCTTCTGTTACGCCGCTAGCATTCCCATACACAGCCATCGATGAGGTAAATACTACTTTTCTGGGCTTAATGCCTAAACAAAATTCAACTAAATTAACTGTTGCCTTACAATTCCAGTCACAATCATCTTGGGGGTTTATTAATGAATAGTAACCTCCTGACTGCGCTGCTAAATGAAACACTATATCGTAATCTTTATCTAAGCTATCGAATAAATGTTTTTCTGACATATCAAAATAGAATGTCTTGAATGTTTGTGTTGACTCGGGGTCTGGGTTCTTATCAAGAATATGTACTTCATGCTTATCCTTTAATAAGTTGGCTAATTTTTTACCTATAAAACCCGTACCGCCCGTAATTAACACCTTCACTACAATAGCTCCAGGTCTTTTAAATTTTCTAAACACTTTTCCCAAGTAGAGAACCTGATAGATTTATCATCTATATAAGCAATAGCATTAGGCTTACCAAACTCTATTGAGCGTATAAACTTCATTAAGTCGTTTTTCAGTAACCACTCTGTTATAAGTTCTTTACCCGTTTTGTTGTGTATTAAGGGACGTTTTGGATTGAGTTTACAAGAGTACACTATAATATCATATTTTTTAGATATTATTTCCAAGGCTCGCGCACAATTAGGGACAGGATTGCCGTATATAGTTCCGTCATGGAATCCTTTATCCATGGCGTGTATTACATTATCAAAGTCAATTGCTACAGCATTCTTTTCTGATTTTTCTGCTGCCGCCGCGAAAGAAGTTCTGCAATCAATCCCTCTGTATCTGGATTTCCACGGGGATACTTCCCGTTCTAGCCTATCTATTCTCTTTTGTAATACTAGTTTTTCTAACTCTATTGCATTGTCTATAAATGAGTTATAATCGTCTTTCAAATCGTTTAATGTACAAATCGCTAGACGAGTTTCAATCTTATCCAACAAACCATTATTAAACAATTTCATTATAAAAGATTCACTTTTGGATGTTAGATTGCCTCCTAAGGCTGTAGTGAGATTATTCTCTTTTGCTAGCTTTAGTGCAGGCTGTATAAGATTAAATACCTCGTCATCATCCACTGAATCTTTGGGAAGGCTAAGACTGCCTACGATATCAGATCTTCCAAAAACTAATCCTTTTAGGAATCCCTCATTTAGCACCAGAATTTCATCTAAATTTTTGATGGCTGTTTTAGTTTCGATGTTTACATAGAAGTCACATAAATGTAATTTATCCTTGAACACTTCTTTACACATCATTTTAAATTTTTTGAATGCGTAAGGTGTCTCCACCATAGGAGCTACAATAGCGTTAACATCAGAATCTATGCACGTTAGGGTGTTTGTTTTAGCCTCGCATCCTCCTATTTTTACTGTGGAATACAGTTCTTTTTTGTTACAGATATTCAGAATATCGTTTACATCTCTATGTGAGGCCCCTTCATCCTCGAATGAGGTCTTTAACCCTGTAAGACCATTGTATTTTATCATTTTATCTATGTGTTTCATAATGTAGATCCTTAATCTCTAGGTATTGTATCCCAGTTATCATACTTGCTATCTTTAATTATTTTAGTTAGGAATGAGTCCATTACTACCCTGGTGTCCTTACCAATTACTTCCTTAAAGTAAGCATACTGCCTATCTGGGTTGTGATGGTTTGCGTCGTTGTACTGCTTAAATTCCAGTTCTTCTTCAATTGCCCTTACTGTTGCAGATCTGTTTCTTTCCCCGCAATAGCTTTTGTGATAAAAGCTTCTGTAAAAGTCAATTCCGGTAATAAACAGTTGTTGTATGTCATGTTGTAGCAAATCTACTATTGCGCCGAAGCCTGAATTAATCCTGCTGTTGGTATCTGATTTTACTTTATTATAGACATCTGTGTTTATGAATCTAATGTTAAATTTGTCGAATATGGGTGCAACGAAAGCATCCCTATATGTGTGTTCTTCTACAGAATATGGACAACAAATAAATTTAACTTGATCGTTAACTCCCCTCAAGGTACCCCCACTTATGATGTCGAAGTCCAAAGAATTATAGAGTATATCTGTCCTACTCCCTATAAAAGATTCTCTCCCAGGCAGTAGCTCCATGCCTCTATTAATCCTCACAATAACGTCGAAGCTATCTATGTAGCTACCGTTCTCATTAAAAAATGCGGACTGAGAAGGACCTACTATGGCTACTCTTTTATTTTCTAAGAAAGAGCTATATCTCTCATTATGTTTTTCTAATTTTTTCATATTTTAATCCAGTCAGAGGGGAGTAAATCCTTAACATCCAAATTACAGAGAGATCCAAACCAGTTGTTTGGAGCTATCACTCTTTTATTAGGATTCTCATTCAACCATGCCCCCCACCAGGAGAAGGTTGAGTTAGCAATAATGTTATCCTTACACATCGCCATTAGGAATATTTCCAGGTAATCCTTGTCCTCTTCAACCACTGTGAAGTTTGGGAAGTTGTTTTTAGCCCAAACAAGATCATCACTAAATACTAGAACTTTCTCTGGATTTAGTAGATCTAGTGCATCCCTATAATACGTAGTGTCTGAGAGCACTGTATGGTAATTGGGGTTATCAAGATAATCACCTCTTCTAATGTGAACAGATGTAGTAGAGTCTAAATTTCCATACTTATCCAATAAGTATTTTAAGTCTTCTTCAGGTAACCTGAAATACTCCATTATTAATTCTCTATTATGCTTGAAGTACTTTTCACTCTGCAAATAACTGTTAACGATACAGACATTATATGGGGAGTAAGGTAACGGCGTGAAAGCGAACGAGGGTTCAGTGACACATAATGTATCTTTGAGTATTTCATGAGTTGTGTTTAGCTTACTAAGGAAATTGTTAACGTATCCCCCATAACTAGGTTCTTTTAGGCATGGGAATATGGCGGTATGCCCATGATCTTTAGAGTAGCTGAGAACAGCAGCTATCTGAAACAATTGATTACCTATCCCAGGCAGTGCATCGCTAGGGCCAACGATATTGGCTGTTACGAAAGGCTTCAATTTAACTCCTTATAAGGTGATTTCATTCGACCTGCTCTAGCGTAGCGCCACTGCTTACTTATATCGACCTTATGATCGTTAATCGGATTTTCTTCATTATAAACATATAGTATCTCCCTCATAAACTTAACTCTGTGATCTCCTGCCATCTCCAGCATAGGAAGCATAAAGAAAACATCACCTGCTGTTTCAGCATAATCGTCATTGAATTTTAAATCTTCGACATCTATGGCTCTCCAAAGCTTTACTCTCCATGTTCTTAGGTGAGTAGCATTTAAGTTAGGGTCGGAGCGTAGATCTTTTACAGAGAAGGGTCGTGCAAACCCTGGTCTTCCGTCTGAGTATTGAAAGCTTCCTTGAGTTATCCAGAACCCTTTTTTGTGCTCTTCAACAACTTTTTCAAATACCTGAGGGTGAGCTAGCCAATCATCTCCGTCAACTTCTATAACAATGGAATCATCAGGATGCTCTGTATTTCTCAGGATCTGATCGTAATTACCCGGTTGATAATGTTTTGTTTTATTTTTTACTAAGATAAATCGCTCATCTTTTTCAATAAATTTTTCAGCAATCTCGCAGGTGTTATCTGTAGACATGTCATCCGTAATATAGCAGACAAAATCTTTGTACGACTGTAACTGTATGCTGGTCAAACATCTTTCTAGATATTCTTCGCAATTAAACGCTGTTGTTAGTACAATAACTTTTTCCATTTGTCTAATATTACCTCATCATTAAATTCATAATCAGTTTCTTCTCGGGTATTTTCAGATAAGCCTCTGTATTCTATACCCATTCTAAGACACTCACCTTGAATCATGGGTAGGCACTCTCGTTGTGAAGAAGAGTAAACTACATCAATATCATCGTAAACTTCTTGCATGTTTTTAGAAACGCCACAGTATGCAACCTTTGAGCTTAGTAGGGGTTGTACTTCATTTGAAAAATAATTAAAGTCACTAATTGATCCATATATGAGAACTTTATTAACATCTTCATCCGTTAAGGCTCTTTTTATGGACTCATGCACGCCCTTGTGTGGATCGATGCTACCTATTATACCCGCAACCTTCTCATTAGTAGCCGTCTTGTTTCTGGCGTAACGTGCTATCACATTAGGAATTACGACCCCATCTACGCCATGCCAATTTTTTTGAAAGTCTGATACAAACTGAATTTTGTCGTAGGCTAACCCGTTCATATCTTTGATTGGAAAAAGATTGGTTTCATGACAAGACAGAATCACCCTCTTAACAGGGATCTTATTATCAATTCTCATGAAGTGATAAATGAGAATATCTTCACTAGAAAGATTAATGTTGTCATAACTATCCCAGCTACACGTAATACCCTCCCACCTATCTGGGGTGTAGAACTTGGCATTCATGTCGTTCTTGTTAAATAAATTAACTAGATTGTTGAAGGCAACAGTAGACCCTCCTAGACCACCCCATCCACTTAATATTTTAATCATTTATCTGATATCCTGTGTCTTTTATAGCCGCCTCGTAAAGCGCATACCTAGCATGGACTTGCTTTCTACCATCAAACAAATCCCTAGTTCTTTCATTTAAGTTTTGTCCTAATTCAATTCTATGCTTTTTATCTTTACAAAGCTTAGAGAGAATTTGAACCCACTCGCTTCTGGGAGCGTCAGGATCTATGAGGTATCCTGTTTCCCCGTTTATAATTGTATCCTCGTAGCAACCTACGTTGCTGGCTACCAGAGGAATCTTGTAGCGGGAACACTCAGCAACTTTAATATCAGACTTTGAATCGTTAAAGTTGTTCATTTGCAGAGGAGCTATTGCAACGTCCATATCTGCATAGTACCGACCGTAATCGTTCGGAGGTAGAGCATAATGTATATTATAGTTTTTCTGACCCTTAAATCCTCTCAGAAGTTGACTCATGTATTCAGGCCAGACCTTTGCCTCCCAACTGTTCTTATCCTTTTTAGGGTCTGGAGGAGGGTGACCATAAAAGTTCCATTGAACATTTTCTCTTCCAACTTTCTGATTTACTAAGTGAGGAATAGCGTTGAAAACCTTAACATCGCCTCTATGGTGAATGCCTGCCGCATAACCAATGCGTGTGAATTTAGCTTTAGACTTTGAATGATTCCATGCGGGTAAAGAATAGTCTAGAACATTTTTTACAACTGCTAAACACTTACCAATGTAAGGCTTTATTCTGTTGGCAAATTTTACCTGAGTAACAGTAACAAGGTCTGCATGGTGGTAACAGAATTTAGTTATTTCGTCTAGCTTATTATCTTTATACACTTTGTATAGGTGATGTTCTTCATACAAATCCGTAAGCAAATCGTCTGTGTCGAAATGCACAAACTTACCTAGCTCTTTAGCTAATCCAATTACTCTAGCGGTATACGGACCTCCATACTTAAGTATGTTAGCTACAAAAACTATGTCTGCCCAGTTCATGTTTTCAAGTGATTCAGTTGGGGGAGCAGATGACACAGATGGGTCAATTTCTAAAGGGTTGTCTGTATATCTAATTTCAACCTTTTCAGATAACTCCTCCTCCATCATCTTCATAGGAGATAGCTGCCTGTAGTAACTACACCCTCCATGATTTGCATACACAACTAGTATCTTTAGTTTACGCATGAAGACATAATAGTCTTATGGGTATAAAAAAAACTACCTCAGGCTTATAACCTGAGGTAGAAACTTTGATTCTCTCTTTGTTTTTTTTAAGACTTACGGTTATTCGATATGATAAGCGTAGTCAATCCAGAACCGACGATGACTGTTACACACAGTCCAAAAATGAAGATTACGTAATCAACCATCGCGGCACAATACCAAGTTTCCAAGTCCCAAGATAGAGGGAACCCACAAACCAACGAACAATCCTTCATCTCTCATCCCATAGAACCACAGGCTCACAGAGAATAGGAAGGAAAGACCCGCACCAACAAGCACCAACATGCGTGCTCGTTGGATTTCTTTTTGTTGAGAATCACTCATGTTTTTTACGCCGAAGCCGTAGGTTTCTTAACTTCGTCCTCAAAGACCTTCTTAGATCCTTCAGAACTGTGAGAAGCGCCAATGGCCTTACCGAGGGACAGGACAGCGTCCTTGAGTTCCATCTTGCCATTACCGGGGACAGCAGCCTTTACAGCAGCACCGTAGTGCTTACGCTTACGCTTTGAGAATAGGAGTCCAAGACCCTCCAATGCAGCAACGCCTGGGAAAACCGTATTCAGACCTCCAAGAGCCATGCTGATGGCAGAATCTAAAGCCTCTGCACCAGGATCCGTAACATCAATGACATCTGCCATTGGATCAAGCACAAATTGCTTATCCACCAAAACAACGGTCTCTCCTGTAGCTGCCATTTTACCTGCAACCTCTGGAGGGAGCATGCCAAGATCAGCCGGAACTGCTTCAGCACGACCCGCAGGGATCACATTATCAATGGTTGTAACCACCTTATCAGCGAAGAGACTCTCCGCTAGCGCACAACCAGTGCAAAGAAGGCCAAATACTGTAACGAAAAAGCCTGTCAACCAAAAATTCTTACTCATCATACTTGCAAATCTCCCTTGTCATCACTCCAGGGCGGAGCTTCCGAGGTAGTCTCGGTTTTAATAGGGTTGAGAGAGGCTTCAAGGTTCATTACTAGTTCCTTGCCCTCCTCATAGCTACCAACCTCAACGAGAGATTGGAGGTTCAGTTCATTATCCATCCACTCAGCAACCTGAGCCGGATTACCAGCGCGAGTCTTCTTGTACTTAGCCTGAGACTCTACAAAACTCTTCCATTGACCCTGTTGCGTGATACGAATGTTGAAATCGTTACCACGCTCGATGTCAATAATCGTGCTGTTGTCGGGATCATCCTCATCTTGGAAGTCCTCATTGATCATGGCAGACATGACACGATCGAAAAGTTGCTTGCTCATCGCAATAAACTTGACCGGGTCTTCGCCTGCCTCTTCAAGGGCACGCACAACACCAATAGCGTAGAAACGCTCCTTGGCCTTAATTTTAGTTGCCATGTCGCCAAACTTAGACTTAACATTCTTACCCGTAGCATCCTTGCCCAGGTTTAGATCCTTGTGACGCCTCCAAAGATCAAAGTAAAAGTCGCAAACAGGGCACTTCTCACCCGCTGGCTTGCGGCATTTATAGTTGCGCCACTGCCCTTCGCTGTTCTGATACTTGTGGACAGCGCCCTCTACAAAAAATTCAAGAGGGTCATTCTTACCGGGTAGGAAACGAACCATGTTGTCCCCGTCTTGGAAAGTGGCCCAATTTGACACACCCTGACCGCCACCACCCTGTGGTTTATCTTCGGTCATGATCTTCTTGTGCATCTCTCTTAGTTCTGCTAGTGTTTTTGCCATTGTATTCTCCTTTAGGCTATCGATTGCAATTGAGTTGCTAACAAGTTATTGGTAAAGCTTGGATTCCTGCCGACT
>NZTP01000087.1 GCA_002696485.1 Altibacter sp. | reverse complement strand
TTTGAGAAGCACTCCCATAGCATCCAATTCTGTCACAATCTCTTTTCTAGCTACAAAACGGTCTTTGCCCTCGTACTGCATTCCGTACTGATTTAAACTACCGTCCTCATTTAAAATATCAATCACTTCCAAATGGTGCTTATCCCCTAGCGCCTTATCGTTCTCATCGTGTGCCGGCGTTACCTTTAAACAGCCTGTCCCAAACTCCATATCGACATAGTCGTCTTCAATAATAGGAATAATACGGTTGCAGATAGGGACTACCGCTTTTTTTCCTTTTAAATGAGAAAACCGTTCGTCATTAGGGTTGATACAAATGGCAGTGTCACCCAATATGGTTTCCGGTCTGGTCGTAGCGATGGTTAAAAATTCTTCACTGCCTTCGATCTTATAATTGAGATAATATAGATTTCCTTGTTTCTCTTCATAATTTACCTCTTCATCAGACAGGGTAGTTTTGGCTTGCGGATCCCAGTTCACCATGCGATATCCCCGGTAAATATGACCTTTTTTATAAAGGTCAACAAAGACTTTAATAACAGAGGCTGACATATCGTCATCCATGGTGAATTTGGTGCGTTCCCAATCGCAGGAGGCTCCTAGTTTCTTTAGTTGCTCAAGTATAATACCCCCATGTGTATGTGTCCAATCCCAAGCATGTTTCAAAAATTCATCACGGGTAAGATCTGCTTTACGGATTCCTTCCTGTTGGAGTTTGGCTACTACCTTCGCTTCTGTAGCAATGGAGGCGTGATCTGTTCCGGGCACCCAACAGGCATTGAAACCTTTTAAACGGGCTCTTCGAATCAATACATCCTGTAGTGTATTGTTCAACATATGCCCCATGTGCAGTACCCCGGTTACGTTTGGAGGTGGGATGACGATGGTGTATGGCTCCCTATCATCTACTTCACTATGAAAATAGTTATGCTCCATCCAGTAGTTATACCACTGCTCTTCCACCTTTTGAGCATTATATTTTGCCTCTAATCCCATGTTTGGTCTGATTTTTGAAATGTAGTATGCAAAAGTAGTTATATCTGCAAGATTACAAAAGTGAATAACTTATTTTGCAGTTTGTAAGAAAGATACTTACTTTAGCTATTCAAAATTATAGAAAATATGAAGAAATTGGTACTTATAGCCTTAATTGCTTTGGTGAGTTTTAGCGCACAAGCACAAGCAAAGATCAGCTTTAAAACTGACACCATAGACTATGGTGAAATTGCAAAAGGAAGTGATGGAGTACGTGTGTTTGAATTTACAAATACCGGCAATGCCCCGCTTATCATTTCAGATGTGAAATCCAGTTGTGGATGTACTGTTCCTAAAAAACCGGATGGTCCGATAGCTCCCGGTGAAAGCAGCACGATTCAGGTAAAATACGATACAAATCGAGTGGGTCCCATACGAAAGACCGTTACCGTTTATTCGAACGCCGATGAACCCATCAAAGCCCTTAAAATTAAAGGTGAGGTTTTGGATGAAGGAAAAAGCGTTCTCGAGAAGACAGAATAATTACGTTAATTATTTTTACTTGACCGTCCGCCACAGTGCGGACGGTTTTTTTATAGCACTTCTTTGAGTACAAACTTTTTTATAAGCTTTACACCGTTTCGTTCGATTTGAAGTTTTATGCGTTTGCCTTCTTGAGAACTGAAAAGTGCAACGATTTCATATAATTTATATTTATAGGCAGGTCTCCCGTTGATTGATAGGATCTCATCGTTCTTTAGAAGACCCACCAATGCTGCAGGGGAATTCTCTCGAAGTTCGGCAACAATGTATCGTGGCACTAAAAAAAAATTAAAAATTGTCTTGAACTGTAAGGTAAATGCATTGTCGTTTTCGGAAGAAATATTAGTTGGAATTTTTACACTATCTGATGTTTGTTCCTCTTTGACGACGACCAATCCGTCGTGCTCGACCGTAATTCCGCTCATATTGTAATAAAAGGGATCGCTAAATGAGTTATTTTTTTTTAAGATCATTTGTTGTGAGGAATAATCCATTGTTACTGTAAAGCGTTTTAAAATACCTCCTCCAAGACTTCCACTACGATCATCATAGAACTTAATGTCTTCTAATGCGTCTTCACTAGGGTAAGCAACATTCACATTAGCAAGAACATACGTCCCAAGCTGTGCTTTTTTTAGCTTAGAACGTTTGCCATAAATATTCCCGCTAAGTCCTAATCCTAAAAAATCTTCAAAATAATTTTGGGGAGCTTCTACTATCCCAATCGTTTCGTCAAAGATCCACAGCGCATCACTGGCTCCGGAATCTATCAATAGGGTAACATCAACCAAAGTGTCACCCGAACCCACCTTCATATCTATATAGGGTTTGTTCTCATACAATCTAATTGGAAAAACCTCGCACCTGCTACATACCTTCGGTTCGTATTTTTCAGGATCGAAAAAGGTGAGTTTTTTTCTTGTATAATCAGTCTTTACGATAAACTTCTTAAAAAAATCGTATCCAATAATCCCATGGATGGGCAAACCCATTCTTGGCGAGAGGTTCAAGGATTGTTCAAAGATCACATAAATAGTATGCTCTTCGTCCACTGCATTCCCAACAGTTACCTTATTTCTTTCTGTACGCAGTGCATCAATACTTCCTCCCGTTCCAAGACCACGAATACGAATAGGTCTGGTATTCTTTAACTGTATAGAATCCTCTTGGGACAATCCAAACAGTATGGTTGTATTGACTCCTGTATCCAGAAGAAAGGAGAACTCTGTTCCATTTATGGTGACAGGAATAACCACTAAGTTATTAACCAACTCAAAATCGATCTTATCTTTGATGGTTCCATCCGGCAACGTAAATCCTTCCTGCCCTACTACAGAAGGAGGCAGCAACACAAAAATTCCCAGAAAAAGGGACAGGAAGCGTATTTTAGAAAATGTTTTCAACAGTATTGAAGATATAAAAATTTGGTGAAACATGCTCTTTGCCGCATGGGAATCTTAAATATATTTCGGAACTTTGCTCTTAAATTTCATCACTATGCCTTCAGTATCCAACAAGGGAAAGAATATGCCGGAATCACCTATACGAAAGCTGGTTCCATATGCCGAAAAAGCATATAAAGACAAAAAAACAGTATACCATCTTAATATAGGGCAGCCGGACATAAAATCACCACAAATTGCCATGGATGCTGTCGCCAATCATCATTTGGAAGTATTGGCATACACGCGATCTGAAGGGTCTGAAGAATATCGAAAAAAGATAGCGAACTATTACAACCGGCTGAACATTCCTGTAGATGCCAATGATATAGTTGTCACAACAGGAGGTAGTGAAGCATTATTATTCGCTATGGGAAGCATCGCCGATGTTGGTGACGAGATCATCATACCTGAACCTTTTTATGCAAACTATAACGGCTTTGCTACTGCTTCCGGGGTAACGATCGTACCCGTGATTTCAAAAATAGAAAACAATTTTGCGTTGCCCCCCATTTCAGAATTTGAAAAATTGATCACTCCTAAGACCAAGGCTATTTTAATTTGTAATCCGGGCAATCCTACGGGATATCTATATTCCAAAGAAGAGATTAAATTGTTAGCGGCTATGGTAAAAAAGCACGATCTGTTCTTGGTGGCAGACGAGGTGTACCGTGAATTCACATACGATGGCTCTAAGCATTATTCGATCCTTGAGGAACTCGGCATGGCAGAGCATGGCATACTTATCGACTCAGTATCGAAGCGCTATAGCATGTGTGGGGCACGCATTGGGTGCTTGGTCTCGAAAAACAAAGAAGTTATTAGAACCGCTCTTAAGTTTGCGCAAGCACGTCTTAGCCCACCTACCTTCGCTCAAATTGCCAGCGAAGCTGCCTTACTAACACCCCAAAGTTATTTCGATGAGGTAATTTCCGAATATCAAGAAAGACGTGATATTCTTGTAAGAAGTCTAAAAGAGATCCCCGGAGTGAAGGTGGGAGAGCCCAAGGGTGCGTTTTACTGTATCGTAGAACTTCCCGTTAAGAACAGTGATGCGTTTGCCCAATGGTTATTAGAATCATTCGATCATAACGGCGAAACGATTATGGTGGCTCCTGCCGCAGGCTTTTATTCAAGTCCGGGTGTAGGGCTTAATCAAGTACGAATTGCCTATGTGCTTCGGAAAGAAAGTCTTATCCGCTCGGTTGAGATCCTTAAAGCAGCGTTAGAAGAATACAACGATTAATGCATCTCGAAGAGTACACATCACTGAAAGCGTATAATACCTTCGGAATTGATTCGAAAGCCAGATATTTTATAGAGATCAACGCTATTTCAGAATTGATTGAAGTACTTAAAACGCATCGAAACAAAACGTTATTTGTACTTGGGGGAGGTAGCAATATGCTGCTCACAAAAGATATTAATGCATTGGTTCTTCATATTAATCTTAAGGGCATTGAGGTAGTGACAGAAGATGAAGATCGAATTTCACTAAAAGTTATGGCCGGAGAGAATTGGCATGATTTTGTCATGTACTGTATCTCACATAAGTACGGTGGTGTGGAGAATCTCTCGCTTATCCCCGGAAATGTAGGCACCGCTCCTATTCAGAATATAGGCGCATATGGGGTAGAATTGAAAGATGTGTTCCAATCCTGTACAGCGGTGGAAGTCGCAACGGGTGAAATAAAAGTATTCAATAAAGAGGCCTGCGACTTCGGGTACAGGGATTCTATCTTCAAAACCAGATTTAAGGGAAAATATATTATCACCAGTGTGACTTTATCCCTCACTAAAAGAAATCATTTGACCCACACTTCGTATGGCGCAATTAAAGAAGTATTGGCTGAAAATAATTGTACAGATCCCACCATTGCAGATATATCCCAGGCGGTGATCGCCATTCGACAATCAAAACTCCCCGATCCTAAAATTTTGGGAAATAGCGGAAGTTTCTTTAAAAATCCTATTATTGACACCGATGCCTTTAAAGCTTTTCGCCTTGCGTTTCCTGATGCTCCCTTTTATGAAGTATCTCCTACGGAATTTAAGATTCCGGCAGGTTGGCTGATCGAAAAAGCGGGATTTAAAGGAAAGCGATTTGGTGACGCAGGTGTCCATGAACATCAAGCACTGGTTCTGGTAAATCACGGTAATGCCACCGGTCACGAGATATGGGAGCTTGCCTTAAAAATACAGAGGGAAGTGAAGCAAAAATTCGGGATCTACATCGAACCCGAAGTAAATGTCTTTTAGTTGGCTACGAAGACAGCGTCCACAACGTGAACCACGCCGTTGGAACCATGAATATCACTTTTCCCAATTTTTGCCTGTACTCCTGAAGCCGAAGAGATCACAATATCATTACCTTCTTTAGTAACCGTAAGAGTTTCACCGTTCAAGTTGGTTAGGGTATAGTTACCGCTCTTACTATTTTGGAATAAAGTAGCCGAATCCAACGATCCACTCACAATATGGTTTTTCAAAATGGCAGAAAGTTGGTCTTTGTTTTCTCTGCGGAACAAACCATTTCGAAGTTCTTCCTCAAGATTGTCAAATGCCTCATTGGTAGGAGCTAATACAGTATAAGGCCCTTCATCCTTCATCATAAGATCGGTCAACTGAGCACTTACCAAAAAGCTTGTAAAGGCTTTTAACTCGGGGGTGACCATCAATTTACTCAAGACGCTCTTTGCTTGTTTCTTTTCAGCTTCCGTAGGGATCTTCCGTTCCTTTACCACAGGTTTTTCGGAAACGACCTGCGTGGTCTCTCCTGAAGTATCTCCGGTTGATTCCTTCGCGTCGTTCTTACAACTTAGAAGAGTGACAAACACAAGCAACGGCAAAAGAACTCGGTACATATATTTCATACTTTTTTGGCTTCAAATTTGTGCTAAAAATAATCAAATTACGAGCACATGACAAAGAAAGATTGTACTTTTGTGCTTTAAAATTGCGCTATGGAACTTTTAGTGATCACCTTAATTTTATTATTCTTAGCCATCGCAGGAATCGCCATAAAATTATGGGCGAAGAAAGATGGCAAATTTGCGGGAACCTGTGCAAGCCAAAATCCTTTTTTAAACAAAGAAGGTGAGAGTTGTGGTTTTTGCGGAAAGACGCCGGACCAGTTTGAGAACTGCACCGAGACGTCTCACAAACAATAACAATAGGACGGTGTATGGTGCTATTTTACGTTTTTACGGCAGTGGTCATTATTAACTGTTGCTATTTCCTCCTCTTTTCTAAATTTTCTTTCCTCAACCCTTCTAAAAGCCTAGTACAGGACATCGCTCCGGTTTCCTTATTGATATGTGCCAAGAATGAGATTGAGAACCTACAAAAAAATATTCCGCTGTGGCAAAGACAGTCCTATCCTAACTATTAAATCATCTTAATCAATGATGCCTCGTTCGATGACACATTGGAGGTGATGGAGCACTTTTCTGAAAAGGACCCGCGCATTAAGATCGTGAATGTAGAGAACAATGAAACCTTTTGGGCCAGTAAGAAATATGCCCTCACCTTGGGTATAAAACGCGCCAAACATCAACGAATGGTTTTTACCGACGCCGACTGTAGTCCGGCAAGCGATGCCTGGTTGAGCCAAATGGCTTCTCATTTTTCTAAGGATAAGCAGCTTATTTTGGGATATGGAGCTTATGAAAAACGTTCGGGTTTCTTAAATAAGATCATTCGCTTCGAAACCGTGCTTACTGCCCTTCAGTATTTTTCCTATGCCAAAGCAGGGATGCCGTACATGGGCGTTGGAAGGAATCTGGCGTATACTAGTGATCTCTATTATGCCAATAATGGTTTCATATCGCATGTGAAGATACCATCGGGCGATGACGATTTGTTTGTAAATGAGGTCGCCACCGGCGCTAATACAACTATTTGTTTTGATGAAATGGCTTTTACCTATTCAGCTCCAAAGAATACCTGGAAAGAATGGATGCATCAGAAAAGACGCCATATTACCACAGCAAGTTATTATAAGCCCAAACATAAATTTCTATTGGGACTTTTTTACTTGACCGGCTTCTTATTTTGGCCGCTGGCGGTCGTAGCCTTATTGATAAATTGGAAACTGGCCTTACCGATTATTCTTGCTCGAGTGGGCTTTCAGTATCTAGTCTTTGGAAAGGCTGCCAAGAAATTGAAAGAAACAGACCTTATCCCCATATTGCCCTTATTAGATTTATTTTTAGTATTCCTACAATTGAGTATCTTTATTTCCAATAGCAACTCAAAACCGAAGCGGTGGAAATAACGCAACAGGATATAGATCATCAAATTCAGAAAGCAAAAAAGGGAAAACAAAGTGCATTCAAGTTCTTGTTGGATCATTACTGGAATGAAGTATATGGCTTTCAAATGAAGCGGGTTCGGGATGAGTATGAAGCCGAAGATATCACGATCGAGACATTTTCCAAAGCATTTGATAAAATAGATACTTTTGATGAGAATTATGTATTTAGCACCTGGCTTGTGGCGATTTCAAAGAATATCCAGATAGACAAGACCCGAAAAAAAAATGCTTCCATCTATTCCCAAACGACCGATGCCAGTGAAGATCATATTCGAAAAATAGCCGATGCGAATCCTACACCGGAAGATAAATTGATCACAGAACAGAATTTGGCAGAGTTGCTCCAATTCATAAAAGAGCTAAAACCTCACTACCAAGAGATCATTAACCTGCGCTATTTTCAGGAAATGAGCTATAATGAAATCTCCGAAGCCTTGGAAGAACCACTCAACAACGTAAAAGTAAGGTTGTTGCGAGCCAAGAAATTATTGGCCGAGATCATTACCCAACATCATTAGACGCAATGAAGATCCTCAAGAGACTCGGACCCGGTTTTCTGTTCGCTGGAGCTGCCATAGGTGTTTCTCATTTGGTTCAATCCACGCGTGCCGGAGCCGATTTCGGATTTGGATTGCTGTGGGCACTGGTATTGATAAACGCCATAAAATACCCATTTTTTGAGTTTGGACCGCGCTATGCTGCCGCTACGGGAGAAAATTTACTGACTGGATACGCCAAAATGGGAAAAGGTGTTCTTGTCGCCTACTTTATCATCACATTGGGGACCATGTTTACCATTCAAACAGCAGTTACCATTGTAACCGCAGGGATCGCCTCCTCCTTATTTGGCACAGGATCTGTAGTACTCTGGACTGCAGTGATCACAGGAATTTGTTTTTTTATTTTGATCTTAGGCAGGTATAAGATCTTGGATTCCTTAATGAAAGGAATCGTTCTTTGCTTAACCCTAAGTACGATCTTCGCTGTTGTATTAGCAGTTAAGCCAGAATCGAACCTCTCTTTTACGCAAATCCTACCAACAGATGCACTTTCGGTAGCGTTCTTGATCGCTTTCATGGGCTGGATGCCTGCGCCTCTCGATATCTCTATCTGGCATTCTATTTGGACGGTAGAAAAGAAGAAACTAGATGCTACGATCACTTCAAAACAGTCTCGTTTCGATTTTAATGTAGGATATCTTAGTACGACACTGCTCGCCATAGGTTTTTTAGCGTTGGGCGCTCTAGTGATGTATAATAGCGGTGAACGATTTTCAGAAAATGGAGGGGAATTTGCCAATCAGTTGATCTCAATGTACACCTACAGCTTGGGAGAGCCTACAAAGATCATTATTGGCATTGCGGCCCTAACCACCATGTTCAGTACTACGCTTACCACGCTGGACGGCTCCCCAAGGGTGATGAATGCTTCCGTAGAAATCTTAACCGGCACGCCTTCCAAAAGAGGATACCTGTTTTGGCTACTCATTCTGGTAACGGGCACCTTGTCCATCTTTTTCTTTTTTGTTTCTGAAATGGGCCTGCTTATAAAAGTAGCGACCATACTTTCCTTTTTAACCGCACCATTCTATGCCATTATCAACTATAGTCTTCTATGTGGAAGCCATACCCCCGCCGAAGCCAGACCTTCCATATTTATGCGTTACTACAGTCTCGTATCCATTGTAGTGCTTATTGCTTTTAGCTTCTGGTTTCTCACAACAATCTAATACGTTTTTCTAGGTATTCTTTGTACCTTTGTATCTACTTATGAATACAGAAACCATAGAACTGAAAAAACCAGCCCCAAAGCCAAAGTGGCTGCGGGTGAAACTGCCTACCGGTAAAAAATACACGGCACTTAGAGGCCTGGTAGATAAATATGACCTCCATACTATTTGCACCTCCGGAAGTTGTCCCAATATGGGAGAATGTTGGACCGAAGGAACCGCAACGTTTATGATCTTGGGTAATATTTGCACGCGTTCTTGTGGCTTTTGCGGTGTAAAAACCGGCAGACCCGAAACGGTGGATTGGGACGAACCCGAAAAAGTAGCGCGTTCCATTAAACTTATGGAGATAAAGCACGCTGTGATCACATCGGTAGATCGCGATGACCTCAAAGACATGGGTTCGATTCTTTGGGCTGAAACGGTTAAGGCCATCCGCCGAATGAACCCCGAAACCACATTAGAGACA
>NZTP01000086.1 GCA_002696485.1 Altibacter sp. | reverse complement strand
GTGGATATTTATAAAATGATGGCTGCTCAAGTGAGTTTTGATGATGTGATCAATACCATTCGCAATGGTAATATGACACTTTCGGCCGGAAATTTGGTAACCAGCGGACAGCGCAGAACCATTCGAATATTAGGGGAAGTAGAACAGCCCCGTGAGTTGAATGATTTTGTCGTGAAGTCGCAAGACGGGGCAGTTTATTTAAAGGACATCGCTATGGTTCGTTTTAAAGAAGAAGAAAAAACTACCTATGCCCGCGAATTTGGGGAAGGGGTTGTGATGCTAGACGTCAAGAAACGCGCCGGAAAGAACATGGTGGAAGCCGCACAGAAAATTGAGAAGATCGTAGCCGAGGCGCAGGTAAACGTCTTCCCTTCCGATGTTGAAGTTACTATTGCAAACGACCAGTCCGTAAAGACCTTAAATCAGGTTGATGATTTAGTCAACAATATCATTTTTGGGATCATCCTAGTGGTTACTGTCTTGATGTTCTTTTTAGGATTCAGGAATGCGTTGTTCGTAGGTTTTGCGATTCCCATGTCCATGTTCATGTCCTTTATGATTCTTTCGGCATTGGGCTATACCATGAATACCATGATCCTCTTCGCATTGATCATGGGGTTGGGAATGCTCGTTGACAACGGGATTGTGGTTGTCGAAAATGTATATAGATTGATGGACGAAGAGGGCATGTCCCGTATACAAGCGGCCAAAAAGGGAATAGGTGAGATTGCATTTCCAATTATTATTTCAACAGCGACCACAGTAGCTGCTTTCGTTCCATTGGGCATGTGGCCCGGCGTTATGGGCGAATTCATGATCTATTTCCCCATCACTCTTTCAGTAGTATTGGGATCTTCATTATTTGTTGCTATCTTTTTCAACTCGATGCTCGTGTCTCAGTTCATGGAGACAGGAGAGAAAGAGCTTACCCGAAAGCAACTTATTCGTTTGTCCATTATTTTGGGGGGTATTGGTCTTCTTATCTCCCTATTTGGAGGGGAAATGAGCGCCCTCGGTAATCTTATGATCCTGGTTGCAATCCTTTTCTGGATCTACAAATATTTCCTGAAGCGTTGGGCGATCTATTTTCAACGAAACCTTTTAACACGACTGGAAGACAGGTATAAGCGATTCTTGGAATTTGCACTTACCGGCTGGCGCGCAGGTGCTTTTGTAGGAGGAACCTTTTTACTGCTCCTCGTGGTGTTTGGACTTTTTGGAGCTTCCGTGGCAAGTCAGCGGACCAGCGTGGAATTCTTTCCCGACAATAAGCCCAACCAGATTATTGTATACATTGAATATCCTCAAGGAACCGACATTGAGAAGACCAACGCGATCACCAAAGACATAGAAACTCGTGTCTATGATGTACTCAATGCGCCTCGTTATATGGACGATGGTTACAACTACATGGTAGAATCTGCCGTTTCTCAGGTAGGTGAAGGAGCCGGAAATCCTCAAACTGATGGGGGTTCGGCAGCCGAGATGCCGCACCGAGGGAAGATCACGGCGACCATGCGGGAGTATAAATTTAGAAGAGGAGAAGACAGTGAAGCGCTTCGGAAGCAAGTACAGGAAGCACTCAAAGGCATCTATCCGGGAGTGGCCATTTCAGTAGAAAAAGATGCTGCAGGTCCGCCTGTGGGATATCCTATCAATATTGAAATTGAAGGAAATGATTACGATGAGTTGATACAAGTAGCCGAACGGATGCGAAATTTTATCAACTCCCGAAACATCGCCGGTATCGACGAACTTAAGATAGACGTAAACAAAGGAAAGCCGGCCATGCAGGTATATGTGGACAGAGAAAAGGCTGGAGAGCTTGGCGTGTCTGCAGGACAGGTAGGAAATCAGTTGCGACGATCCCTGTTTGGGGAAAAGGCCGGTGTCTATAAGAATGATGGAGAAGACTACGATATCTATGTTCGTTTTAATGAGGAGAACAAATACAACAAAAGCGCACTCTTCAATCAAAACATCACTTTTAGAGATCAAGCGACTGGGAAGATCAAAGAAATTCCTGTTTCGGCAGTAACTACCCAAAAGAACACATCGTCCTTCAGTGCCATAAAACACAGGGACACGAAGCGAGTGGTTACTGTCTATTCGGCGTTGGAGGCCGGGTATACCGACGCAGGCGCGATCGTAAGTCAGATACAAACCGAAATGGCTAACTTTGAAGAGCTGCCGCGAAGTGTTTCTATTGACTATACGGGTCAGATAGAAGAGCAAAACAAACAAATGGCTTTTCTAATGGGTGCTTTCTTCTCGGGCCTTGGGTTGATCATGCTTATATTGATCTTTCAATTTAGTTCTATTTCTAAACCAACGATAATCATGATTGCTATTTTCTTGAGTTTCATTGGGGTCTTTGGCGGTATCCTACTTACCGGAGCGTCTTTTGTGATCATGATGACTATGATGGGTATTATTTCATTGGCGGGAATTGTAGTCAATAACGGGGTAGTACTGTTGGATTATACGCAATTGCTCATAGACCGACGCATGGTAGAATTAAAGATGGACGATTCAGAATTACTCCCTAAAGAGGAAGTGAAGGACATTATTATTAAAGGAGGAAAAGCACGTTTGCGTCCGGTGATATTAACGGCTATAACCACCGTGTTAGGACTTATTCCGCTAGCAATTGGGTTTAATATTGACTTTTTCTCGCTCTTTGCTGAATTCGATCCGAAGATCTATTTTGGCGGAGACAACGTGATCTTTTGGGGACCGTTGGCTTGGTCTGTGATCTATGGTTTGATCATTGCGACCTTCCTTACATTGATCATTGTACCTGTGTTATTCTATATGGTACACAAACTGAAGCTGCGACTTCGAAACTGGCGCTCAAAGCCTAAAACCGAGGAACCTATCCCTTCCGACTCAGCAGCTATGTAACAAAAAAACCCTTTCCGATGGAAAGGGTTTTTCTTTTTATTCATAGGTTTTTTTTTGCTACTGATTTTCAGTGAGCGGAATAGGGAATTGCTCGAAAATAGCGTCTCCCGCCCTATCGATAGGCAGTACTCCCAATCTATTGAATCTACGAAGATCGATCCATCGATGTCCTCCTTCAGCAAAGAGAGAATACCTGCGGTTGTATAAGATCTCATCTACTAGATCGGCAGGAGCAGTTCCACCTGCATAGGGGTCCAACCCGGCAGCATCTCTTATAACATCTATGGCTGCAATGGCAGCGGTAGGATTTGAAATATGATTGGCTTCAGCATATAAAAGCAATAACTCCTCGTTTCGAATGATTGCCACGGGATCTACATTACTTTGATACACGAAGACATCGTAAGACCCCGTTAAATTATCGGAGGTGAGCGGCTCATCCCGAAGCACTGCCTTATTGACTCTTTCATCTCCTGGCAAGGCGTCATCAATAAATGATGGATGTGCAATTCGGGCATTAGCTACTGTGGAATTAAGCGCAAAGAACAACGGATTGATCATATCGGCTCCAGTCAATGAAAAAGTGAAATATACCCCTTTATCCAAATTTCCTGAAAGATCCATAAATGAATTCAGAAGCAATGAATTAGCAGAGGCGTAATTCCCTCGATACACTTCAACTCTTGCTGCTAACGCTCTATTGAATTCTAAGAAATCTGAAGGCGTAGCTGCAATTGCAAAACCTGAAGGAATTGAGAATGGAAAAGTCCCACCTCCGTTCGAAAGATCCGTAGCAGCATCAGCTAGCAACTGAAATATTGTTGCTAAGGCTTCCTCATAAGGCACAAAGGGTCCCAAATTATCGGGATCTGCAACGTCAATGCGTATCCCATTCCTATATTGATGATTTAATACCATAAGCAATTCATGAGCTTTGATTGTATTTGCAAAACCACGAGTGGCTGCGATCTCCTGATTCGAAAAATCCGCTGTTGTATTCTCCAAACCGGTTAACAGCAAATTGATATCCTTAATGGTAGCATATCTGGCAGCATACGGGTTGGTTGTATAGAATGTATTATTATCTAAAACTCCCGTCAACAAATCGGCAGTCCAACGAGGATCTGAACTTTGAATTCTCCAATATTCGCGTCCTGCTACCGACATTGCGTCAACCTGTGTTCCAAGTCTTTCACGCATGTCAGACAGGGCACCTCCCATGGCCTCCTGTAGTTCCCCTCGGGATAGGTCATCACTTACCGTATCGGTAGTGGGTCCATTTAAATTCTGACCTTCTTCTACCTCACAAGAAACTGTGATTAGACCGGTAAGAATAAGTGTTAGAAATATCTTTATTATTTTCATAAGATTAATTTTTTAGATTAAAAGTCAACTTTTAGGTGAAACAAGTAGCGTTTTGAAGATGGAAACGGAGTCACCTCTACCCCTGTGGATAATCCATTGGAACCAAAGTTAGAAACCTCCGGATCGTAACTGTTGTAATCAAAAATATTGATCACGTTATTCCCAGAGAATCCAATTTTTATATTAGAAATATACCCATTGAAAGTTGATTCCAGCACTTTATTTGAAAAGGTATAGAATAGCCCAATCTCTCTCAAACGAAGATACGATGCATCTTCTACGAAGGGCGTTGCAAAACCTCCTCTAAATGCTGAAATACGAAAATCCCCATTGTTAAGTTGCCCTGAAGGGTCTAAAGTGAAATCATCGTAATCTGGACTGGTTTGCCCAAAGTCTGTCAATAAGTTGGTAAGGTTGATATTGTCACCCCCTTTTTTCCAATGCCATAAGAAGGACAGGTCAAAATTCTTATACCTTAACGAGTTGTTGAAGGTCATTTGAAAATCCGGCTCGGCGTCTCCAAGAACCACCAACTCTCCATCGGCATTGTTTCCTACAATTTGAGTGGCACTTGCTCCTTCTTCAATTCTAAAGGTTCCCAATCCTGTTCCAAATCCACCCAAGTTGAATGGGTCTACATCTAATCGAGTGATTTCGGATGTATTCTTATAGAATAATATTCCGGTATTCCATTCGAACGCGTCCCCCTGGAATACATCGGCATTGAATCCAATTTCAAAACCTCGGTTCTCTAAGTTACCTGCATTGGCAAATCTTGAAACGAATCCTGAAGAAGATTCATTGTTGGCTAATAATATAAGGTCGTCTACATTTTTATTGTAGTAAGTGAATTCTAAATTCACTCTGTTACCAAACAGTCCGGTATCAAAACCAAATTCCAATTCCTTTTGTCGTTCGGGAGAGATTGTTGGATCTCCTAAAGTACCGGGAACCACGATCCCTGGGATACCGTCGATTAACGAACTTACATAAGCAGTAAATAATGCTCCGTTTGGTGCAAAGTTCCCTGCTTCTCCATAAGCAGCTCGAATCTTGAACTGACTCCATGGTGAGCTATCATTCCAGAAACCAAAATTGTGGAAATTCACCGCAAGTGATCCTTTAGGATAATAAAAAAGCTCGTTGGCGTCGCCATTATTAGAGGACTTATCCCCTCGAACACCTACAGTGGCTATAAATTTATCCTGATAATTCACTTCCTCCTGCACAAAGAAACCGGCATCTTCCTGTTCCTGTCTAAACTGAGTTACCGCAATATTTGCTGCCTGATCCAGGTTCGTTTCCGAAGCCAAAAGGTTCGTAGCAATATTACGTACGGTATTTACACTGAAGGTTTGCTTTGTTAAACCTGCTTGTGTTGTGAAGTTCAATTCATTATCGGTAAAATAATTATGTACCAAGAATGCCGAATAGTTCGCGTCCTTGTTTTCAGTAGTGGTTAAAGCGCTTACTCCGTTCAATCCACCGTTTGATGGCTTTTGAAACTGAAGCTCTTTTGGGAAAATCGCAGTATTGACCAATTCATAATAATCCACCCCGGCTCGAAGCTGAAGTTTCAAATTAGAATTGTCGGCTCTATAAATATCAAAATCTAAAGTACCTCCTGTAATAAAACGATTGACATCTTCCCTGTTGGTCACAAGATCTCTTGTTTGTAAAGGGTTGGAACCCCCGTATGGGTTATCAGGATAATTTCCATTGGCATCAGGGAATAACTGCGCCCATGGCGGTGTAGAAGTTAAAGCAACACCAATAGTTGTTCCCGTGTTATCATTATTGAAGAATCCACGGTCTGCCGTAGAGTTTATATAATTACTGTTTACTGAGATTTTCGCACGGTCTTTAAAGAAAGTATGTTCTAGGTTCAATCGAATAGACTTTCTGTCATATCCGGTATTTTTTACAATACCAGCTTCCTCATTATTAGAAAATGCAGCGTAGAACAGGGTATTATCAGATCCGCCGGAAATATTCACAGAAGAGTTAGATATAAATCCATCTTCTCCGTATATTTCTTTCTCATAATCTGTCAAAGTTCCGTTGGCTTGGGCGGCCAAGAATAATGCTCCCTGTCCTTCACCAAAACCATTTTCTGCAATTTCAGCGGTAAAGTTTCGCTGTCCTCTTAAATTAATGATCCTGTTAAAACCAACTTCTTGAGAAAAAGAGACCTTTGTTTCTCCTCTTTTTCCCTTCTTAGTCGTAATGATAACCACACCGGCAGCAGCACGCGAACCGTAAATCGCAGCAGCAGAAGCTCCTTTCAAGATTTCAATATTTGCAATATCATCCGGATTGATATCTGCAATACGGTTCGATGGGTTGTCTTGACTGGAGGCATTTCCACCGGAGGCCGCTTGCGAAACAAAATTCAAACCTGCCGCAGAAATACTGTTGTTGTTAACGTATACCCCGTCTACAATGTACAGCGGTTGAGAATTCCCGTTAATAGAGGTAACCCCTCTAAGTTTTACTGAAATTCCCCCTCCCGGAGCTCCTGAGCTTCTGGTAACCAAAGCTCCTGCAAATTTTCCTGCCAATGCCCCATCGAGCGTTTGTGGCGGTGTTCTTCCCGCTAATTCTTCAGCTGAAATGGAGGCTACCGCATTCGCTGCATTGGATCGCTTTACCGAGGTGGCGAGACCCGTGATCACCACTTCCTCCAATGATTCAGCAGATTCAGAAATAGTAACACTCATTGGTGTCGTGCTTGATACAGACTGTTCGACCGTTTCGAAACCAATTGATGAAAATACAAGCGTTGTGGGTAAATTATTCACCGCTAGTGTGAAATTTCCATCCATGTCGGTAGTTGTGCCATTGGTAGTCCCTTTCTCAATGACATTAACAAAGGGAACAGTCTTACCGCTTGGCTCTTTTACATTCCCGGTTAAGGTGGTCTGTGCGAACAGCCAACACGGAAAAATTAAAAGTACAAACAGGAACATCCTGCTGTTTGAGTTTTTTTGTTTCATAATTATGAATTTTTGATTGTTTCTACCAAGGTAGTAAAGATTTAACCATTATTTAATATTGAAATGAATATTAACAAACAGTTTCTTAACAAGTTCTTGCGACTAAGGGTAGTAAAGTTTAAAAAAATATGGCGAATTGCTCTTTAATCTTCCTAAATTTGCACCTAATTTTTACAACACAATGTATAGAACGCATAGCAATGGCGAATTAAACGCCTCGCACATAGATACACAGGTGACGCTTGCCGGGTGGGTCCAAAAAATTAGAAATAAAGGTTTCATGATCTGGGTAGACCTTCGGGATCGCTATGGTATCACACAACTTATTTTCGATGAGGAACGCACATCAAAAAAGGTTATGGAAATTGCTTCGCAATTGGGAAGGGAATTTGTTATTCAAATCGATGGAACCGTGATCGAACGGGAATCCAAGAACCCCAATATGCCAACGGGCGATATAGAAATCCTTGTCAAGAACATCACAGTGCTCAATAAGTCACTTACCCCACCCTTTACCATTGAGAATGAAACCGACGGCGGAGAAGACCTTCGCATGAAGTACCGCTATTTGGATATCCGAAGAAAACCCGTGCGAGAAAACCTTGTGTTTCGCCATAAAGTCACCATGGCGGTTCGCAATTATCTATCGGAAAAGAATTTCGTGGAAGTAGAGACTCCGTATCTCATTAAATCTACACCTGAAGGTGCCCGCGATTTTGTAGTACCCTCTCGTATGAATGAAGGACAGTTTTATGCACTACCCCAGTCTCCACAAACTTTCAAGCAGTTGCTTATGGTAGGTGGAATGGATAAATATTTTCAAATTGTAAAATGCTTTCGGGATGAGGACCTTCGGGCCGACCGTCAGCCGGAATTTACGCAAATCGACTGTGAAATGGCATTTGTAGAACAGGAAGATATCTTAAACACCTTCGAAGGACTTACACGCCATTTACTCAAAGAAATCAATGGAGTTGAAGTCTCAGATTTTCCAAGGATGACCTACGATGAGGCCATGCGTACCTACGGAAATGATAAACCGGATATTCGCTTCGGCATGGAGTTTGGCGAATTGAATGACGTCACACAGCACAAGGATTTCAATGTATTCAATCAAGCAGAACTAGTTGTTGGCATAGCAGTTCCGGGAGGAAATAGTTTTACCAGAAAAGAGATCGATGCCCTAATCGATTGGGTAAAGCGTCCACAAATAGGCGCCATGGGCATGGTATATTGCCGCTGCAACGAAGACGGAAGTTTCAAGTCATCTGTCGATAAATTCTACGATCAGGATGATTTGGAACGATGGGCAGATATCACCGGTGCGAAGCCCGGAGATCTTATTTGTGTGCTTTCCGGAGCGGCAGATAAAGTCCGTTCACAGTTGAGTGCGTTGCGAATGGAACTGGCACAACAGCTAGGCCTTCGTGATCCCAAGGTTTTTGCCCCTCTGTGGGTGGTGGATTTCCCTTTGTTGGAATGGGATGAGGAAACGCAGCGGTATCACGCTATGCATCATCCATTCACGTCTCCTAAGCCCGGACAACTTGATTTGTTAGAGACCGATCCGGGTGCTGTTAAAGCGAATGCCTACGATCTTGTGTTAAACGGAAATGAGATTGGCGGAGGTTCCATACGTATTCACGACAAGGAAACCCAATCGCTCATGTTTGACTATTTAGGTTTTACTCCTGAAGAAGCCAAAGCTCAATTTGGGTTCTTAATGGATGCTTTTCAGTATGGTGCACCTCCACATGGAGGGATCGCATTTGGATTAGATCGTTTGGTTGCGATTTTAGGCGGTCAAGAAACTATTCGCGATTTCATTGCCTTTCCGAAGAACAATGCAGGGCGGGATGTCATGATCGATGCCCCGGCGCCTATCGATACTGCGCAACTTGAAGAATTAAGTTTACAGCTTAATATAAAAGGTTAAATTTAATCCTGCTTCGGCAGGATTTTTTAATACCGTAGAAATGTCTGCACAACAACGAACCTTGCTCACGCGATTCCTTATATGGCGATTGAAATATATCTCGCACAAGCAGTTTGTTTTTATCGTGAGTATTTTCGTGGGATTTCTTAGCGGAATGGGGGCGGTACTGATTAAGAACGGTACACACTTTATTCAATTACTCTTGGAAGGTAAATTAATTCAAGAATATCACAGCGCTTTCTATTTTATCTTTCCTATCATCGGATTAACACTTACCTATCTCATCCTAACCTTTATAATTCGTAACAAACCTACACAAGGAATTCCGGCCACTTTATTCGCCATCGCCAAGAAAAAGGGTATCATGAGACGATTCCAGATGTATGGCAGTTTATTGACCGCTCCCATTACGGTGGGTTTTGGAGGATCTGTGGGACTGGAAGGTCCCACCGTAGCCACCGGGGCAGCCATAAGTTCTAATGTATCCCGCCTGTTGCATATGAATCAGGCAACGCGTACATTATTGATAGGGTGTGCCGCAGCAGGTGCCATGTCGTCCATCTTTAAAGCGCCTATCGCTGCCATTATTTTTGCTATTGAAGTATTTAGCCTGGACCTTACATTGGTTTCCTTGATCCCATTGCTCTTGGCTTCGGTATCGGCAATAATTACGTCCTATTTTTTCTTCGGAAATGATATACTGCTGCCTTTTAGTATCGAGGACGAATTTTTACTGAAAGACATTCCACTATACATGCTCTTAGGCGCCGTTGCCGGATTTGTTTCCATTTATTTTACTGAAACTTATGAACGCTTTCAGAAGTTCTTTGAAAGGATCGGTTCTCCAATAAAACGACTCATAATTGGTGGTATCGGTATAGGAATTCTCGTATATTTTATTCCCCCTTTATACGGTGAAGGATTCGACGTCATCAATAATTTGGTTCAAGGGAATCCCGAAAAAGCACTCGAAAACAACTTCTTTGATCTGGACCTCAACAATGTATGGGTAACGATTGCACTATTGGGCGGACTCGTTGTTTTTAAAGTGATCGCCAGTTCACTTACGTTTGGGGCAGGAGGTGTTGGCGGAATTTTTGCCCCTACCCTTTTCATGGGAAGTATCATGGGTTATTGCTTGGCCAAAATACTCAATGCCTTGGAGTTTTTAGCCACCCCTGTTTCAGAAAGTAATTTCACCTTGGTAGGAATGACCGGACTTATGGCAGGTGTTTTGCATGCCCCATTGACAGCCATTTTCTTAATTGCTGAGGTAACGGGAGGTTACGAACTCTTCCTCCCTTTGATGATCGCCGCTGCAATTTCCTTCTCCATTACCAAATATTTCGTGCCGCATTCGGTCTATGCAATGGAATTGGGGCGTAAAGGTGAGTTGATCACACATAATAAGGATCATGCGGTGTTAACTTTAATGAATATCAAATCGGTCGTGGAACAAAATTTTGCAGTTCTCCATCCCGAGATGACCTTAGAAGCGATCGTACATCAAGCTGTGGTAAAATCGAACCGGAATATTTTCCCTGTAGTTCACCCCGACACCGAAGTGTTGGAAGGTATTATTTTGTTGGACGACTTACGTCCGGTGATGTTCGATCAATCCTTATACAAAGAAGTAACTGCCCGACATTTAATGCAGAATCCACCTGCGATTATTATCTTAGACGAAGACAAAATGACCCAGGTAATGAAGAAATTCCAAGATACAGGGGCTTGGAATCTCCCTGTTATTGCCGATGGAAAGTATTATGGTTTTATTTCAAAATCGAAACTTTTAACGGCGTACAGACGAAAACTAATTGACTTTTCAGGAAAATAATAGAATATGAAGTATGTCCTCGTTTTTTTAATGTTAGCCGCTATTGTAAGTTGCTGTATTGGGTTCTATATTCGAGAAGCAGATCCCAAAACCGGTGAGTTCCTCATTGGAATTTCCATAGCAGTCACCTTTTTTATCACCATGCCTGTATTTATCTATAGACGCTGGAAGAACAGGAGCGTAAAAGACTATATGCTTACTAAAGAGAACATCGAGAAGATGCGAAATTACACCAAGGACAAGAAGCTATAAATCAATTGGTTTTAAAAAAAATTAAGATTTTCTTAACCTTTGAGGTCATAAAAATAGTACATTTGTTCATTATTAATTTATTTTTTTATTTACAATGGAAGGAACAGTAAAGTTTTTTAACGAGTCAAAAGGTTTCGGTTTTATCACCAATGACGAAACCGGAAAAGACATTTTCGTACACGTGACCGGACTTAATGGCGAAGCCCTTAACGAAGGTGACAAAGTTGAATATGTTGAAGAAGAAGGACGAAAAGGAATGGTTGCCGCAAAGGTGCGCGTGATCCACGACTAAGATATATATCTTAACAACTGACCGAAAAAAGGCCCGCTATCAATAGCGGGCCTTTTTAATTAAGGTTGCGTTTCTCTACAAAGAAACGTTTTAACAATTGTGATGTTTCCTCGGCTAAGATGCCTCCACGCAGGGTCGTTTTAGGGTGCAACTTTGTATCAAGAGCTATACAACCACGTTGTGAATCTCTCGCGCCATATATTATTGTTGAGATCTGACTCCAAAATAGTGCGCCTGCACACATTTGGCAGGGTTCAAGCGTAACATACAATGTACAATTCGACAAGTACTTACCACCTAAAAAATTTGCTGCTGCTGTAATAGCTTGCATTTCAGCATGCGCAGTGACATCATTAAGTGTTTCTGTTAAATTATGTGCCCTTGCAATAATTTGATTGTTGATGACCACAATGGCCCCAATAGGCACCTCTCCCTTTTCATACGCAGCTTCAGCTTCTTGCAGCGCACGCTTCATAAAATAGGTGTCATCGTAAGGGGTAAGCTCGTTCATCATTTTTTTTAATCCCCGTAAAAGTACAAAAGCAAAATGTATCTTTGCAAGGTGCCACAGAAGTTATTAGAAAGTATTCAGTTTCCAAACGAACTGCGCCGTCTCGAAGGGTCAGAGCTTCCTCAATTGGCAAAAGAACTACGCGATTTCATTATTGATATTGTCGCAGTAAAAGAAGGGCACTTAGGGGCAAGTTTGGGCGTGGTGGAATTGACCATCGCCCTGCATTATGTGTTTAATACACCAAAGGATATACTCATTTGGGATGTTGGACATCAAGCCTACGGTCATAAAATACTTACCGGTAGAAAATCTATTTTTCAAACGAACAGACGGTGGAACGGACTAAGCGGTTTTCCTAAACGCAGCGAAAGTGAGTATGATGCCTTTGGTACAGGGCATAGTAGCACGTCCATTTCTGCCGCTTTGGGAATGGCCATCGCAGCGCAGTTAAAAGGGGATACAACACGACAGCATATTGCCGTGGTTGGAGATGCATCCATTGCCAGTGGCATGGCGTTCGAAGCCTTGAACCATGCCGGTGTCACCAATACCAATCTGTTGGTCATCTTGAACGATAACGCCATTGGGATCGACCCCAGTGTTGGAGCTCTTAAAGAATATCTCACTAAGGTAAACCTCGCGGAAACACCGGATACAGATAATATATTTGAAGCCTTAAAATTTAAGTACTCCGGTCCTATAGATGGACATGATCTTCCGGCATTGTTACAGACTTTACAAAATGTAAAGCAAGTACCCGGCCCTAGGCTACTTCACGTCATCACAAAGAAAGGAAAGGGACTTAAGCAAGCTGAAGAAAATCAAGTAACCTACCATGCGCCCGGTAAATTCGATGCGACCACAGGGGAATTAGCGCCTAAAAGCAATGAAGGTATCCCTCCAAAATACCAAGATATTTTTGGAATAACCCTTGTTGAACTGGCTCGTTTAAATGATACCATCATTGGTATCACTCCCGCTATGCCCACAGGAAGTTCTCTAAAATTAATGATGGAAACCTTCCCCGATCGTGCTTTTGACGTAGGGATCGCCGAACAACATGCCGTAACATTTGCTGCCGGGCTCGCAACACAAGGGTGCACGGTGTTTTGTAACATCTATTCAACCTTTATGCAACGTGCCTACGACCAATTAATCCACGATGTATGCCTGCAAGATCTCCCGGTGATCTTTTGTTTGGACAGAGCTGGACTTGTGGGGGAAGACGGAGCCACACATCATGGCATCTTTGATATAGCATACCTGCGGTGTATTCCAAATCTCATTGTATTTGCGCCTCGCAATGCTATCGACCTTCGCAATATTTTGTATACCGCCCAATTAGGACTTGACCATCCAATCGCCATTCGGTATCCTCGTGGTCACAGCGATATTCTGGAATGGCAACGACCCTTTGAAGCAATCACAATTGGAACAGGCGTTGTTGTAAAGGAAGGTGAGAAAATTGCCGTATTAAGTATTGGCACTATTGCTTCGGAAGTAATGGAAGCTATCAATATGCTGACACTTTCAGAAAAGGAAAAAATAGGAAGTTACGATCTGCGATTTGTAAAACCATTGGATGAAACTTTGTTGCATACCGTCTTTCAGAAATACAAGACCATTGTCACCGTAGAGGATGGAGTGATCCACGGAGGCTTCGGCAGTGCTATAGCCGAATTTGCCGTAAAAAATAACTATTCCAATACTATAGACCTATTGGGTATCCCCGATGTTTTTCCTGAACATGGAACCGTTCTTCAACTCAAGGATTATGTGGGTATTACTTCAGAAAAAATAAAGACAGCCCTACAAAAATATCTATAAAAAAAGAGGCCCGAAAGCCTCTTTTTTCTAAATCACTTCAATTCTATTTAATTATTAACTTCTCTGTTTGAGTTCCTGCTTGACCTTCAATGGTCACCAAATACATTCCCGCATTTAGACCTTCAGCTTGAATAGTTCCGATCGTTTGTAGCTCCAATTGTTGTGCAAACACTTTTCGCCCGTTTAGATCGAAAATAGATACGGTAACGTCTCCGGCTGGACGTCGTGAAGCGATATTAATCGTCCCTGTAGTAGGATTTGGATAGAGTACAAAATTCTTTTGAAACCCTTCTACATCTTCAACACCTAATGAACATTCTGCAGGAAGATCAAATGCCTCAACTTGGTCGGTACGGCTATTGCTGCTCCCCTGGCTTGCGCTAAAACCGCAACCTCTGCGTGCAAATGCATTCCAAATAAGACATTTGTTTGCACCTCCGTTCGTGATCTCATCGGCTTCTATAATGGCATCACGGCCATTGACAAAACCGGGACTACAATTTTGCAGCTTAAGTCCGTCGATGACTAGCTGCATCGCAATGTTATTTCCACCTGTTCCGTTGTAGACATCCGGATCGAAACCATATACATCGATAAGATCCCAAGTCATATCCCATAGCATCGTTGCCCAAACAAATCCAATCCCATGGGGTTGTGAAACGTTGTTGTTGGTATCTGCATAGGTATAATCGTTGATCGCAAAATCTGTACTATAAGGAGCTTCACGAATTCCGCCACCTTCTGTGCTTTGCCCGTTCACATAGGTTCCAATACCTCTAATATCGGTACCAGCATCGCCAGTTTCCATTGTGAGTACAAGTCCGAAATAGTCACTCCAGCCTTCACCCATTTGTTCGTCATTAAAAAGGCATGCCGGATTTGCAGGTCCTCCCGTAAGTCGGGTGGAGATCCCGTGCCCGTATTCGTGTGCAATGATTCCATTATCCAAGTCCCCGTCCAATTGCGGACCAGGGGGCACATCTTGAATGGTCCCGTTAACAGTTGCTGAAAGTAATTCGGCTATAATAGCATCGCCCACATTCTTACTTACCATGATGGCGGGAATAGTCACGCTGCCTCCTTGTGCACCCGGCCCCATCACTATGGCATCTCCCGGTTCGTTGTTTACTACAATTACAGCAATTGCTCCGGCGGTTTGAGCCGCCAAGGCTTTAAACCCAAATTCACAACTACCTCTGCGTACCACAGCGATCTTCCCGTTAATAGCTGCGGTATTTGTAATAGTATCGCAACCATCATTAGGGTCTGTAGAATCACCTGCATCGTCATCTTCAACTAGAACTAGGTCTTGCGTGATAGGTGTTGCGGTAATTGGAGCACCAAAATTCGCCGCTAATGCCACGTGGCCTCCGGCAAGAGGACCGTTGTTGATGGTAAGAAGTTCTAAATAGTCGGAGGGAGACCACAAATACATTTGCATTCTTGGATTGCTTCCTTCTACCGTAATACTGAAGTTAGCATTGTTTAATCCGCCACCATCTTGTGCGTCTGCATTCACAGAATCACTTCCTACACCACCGTTGCCATAATTGTTCTCCTGAAAGTTTCCACTTGCTTCGTCAAACCCATAATGGTACCATACATCGTGCATGATATTATTCCAATAAAAGAGGTTGGTGGTTACTGCATCTAACATATTTACGGGTGCCGTATTGAAGTCGTATGGAAAATCGAAATTGAGTCCGGCGCCACCGTCTGGTGAAGCTCCGGTCCCGTTATTGTTATTGATGTCATCCTGAGCCCATACATTATTACCTCGCGTTATGGTATACTCTGCTCCCGGAGCTCCATTGATATCATGCCACCCAAATGGAGAGGCTACTGCATTGGAAGGGTCTGCCACCAACTGTTCTGAGCCATGTGACGGACTTTCCAGTGGAAGTGGGAACACACGATATTGTGCTCCTCCCGTAGTGAATTCCACATTCGATTCTTTTTTGAACAATACACTCTCAAGCGGAGCTGCAACCTTGTTTCCATGGCTGTGTGGTGCCGTTCCAAAATTACAGCTAATAACCCAATCGTTATTTTCTAATACCGTACCCGTAACAGCGTCAATACGCATACTGTAATGATGGCTCGCATCCAAAAGATAGATCCTTAGATCCCAAGCCAATCGAACGCGCTCATCATGGGTTCTTTGGTAAACCAAGGTCACAGGAATGGCCTCCAATGAGATTCCCCCGTCTGAAAACAGATATTCATTACCATCCCGTGATAAAAGTTCCAAATTAGTCGGACTGGGAAGACCTAAGGCAGTAATCGCCTTTAAGATTGCCGCATTAGGTGTAATTGAGGGGGTTGTAGTATTTACTTTTTGCCGAAGGCCGGAAGTAAAATTGACCCCTGCATACACAACTTGACCGTTCTTTATAGCAAAACTAGAAGAGGAATTATATACGGCAATACCATTGTGTCTTTGAGAAGCATAGACATTTTCCAATTGCATACTTTTTGAAAAACTATTGGAAGTAATTTGGATGTCTGTGATATCTTCCGGCTCAAGATTCAACTGCGCCCTATTGGCACTTAAGTAAGACGTAATTTGGGTTTCGAAATTTTGAGCGACACTCATGGTTACAACCAATAGTGCTACTACATGTAGAATTTTTTTCATACTGATGTTGAAATGATTAAATGAAGTCTATTTAAATTTTGTTCTAAAAATACCGTAAAAAATTAAACAACCTAACAAATTGACCAATATTAACAGTATTCCTTATAAATTATTGAGGTTCTCCCTGTATTCGCTTGAATAGCTGTAAGGCATTCCCATCGGTAAGACCGGAGATAAAGCTACAACATACCATTAAATACGCATACACCGACTGAAGGGGCTCGTGATTTCTGTCGAAGGACTGAACGATTAAAGAATCGTAATGCGTAGCAGCATTATTAAAACTGTTCTCAAAAGCTGTTGTGTAGGTGTCCAATAATGATGTTAGGATCTGGTATCCTGCTATTTCCTTTTCTATCACTTCCGGACTTCGGTAAATCTTCTCAATACTTAACTTTAAAATATCATCGATCTGTGCTTTAAAGCGGCTTTTATCTAAGAGTGCTTCGGCAAAATCCCCTGCCAAAATCGCTTCTTCATTTTCTAAGAAAATGGCAGATGCTTCGGCAATGAGTGAATTAATTGCCAAGGAACGAAGGTAGGCCAAGCGGTCTGAAGACTGAGTGAGTTGTTGATACTTCTTGGTATTGATATGTTCCTTCACCAAATTAATAAGATATTCTAAGGCAAATTCTTCTTCTATCCAGCCAAGGTTGATTCCATCCTCAAAATCAATAATAGTATAACAAATATCATCGGCTGCCTCTACTAAAAAGGTAAGGGGATGCCTGTTATAAGAAAGATATCCCTTATCGCTTCGGTTTCCAAGTCCCAGTTCGGTTGCAATTTCTTTAAAGAATTCCGTTTCAGACTGAAACACTCCGTACTTCTTATCAGCAATATGTTTGCTCGGTTTTTTTGGCAGCGATTCCTTTGGGTACTTCATAAATGCTCCCAATGTTGCAAACGATAACCGCAGCCCTCCTGTCACCCCGTTCCTCGTCTCTGTCAAAATTTTAAATCCATTGGCATTCCCTTCAAAATCTACAAGATCCTGGTATTGTTTATCTGTTAATTGATCTTTGAATCGCTTCCCCTTTCCATTCAGAAAATAATTCCCAATGGCCTTTTCACCGCTGTGACCAAAGGGAGGATTTCCAATATCGTGGGCCAGCGCTGCCGCTGCAACAATGGCTCCAAAATCGTTAAACTGATGCCCGTGGACGGTTTGCAATTGTGGATGTTTTTCTAATATTTTCTTTCCAACCGTTCTTCCTAAAGAACGACCTACCACCGATACTTCCAAACTATGTGTAAGTCTGGTATGTACAAAAGACGTTTTAGAAAGTGGTATTACTTGCGTTTTGTCCTGTAAGCTTCTGAAGGCCGCCGAAAAAATCACACGATCATAGTCTACTTCGAAACCCAGTCGGGTCTCATCCTGTTCGATACGCAAGCGCTTGTTGGTATCCCCTTGACGTCGCAGCGACAAGAGTTGTTCCCATTGCATCATAGATCTTTTTGAGTTTCTAATTAAACTGAAAGTGACAAATGTAAAATTTATTTCATTCTTAAAACTGAATTAACACAGGCATAATGCACCCCCGTTACTTTTGTTGCCGGAGACACTGAAGCTGTTGTCTTTGTTAACACTTAGCTAACACAGATGTTACAATTAACTAAAGGAAACATAACATTTAGCTAACTGCATGGCAGCACAATTAAGGTTCCTTTGCGGCATACAAATTAACAATAATTAATGAAACGAATCATCTTACTTACAGCGTTGTTTTTTAGCGCTTTAGCTATGTCGCAAACCGGAACAATCGAAGGAACTTTAACCGACAAAGAAGCCCTTGGAGAACCGCTTCCGTTTGCCAATATTATACTTAAAGGAACGACCACCGGAACAACTTCCGATTTCGATGGGAATTATGTTCTAGAGAATGTTTCCCCGGGAACCTATACATTGGAATTTAGTTTTGTGGGATACGAAACACTCGAAATACCCGATGTGGTTGTTGAAGCAGGAAAGTTCACCCGGGTGGACGCAGGTCTTGGCGTAAGTGCCGCAGCACTTGATGAAGTCTTTATTAAGATACAAACCAGCAGAGAACGAGTTGAAGCACTACTGCTAGAGCAGAAGAAAGCCGTGGCGATCAAAGAAAGCATTGGTGCCGAAGAAATGGGAAAATTAGGCGTAAGTGATGCTTCGGCGGCTACCACGAAAATTTCCGGAGTTAACAAAACAGACGGATCCGGAGGTGACGTATATGTGCGTGGCCTAGGGGATCGCTATTTATCAACTACCTTAAACGGTCTTCCTGTCCCTTCAGATGATATTGAACGAAAGAACATTGACTTGGAATTATTTCCTGCTCGATTGATCGAAAGCGTTTCAGTAAGCAAAACAACGTCTTCCGGTATCTCTGCAGACCAATCTTCCGGAAATATAAACATAAGTTCAAAACAACTTAATAAAAGTGAATTATTGACGGTGAACCTTAGTGGTTCGGCAAATTCCAATGTCGTATCCGACGGTGTATTCGACACGTTTAAAGTTTCACCAAACAATGACGATATTACCTTCGGGTTTTACTCGAGCGATGTCAATGCTCGCGACGCGATCACCCAACAAAGTTGGAGTCCCGAAGTGATCTCGGCTCCTATCAACCGATCGTTCGGACTAAGCGCCGGAAAGAAATTTGGAGAAAAGTTACGTGTTCTTATCACAGCCGGCCAATCGGACGAGTATGAATACCGCGACGGTTTCTTCCGTCAGTTTCGCTCTAACTTCCTAGACGATGTGATACCCGATGCCATAACGTGGTCACGAACTATTACCACTTCAGGGTTGGGGCACATTGAATTGAAAGCCAACGATAAGAATGTGATCCAATTCAATTCATTGTTTATTAATAAAGTTCAGGATCAAGTTTTTGAAGGTGGCCGAAGCGGAAACGCCGTGATCTTTGAAGAGACCGATCCTACTGAAGGACTTGGACAATTTATTAGAGACCAAAATCTAAAGAAAACCCTACTCTCTGTAACACAATTGACAGGAACGCACGATATTTCTGAAAAGAACACGTTGGATTGGGCTGCAGGGTATAACTTTCTTGGCGCCGATGAGCCAAAGCGTATCCGGAACGAGGTGAACTTCAATGACGAGATCGTTCAATTGGGACGAACCGGTGGTTTTCAACAACGTAAAAGCCTTCAGCGCATTGAGGATATTGAATATAACGGACGATTGGCCGATGTGCATACCTTTTATGAAGGTGAGAACGACCTTTTCCAATTAGCCGGAGGCGTTAACTTCAGAAATAAAACAAGGGATTTTAAGTCGCAATTCTTTGGAGTTGAGGAAGCGTTTACCAATGCCATCAATCCGGAATCCATCGATGCGATCTCCGAGATCTTTACCCCCTCAAGATTTGAGAACGGGATCCTAAAATTAAATACGCTACAAGCAGACCGATACGAAGGTGATCTGCAGTCCATCGCCGGATTTATAGATGCGACCGGTACCGTAGGAAAATTTACGGTATCTGCCGGTTTGCGCTATCAAAAGGATGATATCGACGTACGATACGATGTAGGGAATATCCCGGGTCGTTTAGGAAGTGAATCCAAAGATTACCGTCGCTTATATCCTTCAGTGAATATAAAGTATGCGATCAACGACAAACACAGCATCCGATTTGCCAACAGCTCCACGACAACATTACCGGAATTTAAGGAAATAGCACCTTTTGAATATGTATCTCCGGTAGGCCAGGTAACTCGAGGAAACCCGGATATTGAAGCGTCCATCAATTATAATTACGACTTGAAGTGGGAATACTTCCCCACCACAGACCAGTTATTTTCACTTACCGGTTTTTACAAGAAGATCGAGGACCCTATTAGTAAAGTTCAGGATCGAGGTTCGGCAGGTGTCTTCTCGTATTTTAATGCAGGAGAAAAAGCCGAAGTATACGGGATTGAATTAGAAACCCGTGTAAATATCTTGAATGTAGAAGATCAGCCTAGCTTGAAACTCAATTTGAATGCATCACGCATGTGGCATAAACAAGACTTACTTGAGATCTTCGATGCCAATGGCAACTTTGTGAGAACCTTTAGGTACAAAGGTTTGACAGAGACCGATCTTCAAGGCGCTTCAGACTGGATCGTGAATACTACCTTCAATTTTTCTACCAATACTGAAAATCCTTTTGAAGCAGCGATTACCGGAAATTATGCTTCAGACAAAGTATATGCCCTGGGAGCGCCCGAAATTCAAACTGCCAGTGAAACCAATTACAATGATGCCATTGTGGAGAAAGGATTTGTTCGGCTTGATCTTATTCTAAGCAAGGAATTGAATGAACATCTCAAGATTGGGCTATCAGGAAAGAACCTCCTTAATCCCGAGATCGAGCGAACACAATTGATCCGTCCAAGCACCACGGGTATAGAATCCGAAGAAACTGTCCTTTCTTACACGAAAGGAATTCAAATAGGCTTTAACCTTAACTATTCATTCTAAAATTACTAATGTATAACACAAAAAGAAAACGTATGAAAACTATGAAAAACATAGCAGCCATGTTCGCTGTTTTAACGGCCGTAACTTTTGCAAGTTGCAGCAGCAATGATGATACGATTCCTGTAGACGATGATCCTTCGGGGTCAACAGATCTTACAGGAAATCTAACCGAAGACCGCGTACTGGATCCTTCAGTAGAATATGCAGTAACCGGACCTTTTTTGGTAAAATCGGGCGCCAAGTTAACCATTCCTGCGGGAACTGTGATCATTTCTGAAGTAGGACAAGACAGGTATATTGCAGTAGAAAAAGGTGCAGAGATCGATATTCAGGGTACAGCTACCCTTCCTGTGATTATGCGTTCTGAAAATAATGCTCCCGGTGACTGGGGAGGTTTGTTACTGTGTGGTAATGCAGTCACCACCGAAGGCGTTGATACAACTGCCGAAGTAGGCGGATTGATCTACGGAGGTACGAACAATAATGACAGTTCAGGAAATATCGATTACCTTATTATTCAAGGCGCCGGAGCACAGATCAACTCTGAATCCCAATACAATGGTTTGACGCTCTATGCCGTAGGAAGCGGTACTACCATTGACAATGTAGCCATAATTGACGGTGCAGATGACGGGGTTGAATTTTTTGGCGGAACTGTTTCGGTTACCAACTTATATCTTGAAAATAATGAAGATGATGCCGTAGACTGGACCGAGGGATGGAATGGAACCGTAACTAATACATATGTGCTGCATACTATCGAAGGATTTTCTACCGCTGTTGAAGCCGATGGCGTAAACAATAATCCTAAATTGGTAAACTTTACCGCTTTCTCCAGTACCGGAGGAACTGCCTTACAGTTCAAAAAAGAGTCCGGGGCTACTATTACAGGTCTTTCTTTAACAGGGTACGAGACTTCTATTGATATGAGAGATAATGGTCCGTTATCGAACGTAATCATTGATGGTGAGATTGGAGATCCCAATACCACCTATATCGCACCTCCAACCGTAGATGTTTCAATGTTTGCCTGGGTAAATTCAAATCAATCCGGTTCAGAATTTGCTATTTTGGAAGGTAATGTTACAACCACAATTACCTTAGATCCTGCGCAACGTTATTTATTGAACAATGCCTACATCGTACAAAACGGCGGTAAACTCATCATCCCGGCAGGAACAAAGATCACGGCGCGTGATGGAGGTACTGAAGTATATATTGCGGTCCTTAAAGGAGGGTCTATCGAGATCAATGGGACTTCTTCTAATCCTGTGGTAATGTCATCACAATCTGCACAACCCGGAGACTGGGGTGGCTTGACCATTTGTGGCGATGCGCCTACCACCGAGGGTGTTAATGCCACTGCCGAAGTGGGTGGCTTCATTTATGGCGGTAATAACCCTAATGACGATTCCGGAAATATTGATTATTTAGTGATCCTTGGAACAGGAGCACAGATCAATTCTGAATCCCAATACAATGGTGTATCGCTCTATGCAGTGGGAGACCAAACAAGTATCAATAATTTGGCCGTGATCAACGGAGCGGATGATGGTATCGAGTTTTTTGGCGGAACTGTAAATGTTACCAATTTGTACTTTGAAAACAACGAAGATGATTCAGTAGATTGGACCGAAGGATGGAATGGTAGCGTAACCAATACCTACGTGATACATTCTATTGAAGGGTTCTCTACTGCTATTGAAGCCGATGGCATAAACAACAATCCAACTTTTACGAACTTCACGGCGATCTCAAACACAGGAGGAACTGCGTTACAGTTCAAGAAGGAGTCCGGTACCACGATGGTGAATGTATTACTTACAGGCTATGTTACCAACGTAGATATGCGTGATAACGGCCCTATTGCTAACGTGATTGTAGATGGAGTACCACTAAGTTCTCCTGTTGATGATGTGTTCAATGGGACTGCTGTTGACATCTCAGGGTGGGCTTGGATAAATGCAAGATTATAAAGAAGACCTTATAATTTAAGTTCAATTAGCCAAAAAAAGAGCTCCCATTGGGAGCTCTTTTTTATACTTGAGTATTGTTCTTTTAGTTCGTAACTACACGGGTGTCTTTTACTTGCCACGTTTTTACTTCAGCGATCTTAGCATTGTCGTAAGTGACCTGCTTCATAGTATCTCCATGATAAAAATACCAAGTTCCTACTTTTTCACCATTATCGTAATAAGCGATGGCAGTTTTATTCCCTTGTGCATCGTAACTTGTCCACTCACCTTGTAACTTGTTCTCTACAGTATAGAATCCTGTTTGAGCAATTTCTCCATTGTCGTGATATAAGATCGCTTCAATTAAATTTCCCTTTAAAACATATTCATTTTTTTGGGCTTCCTGTCCTAGAACAAAGTTCATGGAACAGAGTAATATGAACAATAATGTTATCTTTTTCATGGTGCTGATTTTAATAGATACTCAAATGTACAAAATAGATAACAATTTAGAAAGGTTTAGTTAACATTAAATTTACATTGGAAATTTATATATCTGTTTATCAATTACTTAATAGCTAAAACTTAACATTGGAATTGTATATAACACTGTTTTTCTTAATGTTATTTTAATATTCCCTTGACACTAAAACTACATTCCTGCCATTTCTTTGTAACACACTTTGTAAAAATCGTTTAGTTTTTGTCAACTTGACTTTGCAAGTGTGGAGGCTACCTAAGGGTGGCCTCTGTCATAAAAAAACCCGCAAGAAATTGCGGGTTTTCTATTTTAAAAAGTAACTTATTATTGATCAAAGGTAACGCTTCCTGTACTTATGTCGTACATGCCTCCAACGATCATGATTTCATTTTTCTTTTCCATTTCAGCCAGGATAGGACTCTCTTTTCTGATGTTCTCTATGGTCAATTGAACATTTTTTGCGGCCACTCGATCTACAAAATCAAGGTTCTTACTATTACGTTGATCCGCTGCTGCCGGTTCTTTTACTGCTTCTACGGCAGGCTCTATCTTTTCAATTAACTTCGTCAAGTTACCTAATCGTGCATGATCACAAGCTCCTTTTACAGCTCCACAACTTGTATGGCCAAGGACCACAATTAATTTTGTACCCGCTAACTTACAGGCAAACTCCATACTTCCTAAAATATCCTCATTCACAAAATTCCCTGCAATACGTATACTGAAGATATCTCCTAATCCTTGATCGAATACCAACTCGGCAGAAACCCTAGAGTCTATACAGCTTAAAATAGTGGCAAAAGGAAACTGTCCTTCCTCAGTATCATTTACCTGTTGCAGTAAATTTCTATTTGCTCTTAAGTTATTCTGAAACCGTTCATTACCCTCTTTCAAAAACTGAAGGGATTTTTCCGGCGTCATGGTTGCTTGTGTTTCTCTTGTATGTGCTTTCATTCTTTTATATTTTTTGCGTCAGTAATCTGACAGTTCATCTTTTTAATATTTATCTTTAACATTAGCATTGATCCACTTTAAACATTCTTTAAAGGTTGGAAAAATTTGCTCCTCCGGCACAAGGTCCGGTATGATGTCAATACGCTCCATCATATATCGTGGTTGTGCTAAAACATCCACAAAGAGTACTTTTATACCCCTTTGTGAGAGGTCTACCAATACATCTTCCAAGGCATAGAGGCCCGATTGATCAATATACTGCATCCTCCCCATGCGAATGATGACCGCAGAAGCCGTAAAAGGAATCTGTGAAGCCAACTGCTGGAAGTCACTGGTGGATCCAAAGAATAGCGGTCCTTTGATATGCTTTATGAAAACTTCTTCTTTAAGTGCCTCAGGAAATTTGTGCTCGTCATCCCATTTTTGCTCTTTTAGCAACGGTTTTACATCCGAACGTTCAAAGGTAAGATCTCCCATCTTCTTCATAAACATTAATGAGGCGATCACAAGTCCTATACCTACGGCATATACCAAGTTCCACACCGAAGAAAGCACCAATACAATAAGCATGATCGCTACTTCTGTTCTCGGCATGTTAGGAATCGCTTTTAATCCTTTATAATCCATAACACCAATACCTACGGTGATCAAAATTCCTGCTAACACAGCTGCCGGAATTTGTGAGGCAACCGGGCCTAATGACAATAAGATTATAAATAGTAATACCCCTGCGATCATACCAGACAAACGGGTTTTACCACCCGACTTAATGTTGACAACCGTACGAATGGTCGCTCCGGCACCCGGGATTCCCCCAAATAGGGCACCAATACTATTTCCAATTCCTTGTCCTACCAGTTCCTTATTAGGTTTGTGTTTTGTCTTCGTCATATTATCGGCTACTACCGAGGTAAGTAATGAATCAATCGCACCTAATAACGCCAGTGTTAAGGCTGTGAAAATGTAGGGCGTAATACTTGCCAAACTGAATCCGGTAATAATCTCCAAATTCGGAATAGGGAGACCGCTTGGAATTTCCTCAATAGGTCTATAGTCTAAATTGAAACCATAGGCAATTCCGGACATCACCAATAAGGCAACCAATGTACTAGGCACTACCGTTGTGATGCGTTTAAAACCATAGATGATAAAAATGGTTCCCAATGCTAATAGTAATTCTAACCAATTAATATTATTTAATGCTTTTGGAAACATCTTGATCGCCCCTATTACACCGGAAGCTTCGGAAGCCGCAAGGGTTTGCGATTCCTTCAGAATATCATCTTGTGTTATCATATCGGCACGCCTAATCGTTTCTTTAAAGTCCTCCAGTACCAATATACCTTCACCTGCTTCTTCTTTTAAAATGTTATCTAGAATTATTTCTTCCGCCATAGGCTTGAACCGGTTTACATACTCCATATCTTCTTTTGGGTAATATCCCACGGCAGGCAGGATCTGTGTAACCAATATAATGACACCGATAGCCGTCATGAATCCTGAAACCACTGGGTAAGGAATATATTTAATATATTTTCCTAGTCCAACTAATCCCAATCCAATCTGCATCAGTCCGGCGAGTAAGAAAACAGTGAGAATAGCAGGCAATGCTTTGTTTACATCACCGTCATTTACGGCAATAATTCCCGCTATTATCACCATACTCACAGCTGTCATAGGCGCAGTAGGTCCGGAAATCTGGGTGTTGGTTCCTCCAAAGAGGGCTGCAAAAAAACTAACAAAAATAGCTCCGTAAAGACCTGCACTAGGTCCTAACCCGGAACTTACACCAAAGGCAAGAGCCAAAGGCAGGGCAACGACCCCGGCGGTAATTCCACCAAATAGATCTCCTCGAAAATGTGAAAAGTCGAATAATTTCTTCATTGAATTATATTAAAATGAATAATCAGTCACTACCAATGCAGGACCGTGTTACTAATGTAATGAAATTGAAGGTATTACGAATGTGTTTCGGGAGGGGGTAGATATATTTCCGAAAAATAAGTAGAAGTATCCTCCTTGTAATATATATAGGATTTTGTGCGCTTTTGTGAAGCCGCAAGTGACATGTACGACGGTAGGCGCTGAACGATCTTGTTCTCTTCCAATTGCTTTTTACTTTTTTGTTGCGGCTCTTCCTCGGTAAGTTCGACCAAAACAATATTATTGGTGTCCATATTGAGCCATGTTAGCACAGGAGGCGCAAGAATGGCTACCGTCATGGCTATGGTTATAAAGATAATGGACGCTTGTTTAAGCAATTTCGACAGGTTTTGGACAAATATAACCGCAAATGTTAAATAGTTACGAGGGAGAACTGTTAAAAAACCTTTAAAATTCATATTCAATGAAGCGGTTAGAGGTATTTCTTTTTTTATTTACTTAGTCTTAACGTTAACTTAACATTGAAGTAAGTTCTTTGCAGCGACAAAAACTTTAAACGATTCTTAATGAAACTTCACCACCTAGCAATGGCTGTGGTATGCTTTGTACTACACACAGCCAATTCACAGGAAATCACCGAAACTTCTTTTGGCAAAGGAATGTTGAATTTGGTCGCTAAGGACAGCTCATGGAGTGTTAAATTTGCACCTCGCATCCAGTTCAGGGCCTCTTCCCAATGGGATCATGACGGAGATACCTACGGTAACCCCGAATACAATTTTCTTATTCGGAGAGCGCGATTAAAATTTGATGGTTTTGCATTCTCCCCTTCTTTAAAATATAAGATAGAGTTAGGTCTTTCCAACCGAGATATCTCCGGGGCAAACCGTTTTACAGGCGATGCACCACGCTATATTCTCGATGCGGTTGTGATGTGGAATTTCTACGAAAATTTCGAACTGTGGGTGGGTCAAACCAAACTACCCGGTAATGTAGAGCGTGTTGTATCTTCGGCAAACCTTCAGTTGATCGATCGATCCTTACTTAACAGTCGTTTTAATATTGACCGCGATGTTGGCTTCCAATTACGTCATTACACCCAACTTTCAGAAACCATACTTCTGCGTGAAAAATTTGCGTTATCTCAAGGGGAAGGACGAAATATTACTACCGGAAATCTTGGAGGCCTTCAATATACAGGCCGACTGGAACTGCTCCCTTTTGGGGCGTTTGAAGGAAAAGGCGATTACATTCAAAGTGATCTAAGCCGTGAACAATCCCCTAAACTAATGGTAGGGGTCACCTACGATTTTAACGACAATGCGGTAAAGACACGTAGTAACTTGGGCAGTTATATGGTTACTTCTACCGGATTGTACGAAACGGATATCACCACCGTTTTTGTGGATGCCATGTTCAAGTATAAAGGATTTTCTTTTATGGGTGAATTTGCCGCACGGGAGGCCGATGCTCCAGTAGCAGTTGAAACCAATGGACTCCCGGCCATGGATGAGGAGGGTAATGTTACGGAAGATGTGGTACTAGTAGGAAACGCTTTAAATTTACAAGCAGGTTATGTATTCGAATCGAATTATGAGATCGCAGGACGATTTACAACCGTGGACTATGATGCAATAACTGAAACTGCAAACCCGGAACAATATACGCTGGGCCTTTCAAAATATATTGTAGGTCATAAACTGAAAGTACAGTCGGATATTAGTTATACAACTTTAGCCGGAGAACCCGATTCTATTGAGTTTAGGATTGGTTTCGACCTTCATTTCTAAACAAAAAGAGATAACAATTTGGTAACAATGAAACTTAATTTAATTGTGACATTTGCACCACTAATACCTATTAGATAACATGGAAAATATTTATTTGTTAATGCTCGTTGCCCTTGCCGCTTTGGCAGTTGCCGACTTGGTTGTAGGAGTAAGCAACGATGCGGTTAATTTCTTGAATTCTGCAATAGGATCTAAGGCGATTTCTTTCAGAACAATTATGATTGTTGCCAGTTTGGGGATCTTTATAGGAGCGGTTTTCTCCAGTGGTATGATGGAGGTAGCTCGAAAAGGGATCTTTGTTCCGGGGCAATTCTATTTTGAGGAAATCATGATCATATTTATGGCGGTAATGATAACCGACATCCTACTGTTGGATTTCTTCAACACACTAGGGATGCCTACCTCGACAACGGTATCCATTGTATTTGAATTATTGGGTGCCGCGGTAGTGATGGCGCTCATTAAGATTAGTGCATCAGACAGTGAAACCATTGCAAATCTCGGTAACTACATCAATACTGAAAAGGCCACCGAAATCATATCGGGCATCCTCTTATCCGTCGTGATCGCCTTTACCATAGGAGCACTGGTCCAATGGCTCTCGCGCTTGATATTTACCTTCCATTATGAAAAGAAGATCAAAAATTTTGGAGCGCTGTTTGGTGGTGTAGCTCTAACAGCTATTGGTTATTTTATATTTCTGAAAGGTTTAAAAGGAACTCCTTATTACGATGATTTTAAATGGGTACTCGAAGAGCAAACGCTCCTGCTCGTAGCTGGTAGTTTTGTCTTTTGGACCTTGTTCTCCTTCCTTTTCATGAAGCTTTTCAAGAAAAGTATTCTAATTGTGGTTATCGCCGTGGGAACCTTCGGATTGGCTTTAGCCTTCTCCGGAAACGACCTTGTAAACTTTATTGGCGTTCCTATGGCCGCCTATCATTCGTATGAGGCATGGGTAGCGTCCGGGGAAGCTGCTTCCTCCTTTTCAATGAACATCTTAGAGTCTAAGGTACCTGCAGAGCCTATTCTGCTTCTTATTGCAGGGGCGGTGATGGTACTTACGCTATGGTTCTCAAAAAAGGCAAAGACCGTTACCGACACAGAGATTGGGCTTTCCCGACAAGGCGAAGGGCATGAAAAATTTAGTCCGAACGCACTGTCGCGTGCCGTTGTAAAGGGAAGCACTAAATTAGTTTCCTTATTAGGCGGAATGATCCCCCAAGCTACACAAGATAAGATTAGTGCGAGTTTTGAAAAACCCGTGGTACACCTTCCGAAGCATAAAACATACGAGTTACCCGCATTCGATATGATACGCGCTTCGATAAATCTTGTAGTGGCCGGTGTGCTTATCTCTATAGCAACCTCAATGAAATTACCGCTTTCTACTACCTACGTAACCTTTATGGTTGCCATGGGTACTTCTTTGGCCGATCGTGCTTGGGGACGTGAAAGTGCAGTGTATCGTGTTGCGGGTGTTCTTAATGTTATTGGCGGTTGGTTCTTTACAGCCTTCAGTGCATTTGTAGCTGCCGGGACCATGGCGTATCTTATTTATTTAGGAAAAGGAACCGCCATTGCTATTCTATTGTTGGTGGCCATTGGGTTATTGATTAGAAACTATGTTTTACATAAAAATAAATCCAACAAGATCGTTCCTCACGATGAATTGAAAAAAGCCGAAAGCAGTACCGTGCAAGGTATCATCGAAGAAAGTGCCGACAATGTGGCGAAAGCCGTTGCACGAACCAACAAGATCTATTCTTCCATCATTAGCGGTTTGGCCAAACAAGAAAGTTCCAAGCTTAAGAAGAGCAAACAGCGCGTTTCTAAGCTAAGTGATGAGGTGGACGAACTTCGCAATAACATCTTCTACTTCATTAAGAATCTTGACGAAGGAAGTGTACGAGGAAGTAATTTCTATATCCTCATTTTGGGCTACCTCACCGATGTCACACAATCGTTGGAGTACATTGCAAAAGTGAGCTATAAACACGTGCACAACAATCACAAGGCACTTCGATTTAACCAAATAAAGGATCTTCAGGAGATCGACAGCTCTTTTGAATCCCTGCTGAAGGACATCGAAGATATCTTTGAGAATCGCGAGTTTGAAAAATTAGGTGATATTTTAGTGCGCAAGAAAAAAGCGTTCGACGATATTTCAGCAATGATCGAAAAACAGATCACTAGAACCCGCACCGAAGAATCCAGTCCTAAAAACACAACGCTGTATTTTAGTCTGCTATTGGAAACAAAAGACCTGGTAACAGCGCTTATGCACCTTATGGAAGAGTACTATAAGAGTTACAGCAAAGAATAAGTGTATGATCCTACTAAAAAATCCCGTTGTCTTGAGCTTCTTTCAAGGAACGGGATTTTTTTATGGGTTTTTTAAATAGAATGACACACCTATCGCACCATCCAATAACAACCATATGCCTATATCGTCTTCAAAAAATCTGAAGGAAGTAGCCGCAGTATTCTTCAAACTTGGCTGCTTCGCCTTTGGCGGACCGGCTGCACACATCGCTATGATGGAGCAAGAGGTTGTTTCAAAACGACAATGGATGACCCGCCCACATTTTTTAGATCTTATAGGGGCAACAAATCTTATTCCGGGACCCAATTCTACCGAAATGACTATGCATTGTGGCCATGAAAGAGCCGGTAAAAAAGGGCTCGTGGTGGCCGGCCTAAGTTTTATCCTTCCGGCCGTTGTGATCACAGGGCTGCTCGCTTTCGTATATGTTCGCTACGGTTCACTTCCTCAAGTTGCGCCTTTTATACAAGGCATTCAACCTGCTGTATTGGCCATTATAGCGGCTGCCATACTAAAATTAGGCAAAAAGGCGGTAAAAACATGGGAATTAGGGATTATAGGTGTGTTTGTACTTGCCGCAGCACTGTTGGGTATCAACGAGGTAGTGGCGCTACTTCTAGGTGGTGTCGTAGGATTTTTTTATTTTTTTCTGAAAAATACGTTGAAGCGACCCCCTCACGCTCAATTTGCTCCCTTCTTTATCTATTTCGTTTCCGCCGAAGTTCTTGCAAAACTGTCAACCCTCAAGATCTTTTTGACCTTCTTAAAAGTAGGAAGTATACTCTATGGCAGCGGGTACGTACTCTTTGCATATCTCGATGCCGAATTGGTCACAGCGGGTTATTTAACACGCCCCGAACTTATTGAAGCCATTGGTATTGGACAATTCACCCCAGGTCCTGTACTTTCTACAGCTACCTTTATAGGCTATCAACTTGGCGGATTTTGGGGTGCGGTAGCAGCCACTGCAGGTATTTTTACTCCTTCTTTTCTTTTTGTTTGGATCCTTAACCCGTGGGTGCCCAGAATGCGCCGTTCGTCTTTGTTTGGTTATTTTCTAGACAGTGTGAACGTTGCTGCCGTAGCAGTCATGCTAGCGGTTCTATATATAATGGCCGTTGAGACATTAATAGATTGGCGTGCAATGGTCATATTGGCAATAAGCGCCATTCTCGTGTTTCGGTTTCAAAAAGTGAGTGTTGTTTGGGTGATCGTAGTGGGTGCCGTGTTAGGCTATCTGCTTCAGTATTTATAGTATTTCTGAAAAAGAATAACCTTCAAAATAATAATAGTCCAAGAGTACTATGATCAAGTTGTGGATAAAATGAATAAGCATTCCCAGCCATAGCGTGCTGTATTTGTGACGAAGATAACCTAGTACTATTCCGAAGGGGAATATCCATACAAACGAAAGCAATGAAAAATGGATCAACGCAAATATGAAAGCTGTCGCTAAGATAGTGATCCTAGGTGTTGTAACGATCTGCAACTGATTAAAGAGAAATCCCCGAAACGCCAATTCTTCAAAAACCGGGGGAATGATCACATAAAAGATAAAGGCCCAAAAGAAGGGGCTGTCATAGAACATGTAATCATAGAACAAATTGGTATCTTCTTCATACAACATCATGTTCAACCAATCAACACTGTAATACACAGTTAACCCTGTGAGTAACGGAAAAAGAAGAGAGAACAGTAAGCCTTTCCATTCGATCCTGACTACATTGTAAAGGGAAAATACGTTTCTGGCGTCAAAGAAGGTGAACAATAGTGTGAGGAGCACAAAGACGCTCTCCAGAGCTATTTCGGTGAAGAGAGAATCACTTTCAGCATAGATGGCATAAGCAATAACAGCATATAATAGATAGGCGCCGTAAAAAGCAATAATGAGCTGGATGCTCCTTCGCTCTTTTAAAGATTGCCGTGTTACCAATCTATTCCCACAATGACCGCAGAAACGTGCCGTTTCGGGGAGTAGGTTCTTACAACGCGAACAATGAGCGTCCATAATTGGGTTTTTAAATATTGCGAAGTTGCATGGCAGAGTTGATTCCCTTAGCCAGGTAGCCAATCACCAAAACTTTTATAATAATCCCTTTATATATGGTAGACGGATCCAGAATCGCATCGATCACCACAATGGTAAGGAAAACCAGTAATCCAAGTACAAGTGCAATGAGTGGTCGTTTTTGTGACCAATATCCTAACACAACATAGATTACGGCTAAAATGCCTGTTGCGATCAAGGTCGCACTGTCCTCAAATCTGAAAAAATAGATCAAGCCCCAGAACAAGGAAAGTCCCGCCACTACATACAAACTGTTTCGTGCAGATTTGATGCGTTTGGATGCGTTTTGTGTAGTCTGATTTGCGATGACACGTTTGGCGTGAAAACCTGATTGCTGTGCTTCTGTCCCGCGCTCCGGGTAACCACAGGCTGTACAGAACACCTGTTCGTCTAATATTTGAGTGTTACACTGGGAGCAATGTACAGCAGGGACCAAGATTTCTTCCATAGATAGGCTTAAAGAAAGCTAATATAAAAGAATCCATAAAAAAAGGAAGACGAAACGCCTTCCTTTTTATCATTAAAACACTTAAAAATTTAAGAACCACACATGAGACAATCATCGTCCTCATCGGCTGTACGAGATTTGGCTAACATTTCGCGTAATTCTTGGGGCGTAAGCGGTTGATTGGATGTCGCCGAAGTGGCATCCACCGCTGCTGTGGTTGCTGCAACGGCAGCAACCGGTTCTTTTTTGGTTTCACTCTTAAGGGTAAACTTAATAGCATCCACCGCACTCTTAGTGCGTAAGTAATACATTCCTGTCTTTAGGCCGCTCTTCCAGGCATAGAAGTGCATGGAGGTTAGTTTTGCAAAGTTCGCATTCTCCATAAAGAGATTGAGTGATTGCGACTGATCGATAAAATAGCCTCTGTGACGCGACATGTCGATAATATCTTTCATGCTCAATTCCCAAACGGTCTTATACAGCTCTTTCAATTCCTGAGGGATAATATCTACATCCTGTATAGAACCATTGGCGCGCATGATCTCTTCTTTGAGATCCTCGTTCCAAAGTCCCAATGCTACCAAGTCTTCCAACAAGTGTTTGTTTACCACGATGAACTCACCTGAAAGCACTCTTCGGGTATAGATATTGGAGGTATAGGGTTCAAATGCCTCGTTATTCCCAAGAATTTGAGAGGTTGATGCCGTAGGCATCGGAGCCACTAACAACGAATTACGAACGCCGTGTTTCTTTACATCTTTCCGAAGCTTCGCCCAATCCCAACGACCACTTAGTTCTTCATCCTTAATTCCCCAAAGGTTGTGTTGAAACAAGCCTTGAGAAATAGGAGAACCTTTATAGGTTTCGTACGCACCGTCTGCTTTGGCTTCTTCCATGGAAGCAGATACGGCTGCAAAATATAAGGTTTCAAAGATCTCCTGGTTTAGTTTTTTAGCGTCATCACAGGTAAAAGGAAGTCGTAACATGATAAAGGTATCTGCCAATCCTTGCACACCTAAGCCTACCGGACGGTGGCGGAAATTAGAGTTTTCTGCTTCCTTAACCGGATAATAGTTGCGGTCGATTACGCGATTTAGGTTCTTGGTCACTCGTTTCGTGACCCGGAACAATTCTTTGTGATCGAACTCTCCGTTCTTTACGAACATGGGAAGTGCGATGGATGCCAAGTTACATACCGCAACCTCATCCGGTGCCGTATACTCCATGATCTCTGTGCACAAGTTGGAAGAACGGATGGTTCCCAAATTCTTCTGGTTACTCTTTCGGTTGGCGGCATCCTTATACAGCATATATGGGGTTCCAGTCTCGATTTGAGACTCCATGATCTTTTCCCAAAGTTCCCGGGCTTTAATGGTCTTACGCCCTTTGTTCTCTGCTTCATATTTGTGGTATAAAGCTTCAAATTCTTCGCCGTGACAATCGAACAATCCGGGACATTCGTTTGGACACATCAACGTCCACTCACCATCTTCCTGTACGCGCTTCATAAACAAATCCGGAATCCACATGGCATAAAACAGGTCACGAGCACGCATCTCTTCTTTTCCGTGGTTCTTCTTCAGGTCGAGGAAGTCAAAAATATCGGCGTGCCAAGGCTCAACATAGATCGCAAAGGAGCCTTTTCGCTTACCTCCTCCTTGATCTACGTAACGCGCGGTATCATTGAACACACGAAGCATAGGAACAATCCCGTTGGATGTTCCGTTAGTTCCGGAGATGTAGGAACCGGTTGCACGAATGTTATGGATTGACAATCCAATACCACCGGCAGATTGTGAGATTTTGGCAGTCTGCTTCAGTGTGTCGTAGATACCGTCAATGCTGTCATCCTTCATCGTTAAAAGGAAACAAGATGACATTTGTGGCTTTGGTGTACCACTATTGAATAAAGTAGGTGTTGCGTGGGTAAAGAACTTTTTGGACATGAGTTCGTAGGTTTCCTTGACAGCGGCCAGGTCGTCAAGATGTATCCCTACGGAAACACGCATCAACATGTGTTGTGGACGCTCTACGATCTTTCCGTTCAATTTCAACAAATAAGAACGTTCCAATGTTTTGAATCCGAAGTAATCATATCCAAAATCACGATTGTAGATAATGGTCGAGTCCAGTTCTTCGGCATTCTCCTTAATGACCTTATACGCTTCATCACTTAGTAAGGGTGCATCCTTTCCTGTACGCGGATTTACATACGTATACAGGTCTGTCATTACTTCAGAGAAGGACTTCTTGGTATTCTTGTGTAAGTTAGAGACAGAGATGCGAGCGGCAAGACGTGCATAATCGGGGTGTGATGTGGTCATGGTAGCGGCTACTTCGGCTGCCAGATTATCCAATTCACTTGTGGTTACCCCGTCGTACAAGCCTTCAATAACACGCATTGAAATCTTTACCGGATCTACTAATTCATTTAGACCATAACACAGCTTTCGCACGCGTGCGGTGATCTTGTCGAACATGATAGGTTCTTTGCGGCCGTCTCTTTTAATTACATTCATTCTGTTCTACTTTATGAGGTTATTTAATTTTTTTTGAAAAAAGATGCCGTGGTGAAGTTTATAAACAACACTTAATCAGCATTTTATAGCGAAAAGCCCGCTTCTTGGGGAGAAAGCGGATACTCTTCTAAAAATCTGCGTCGAAACTTATCTTATTCGACTCTTTGTCCATGTTAGTGACGCCCGCTTTTTGATATTCGGATACACGTTTCTCGAAGAAGTTCGTTTTTCCTTGTAAGGATATCATATCCATAAAGTCGAATGGATTGGTGGCGTTGTATTCTTTTTCACATTCCAACTCAACCAGAAGGCGGTCTGTTACGAACTCTAGGTATTGGGTCATGAGCTTTGAGTTCATTCCAATAAGGCTGGCCGGGAGTGATTCGGTAATAAATTCACGTTCAATGTTCAATGCATCTACGATGATCTCGCGGATGCGTTCCTTTGGCACTTTATTGACCAAATGGTGGTTGTGCAGATGCACGGCAAAGTCGCAGTGAACTCCTTCATCTCTAGAGATCAACTCGTTCGAAAAGGTGAGGCCGGGCATAAGGCCTCGCTTCTTCAACCAGAAAATAGAGCAGAAAGCACCACTAAAGAAGATCCCCTCAACAGCAGCAAAAGCGATAAGACGCTCTGCAAAACTTGGACTTTCGATCCATTTCAAGGCCCAGTCTGCTTTCTTTTTAATTGCCGGGAAGTTCTCAATGGCATTGAACAACTGATCCTTTTCCTTGTCATCCTTCACATAGGTATCGATCAATAGCGAATACGTCTCGCTGTGGATATTTTCCATCATGATCTGGAAGCCGTAAAAGAACTTAGCTTCGCTGTACTGCACTTCGTTCACAAAATTCTCTGCCAGATTCTCGTTTACAATTCCGTCGCTGGCAGCAAAAAAGGCAAGGATGTGTTTTATAAAATAGCGCTCATCGTCATTTAGTTTTCCGGTCCAGTCGGTAAGATCTTGATGAAGATCGATCTCTTCTGCCGTCCAAAAACTAGCCTCCGATTTTTTATACCATTCCCAAATATCGTGATGTTGGATTGGAAAGATTACAAATCGATTCTTGTTTTCTTGTAAAATGGGTTCTACTGCGCTCATTGTCCTTCGTTTTAAATTTTTACTATTTCTGATTACTAGGGACTAACAAATATGAAAAATTTAAAAAGCAAAAAACCGAAAATGGCTGTTGGGTTTTCAACAAAGTTTTCAACACGACCCTTTTGTGAGTGTTACTATTGTTTTGTTAAAAACACTATTTAATGATCTTGTTTTCAGTGCTTTAAAATAATTTTCAATTGTTATGAACAATTCGAAAAATACTCGTTGAAAACCCTTATAGGCTCCGATTATACAGGAGTTCCTTTGTGGTTTTGAAAGGCATTTCCGTCGATTAATTTTCAACAAAATGAAATCAGTACATTTTTATCAATTTAACAATTCGGGCGTCAATTATGAACTTTTGAACTAAAAAACCGCTCCTAAAAAATATTAGAAACGGTTGGTTGTTTCGTTCACTTTCTATTTCTATCCCAGATCGTTGGCATCCAATTCATCGATCGCGTCCCAAGTAGCTTCAATATCCATGTTCGTTCCTGTAGCCTTCATATAGAATCGATCATCTTTAAAAAATTCTATAACCGATCGATTGTTGTTCTTGTGGTATTCTTCAATGGCCTTTACGCCTTTTTTCTTAACGGTTCTGCGTGTTTTGTATTCATCCTCTTCCTCAAAATCCTGAGAGGCGAATGCCATACGCATCGCAGCCGTCATCGCTGCACCCATTTGTCCGGCGCCGTCGATCACTTCGATCTTAAAAGTTTTAGACTTATCCTCATTGCCATAGGTGGCTTCAATACTGGCGATTTGTGCCACACCCATTTGTCCGGCCTTGTAACCGGTTCGTTTCATGCCATTGATCTCATCGGGCAACCAAGCTTTCAATTCGTCGTTGGTGAGAGGTTCCTGTTGCTGAAGTTCTTGAATATCCTCCTGCATATTGTTCATTTCTTGCACAGCCTTGGTCGTGGTAGTAACATTTTCTTTAGTCTCTTTTATCTTCTTAGAAACCGGATTGTCACAGGCAAATCCTATAGACACAACAGCCATTAATACGAGTAGTTTTTTCATAATATGATGCATTGGTTAGTAATCGATTAACATAAAACTAAGGTACTAATAATCAGATTGCTAACCAATACCCGTTTGGGTGATTTCTGAAAAAATATTGAGAAGATTCGCTTCAAAGCCTTCCGAAGCAATAACGACAATAACTTACGCCATTTTTTGAGCGACCTTTTCCAGCTCAGCATACCAATGCGTTCCAAACTTCCGGATCAAGGCGTCTTTTACAAATTTGTAGACAGGCACTTTGAGCTCCTTTCCCAGCACACACGCATCATTGCATATAGGCCATTTGTGATAGTTCACGGCAGCAAATTCGCTATACTGTTGTACCCGCACAGGATATAGATGACACGAAATTGGTTTTCTAAACCCGGTAGCTATCGGGTCGATAACGCCGGCATTGTAAGCATCTTCAATACCACAACTTGCGGTACCTGTGGGAGTGAACGTGACATAAGCACATTCTTTCCCCTCTACCAACGGAGTTTCCAACTCGTCGTTGCCGGTGACAATATGGGTTCCCTGCGCTTCGATGGCCGCAATTCCTTCGGGACGAAGAAAGGGTTTTACTTTTGGATAGATCGCTTGCAGTATGGCGACCTCTGCTTCGGTTACAGGAGCACCCGCCTCTCCTTCGATACAGCAAGCACCCTTGCAAGCTGTGAGATTGCACACAAAGTCCTTTTCAATAAGGTCTTCGGAAATAATTGTTTTACCTAGCTGAAACATTCGGCAAAGATACTTTTTTATGCATCATCCAAAGCACATCCTTCAGAAGAAAAAGAAGGGTTACCACTGAAGTTTCCGAAGGTAAAAAGATACTCTTATCAGTTCGGCCTTAGAAAAGGACAGCAACACATTTTAAAAATTGCTTTTATCAATGTCGAAAGCCCATAGAGAATCGCTAATTTTACACCCAAATAGAAATGTTCTCGATGAATTTAAATTTTAAGGAAATAGCGACGGCCACCATGGTCCTTTTTGCGGTAATCGATATCATTGGCAGTATCCCGATCATTATTAATTTACGTGAAAAGGCGGGTCATATCAATTCCGGAAAGGCCTCCATAATCGCAGCTGTTTTAATGACACTCTTTTTATTTCTGGGCGAGAGTATTTTAAGACTTATTGGGATTAACGTCAATGAATTTGCAGTGGCAGGGGCGCTCATCCTCTTCTTTATCGCTTTGGAAATGATTTTAGGCATTACTTTGTTCAAGGACGAGGAACATACCAGTCCTGATCTCGCTTCCATTTTCCCATTGGCGTTTCCGCTCTTGGCCGGCCCCGGAAGCTTAACAACATTGTTATCGCTTCGGGCTGAGTACCAGACCGAAAACATCATCGTTGCGATTATTGTTAATATTGTAGTTATCTTTATCGTGCTCAAGACATCGGCACGCATTCAACGTTTTTTAGGAAAGAATGGGATCGCCGTGATACAGAAGGTCTTTGGGGTGATCCTTTTGGCCATTGCAGTTAAATTATTCACCTCGAACATTCAAGAATTGTTCAATTAAGCATTGAGTGTTCAAAAGAACAGTACTATGAAAATATTTAGTTATATCCTTATCGCCATCGCCATTGGTCTCATTATTTTCAACCTTACCAAAATCGACTATAGCGCTCCTTTTGAAGGAGACAGCAGTGTGGCTGTAATTAGCGTTCTTGCTGCGGCCTGTGCCATTTTACTTATACTGATTCTGCGTACGTCACAGCGAATCGCCAAAAAGAAGAAGTAATGTGTTAGCGAGCTTCGAGCTCTAATACCTTAGCGATCATAAAATCGCCTTCATTGAGAATGTACTCATACGCGTTCGGGCCAAAAAGTTGCTGGGCAATGTTTGCCTTAAGCGCTTTTTTTAGTTCTTCGGAATACTTACTCATATCGATCTGCGCTTCACTGAAGCGAGAATACGCAATAAAATCCTGAGCTAATTGATCCTCCACCTGATACGATTTTACAAAATCCTTGAAAGTCATCTTAGAAAAGATCTTTCGGTTCTGCTCTAAAAATTCAAATATAAAATAGCTCATGAAGCCGCTGCGGGACAAATACTGGAGGGTCTCGTTTTCCACACTGGTATCCTTCGGTACAAAGATGTCCGGAATGATCCCACCACCTCCATAGACCACTTTCCCCTTAGGAGTTACATAGCGCAACGAATCTTCCACTTTTATACTATCGGCACTAATCAATTCTCCGTTGCGGTACCGCTTTTCATAATCTTTGTAATAGGCATCGTTTCCGTTCCCGTAGGGTTTTTGAATGGATCGTCCCGTAGGGGTGTAGTAGCGTGCAATGGTGAGGCGTACCGCGCTGCCGTCTCCCAGAGACATTTCCCGTTGCACCAACCCTTTTCCAAAGGATCGTCGCCCAATGATCGTCCCTTTGTCGTTATCCTGTAAAGCGCCGGCCACAATTTCACTTGCCGAAGCCGAATTCTCGTTAATAAGTACATACAACTTCCCTTTTTCAAAATCCCCGCGTCGTGTGGCAAAGGTTTGATTCTCTTCCCCGCTTTTATTTCGGGTGATAAGAATAAGTTTGTCGTCTTCCAAGAATTCATCTACAATCCGTTCGGCCGTAGAGATATATCCCCCGGGGTTGTTGCGCAGGTCCAACACCAAACGGGTAATACCCTCATCTTTTAATTGGGAAAGCGCCTTTTTAAATTCATTGTAGGTTGTTTCAGAAAAACGATTGATCTTGATATAGCCTAAATTGTCGGTAAGCTTATAAGCCGCGTCGACACTTACCAGCGGAACTTCTTTTCGTTTTACTTTAATATCCAGCAACTCGGGTTTCCCTGCCCGGTATACTTTTAAATTGACGCGTGTGTTGATCTCACCTTTTAAATACGAAGAAATACTGTCTCTATTCAAACTATCCCCGAACATTTTTTTGCCATCGGCATACAATATGCGATCGCCTCCTTTAATTCCCGCTTTGGCAGCAGGCCCTCCTTCAATAGCGCGTATGACTGCGATCGAATCTTTATACGTGTAAAAACTGATCCCGATGCCTACGAACTTTCCGCGCATGTCATCGGCATTGTTGGCATAGTCATCCCGGGGAATATAAACAGAGTGAGGGTCCAAATTTTCAAGGATTCCGTTTACGGTAACATCTACGATACTATCGGTATTCACCTTATCCACATATTCATAGTCGATATAATCGATGAGGCGGTTTAGCTTGTCTTTTTTTGAATTGGTAGCAAATATCTTCTCAGTAGTATCATTAAAATTGAGTTTAGAGCCAATAAAAACCCCTGCCGCTACAGCGGCACCAATCAACAAAGGAAGGTATTTTCTGTCAAAGCCCATAGGCTAACTGTTTAGATCTGTGATGTGCGTTATACTAACGCCTGCTTTTTCTAAAAATTTTACGCCGGAATTGTCCTTGTACTCTTCCAGATAGACCAGTCTTTTAATTCCCGCTTGATGGATCAACTTACTGCATTCTTTACAGGGTGACATCGTTATATAGAGGGTGGCCCCGTTGCAGGATTGTGTGGAAGAAGCCACTTTAGAGATCGCATTTGCTTCGGCGTGTAATACGTACCATTTTGTATAGCCTTCTTCATCCTCACAAAAATTCTCAAAACCGGTGGGTGTTCCGTTGTATCCATCGCTAATGATCATCTTATCCTTAACAATAAGTGCGCCAACTTGTTTCCGAAGACAGTAAGACAACTTACTCCATTCTTGTGCCATGCGAAGATAGGCAACATCGTATTTGTGCTGTTTTTTGGAAGCCATATAGAATAATAAGTAGCGAAATTAAGCCGAAGTTACAGCCTATCAAAAATTCTGGCTGTTAAATGTTTATAAAAGTTTCCCGGGAAATTAGAAGATCCAGTTCTCAATAAGCATGGGGATGATCATTCCTATTACTATGGAAGATACCACCAATACCCAGTCGCGTTTGTTAAAACGAAACAGCATCTGAAAAATAAAGGCCAGGATCAGCACGATAATGACCACGATAATTTGTGCAGCTTCGACGCCCAAAGCAAATTCTAACAACGGAAGAATGTCATTATCGGCATTGATCATTTTGTAATACGAAGCAAATCCAAAACCGTGAATAAGTCCGAAGAACACCGTCGCTATGTAAAACAGTCCTAATTTTTCTGCCCGCTTTTCTTTTCCGGCGGTAAAAAGATTGAACAAAGCGGTAATAAGTATGGTTACCGGGATAAGGAATTCGATCCAGCGCGTTGAGACGCTCACTACGTTGTAATTGGCCATAAGGAGCGAAACGGTGTGGCCTATGGTAAATAGGGTAACGAGCAATAACAACCGCTTCCAAGAATTGAAGGTATACGCAGCGCAGAGTACGATCAAAAACAGGATGTGATCGTAAGCTTTCCAATCGAGAACGTGTTCTAAACCCAGTTTAAAATATAACCAGAAATCGGACATGGAGTTTTGGGGATGTTAGATTTGGTCAAATATATGCAATATGTGAGAATTTTCATATCTTTAAACGAACTCCCCGGTTTTAATTTTATGGCTTATGAAAAAACTGTTCCTTTTCATACTCGGGGTGGGGTGTACCTTCCAGAGTTTTTCGCAAGACCCCAACCTCTATGGGACATGGTATATGTTTGCACAAGTAGGAGATTTAGGGCCTTTTTGGTATATAAATCATGAAGACTTTGGTGGCAATAACCCTTACTTCATTTTAAATACAGACCTTAGTTATGAGGGTGCTGTTAATTGTAATTCATATTCGGGACAATATGAGGAAGGCAGTGGTAATCCAAATTTTATTCCTGTTTCCTTTACACGAACCAATTTTGACTGTGGAACTCCTACGCAAAATAATAATGAAGACTTTTTTTTCGGTGTCGTTAGTGGTGAATATAGTGATGAAGGAATAGTACGTTATTGGCTTTACACAGATCCTAATGATAATGAATTTTTGGAATTAGATTTTGCCCCCGGATTTGGTCTTGTATTTCAGCGTGAACCATTCCTGTCAGAAGGTACTGTTCCTGGCACATGGTACTTAAGGAATTATTATAATGATATGGAGGAGAGTTTAAATATTTTAGAGATTGACCCTCCTATTGATCCGACCTTGGTGATTATGCCCAATTATGAGTTTACAGCCCAAGCAGCCTGTAATACATTTAGTGGGACTTTTATAGAAGATACAACCAACGGGGGATATTACATTGATAATTTTTCTAAGACCAATAACGATTGTTCGCACGCGGACCACATAACATTCGAAGAAGATTATGAAAAAGTACTTGCCGAAAGCGGTAATTTGTTCTTTACCGCATACGACACTACGACCGAAAGAGCTTTTCTAAATACAACCAATACCGCCGCAGGATATATGAATTTTCAAAATTCACCTGTTCTGGGGGTTAAAGACCATAATGAGATTACATTCTCCCTTTATCCAAATCCTGCGGGGGATGAAATTATTATTGCTGCCACGGGAATACTTATAGAATCCATCTCAATCTATTCCATGATTGGGCAGAAAATGGTTGATTTTAAAGCTGAGTCAAACCGTGTTGACATTTCAAGTCTATCGCCGGGGGTATACTTTATAGAAATAGCTGCTTCAAGTGGAAAAGCTATTCAAAAATTTATAAAAGAGTAGATATGAAAAAATGTTTTTCTCTTTTCGTAGCAATGTGCTTAAGCCTTCAATGCATTGCCCAAGATGCGGAGCTTTACGACACTTGGTATCTTAAATCATACAGCTATGATCTTGGTGATACTTTTTATATAGAAGATGTCAACCCGCGTATTAATCCTACTTTAGTGATTGACTCCAATCTAAATTTTACGGGGCAAGTGTGTAATGAGTACGGAGGATCGTTCAGTTACAACAGTGCTACCGACAAATTGGTGATGGATTTTTTTTACGTTTGTATCTGCGGGAGTTGTAATAACCCCCCGGCTTCTCACGTAACGCTGGAAGATGACTATTTCGATTATTTTGGGGAAGGAGCTGCCTACACCTACGAGGTATATAATAGTGGGACAGGGGCTAAGGAATTGTTATTGTTTGTAGCTGCCGGCTTCGATCTTTGGTATTCTAATACTCCACTTTCAATACCCGGAAATCAAAAGAAAACCTTCACGTTGTATCCCAATCCGGTCACCGAGACCCTTATTATTTCTTCGGAAGGAGAAATAATCGAATCGCTTTCGGTATATACTGTCTCGGGAAAAAAAGTAATAGAGTTCACTGAAAATACAAACGTGCTGAATGTTTCAGGACTTTCGGAAGGATTGTATTTTTTGGAGATCATTACGGTCAAGGGGAAGCACCTTCAGAAATTCTTTAAAAAATAAAAAGTGCTCCTTTTAAAAAGAAGCACTTTCGTACTCAAGGTGGGAATCGAACCTGCCTGCCAGAGGCACGACAGGCAGGCCCACACGACCGAAAGAACTGGATTTTGAATCCAGGTTAATTGTTTAGTGATTCCCTCATTTGGCGAAGCTGCCTTTTGCCTGTTCCAGACTTCCAATACTTTTCACGTGTTCTGGCATCGATCCTATTATCTATACTTTCAGAATAAAGAAGAATATATGGTAGGTATGGCTTTGTAGTCTTTTCCTTGCCATCGTTGTGCTGTTGGACCCGACGTTCAAGATTATCGGTCATTCCAACATAGATATAGTTTCTGTACAAACTTGAAATAGCATAAACAAAAAACATATACCGGTATTAAGAAAAATCCCCAAACGAACAATCGTAAGGGGATTTTGTACTCAAGGTGGGAATCGAACCCACACTCCCGAAAGAACTGGATTTTGAATCCAGCGCGTCTACCAATTCCGCCACTTGAGCATAATTACTCACTAGATTTTGAATCCAGCGCGCCTGCCTGCGAGAGGCACTACAGGCAAGTCTACCATTCCGATAGCTATCGGATCCGCCACTCGAGCATTTGACCACAACACAGTCACCGAAAGAAACGGATGGCAAAAATAAACAATAAATTGTAATTTGTTAGTAATTCTTTCTATCATTTTTTTTGAAAGCTTTGCTATTCATTTACCTTTGCTGTTCACCAACCGCTATCTCATTCAACGCTATGCCAACGCAAACTCCGGAACCCAAGATCTTCGCCTGTAAACAAAGTCAAGTCCTCGCCCAGGCCATTGCCAATGCTTTTGGAACACCTTTGGGAAATGTAATCACTTCACATTACAGCGATGGAGAATTTCAGCCCTCCTTCGAGGAATCGGTTCGAGGAAGCCGGGTTTTTATTATTGGTTCTACACATCCTAATAGCGACCACCTCATGGAAATGTTGCTAATGCTCGATGCTGCCAAGCGTTCCTCAGCAAGACACATTACCGCCGTTCTGCCTTATTTTGGCTGGGCACGTCAGGACAGAAAGGACAAACCTAGGGTGCCTATCGCCGCCAAGTTGGTTGCGAAAATGCTGGAAGCGGCCGGTGCAACCCGAATCATTACTATGGATCTTCATGCCGATCAGATTCAGGGATTTTTTGAAAAACCGGTGGACCATTTGTTTGCCTCTACCATTTTCCTACCCTATCTTAAAAAATTGAATTTAGAAAATCTTACCATTGCTTCCCCCGATATGGGTGGATCGAAGCGAGCGTATGCCTATTCCAAGGCTTTGGAAAGTGATGTAGTGATCTGTTATAAACAACGTGAGAAGGCCAATGTGATCTCGCACATGGAGCTTATTGGTGATGTGGAAGGCAAGAACGTAGTCTTGGTAGATGATATGGTAGATACTGCCGGGACGCTCACCAAAGCGGCAGATTTGATGATGGAGCGCGGCGCATTAAGTGTTCGTGCGATCTGTACGCATCCTATTCTTTCAGGAAGTGCATACGATCGTTTAGAAAAATCGAAACTGGAAGAGCTTATTGTAACCGATTCCATTCCGCTGCGTCAGGAAAGTAAAAAGATTCGGGTACTAAGCTGTGCCAACCTTTTCGCCGATGTCATGCTGAGCGTTCACACCAATCAGTCCATCAGTTCTAAGTTCTTGATGTAACTCCTTTACAAAATAACGGTCTCCAAGCTGTAAGAATACGGCATATAGCTTTGTTAGGGTAGCTTTTATTATTTTGCGAAAACAGAGAAAAAAGGAAAATATGATCTCTTCTTTTTTTTCTCTCTTGTTTTTTCTTTCCTCTTATTTCAGAAATACCTACATTTGCACCCCTTTAAAATGGGAAAACGTATTTATAACTAATATTTTACAATGAAATCAATTACAATTAACGGATCTCAAAGAGAAAGCGTGGGCAAGGTATCGACCAAGGCCTTACGTAATGCTGGAAAGGTTCCTTGCGTAGTGTACGGAGGGGATAAGCCTATTCACTTTTCAGCAGATGAACTGGCATTTAGACACTTGGTGTACACTCCGGATGTACATACAGTTGTAATTGCCTTAGAAGATGGTATTAAAGTGAACGCCATTCTTCAAGACATTCAATTCCACCCGGTAAATGACCGAATCCTTCACATGGACTTCTATCAAATCTACGACGATAAAGAGGTGATGATGGAGATTCCTGTGCGTATCGTGGGTAATTCACGTGGTGTGCGTAACGGGGGTGTATTACGTGTGGTAACTCGTAAATTACGTATCAAAGCGTTGCCTGAAAACTTACCGGACTTTATCGAAGCCGATATTACAGAAATGAAGATTGGTGCAAAAATGTACGTTACTGCCGTACAAACAGACGATTATAAGATCTTACACCCCGACAACACGGTTATCTGTCAGATTAGAACTTCTAGAACTGCTATTGCAGATCTTGAAGAGGAAGAAGAAACCGATGAAGAAGGAGAAGAAGGAGAAACTGAAGCAGGAGATGTTCCGGCAACTGAAACAGACGATGTAGCAGCTGTTAAGGAATAACTTTCTTGTCTTGAATATAAATGAAAAGCATCTCGTGGATTCGGGATGCTTTTTTTATTTTTACTGAAGTTAAACAATTGCTATGTTTGCTTTTTTAAAGAAACTTTTTGCAACCAAAGAAGAGCATCCTTACACCGAAGGCGACCCTATGAAGAAATTTCTTATTGCAGGATTGGGAAACATTGGTCCTAAATACGAAAATACACGTCATAATATTGGTTTCAAGATGTTGGATCACCTTGCCCAACGTGAATCCCTTACATGGGAAACAGCACGTCTTGGCGATGTTACCACACACAAAAAGAAAGGTCGTACCTTTCTACTGTTAAAGCCAAATACCTATATGAACCTAAGCGGGAAAGCAGTGGCCTATTGGTTGGAAAAAGAGAAGATCCCCTTAGAAAATCTGTTGGTCATTACAGATGATCTCAACCTGCCTTTTGGCACGATTCGCATCAAAACTAAAGGAAGTGACGGAGGACATAACGGATTAAAAGACATCCAAAATACGCTACAGACAACACAATACAATCGCTTCCGTTTTGGAATTAGCGATGAGTTCTCAAAAGGAAGACAAGTAGATTATGTCTTGGGACACTGGGACGAACAAGAACTGCAGCAACTACCCGAGCGCCTGGAAAAAGGTTGCGAGGTGATAGAATCCTTTGGATTGGCGGGTATTTCAATTACTATGAACACATTTAACGGAAAATAATTTGAAAGAGTATTCTTCAGCAGCGGCATTTACCAGCGGTCGGCAAACCGTCGTGACCATTGGAACATTCGATGGTGTTCATATTGGCCATAAGGCGATCTTGCATCGGTTGGTCGCTACCGCCAAGAAAGAAGATCTGGATTCGGTGTTACTTACCTTTTTCCCGCATCCCCGAATGGTTCTGCAAACAGATACCAGCCTTCAGCTTATCAATACTATTTCAGAAAAAAAAGAATTACTTCAGCAAACGGGTCTCGACCACTTGGTGATTCATCCTTTTACACACGCATTTTCACGGCTTACCGCAGTAGAGTATGTTCGGGATATTCTCGTAAACAAATTAAGGGCCAAGAAGATCATCATTGGCTACGACCACCGTTTTGGACGTAACCGAACCGCAACCATAGAAGATCTGCGTGACTTTGGAAAAACCTATCATTTTGAAGTGGAAGAGATCAGTGCTCAAGAACTGGATGAAGTAGCGGTAAGTTCCACCAAGATCCGAAGGGCACTACTCGCCGGAGATATTACCACGGCCAATAACTTTCTTGGCTACCCCTTCATGCTTACAGGAACGGTCATAAAAGGCAAACGAATAGGAAGGACGTTAGCGTACCCTACGGCAAATCTTCATATTGCTGAAAATTATAAGCTTATCCCTAAAAATGGCGTGTATGTGGTTCGCTCGAATATCGATGGGAATACGGCGTACGGTATTACCAGCATAGGGACAAATCCTACGGTGGGCGGCACCGAAACGACCATTGAAACCTATTTTCTTGATCTTGATATGGATCTTTACAACAGATCTCTGCGAATTGAATTTTTGACGCATATTCGCGATGAAGCACATTTTAAGGATGTTGATCTGCTGAAACAGGCTATAGAAAAGGACGAGCAATTTGCACGCAGTTATTTGGACACACATGAATAAATGGTTATTCAAACATATTGACAATACGGGTCTTGTTCTCTTTCGCGTAATTTTTGGTTTTTTGATCACTGTAGAAGCCTTTGGAGCCATTGCTACCGGCTGGGTGCGGCGCACGCTTGTAGAACCTGAGTTCACATTCAATTTCATTGGGTTCGAATTTCTCCAACCCCTGCCCGGTACCGGGATGTATTACTACTTTGCCCTAATGGGGGTTTTCGGGGTATTGGTAACCCTAGGCTACAAATATCGATACAGCATGGCCGCCTATGCGCTTATGTGGACCTGCGTCTATCTTATGCAAAAAACCTCCTATAACAATCATTATTACCTCATGATGTTATTGTGCTGGATCATGGTATTCCTTCCGGCACACCGTTGGTTGTCGCTGGATGCTAAACTAAATTCCGATATAAAATCTCCGTCCATGCCCAGATGGGTATTATGGTTCCTCATTCTTCAAGTCTGGATCGTTTATACCTATGCATCGGTCGCAAAATGGTATCCGGATTGGCTGGATGCTTCGGTACCCGCTCTTTTTATGAAAGGCAAAAGTGATTATTGGCTTATAGGCGGTCTGTTACAGGAAAACTGGGTACATTGGTCGATCGCCTATGTAGGGATTTTGTTCGATCTTCTTATAGTGCCACTCATGTTATGGAAGCGTACCCGAGTGCTGGGTTTTGTCATTTCGATCTTTTTTCACCTTTTTAATTCCTTCGTTTTTCAAATAGGCATCTTCCCTTATATGTCGATTGCCTTTGCGCTTTTCTTCTTTTCTCCTGAAATCCTTCAGAAGCGATTCTTACCTAATAAAACACGGTATACGGAAGGGGAAATCATAGTTCCGAAGCATAAGCAACTCCTTGTAGGTGTTCTTTCAGTATATTTTATTGTACAGATCGCCCTGCCGTTGCGTCACTGGTTTTTTAAAGATGATGTGCTTTGGACCGAAGAAGGACACCGTCTAAGTTGGCGTATGATGTTGCGCAGTAAAAGCGGAAGTCTTTCGGTATGGGTTGTAGACAAGAATACCGGAAAACGAGTTCGCTATCCACATCACACGCTCGTGTCTAAAAAACAATTGCGAGCCGTTCAGTCCAAACCCGATCTACTTTGGCAGTTGGCGCAGCGTATTGAAGCTAAAGAAGCAGCCGCTGGCAGGGATGTTGAGGTCTATATGGATGCGCGGGTACGAGTTAACGGCGGCGCCTATTTTGCACTCATTGAGCCCACCGTTGATCTCGCTGCCGAAAAGTGGTCCCATTTTAAACATCACGACTGGATCCTCCCTTCTCCTAAAAATTATATGGAACGGGAATATAATAAAAAGTCTAGCGATAAATAAGCCTATTTCCGTAAATTTGCTGCCCTAAAAGCACCACACATGTTACAGGTACAAGAGATTCGGGAACATAAAGAAATATATATTGCAGCGCTTGCCAAACGAGGCGTTGCCGCCGAAGCCCTTTTTGAGGATGTTTTGAAAGCCGATGAAGAACGACGCAGCACACAGCTTCAATTGGATGAAACCCTTGCGCAGTCCAACACCTTCTCAAAGGAGATCGGGAAACTCTATCAAAGTGGAGAGACTCAAAAAGCAAACCTGTTAAAAGAAAAAACAACACAGCTTAAGGAAACGTCCAAAGAGCTCACCGACAAACTTACTGCGGTTTCCGACCGCCTCCAGCAGCTATTGTATACCATACCAAATATTCCTAACGAACTCGTCCCTGCAGGAACCGATGAGAACGACAATGAGGAGGTATTTCGGGAGGGTGACATTCCGTCTCTGGACAGCGAAGCGCTGCCCCACTGGGAACTGGCAAAAAAATACGACCTTATCGATTTTGAATTAGGTGTAAAGATAACGGGGGCGGGATTTCCTGTTTATAAAGGGAAGGGTGCGCGTCTGCAACGTGCTTTGATCGCCTATTTCTTAGATAAGAATACTGCTGCCGGCTATACCGAATATCAAGTGCCTCACTTAGTCAATGAAGCTTCCGGTTTTGGAACCGGACAGTTACCCGATAAAGAAGGCCAAATGTATCATGTGGGACTTGACGACCTCTATCTCATTCCTACGGCAGAAGTTCCGGTAACCAATTTGTTTCGAGGCGACCTTTTAGCACACAATGTCTTACCCATTACTTGTACGGGATATACGCCTTGTTTTCGCCGTGAGGCCGGGAGTTACGGCGCCCACGTTCGCGGCTTGAACAGGTTACATCAATTCGACAAAGTCGAGATTGTTCGTATTGAACACCCTGACGCTAGTTATGCCGCCTTGGACGGCATGGTAGAACATGTTAAGGAGATCCTGCGTGAATTGGAACTCCCCTACCGCATCCTTCGTCTATGTGGTGGTGACTTAGGGTTCACGTCTGCGCTTACGTATGATTTTGAAGTGTTTTCCACAGCACAGGATCGATGGCTGGAGATTTCCTCGGTGTCTAACTTTGAAACGTATCAAGCCAATCGTCTAAAACTAAGGTTTAAAGACACCGATGGTCAAAATAAGTTGGTTCACACACTTAACGGAAGTGCTTTGGCATTGCCACGTGTTCTGGCCGGTATTCTGGAAAATTACCAAACCCCTTCAGGAATAAAGATCCCGAAGGTACTAATTCCGTATTGTGGGTTCGATACGATCGATTAGTCTTTCTTTACGACGGGTATTGTAGGTATTCTTGCATTTTGGAAGACTACGGCTTTATTTTTGCTATACATTTCAGAAAGCAAATCGTTATATTTACCGAATGCGATATCTCATTACATGTTTTCTCTTATTCACGCTTACGGCAAGTTTTGCTCAAAATGAGCTGCTTGCCAAGAATTACTTTGAGCAAGGGGAATACGAAAAGGCTTTGTCCTTATATCAAAAACTATACGAGCAAAATCCGGGTCGTATGGACTACTTTATGGCATTGGTACAGTCGAACCAGCAATTGGAGCGTTTTTCTGAAGCGGCACAGCTCATCAATGGCCGTTTGAACCAGCGCAACGTAAACCCTGTGTTCTTTGTTGAACTTGGGTACAATTTTTCTTTACAGACTAATGAAGCACAGGCAGAGGAAAGCTATGCAAAGGCCATCCAGTATGCCAAAGAGAACTCAAATTATTCCTATACTGTTGGTGATGCTTTCTCACGTCACAGTCTTCTGGACAAGGCCGTGATTGTCTACGAAAATGCCATGGCCCAGGACCCTAACAAAGATTTCAATGCACAATTGGCGCGTATCTATGGGGAGCAGGGAAATTTAGAGCAAATGTTCTCCAAATACCTCGACCTTATGATCAGCAATCCGGCGTATAGAGCCGTTGCTCAGCGTAATTTTAGTTTGTACATCACCGAGGACCCCCTTAATGAAGCCAATGAGATACTGCGCAAGACATTGCTTCAGAAATCACAACAGCAGCCGGAAATTCTATACAATCAATTGTTGAGTTGGTTATTCATTCAGCAAAAAGAATTCAAAAAAGCCTTTACGCAGGAAAAAGCCATTTACAAACGACAGGGCGAAGAAAGTTTAAACGGTATTATTGACGTTGCGCTCATAGCAATTTCTGAAGAAGATTATGAAAATGCAAGGGCCATGGTGGATTTTGTGATAGAAAATGCAGCCACTGCCGAATCAAAATTACAAGGCCATCAATTTCTAATGAAAATCGAGCTTGCCACAGCCACCCCCAAGGACTACGATAGTGTTTCAGCCAAGTTCGAACAGTTGTTAGACACCTATGGTCGAGGATCGCAAACGTATTTGCTTCAGATAGAGTACAATCATTTTTTGGCCTTTAAGGTTGGGAAAAAAGAAGCCGCCGTTACCCATTTAAAAGAATTATTGGCGCAACGATTAACCGCCTACCAAGAGGCTCGAGTAAAAATGGAACTTGCCGATATCCTGGTTTTTGATGAAAAATTCAATGAGGCGCTTATTTACTATTCACAAATTCAGAAAAAGATAAACAGCGATGTATTGGCTCAAGAGGCCCGCTTTAAGGTAGCCCGCACCAGTTATTTTAAAGGAGATTTCGAATGGGCACAAGTCCAGTTAGATGTGTTGAAGAAATCGGCTTCACAGCTTATTGCCAATGATGCCATGCAATTAAGTTTGATGATCCGGGACAATACGCTGGAAGACTCTACCCAAACTGCCTTAAAGAAATATGCCCGCGCAGATCTATTAGCGCTTCAAAATAAGGATTTGGACGCCATCGCCGTATTGGATGACATACTTGTAAATCACAAGGGCGAGAAGATCGAGGACGAAGCCCTATTGAAGCAGGGAGAACTTTACGAACGAACCAATCAATTCTCTAAAGCTGAAACGAATTACTTAAAACTTATCGAGTTTTATAAGGATGATATTTTAGCAGACGATGCGCATTTTAAGCTTGCTAAACTATATGAAACAAAGTTGCAACTCCCGGAGAAGGCGAAAGAATTCTACGAGCAGATCATCTTCCATTTTGCCGACAGCATCTTTTTTGTGGAAGCACGTAAAAAATACCGAACATTGCGAGGGGATGCTATAAATTAAATGTACGATGCGGGGAACCAGAAAAATTGATTGGCTGAATCATTTGCTCGAATTTATCGTTGTGATTGTTGGAATATTGATTGCCTTTCAACTCAATACCTGCTCCGAAGAAAAGAAAGAACAACGCCTCATCGACCGACACGTAGAAAATGTTTTACAGGAGGCACGTTTCAACAGGCAAAATATTGAACAAACCATCAAAGCTTCGGAGCGGTTAAGCGAAAATATCGATTCTCTAATCGCTATGATCGGTTCTAAAGGCGATGTGAGGTCTATCAATGGCTTAGGACTACGCGTTTTAAGCTACAACAATTCCTATTATAAGAAAACCGCCTATAATACTATGGTCACCTCAGGCGATATTCGTTTTTTTGAAAATCTTGAGCTGCGGGACGCCATTATTAGTCTATATGAGTATTATTCTTGGGCTGAAGGAATCGACAAAGCATCGTTAGACAATTATTCTAACTATTACTATCCTTATGTTGCCGAACATTTCGATCTTATCGGAGGCACACCACAGGATCTTTCGGTGTACGAAAATAAATCGTACTTAAATATTCTGGCAACCTATAATTATATGATGAAAAATCGCATCCGCAAACAAAAAGAGATCCTTGAGAAGACCAACGTTTTTATAGAAACCTATGCGCCAAGCACCCCCGTTAAGTAAGGCACGCAAATTTTTTAAATACTTATGTATATCTATAATGTCACTGTAAATATTGATGAAAGCGTTCATAAGAAATGGCTCCATTGGATGCAAACCGAACACATTCCTGCGATGCTGAAGACGGGAAAATTCAGCAAGGCACTCATGTCGCGTGTTCAAGTAGAAGAAGAAATGGGCGGGATGACCTATTCGGTGCAATATACAACAGACAGTAAAGCAACGTTGGAAAAGTACTATGCCGAAGATGCCGAAACCCTTAGGGCGCAAAGCAAACCTTTTGAAGGTACCTTTGTAGCCTTTAGAACCGAACTGGAAATCATTAGCGAACACTAATGGAAAAAAACGTAAAGGCCAAAAAATATTTAGGACAACATTTCTTGAAAGATGAATCCATCGCCAAAAAGATAGGAAACACTCTTCATTTAAAGGGTTACACCAATGTCTTGGAAATTGGACCCGGCATGGGAGTGCTCACCAAATATCTTATTGATAGAGATATCGAAGTGATCGCCATGGACCTTGACAGTGAGTCCATAACCTATTTGGAAACACATTTTAAAGATCCCAACATCACGATCTTGGAAGCCGACTTTCTAAAAGCGGATCTTTCGTCCCTTTTTAACGGCGCACCGTTTGGGATTACGGGAAACTTTCCCTACAATATCTCAACTCAGATTGTATTCAAAACCTTGGAACACCGCCATCGAATCCCTGAATTTTCAGGAATGTTCCAAAAGGAAGTCGCCCAACGTATTTGTGCCAAAGAAGGCAATAAGGTCTACGGAATACTATCGGTTCTTACCCAAGCTTTCTACGATGCCGAATATCTTTTTACGGTTCCGCCGGGTGTCTTTCAGCCACCGCCTAAGGTTGATAGCGGGGTACTCCGCTTGGTCCGAAAGGAAAACTACACTTTAGATTGTAATGAGCAACTGTTCTTTACCGTAGTTAAAACCGCTTTTCAGCAACGAAGGAAAACCCTTCGTAATAGTTTAAAATCCTTCCAACTCTCTAATAAATTGAAAGAAGATGCTATCTTTGGACAACGCCCCGAACAACTCACGGTAGCACAATTTATTGAACTCACCCAAAAACTGGAAAAGGATGCAATTTCAAATAACAGCTGACTTTATTGCGAACATTGAGCAACTCATTGCGCAAAAGGACGGCAATGCCCTACGTGAGCTGTTACAGGAATTTCACTTTGCCGATGTTGCCGAACTATTGGAAGAATTGGGAAGTGATGATGCTACCTACATTATAAAGTTACTCGAAAGCGAGCTTACTTCCGAAGCATTGATGGAACTGGACGATGATGTTCGGGAGAAGATCTTGGATCGACTCTCCCCTTCAGAAATTGCCCAAGAACTTGAAGAGCTGGACACCGATGACGCTGCCGATATTATCGCCGAACTTGACGAAGATATCCAAAAGGAGGTCATTGGCAAGATTGAAGATGAGGAACATGCCGCCGATATTGTTGAGCTTCTTAATTACGATGAAGACACTGCCGGAGCTTTGATGGCAAAAGAGCTCGTTCAGGTGAAAGAAACATGGACAGTTGCCGGCTGTGTTCGTGAAATGCGGCGACAGGCCGAGAATGTCACCCGTGTCCATTCCATCTATGTGACCAACAAAGAAGGAAAACTTACAGGCAGGTTGTCATTAAAGGACCTGCTCACTGCCGGCGAAAAGACCAAGATCAGTGAAGTGTTCATCCCAAAGGTTGACTATGTCACGGTACATACCGATAACGAAGAAGTGGCGCGGATCATGCAAAAATACGACCTGGAAGCTATTCCTGTAGTTGATGAAGATGGCATTCTGGTGGGTAGAATTACGATTGACGATATCGTAGATTTTATCAAGGATGAAGCCGAGAAGGATTACCAGTTGGCTGCAGGTATTTCTCAGGATGTAGAAGCAGACGACAGCGTGTGGGAACTAACCCGTGCACGCCTTCCTTGGTTAGTGTTAGGCCTTTTTGGAGGCTTGGGAAGTGTCTATATCATGCAGGGTTTTGAAGAAGCATTGGAGCGCTTTCCCATCCTGTTCTTTTTTACGCCGCTCATTGCAGCGATGGCAGGGAATGTAGGCGTGCAGTCCAGTGCGATCATTGTTCAAGGATTGGCCAATGACAATGTGAAGGGAAGTCTGTTCAACAGACTTGTAAAAGAAGTGGGACTAGCACTCATTAACGGCACGGCACTAGGGCTTTTGGTCATAGGGTTTGGCTTCGTGGTTGGGCAAGATCAATTAGTAAGCATAACCATAGCTGTTTCCATGCTATCGGTGATTATAGTTGCCGCGCTTATAGGAACTTTTGTCCCCATCATCTTAGACCGAAGGGGGATCGACCCTGCCATTGCAACGGGTCCTTTTATTACAACCAGTAATGATATCTTCGGAATTTTTCTGTTCTTCTATATTTCTAAAGTAGTGCTCGGGTTTTGAAATCGGAAGTGTTTTCACATCAATTAACGGTTCCTGCTTCGGCCATCGATACTATGGAGCATGTAAACAATGTGATTTATTTACAGTGGTGTCTCGAGGCTGCCGAAGCACATTGGACCTCAAAAACTTCCGAAGCATTGCGTAAAAAATATGTATGGGTAGTCCTACATCACTTTATAGAATATAAGGCTCCTTCATTTAAAGGGGAGGAATTGGAGGTCCGAACTTGGGTCGAGAACTATGACGGTGTAAAGAGTGAACGACAGTATAAGATCGTTCGCCGAAGCGATCAACAAACGATCGTTACAGCTAAAACCCTTTGGTGTTTGCTCGATGGAAAAACACACCGCCCGACAAAAATAACCGAAGAAATTAGTACCTTGTTTGCGTAAATCTCTGCCATGAACGCCATTAATATACAGGAAAAATTTACCCGCTTCAGCGAGCATTGGCATCCCCATCAAATTGCGGTTGTTGATGATATGCAGGTATTATTAGCTAAGCTGAAGGACGATTTTGTTTGGCATAAGCACGAAGAAGAAGATGAACTCTTCTTTGTGCAAAAAGGAACGTTGGAAATGCAGTTCAGGGACCGCACCGAGATCGTTCGGAAGGGAGAGCTTATTGTAGTTCCCAAAGGAGTTGAGCACTGCCCCAAGACACAGAACGGAGAAGAAGTTCATGTTTTGCTCTTCGAAAAAAATACGACCAAACACACAGGGAATGTTACAAGTGAAAAGACCAAGACCCTGTACCCTAAACTTTAGCTTTTTGAAAATTCTCCATCTCGATACAAACCACCCCTTGCTTCTTGAAACCCTGAATTCTGAAGGCTTTGAAAATGTGGAGGATTATAGTTCTTCAGAAGAAGCAATTAAAAAGATCATTCACAACTACCAAGGTATTGTGATCCGGAGTCGGTTTAAGATCGACGCATCATTCTTAGATGCTGCCATCAATCTCAAGTTCATTGCGCGTGTAGGTGCCGGACTGGAAAATATTGATACCCCGTATGCCGAATCTAAAGGCATTCAACTTATATCGGCGCCGGAAGGAAATCGCAATGCAGTAGGTGAGCATGCCTTGGGAATGTTATTATCCCTGTTCAATAAGTTGAACAAGGCCGATAAGGAGGTAAAGGCCGGTCAATGGAACCGCGAAGCTAATCGTGGTGTTGAACTCAATGGCAAAACAGTGGGTATTATTGGGTATGGAAATATGGGAAAATCATTTGCTAAAAAATTAAAAGGGTTCGATTGTGAGGTGCTATGTAATGACATCAAACCTAACATGGGAGATGAAAATGCAAGACAGGTGCCTTTGGCGGAACTTCAAAAAAAGGCAGATGTTATAAGTTTACATACCCCTTGGACGCCGAGTACCGATAAAATGATAGACCGCACGTTCATTACGGCAGTCGAAAAACCGTTCTGGCTTTTAAATACGGCCCGAGGGAAAAGTGTAGTCACCTCCCACGTCGTTTCTGCCTTGGAAACTGGCAAGATCTTGGGAGCCGGCCTCGATGTGTTGGAATTTGAAAAGACATCTTTTGAATCGCTCTTCGATTCAGAAGCACTGCCCCAAGCTCTAAAACAGTTGCTCACCATGGATAATGTTCTTTTGAGTCCGCATGTTGCCGGATGGACCATAGAAAGTAAAGAGCAATTAGCAAAAGTGATCGCCCACAAGATCATAGTAAGTTTTAAATCATTTAATCAAAAATAATATGGAAAAAAGAGTAACAGGCTTGGGAGGATTCTTCTTTAAAACAAACGACCCAGATAGTATAAAGAACTGGTACCGTGACCATTTAGGTTTGAACACCGATGCCTATGGTTGTACCTTTTGGTGGAAGGACGAAAACGGCGAGAAATGCTCTACCCAATGGAGCCCCTTTAAAAAAGATACAACCTATTTTGCGCCTAGTACAAAAGAATTCATGATGAATTTTCGGGTTGCAGATCTCGAAGGGTTATTAGAGATTCTAAAAAAAGAAGGTGTTACTGTAGTTGGCACAATGGAGGAATATGAATATGGAAAGTTTGGATGGATCCTAGACCCGGAAGGAAACAAGATAGAACTATGGGAGCCGATAGACAGCGCTTTTTTATAAGCCGCATATCATCGTTCAAAATATAGGTTTTCAAGGATAGACAGCTTAATATTTTTTTATACATTTAACAATCAACTAAATACCAAAAACATCATGGAAGAAAACAATACCAACGAAGGTTTCGACAGTACCCAAAAACGCATGGAAGATGCCACAAACAATGCAGAGAACGAAGCAAAATCGACCACCAACGAGTTCAAGGAAGGTTGGAATCAAGCTACCAATAGTGGTGAGAACAAAAAGCTATTAGCCGGTCTTCTCGGTATTTTTGTAGGTGGATTGGGAGTTCATAAGTTTATCCTTGGATATAACAAAGAGGGTATCATTCTGTTAAGCATTTTTGTGATCTCCTTTCCATTAATGTGCATTATTGTGGGCGCCTTTACGATCTATATTCCAATTATCATCGGACTCATAGAAGGGATCATTTACTTGACTAAAAGTGACGAAGAGTTCTACCAAACATATCAGGTGGGTAAAAAACCGTGGTTCTAGAAAATTGGAAAAGCCTTTGAAAAATATCCTCAAAGGTTTTTTTATTATCATTATTCATCGTAATATTGCAATATTACTTCAATTGATATGGGTGTTACAAAAATGTCACTTCACACAACCGAACAAATAGAAATTGCTGAAATAGCAAAAGTCTTGGCGCATCCCGCCCGCGTTGCAATCTTACAATACATTAGTAAACAAGAAGGTTGTATTTGCAACGACATAGTGGATGAAGTAGGCCTCGCCCAACCCACTATTTCGCAACACCTGCAAGTCATTAGAAAAGCCGGCCTTTTAAAGGGAACATTTGAAGGTCGCAACCTATGCTATTGCTTAGACGTGGATCGTTTTAAGGAATTGCAGAAAACATTCACCTCTTTTTTTAATACAACGTCAGCTTCATGCTGTTAAACCACAGACCGATGAAAACACAAGAATTATTAGACCTCCTAACGACGCACAGTGAAAAAGCATTGCTGTTTGAATATGCACCAAAACTATGGGTAGCCGCAAATTACCATATCACCGAAGTAAAGCATATTTCCATAGACTCCGTAGATTGCGGCGCGGGAACCGATGCTTGGAACGAAACGATCATTCAGCTATGGGAAAGCCCTTCGGAAGTTGAAAAAACAAATTTTATGAGTGCGTATAAAGCACTGGGAATTTTAAAGAAAGTGGGGAGAATGAGACCATACGACCTTTCCGCTGAAGTGAAGTTCGAATACGGAAATAACTCTTTTCATACGGCTCAATTGCAGATACGCGGGTATTCCATTCAAAAAGATGAGATACATCTGCATCTATCTGTCGAACGAACCGATTGCAAGGCTAAAGAGGTGTGTGGTGTTCCCGAGCAGACCGTAACCGTGTCGCAAGAGGCGTGCTGCACTCCCGAAAGTGGTTGTTGTTAATCATGAACCACCCGTTACTTTTAAATACTTCAATAGAGCGATTGTTGAAAAGCGCATTGCATAGCACGATAGCAATAGCTTCGTACGATCCTAGGAGAAATACAAACAAAAAATTAGTACTATGAAAAATGTTTTAATACTCTGTACCGGAAACAGCTGTCGAAGTCAGATGGCTCAAGGCTATATCGAACATTATGCCGGAACTAAGGCGCGGATCTACAGCGCAGGCATAGAGACGCACGGACTTAATAAGAACGCTGTAAAATTCATGGCAGAAGACGGAATTGATATCTCCAACCACACCTCCAATCACGTAGATGAATATGAAGGAATTGCTTGGGATTACATAATCACGGTATGTGATCATGCAAACGAAAACTGTCCCTTCATCCCGGCTCCTAACGCTAAAAGGTTACACAAAAATTTTACTGATCCATCAAAAGTAGAGGGAACAGAAGCCGAAATTGCAGCCGCTTTCAGAAGCACCCGAGAAGACATAAAACAGTACAGCAAAGACTTTGTGGCTTCCTACCTCGCATAACTCGGCTATTAGGTTATGTGCCGATTAAAGATCTATTAGGTTGTTTTTATCGTAATTTTATCATGTAGGGTATTAGAGGTAACTTTACCGGGAATCAAACACACACTATGGAATCCCTTATCCAACGTATTAAAGTACTTCAAGAAACTTCGGCGTCTCTGGAACCTTCCGAACAACAACGAAATACCTACACAAATCAACTAAGCACCTTCGCCAATCGTTTTATAAACAGGCTTCCGACTACTCCTGCCTATTCTTCAGAAAAAGAAACTGAAGGTGCGTTGGCCATCTCTTCTGAACCAAGATCTTTTGAAGCACTCCTTACCTTGTACGAACAGGAGGTAGCTTCGAAGGGTATTAATGCTGCTTCAGGAGGACATCTAGGATACATTCCAGGCGGAGGTATCTTTACAGCGGCACTTGCCGATTATATGGCGGATGTGACCAACGAATACTCCGGAATGTATTATGCGTCTCCGGGTGCGGTATCCATGGAAAATGAACTTATCGATTGGATGAAATCTATTTTCGGGTTTCCCAAGGAGGCCGTAGGAAACTTAACGTCAGGCGGTTCTATTGCAAATCTAATCGCCTTGACCGCTGCCAGGGATCATCATAGAGTATGTTTAGAGCGTATCCCAACGAGTGTGATCTATGTAAGCGAACAGGTGCATCATTGTATTCAAAAAGCGCTGAGAATTATTGGTCTGGACTCCGTTATTATTCGCTATGTCCCATTGAGTACACAGCACAGAATGGAAACTGAAGCGCTTTCAGAAATGATTCGGACAGACCTTGAAACTAAACTGCATCCGTTCTTGATCATCGCCTCTGCCGGAACGACTGACACCGGAGCGATCGATCCATTGGAAGCCATCGGAAAAATTGCGCGAGAACATGATCTTTGGTATCATATAGACGGAGCGTATGGCGGCTTTTTTATCCTTACTGATTCCAAAAAGGCTATGCTAAAAGGCATTGAAATGGCCGATTCGTTGGTGATCGACCCTCATAAGAGCCTATTTCTTCCGTACGGGCTGGGCGCAGTACTCGTTAAGAATAAAGAAGCCGTCTTTCATTCACATCATTATACCGCCAATTATATGCAGGATGCAATTCAAGAACATACCCCTGTCAATCCTGCCGATGTTTCTCCGGAACTTACCAAACACTTTCGCGGACTCAGACTTTGGCTACCCCTACAATTGCACGGCATAGCACCTTTTGTTGCATGTTTGGAAGAGAAATTATTGCTCACGCAGTATTTTAGAGAACAGTTGGTAAAGCGTGGTTTTGCCGTTGGACCGGAACCGGACCTTTCGGTAAGTTATTTTTGGTTTCCGAAGGAAGCAGACCAAGAAAATCAATTTAATCAAGCGCTTCTGAAAGAACTCCATGCGAACGGACATGTTTTTTTAAGTTCTACAAGAATTGGCGAAAAATTCGTGATCCGAATGGCATTACTTTCATTCCGAACCAAACTTGCAACTGTAGACTGCGCACTTGAAATGATTGATAATGTCCTAAAAAAAGTATCTTAAAATGCTCATTAATAATTGGAAACATGACACAACACCCTACAGATTTCAGCAAACTCAAAGCCCTGTACATCAATTGTACTCTCAAAAAGTCTCCACGCTTGAGCCACACCAAAGGTTTGATGGACGTTAGTATAAACATCATGAAAAAAGAAGGTGTTTCGGTCGATTACCTTCGATTCGTGGATCATGACGTCGCTCCCGGTGTCTATTTTGATATGACAGAACACGGGGCTTCCGAGGATGCTTGGCCAGAAATCTGGAGAAAAGTGGATGCCGCAGACATTCTTATTATAGGAACTCCTATTTGGCTGGGTGAAAAATCTTCAGAAGCGACAAAATTGATAGAACGGTTGTATTCTATGAGCAGCAAACAAAATGACAAGGGCCAATATTATTTCTACGGAAAAGTAGGGGGTTGTATCATAACAGGCAACGAGGATGGTATTAAGCATTGTGCCATGGGAATTTTATATGCCTTACAGCATGTGGGGTATAGCATTCCACCGCAAGCAGATTCCGGCTGGATTGGAGAAGCCGGTCCGGGACCCAGTTATATGGACGAAGAAAGCAATGCCCAAAAAAATGACTTCACCAACAGGAATACGACCTTTATGACCTATAATCTTCTTCATTTGGCAAAAATGCTTAAAGCGTCGGGTGGTTATCCCGCCTACGGGAACTCTCGCAGTCAATGGGACGATGGAACTCGCTGGAATTTTGAAAATCCCGAGTATCGATAGCATTGTATGTTACAATGGGAGGAATGTATCTTCTTTAAAAATTAATCCGCCATAGATTCTTTACAGCTCATCTTTTTTAGTAGCTTCGTAAAAATCTCCAAGAAAAAGAAATGAGTTCCTTTATTCGAAATATCGTTATACGCTTAACCAACTTCCGATTGAGGAAAAGAAAAGGGATCTTATCGGCTGTACTCCTTGAAAAAGAACTCTCGGTAACCAAAGTGGAACTCTCCCATTTCTTCAAGGATAGTGCCATGATCCTTTTGGGGGTGATCTGTGCAAGTTTCGGTCTTAAAGGATTTTTATTACCCAATCAGTTTATTGACGGCGGCGTAACGGGGATCTCCCTTATCCTTACTGAGATTACCGGATATTCCATCTCGGTCTTTTTAATTATCGTCAATGCTCCATTCATAGTGCTGGGGTTTTCCACCATTGGGAAACAATTCGCACTGCGAAGTCTCCTTGCGATCGCTGTGCTGGCCATTTCGGTACATTTTATTGAAGCACCCACGGTTACCGATGACAAACTGTTGATCGCAGTATTTGGCGGATTCTTCCTAGGTGCCGGAATCGGTCTGGCGATACGAGGCGGCGCTGTAATAGACGGAACTGAAGTATTGGCGATTTTCATTAGCAAGAAGACCGCCCTCACTATTGGAGATGTCATCCTTCTTTTTAATGTGATTATCTTTAGTGTAGGTGCCTATATTTTTTCGGTAGAGACTGCGCTATATGCCATGCTCACCTATCTTTCGGCTTCAAAAACAGTGGATTTTGTGGTTTCGGGGATCGAAGAATATGTGGGCGTTACAATCATATCCGACTTTAGTGAAGAAATAAGACTGGCCGTAATCGAAAAAATGGGTAGAGGCTGTACTATCTATTCCGGGAAAAGAGGGTACGGAAAACGAGGAGATCGTTTACAAGAAACGGATATTATTTACACATTGATCACCCGTTTAGAGCTGGCCAAACTACAAACTGAAGTCGATAAGATAGATAAGAATGCCTTTATGGTGATGCACAGTATTAAAGACGCTAAAGGTGGCATGATCAAAAAACGTCCCATGAAATAAGGGACTGCAATACCCTTCTCACAGTAGTTTTATGATTTCTTTCTGACTCCAACACTTGATATTTTTATATCTTACTCAAGGAACCGACCAAAAAAACATGTCTAGTAAAAAACGAAACTTCGCACGCTTCGGTGTTGCCACCAAAGGGGTGGTGTACCTTCTCATAGGAAGTCTTACGGCACTTGCAGCTTTTAATCTGGGAGGTCAAAAGGCAAATAGCGGCAATGTCTTGGATTTTATTTCAAAACAAGCCTTTGGACAAATCCTTCTAGTTGCGATTGCAGCAGGTCTTGTAGGGTATGTATTTTGGCGATGGTATCAAGCTTTTACCTCCTTCGAGAAAGAAACAAGTACGTCTAAGAGTGTTGTAAAAAGGATCGCTTATTTTGGAAGTGGATTGTTTTATGGACTTTTGGCCTTTAGTGCCATAAAGCGTGTGATGGGCGCTGGTAGCGATGGCAAATCTATGGTATCTTCATTGCTTAACTCTACCTATGCTACAACCATTTTAATTGTTATTGGGGTTATTATACTCATAAAATCACTGTATGAGTTCTATCAAGCCTATTCGGGGAAATTTAGAGAACAGGTGGACGAAAGTGATCTTAAGGAAAAGGCAAAAAAATTGGTGATAAACGTAGGTAAAATAGGGCATACTGCTCGGGGTGTCGTATCGGGGATCATGGCCTATCTGTTTTTTAAAGCCGCTTACCAAGGCAGCAGGTCTGATGTAGGAAAAGTAGATGTATTCAATTTTCTTCAAGACACCTTCGGACAAACGATCATGGGTATTATTGCGGTGGGGTTAATTATCTACGGAATCTTTATGTTGATCACCTCAAAATACAGCAGTTTGAACATAAACTAATGAGTTTCTTCATCTTTTTGTCCACTAGCGAATCGTTGTTCCAACTCGGCCTGAAATTCTTCCATCACAGGCTTTACCGTACTTTCGGGCAGGTCTGCGATACGAATGTACATTAATCCGTCTACGGCATTATTAAAGAGCGGGTCTACATTAAAGGCAACTACTTTGGCGTTTTGTTTGATGTATTTTTTTATAAGCACCGGCAAACGCAAACTACCCGGTTCTACCTCGTCGATGATCTTATCGAACTTATTGAGATCGGCTTCACTTTCGTCAAAAATAAAATCCTTATCCGCATCCTTCAGCTTTACTTTAAACTCTTTCTTCGGATTGATATATTGGGCGACATACGGATCGTAATAGTTGGATTTCATAAACTCGATCATTAACGATTTTGAAAATTCAGAAAACTTATTACTTATACTCACCCCTCCAATGAGATAGCGATGTTCCGGATACCGTAACGTAGTATGCACAATGCCTTTCCAAAGCAGGAACAAAGGCATGGGGCGTTGTTGATAGTCTTTTATGATGAAGGCCCTTCCCATCTCAATGGATTTACTCATCATTGGGTACAATTCGGGTTCAAAACGAAACAGATCCTGCAAATAAAACCCGTCGATTCCAAACCGTGGAAAGATCTGCGATCCCAATCCCATACGGTAGGCACCGGCTAGCTTTCGAGCATCGTTGTCCCATAAGAACATATGGTGATAGTAGCTGTCGAACTTATCCAAATCGGTAGCGTTGTTTGTACCTTCGCCTACCTCTCTAAATGTGATCTCACGCAATCGGCCTATTTCTTGAATGATACTGGGGATACGATCGGCCTGCGCCAAAAATACCTCGTAGTTCTTACTAACCAATAATCGCTTATCATCGGTACGCAGGGCAGCGATCTCGCTTTCCATTTTCTCTACCGAGATCGCACCGGCAATCTTTTTGGGAGGTTTCGGGAATTTTAGGTTCTTCGGAAGGGTATCCAATAATTTTTTCTTCTGAAAAGGATTCGCAAGGACGTAGGTCTTTTTCCGAAGAAACTCAGTAAAAGCCTCCAACGATTCGTGCTCCTGTTGATCCTCTAACCCAATGGGGTTACCAATACGCACCTTGATGACACGTTCTTTCTGCGTGAGCAGTTCCGATGGTAATTTAGCGGTGCGCAACGTGTCGCTAAGCTTAGCCAATCTATAAAAGAATTTACTGTTCTTTGCGTGAAAGTAAATAGGTACGATTGGTACTTCTGCCTTTTTAACCAGTTTCATGGCAGCCACTTCCCAAGGACGGTCTACCACCAGTTTACCGTCACGATACGTAGAGACTTCCCCGGCAGGAAAAATTCCCAAAGGATGCCCTTCTCGAAGGTGTGTCAAGGAAGCCTTAAAACCCATCACGCTACTTTTGGCATCCTTGCGCTCTTCAAAAGGGTTTACAGGCATGACATACGGCTTTAAAGGCTCGATTCGGTGTAGTAAAAAATTAGCGATGATCTTGAAGTCCGGACGGTGTTCCAATAACAATTTTAGCAACAGAATGCCGTCGATCCCTCCCAACGGATGATTGGATATGGTAATAAAAGGCCCGGTCTTAGGCAAGCGCTTCAGGTCTTCTTCCGGGATCTCAAAATTGATCTCGAATTCATCCAACAGGGCATTGATAAATTCAAGGTCGCTCAAATGCTTATTCCTATCATAGATCTTGTTCATGGTAGAAATATTGAGAAGCTTCATCAATACCCAACCCATGGAAGTACCTAAAAAGCCGAATTTATCAACATTGATAGCTTTCGCTACTTCTTTGGCGTTCACTAATCCCATGGAGGTTGTTTTGGTTGTTACGAATCACAAATATAGCGAAACAATCTATACTATTCTTTTACGACCAACTGTACCGTTTCGCGGCTTTCTTGTTTTAAAAGGACCGTTTTATTTTCAACAAGGGATTTGATTTCTGCAGGTTGTGAGTGTCGCACCGTATACAAAGTAACTCCTTCGTTCCATTTTACTTTAAAATTCGACCGAAGCTTCGCCAGAAGCGGCTCGAGCGTATCGAATTTATTATCAACACAAACCGAAAAGCTAATGGCTGAGTTTTGAATAAGCTCTACCTTCATTTTGTATTCATGCAACCATTTAAAAACGTCTCCTATATGATTTTCCATCATAAAACTAAAGTCCAAGGACGATAGCGAAATGAGGACTTGATTCTTTTTTAATATAAAACAGGAGGTTTGAGGGTCTAAAGCAACACCTTTCCCCACACAGGTGCCCGGATCCATCGGACTTACAAATGATTTTACAAAAAGTGGTATCTCCTTGCGCTGTAAGGGTTGCAGCGTTTTTGGATGAATCACCGAGGCTCCGTAAAAGGCCAATTCGATCGCCTCTCGATAAGATATGTGGTGCAGGAGGGTCGTATTTGTAAAGAATCTTGGATCTGCATTTAAAACACCGGCCACATCCTTCCAAATGGTAACCGAAACCGCATTGAGACAGTAGGCAAAGATCGCTGCGGTATAATCACTCCCCTCTCTCCCCAGCGTGGTTGTGAAATTATTTGTGTTTTCCGCGCCAAGAAATCCTTGCGTGATGGTAATTCCTTTTTTTGCCACCTTACTGCCAATGTGTTCTTGGGTCGCTTCCCAATTCACATTCGCATCCCGATAATTGGCATCGGTCACAATACAACTTCGTACATCGAGAAGCGTGTTTTTGATCCCTGCTTCGGAAAGATACGCCGAAACGATAGCGGTAGAAATCAACTCCCCATACGAAACTACTTGATCGTAGACAAAAGCATGGTTCTTAGACTTGGTACGCTTCAGAAAACCTTTCAATTCCTTGAAAAGATCTTTTACTTCTGCAAATACTTCCGAAGCAGTCGTAGGAAATAATTCCTGTAAGATTTTAAAGTGATATTCATATACGCTTGTCACCGCAGCTTCAATCTCTGAAGGATTCGAAAAATAATGAGAAACCACTGTTTCAAGAGCGTTTGTGGTCTTCCCCATGGCCGATACCACGACAAGAAGATCCTGCTCCCCCGTAACGTTGATCACATTCACTAGATTTTTAACCCCTTCGGCATCTTTCACCGATGCCCCTCCAAATTTGAATACTTTCATCTATAATAGTTCCAGTCGCTACTGTTTATTGTGTCTTTAAAAAATGTGTAAGCCCTTGTTCATCCATGTGAACTACATGCCAGTCGCGAAGCACACTTGCACCGCTACGTTCATAGAATTTAATGGCTCCTTCGTTCCATCCCAAGACTTCCCATTGCACTCTTTTACATCCTAAGGAATGTCCATACTCGAGCACGGCCGCATAGAGCCGTTCACCAATCCCTTTTCCGCGCATGGCGTTGGTCACGATAAGGTCTTCAAGATGCAAGACCCGTCCCTTCCATGTAGAAAACCGAAAATAGACCAATGCCATTCCCACGATCTTTGTGTCAACTTCTGCCACGAAACAACGAAACATAGGTTTGGCTCCAAAACCTGCCGCTTCAAGATCACCTACTGAAACTTCTACCGCATGGGGTTCCTTTTCAAAAACGGCAAGTTCTTCAATGAGTTCAAGTACCTTTGGCATATCCTCTTTCTCGGCATTTCGAATAGTTATCTGCATATGGCTTGTTTTGAGGCACAAATATCGGTTCAATTTCTTAAAAAACCCGATATTTGCAGCAAATTCACATTCCATTAACCTTCATCATGGCAAAACAAAATCAGACCCTAGGCGAATTCATCATTGAGAACCAAAGTGAGTTTCGGTACTCTTCGGGCGAACTTTCGCGCCTCATCAATTCCATTCGGCTGGCTGCTAAAGTTGTAAACCATGAAGTGAACAAAGCCGGCTTAGTAGATATTCTTGGGGCGGCAGGAGATACTAATATTCAAGGGGAAGATCAACAAAAATTAGATGTGTACGCCAACGAGATCTTCATTAAGACCCTCACCAATCGAGAGATCGTTTGTGGGATCGCCAGCGAAGAAGAAGACGATTTTATCACCATTCAGGGGCGTAATAAAAAGAACGATAATAAATACGTAGTGCTGATAGATCCGTTGGACGGATCGTCAAATATCGACGTCAATGTTTCTGTAGGTACGATATTTTCTATTTATAGAAGGATCACCCCGGAAGGCACTCCCGTAACCTTGGAAGATTTCCTGCAAACCGGAAACAGACAGGTAGCGGCAGGTTATATTGTCTATGGTACCTCAACGATGATCGTATATACCACCGGGCACGGCGTAAACGGCTTTACGTTGAATCCCGCTATTGGAACCTACTACTTGTCTCACCCCAATATGAAATTTCCGGAAACGGGTTCTATCTACTCGGTCAATGAAGGAAATTATATCCATTTTCCACAGGGAGTGAAGGACTATATCAAGTACTGCCAAAAAGAGGAAGAAGACCGTCCGTATACCTCTCGCTATATTGGCTCTTTGGTTTCAGACTTTCACAGAAACATGATCAAAGGTGGCATTTATATCTATCCGAACACCTCCAAAAATCCTGATGGAAAATTACGCTTACTGTATGAGTGCAACCCCATGGCATATATTGCCGAGCAAGCGGGCGGCAAGGCTAGTAACGGGTATGAACGCATCTTGGATATTCAGCCTACAACCTTACACCAGCGTGTACCGTTCTTCTGCGGAAGCAAAAAAATGGTCGAAAAAGCAGAAGAATTTATGCGGCAAAGCAGCACATAGGCTTCGAAACTAAAATGTACTGGGAGGCGCTCTTATTTATTGAGCAGGTACCGGTAATCTTCAAAATCCAAACCTCCTTGATAGATCTCAATGGAACGTTTAATTAGCTTTTGTGCCAACTCGGTAGAATAGCCAAGTCCAATCGCATACCGTTCTATCAAGAAACGTTCGTGATCGTCGATCTCATGGTCTGCAAAGATCATTTGAAAAAGATCATGCATACGCTCCAATCGTTTATCGGCAGAGTTTGGAGGATTGATAGGATATTTCTGAGGGTTCTTCAATACTTCAAGATACTCAGATTCACGAATGTCCAATTTTCTGGCAAATCGCTTTAGCAATCTTTCTTCCTCAGGATTTATAGCGCCGTCAATAGCCGCAATATTTGCGATAGAAGCAAAATGACCCAAGTTTCTCGCGTGTTCTCCGCTTTCAAATAGATCTGTAAATGACATAGTAGAATTTTATAGTACAAATATAGAACTTTTGCCAGCCTAGCGAATGATTCCTGTCATATTTTGTTCATTTTTTTAAGGCAGTTTGTTACGCTAAACTTTTCTTAATTCTGAAATAAATACACCACAAAATGGTAATTTTAAGGTGCTACTGAAAGGAATCCATGACCACACCACTACTCGTTTTTAATACCAACGGAATCTATTGCCAACAAGCCGATGTTTATATCGATGCATGGCGGCCTGTAAAGAAATGTATCGTCACGCACGGGCACGCAGATCACAGCCGTTGGGGACACCAACAGTATATTACACACACCAACAACGTTCCAATTATTAAACACCGCTTGGGAGATATCACGGTCACGGGTAAGCAATGGAATGAGCGCTTTGTGATCAATGGTGTTACGTTTTCACTGCATCCTGCAGGGCACATTGTAGCATCCTCGCAAGTTCGGGTGGAATATAAGGGCGAGGTATGGGTCTTTACAGGAGATTTCAAGACTGAAGACGATGGTTTAGCGGAAGCGTTCGAACCTGTAAAATGCAACACCTTTATTACTGAATGCACTTTCGGTCTACCTGCTTTTAGCTGGGAGCCTCAAGCGCAAGTCTTCGAAGATATCAATACATGGTGGGCAGAAAATAAAGCCGAAGGAAAGACTTCTGTCTTGTTTGGCTATAGTTTGGGAAAGGCTCAGCGACTCCTCAAGCACTTGGATCCTTCCATTGGTGAGATCTATACCCATGGTGCTGTGGAAAATATGACCAACGTGCTACGGCCGCATTATGCCTTTCCTAAGACCACAAAAGTGAGCAGGGAAACAACAAAGGAAGCGCTTCGAGGGAATATCGTGATCGCACCTCCCAGCGCACATGGAAGTACATGGATTAGAAAAATGGTCCCCTACGAAACGGCTTCGGCAAGTGGTTGGATGACGTTTAGAGGAGCCCGCCGAAGACGCGCAGTAGATCGTGGTTTTGTGTTAAGTGATCATGCCGACTGGGAAGGACTACTGGAAACGATCAAGGCAACGGGCTGCGAAAAGGTGATTGCTACGCACGGTTATACCGATATTTTCGCTCGCTATCTTCGCGAAGAAATGGGGTTGGACGCCCGTACCGAAAAAACACAATATGAAGAAGAGGGTGCCGAAGTTGGAACTAAACAAGAAGCGGAGGTGGACGCGTGAAAGCATTTGCAGAGCTCATCAAAACACTGGACAGTACAAATAAGACGACCCGAAAAGTTGCGGCTTTGACCGATTACTTTCTGAAAGCGGATGATGCCGACAAGCTTTGGACTATTGCCATCCTGTCACATCGACGTCCCAAACGTCCTGTAAACACCACACTACTGCGTCAATGGGCTTCCGAAATAAGTAACATACCACTTTGGCTGTTTGAAGAGAGCTATCACATCGTCGGGGATCTTGCCGAAACGATAGCGCTGGTTGTACCTTCATCTGAAGGGCGAACTCATAAATCCTTGTCACAGTATATTTCAGAAATAAGTGCACTTAAGGATCTCCCCGAAGCGGATAAGAAAGCCTACCTTCAGGAAAACTGGCTGCAACAAACCTATTTTGAACGTTTTGTTTTCAATAAGATCATTACCGGAAGTTTTCGCATAGGTGTAAGTCAAAAACTCATGACACGCGCGTTGTCCAAAGCTACGGAGATCGATGAAGATATTTTGGCATACAAGCTCATGGGCGATTGGACCCCGCAGACCACAACCTACAAAAAATTGATCTTGGAAGAGAACGAAGACGATTACTTGTCGAAGCCTTATCCTTTCTATCTTGCCTATGCGGTTGAAGATGCGTTTCAGAAAGAATTAGAACCTGTCGAACAATGGAGTTTTGAACACAAATGGGACGGCATACGGGCGCAAGTCATCTTGCGCAATGATGAAGTGTTCGTCTGGTCCCGAGGAGAAGAACTGGTAACCGATAAATACCCCGAGTTTCAACGATTTTTAAAGGTAATTCCCAACGGAACAGTTCTGGATGGGGAGATCCTTCCTTTTTCAGAAGGCTCCATAGGCGATTTTAATGCGCTGCAAACCCGTATTGGACGCAAAAACATTTCCAAAGCACTCCTTGAAAAAACCCCGGTCATCTTAGTTGCATACGATCTGTTGGAATGGCAGGGTGAAGATATTCGTCAAAAACCGTTTTCAGAACGAAGAGCACTGCTGGACAAACTTATTGAAGACTGTGATTGTGATGCCATCGGGCTCTACCTTAGTTCCACTATGGAATTTTCTTCTTGGGAAGCTGCCGCAGAAGAAAGAGACCGTTCCCGTGAAAAGCGCAGCGAAGGTCTTATGCTGAAACGAAAAGAGAGTCCGTATCTGGTAGGACGAAAAAAGGGCGACTGGTGGAAGTGGAAGATAGATCCCTTTACCATCGATGCGGTGCTCACCTATGCCATGCGCGGACACGGAAGACGGGCCAATCTCTATACGGACTATACCTTCGCCCTTTGGGACAAAGGAGAGCTCGTTACGTTCGCGAAAGCCTATTCCGGTCTTACCGATGCCGAATTCCGGCAGGTGGATGCTTGGATCAAAAAAAACACAGTAGAGCGATTCGGGCCGGTTCGAAGCGTTACCCCGCATCATGTTTTTGAGATTGCTTTTGAAGGAATTGCAGAAAGCACGAGACATAAGAGCGGTATTGCCACACGTTTCCCGAGAATTTTACGTTGGCGGAAAGACAAACCTATTGCCGAAGCAAATACGTTGGACGATCTAAAAGCCCTCATTCCGAAGTGAACGAATTGATCCATATTGCCGAAACTTGGTTTCAACAGCAAGGTTGGAAACCGTTCCCTTTTCAGAAAAAAACGTGGAAGGCATTCTTAAAAGGCAAACACGGACTGCTAAATGCGCCTACAGGAAGCGGAAAAACGTATTCGTTGTGGATCCCTATTGTGCTGCAGTACATAAAGGACAATCCGAATTATAGAACAAAGAAAAGTCCGGGGATCAAAGCTATCTGGATCACACCACTTCGCGCACTTTCGGTTGAAATACAACAAGCGGCACAACGATTTGCAGACGAACTCGATACCGGACTTACCGTTGGAATACGCACAGGAGATACCCCTCAAAGCGAACGTGCGAAGCAAAAAAAGAACATGCCCGATCTACTAATCACAACGCCCGAAAGTCTTATGCTGCTGTTGGCAAGTAAAGGGTATGCAAAGACCTTTGCAACACTTAAAGCCATTGTGGTGGACGAATGGCATGAGTTATTGGGAAGCAAGAGAGGAGTACAAATGGAATTGGCGCTTTCCCGTTTTAAGACGGTATGTCCCCAACTTCGAATTTGGGGCATTTCAGCAACCATAGGAAATTTAGAAGAAGCACAAGATGTACTGCTGGGAATGGATCATTCTTTCAGGGAGAATGCGGTTCTTATAAAGTCGAAGAATAAACGGAAGACCATTGTCAAATCGATCATACCAAAAAAAATGGAGACGTTCCCCTGGCGGGGTCATCTGGGACTTCACTTGCTGGATGAAATCGTGCCGATACTAAAAAAAAGCAAGACCACCCTTATTTTCACCAACACACGCGGACAATGTGAAATCTGGTTTCAGAAACTCCTTGCACGTTATCCGGAATTGGCGGGAGAGATCGCTATGCACCACGGTAGTATTTCGAAAGACACACGCCTGTGGGTTGAACAAGCTATTCGAAACGAATCGTTAACGGCAGTGGTCGCAACCTCCAGCTTAGACCTGGGAGTGGATTTTGCTCCCGTGGAAACCATCATCCAAATTGGGGGACCAAAGGGCATAGCTAAATTCTTACAACGTGCCGGCAGAAGCAATCATCGACCTGGAGAAGCCAGCGTTATTTACTTTTTACCCACCCATGCGCTTGAACTTGTGGAAGCTTCGGCATTAAAACGGGCGGTTCAAGAAGATGTAGTAGAAGACCGTATTCCCTATCTCTTAAGCTTCGACGTGCTGATACAATACCTTATTACCTTGGCGGTAAGTGATGGCTTTTTTCCGAAGGAAATCTACAAAGAAATTAAAACAACATTCTGCTTTCAAGGGATTACAGACGAGCAGTGGCAATGGTGTCTTAACTTTATTACCATGGGGAGCCAAAGTCTTCAGGCCTATGACGAATACCGAAAAGTGACAGTATCGACTCATGGGCTGTATAAAGTGGAAAGCCGGCAGATCGCAATGATGCACCGTTTGTCTATTGGGACCATAGTTAGTGATGCAATGCTCCTTGTTAAATATGTTTCCGGGGGTTTCATAGGCACAATCGAAGAGTGGTTCATTGGAAAGATGAAACCCGGCGATACTTTTGTATTTGCAGGAAGAACTTTAGAATTGGTTCGGTTACGAAACATGCAGGCACAAGTACGAGGAGCAAAAAAGACCAGTACGAATGTGGTAAGTTTTATGGGGGGAAGATTGCCGCTGTCTTCCCAGATGAGCAAGATCCTGCGGGAAGAATTGAACAGCGTTTCGATAACTACCGAGAACAAAGGAGAGGATTGGTCCTTTAAAAGCCAAGAACTAAAGGCGTTACAACCAATATTTGAAAGACAACGCCGCGAATCGGTTGTTCCTGCAGCCGATCAATTTTTGATCGAAAGTTTTAAAACGCGAGAAGGGTACCATTGTATTTTTTATCCTTTTGAAGGCCGATTTGTCCATGAAGCCATGAGTGGTCTACTCGCATATCGTATTAGCTTACTGTCACCCATCACATTTTCACTGGCTTATAATGACTACGGTTTTGAATTACTGAGCGATCGACCTTTAGATATACAACAAATGATCGACAACAACCTGTTCGCTACAGACTATCTCTTTGAGGACCTTCAAAAGAGCTTGAATGCCACAGAACTGGCGCGACGGAAATTTCGGGATATTGCGGTGATTAGCGGCATGGTATTTCAAGGATATCCTAACAAAGCCATTAAGACCAAACACCTTCAAAGTAATGCTCAATTATTATTTGATGTCTTTCGAGATTACGAGCCTCACAATCTACTTTATTTACAAGCGTTTCGGGAAACGTTTGAGCATCAACTGGAAGAAGGACGCCTTCGACAGGCGCTGGAACGCATCAATGCACAAACCATCGTATGGAAACCATGCCAAAAACCAACTCCTTTTAGCTTTCCTATCATTACCGATCGATTGCGGGAAAAGTTATCTTCCGAAAAATTAGCAGACCGAATCAAACGAATGACCCTTCAATTGGAAAAATGACCGCATCGCTCTTCATACACGATCAGGAATTCAAACTACATGCCAGTGGTGCAGCCTATTGGGTCCAGCAAAGTATGCTCTTGATCGCCGATGTTCACTTCGGAAAGGTGACCCATTTCAGAAAATATGGCGCCGCCGTCCCGCTGAAAGCTTCCGAAGAAAATTTCCAAAAACTTCGAGATATTACCGAAGCTTTTAACCCGGCAACCATTTGTTTTTTAGGTGACCTGTTCCATAGTAAAAAAAATAATGAATGGAAAAACTTTGAAGCGTGGGCGCGTGACACCTCAACAACTGTCATATTGGTTAGCGGCAATCACGATGTCATTCCGCCATACCTTTACGAAGCATTGGGTCTTACAGTAGTAGACGCGTTGCACATAGACTCCTTTCTCCTTACACACCATCCTACGGAGCACGAGACACTGTTCAATATTTGCGGTCATATCCATCCGGGTATTCGCCTGCAGGGCGGAGGAAGGCAATCGGTTCGATTAGCATGTTTCTACAAGCGGGAAGGACAATTTATATTGCCTGCTTTTGGTACCTTTACAGGAAAGCATATTATGAATCCGCAACAAGAGGATATCATTTTTGCGATCGCAGAAGGACAGGTCGTATGTGTTTCAAATAACCCTTAAATTGAAAAAGATGAAAAGAGCTTTACAAATTGGAAATATCATTGCCTTTGTCGCAACCGTCTTGGTCAACTATGCCTCCAATACCGGTGCGATCAACAACACCACCATCGGGCAAGTAAGTGACTCGCTCACCTCCTTATTTACGCCGGCCGGGTACGCCTTTGCCATTTGGGGAGTGATCTATCTTCTACTTTTAGGTTTTGTTGTTTATCAAAGCAGGAGTCTCTTTACAACTGTTAGGGACGATGCCTTTGTTTTAAAAACAGGTTGGTGGTTTGTACTTTCTTGTATAGCCAATTGCCTTTGGGTGATCTTTTGGCTGTATGGCTATATCAATTTTTCCGTACTCTGCATCTTTGTCTTGTTGTATTCCTTGACTCGAATTGTTATTAACAACGACATGGAATTGTGGGATGCTCCTATTACGACGATCCTCTTTTTGTGGTGGCCTTTTGTGATCTATAGCGGCTGGGTAACTGTGGCGAGTATTGCCAATGTTTCGGCCTATCTCGTAAAAATAGGGTGGGACGGATTCGGATTTGCCGAAAGCAGTTGGGCTATTGTGATGATCTGCACTGCAGGAGTCATCAATCTATGGGTCACATGGAGCCGGAACATGCGAGAATTTGCATTGGTAGGTGTATGGGCATTGGCAGCAATCGCTGTTGCAAATTGGGATATACAGCAAAGTGTAGCGTACACCGCTATTCTCGTGGCTGTCATTCTTTTTGTAAGTAGTAGTATCCACGGTTTTAAAAATAGGGATACCAGCCCCATCATTAAATATTCTCAATACAGAAAACGCTCATGATACAACAAAAAGATCACTTTGATCTGGATCCTCATCACATTTACCTCAACGGCGCTTACATGTCGCCGCAATTGAAATCGGTCGCACGCATTGGCATAGAAAATTTGAACAGGAAGAACCGTCCTTACGAGATCTCTGAATCGGATTTCTTTTCTGAAAAGACAGTGTTGAAAAAACGGTTCGCACAACTCATCAACGCTCCCGATCCCGAAGCCATTGCCATCATTCCATCGGTTTCTTACGGTATTGCCAACGTAATTCGTAATATTACTTTTGAAAAAGGAGATGAGATCGTCCTGCTGCAAGAGCAATTTCCCAGCAACTATTACGCCTGGAAGCAACTAGAAACTTCTCATAACGTTACCGTTAGAATAGTAACTGCTCCGGCAGTGGAAACTGGCAGGGCGGAACGATGGAACGAAGCTCTTTTACAGGCCGTTACTGAAAACACCAAAGTCGTTGCAGTTCCTCATGTGCATTGGGCCGACGGGACCTTATTTGATCTTGCACTGCTTCGGAAGCGTACCAATGAAGTAAACGCTTACCTAATTGTAGACGGCACGCAAAGTGTGGGCGCCTTACCCTTTTCGGTAGAGGATATCGCCCCAGATGCACTCATTTGCGGCGGGTATAAGTGGTTATTAGGAGCATACGGTTTGGGCGTTGCTTATTTCGGGGAACGATTCTATCAAGGAACTCCCATCGAGAACAACTGGATGAATCATGAAGGAAGCGAGAACTTTGCTAATCTTGTGAACTACAACGAGCGGTTCAAGGCGAAAGCCACCCGTTTTGACGTAGGTGAATCGAGCCAATTTATTTTGGTGCCCATGCTTTCGGAAGGTATTCGTCAACTGTTGCAATGGACACCGGAAGCCATCCAAGAATATTGCAGGAATATCACAAAAGATGTTTTGAAAACACTTCCGAAGAAACACTTTTACATAGAAGATCCTAAATACAGAGCACAGCATCTCTTCGGAATTTATCCTAAAAATGATTTTTCTATCCCTAAACTGAAAGAACATATGGCAGCTCAAAACATTTCGGTTTCGTATCGCGGACAATCGATTCGCGTCTCTCCGAATGTCTACAACACCGAAGATGATATCAAGCGTCTTACAACGTGTTTGCTGGATGCGATCTCTTAAAACGTCACACCATACCTTTAATATCATTCCCCCAAGTGGGATACGCAAAAATCATAGCTTTTAAATGCTCAGGTTTCAGTTTGCCACAGAGCGCCAATACGAATAAATTGATCATTTCACCGGCATGGGGAGCGATGATATGGGCTCCCAAAATGAGGTCACGCTTAGTATCCACTATCGTCTTATAGGCATATACATTGGCATTGATCCGTTTGGCATTGTACCAATGCGGAACGCTCTTATACTCCACACGAATTTCGTACCCCTTTTCTTTGGCTTCTGCTTCGGTGAGGCCAATACTTGCCACTTGCGGAATTGTAAAAACCACCGACGGCACCGGTGGAAAATCCATTTTAGTAATGTTGCCGTTTCTTATATTCAGACTCACAACACGTGCTTCTTGGGAAGATGTCGGTGTCAGGGGTAAGGAACCGCTGGCCGAAACATCACCACAGGCATAGACGTTCGGGTTGGTTGTATTTTGTAGAAACGCATTTACAGAAATGCCCCCCTTTTCAAATGCAACATTTCCCTTTTCGAGCGCTAAAGCTGCAATCGATGGTACTCTCCCTGCCGTATTGAAGACCATTCGGGTTGTGACAGCCGCTTTCTTTCCGTTTTTCTGAAAGTGAACTCGGTAATTCTTCCGTAACTTTTCTACTGAAATTACTTCGGCATTAAAAATGAAATCGATCCCCAATGCTTCCGAAGCTTTTGTAAGATGCGCTACAATGTCACTTTCAAACGGAGTTAACGGACGTTCCTGAAATTCGATAACGGTGACCTTCACGCCACAACGTGCTGCGATGTGGGCAAATTCCATCCCAATGTAACCGGCACCCACGAATACCATACTTTCGGGGAGTTCAGGCAATTCCAGAAAGTCATCACTAAGCTGCAGGTGTTCCCTTCCGGGAATTTTTAGTTCTAAAGGCTGTTGCCCTGTAGCAATTACGATCTTTTTTGCCTTTACAGTTTTTCCCTCTACTGAAAGGGTTTGCTCGCCTATAAAGTGTGGAGATTGATGGTAAAGGGTGATTCCTGCTTTCTTCAATTTCTTTTCAGTACTGGCAGGAACCGCATCGGTGAACGTTGCTTTAAAGGCTTGTACATCTGCCCATCGAATTTCGGGTTCTTTGGTAATCCCTTTACCTTTTAAGTGCTTTGCCAGATGTAACACTTCGGTTAGTCCTACTAATACTTTCTTCGGGTCACAACCGCGAATCGCGCAGGTACCGCCAAATTCACGGTTGTCGGCTATTCCAACAGACATTCCTTCTGCCGCACAGTCGTACGCAACACTTTTCCCGGCCGTGCCTGTGCCTATAACAAATACGTCAAATTCCTGTATCCCCATTCCTTAAAAGTAAGGAATGCCTCATGAGAATAGTGTTAGTAAAATGATAAATCTGCATTTGGACTTGTAAATAAAAAACGGAACGCCCTATCTTTGCCCACCATGAGTAAAACACTCGTCTCTGCCTTATTTTCTCAGTCTTCGGCTACCCGAAAACTGGAGGATACTATTGCTCGATCTCAAGCGAGAACAGAAATTTCCGGACTCGTAGGCTCTGCTACCTCCCTTGTCATCGCCAATACTTTCAAATTGACAGAAGTCCCTTTTTTATGTATCCTGAACGATAAGGAAGAAGCTGCCTATTATCTTAACGATCTCGAGAATCTTCTTGGGGATGAAAATGTACTATTCTACCCCGGAAGTTATCGTAGGCCCTACCAAATTGAAGAAACAGACAACGCCAATGTGTTGCTTCGTTCGGAAGTGCTTAACCGCATCAATTCTCGAAAGAAACCCGCGCTTATTGTCACCTACCCCGAAGCGTTGTTCGAAAAGGTGGTTACCAGAAAGGAACTGGAAAAGAACACCCTGAAGATCGCTTTGAACGATACTTTGTCCATCGATTTTGTGAATGAAGTGCTTTTTGCCTATCATTTTAAGCGTGTCGATTTTGTTACGGAACCCGGGGAATTCTCTGTACGTGGGGGAATCTTGGATGTTTTTTCCTTTAGCAATGACGAGCCGTATCGCATTGAGTTTTTTGGCGATGAGGTGGACAGCATCCGAACGTTCGATGTCGAGACGCAACTTTCACTCGAACGTGTAAAAAAAATCTCCATCATTCCCAATGTCGAGAATAAGAGATTGGAGGACAGCGCAACTGCGTTGAGCGTTCGGGAAAGCTTTTTAGAATACATCGCCTCAAAAACCGTAGTCTTTCTAAAGAATGAGGAACTTTTAAGTAACAGTATCGACGCTCTTTTTAAGAAAGCGACCAAAGCCTATCAGGAAACAAAAGGAGAAGTAAAGCAAAGTGAGCCCCGGGAGTTATTTTGTTCATCGGCTTTACTGAATGAACAGTTAAAGGAGTTTACCAAAGTAGTCTTGACCTCCGGGAAAAATACTTCCGCAGCGGCTCCCATTGTTTTTCACACGCGACCGCAACCATCGTTTAACAAACAGTTCAACCTACTTATTGAAGATCTGAATTCCAAAGCTTCGGAAGGGTACACCAATTATATATTCTGCAGCAGTGAGCAACAAGCTCGACGCTTCCACGATATCTTTGAGGATGCCCAACAAAAAGTTGTACAGTTTGAGACCGTTGTTTTTCCATTGTACCAAGGATTTATTGACGACGATGCTAAAACAGTTTGTTACACCGACCATCAGATCTTTGAACGCTATCATAAATTTCAGCTTAAGAACGGTTATGCCAAGAAACAGGCGATCACCCTCAAGGAACTCACCAATCTTGAAGTAGGGGATTATGTCACCCATATCGACCATGGGATCGGGAAATTTGGCGGACTTCAGAAGATTGATGTAGAAGGAAAACAACAGGAAGCGATCAAACTTATCTATGGGGAACGCGATATACTCTACCTCAGCATCCATTCGCTTCATAAGATCTCGAAATACAACGGAAAGGACGGCACTGCCCCAAAAATCTATAAACTTGGTAGTGCAGCGTGGAAAAAATTGAAGCAAAAGACCAAGACACGTGTCAAGGAAATTGCTTTCAATTTGATCGAACTATACGCAAAGCGACGATTACAGAAAGGCTTTGCCTTTGACCCCGATTCCTATTTGCAACTGGAGCTGGAATCTTCCTTCCTGTATGAAGACACCCCGGATCAGGTAACCGCTACCGAAGACGTAAAGCGGGATATGGAAAACGAACGTCCCATGGACCGTTTGGTCTGCGGGGATGTTGGCTTCGGAAAGACCGAGGTTGCTATACGCGCGGCTTTTAAAGCGGTGGATAACGGAAAACAGGTAGCTGTTTTGGTGCCTACTACTATTTTAGCATTCCAGCATCATAAAACTTTTTCAGAACGTTTGTCTGAAATGCCTGTCCGGGTGGACTATCTCAATCGTTTTCGTACAGCTAAAGAACGTAGAACCGTGCTGGAAGACCTTAAAAATGGCACACTGGATATTGTAATAGGGACGCATCAACTGGTAAATAAGTCGGTTGCATTTAAAGACCTTGGACTGCTCATCATTGATGAGGAACAAAAATTTGGGGTTGCCGTTAAAGACAAACTGAAGACCATAAAAGAGAATGTAGATACCTTGACACTCACGGCAACACCTATTCCAAGAACGCTTCAGTTTAGTTTGATGGCCGCGCGGGATCTTTCGGTCATTACCACACCCCCTCCCAACCGCTATCCCGTTGAGACCCACGTGATACGCTTTTCCGAAGAAACTATTAGAGATGCTATTCGTTACGAGATCTCCCGTGGCGGACAAGTTTTCTTTGTGCACAACCGCATAGAGAATATTAAAGAAGTAGCCGGAATGATCCAACGTTTGGTCCCCGATGCAAAACTGGGTATAGGTCACGGACAAATGGAAGGTAAGAAACTTGAAAATCTCATGCTCGCCTTTATGAACAACGAATTCGATGTGTTGGTCTCGACGACCATTATTGAAAGTGGCTTAGACGTTCCAAATGCGAATACGATCTTTATTAACAACGCCAATAACTTTGGTCTTTCGGACCTCCACCAAATGCGCGGACGCGTAGGACGAAGCAACAAGAAGGCTTTTTGCTATTTTATAACGCCACCGTATTCGGCCATGACCGATGATGCCCGAAAACGAATCACCGCTCTGGAGCAATTTAGTGAATTGGGCAGCGGACTCAACATCGCCATGAAAGATCTTGAGATTCGTGGCGCCGGTGATCTTTTGGGGGGTGAGCAAAGCGGTTTTATTAATGAGATTGGTTTTGAGACCTACCAAAAAATCCTTTCCGAAGCGATCGACGAATTGAAAGAAAAAGAATTTAAAGACCTGTATGCCGGCACCGAGCATGAGAAGAAAGATTTTGTGAAAGAAGTGGTGATCGATACCGATTTCGAATTACTCTTCCCGGATGATTATGTAAATAATATTACCGAGCGCTTGAACCTTTACACCAAACTCAACGAATTAAAGACCGAAACCGAGTTGCAAAAATTCGAAGAAGAACTTGTTGACCGATTTGGACCATTGCCGGAAGAAGCTCAGGACTTGCTTGACAGTGTGCGTATAAAATGGTTTGCTATCTCCATGGGCTTAGAACGTGTGGTGATGAAAAAAGGGAAGTTGGTAGGATACTTTGTGAGCGACCAACAAAGTGCTTTTTACCAAAGTGCAAACTTTGGAAAAGTGCTACAATATGTGCAAAGTCATTCGCAAACCGTCAAGATGAAAGAAAAGGAAACCCGAAACGGATTACGGTTATTGTTGACTTTTGAACGAATCTCTTCCGTAGAAAAGGCGTTAAAGATATTTGAGTCTTTTTCAATATAAATTCCATCATATAAGGAAATGTCGGGTGAATGTCGGGTGAAATTCCCTCGAAAATATTGCAGTATATTTACTGCTATCGTACTATTGCTTCCTAATTTCTTTTACAGATGAAACAACCTGAACTTGGTCAAAAAATTTTGGAGCTTCGCAGGCAAAAAGGGCTTACCCAAGAAGAATTGGTTGAGCTATGCAACATCAATGTGCGAACCATTCAACGTATTGAAGCCGGGGAAGTAACCCCAAGAAGTTTTACTTTAAAAACCATTTTGAATGCCCTTGGTGAAAATTTGGAACATCTACAGGAGCACACTTCAAATGAAGAACTTGCTTTTACCAAAGATGCGGGTGCTTCTGGTTTTTATGTAAAATTAGCTTGGATTTGCGGCCTCATCTATTTTCTTTCAGGATTCGTGGAATTTGCCGTGGATTATGCCCGCTTCTATGAAAATGAACTTATTATTTCCAACGCAGGATATATAAGCATCAAATTTGTAGTCCTGATTACCTACATATATTTTATGTGGGGATTTGTTTCCAGCGGGAACATTTTTAATAATTATTTACTGAAAATAGGTGCCTACTTCTTAATAGGAAAAACCATATTATTCTATGGGTACGACATGGCCTCCCTGTATTTCGAACCGTTCTATATGGAATACGTGTTGGTAACACAATCTATTTTCTGCGGCATTGGAAGCGTTATCTTTGGTTTCGCACTTATCCGGCTTCCTAAGCCTCTGGGAATAGTACCACAAGTAGCCGGTGGATTGGAAATGGCAAGTGGTGTATTTTTAATACTGATTTTTACGGCCATTCTCGGACTCCTGTTTTTGATTCCTGCCGTGCTACTGCAGATCGTTCTACTCTATAAGATTGATTCGTTTATGAGAAATAGAACTTCAGGACAGTTGATGAGCTAAGCAAAAAGTGATTGTATCGTAGCGCACTCATCCATCCTACTAATTCTAAAAGTGGTAAAAGGCATTTTTAAAATGTTCAATATTTTCGATCTTTTCATTTTTTAAGACCGCAATGATATCAAAACGAACTTCCTCATCTAACTTATTGGAGATCATATATTCATTTGCGGCCTTTACCAATAGCTTTATTTTATTTTTTGTGACAAATTCCTGGGGATCTCCGAAAAAATCACTGTTTCGCGTCTTTACTTCCACCATCACAATGGTGCCTGTTTCTTTTTTGGCAATAATATCTATTTCGGCTTTGTCATAAACAAAATTTCGTTCCAAGATAGCATAGTCGTTGCGCAATAAATAGTCTACTGCCAATTGTTCTCCAATCTTCCCTAGTTCGTTATGGTATGCCATAGTGTTTCAATTTCTGCCGCCCGGCAACGATTCTTTACAAGATACAACTTATAAGAACTGCAATAAAACCTGCTTTGGGCTAACTTCGAAGGTCACCTCCCTTCCTAGAATAAGCGCTCTGTTATCCGTAATATGTCCCGCCGGAAAATTAAAACATACCGGATAATCGTATTCGGAAACCGCTTCCCGAATGATTTCCTCGGCTGTCTTTCCAAACGGCACCGAATTATCATTCATCTTGCTCATGCCTCCAACGATCAATCCGACCAGATGCTCCAGCATTCCATTTCTTTTTAAATTCTGAAGCATCCTGTCAATGTGATACAGGTATTCGTCCAGATCTTCCAGAAAAAGGATCTTTCCGCGGGTCTCCAATGCGGAAGAGCTTCCGCAGAGCGAATACAGGATCGACAAATTTCCTCCAACCAAATGCCCTTTTGATTTGCCGGGACGGGATAACGATGCTTCCGAAGCATAGCTAATACGATAGGCATCTCCAAAAAGGACCTGTCTGATGCTGTTTCGGGCCGCTTCAGATTTCGCGTCAATATCCAATGGCATTTGAGCGTGCAGTGTTTCGATTTCCAATTTGTGAATATGCGAATGCAATACGGTTACATCGCTGTACCCAATGATCCACTTTGGGTGTTTTCTAAATGCTGAAAAATCCAACCGATCCAAGATGCGTACCGTTCCGTATCCACCCCGTGCACACCAGATCGCTTTTATCGATGGATCATCCAACGCTTTTTGAAAGTCGGATGCGCGTAATTCATCACTTCCCGCAAACTGATGGTCTTCGGCCCCTATAGTATTCCCCAACACAGCTTTCAGACCCCAGCTTTTAAGAAATTCCAAGGCGGGTTTTAATTCGGTTTCGGTTATTTTTCGGGCGGTCGACACAATGGCAACGCGATCTCCGGAAGACAAATAGTGCGGTGTTTGCATGTGTTAAAATTAGGTTTCCGGGCAATGAATCGACAAACTTTTTAGTTAAAATTATGTACGGCAGGTCTTAAAAAGCTACAATTCAGTATTTTTAAAAGCCTCAAACCTGCAAAACCTATTGCCTATGGAAACAATTGCTACCTTCTCCTGCAATGTGTCAACCCTTGTTCCGTACGTCCCTAACGGTTCAAATCCGTGGAATACGAGTAAAGTAAAACATGTATTTAAACGTCTGGGTTTTGGTGCCTCACAGCTGGAGGTCGATGCTGCTTTGGCCATGAGCCCCGGAGATTTTATAGATTCTCTGGTGGATACGGCAGCCGGTCTGCCTGTAACCCCGGCGCCCGCTTGGGGGTATTATGCAGTAAGTGATTTCAGCGATTATGAAGCGCAGAACAATCAATACATTCAGGATTGGCGTGTACAAACCGGCAACGATTTTATTTCAGAAAAACTGCGCGGCCGACTCACTTTCTTCTGGGCAAATCACTTCGTTACAGAATTGGAAACCTACTTTTACGCACCCTACTTATTTCAGTATTACAACAACCTACAAACGCATTGCCTTGGAAATTTTAAGGATTTTGTACAGTCCATAGGGATCAACTCCACCATGCTCGTCTACCTCAACGGATTTGAAAATACCAATAACAATCCCAACGAGAATTACGCTCGTGAACTTTTTGAGCTATTCACCTTGGGAGAGGGCAACGGCTACACCGAAACCGATATCACAGAAACATCCCGAGCGCTAACAGGATATAATCACTGGGCCGAACCTGGGGCTGCCATCTATTTTGATGCGATCACACATGATGCGGGTAGTAAGACCATCTTTGGACAAACCGGACCTTGGGGGTATGAAGATGTGATCAACATTCTCTTTCAAGAGCGCGGGATGGAGATCGCTGAATATATTTGCCGTAAACTCTATAAATTCTTGGTAAGTCCCGATGTGGACGCTATTGTAGAACAAAATGTGATCGCTCCGCTCGCACAAACCTTTGTCGCAAATAATTTTGAATTGGTTCCTGTTTTAAAACAGTTGTGTAAAAGCGAACATTTTTTTGATGAACGTGCGCTGGGTGTCGTGATAAAAAGTCCGTTTGACGTGATGTTCACCTTCGCGAACGAGACAGGGTTTTTCTACGACGATTCCATTATGGATGCGTTTATCTATTATGCGGGTCTTATGGGTCAGGAACTCTACGATCCGCCGGATGTTTCGGGCTGGCAACGCGATGAGACCTGGATCAATACCTCCACGCTCACGGGCCGTTGGCAGCTCATGGAAGTGTATCTGGATTATCTTTTCTCTAATGGCTACGACTTTACCTTTACCGATCTTGCTAGGGATCTCACGAATGACAGCAATGATCCCGAGTTCATCACGCAGGTACTGGTGGATCATTTTATGGCAAAACCGTTACATACTGTTGGTGATTATGCCATTGCGACCACGATCTTTAAATGGGAGATCCCCCAAAATTACTATGACGATGGCATTTGGAACCTTAGCTGGTCTGAGGCGCCGTATCAGGTATTTATATTGCTGAAGCATATTGCCCGCATGCCCGAATTTCAACTTAAATAACTACTACTATGTGTGATCACGACCACCTCCCAAAAAGTCCTTCAGCTTCAAAGAAGGATAAAAAGGTTCACGAACAAGAGCATGCTACCTGGAACCGACGTTCCTTTATTCAGGCATTGGGACTCGCCGGAGCCGGAGGCATGGTGCTCGCCAATAGTGCTGTCTCGGCGTCCAAGCCCTCTCCGCTATCCGTTGCATTATCACAAAGTGAGAACGAGAACATCTTAGTTATCATACGTCTCAAAGGAGGGAATGACGGACTCAATACCATTGTCCCGGTGTACGATTATGGGACATACGCCAATCTGAGGCCTACCATAAAACACAACACGGCCGATCTGTTTAATCTCAATACCAATTTCGCCCTTCCCAACTATATGAACAGCTTGCAGTCAGTATGGGGCGACGGGAATATGAAAGTGATCCACGGTGTGGGCTATCCGCAACAGAACCTGTCTCATTTTCGTTCTTCGGAAATATGGGCCTCTACGGACGACATTAACTTTGAACCTACGGGATGGTGGGGACGCTATTTTGAAGACCTGTATCCCGATTACCTTATCAATCCACCCGAAATACCGCCCGCAGTACAAATTGGCAGCTTGGGAAACCTCATTTTTGACGGCGTTAACAGCAATTATGCCTTTTCAGTAGCGAATCCGGCACAATTGGCCAATGTCGCTCAGAACGGAAGTCTGCACGATGTCACCGACATCCCGGATTGTGTCTATGGTGACAAACTGCTTTTTATGCGCGCTACTGCCAACACTACTTTTACCTATGCAGGCGTGATAAATGACGCCTATATGGCTTCGAACAATGATGTCCCCTATGCTGACGAGCAATTAGCCAATCAATTGGCGATCGTTGCCCGGATGATCAAAGGAGGGTTAGGGACCAAAGTCTATATGGTAACATTAGGCAGTTTCGACACCCATGCCAATCAGGTGAACGACCACAGAACCCTTTTAGAGGATCTTGCCGATTCCATAAAGGATTTCTTCGATGACCTTTCCGCTACAGGAATGCAGAACAATGTATTGGCTATGACTATTTCCGAATTTGGCCGACGCCCGTACGAGAACGGCTCCAACGGGACCGATCATGGTGCTGCCTCACCGGTGATGCTATTTGGCCCCGGCTTGAACGGCAGCGGATTTGTAGGGGAACATCCGGACTTGAATGTGTGGGACAGTAACGACAACCTGCTCCCCTCCACCGATTTCCGCGATGTATATTCCACGGTTTTAACCGATTGGTTCTGTTTGGATCCTTCGGTAGTAAGTACCATTTTGCTCAATCAAACATACGAGCATCTCGATCTGGGACTGTCTTGTGAAAGTCTTTCGGTCACAGATTTTAGTGACACGACAAAACTTTCTCATGTAGCGATCTATCAAAATGACCGTACCTACATCGAACTGCAAATGCCCGTAACAGGCAATGTAGATATAAAGTTGTACGATATCACCGGAAGAGAGATTGCCACGCTGAAGAATGAGATCCTCTTCCCCGGCAGGCATCGCATTGATGTGAAAGCGGCTGTTAAAGGCAGGTTGAGTTACGGACAGTATCTGTATCGTATCGCATTGGGAGGTCAGTTTTACAGTGCGCCCCTTCTTATTAAATAGTAGTATGATGGCTTCGGAAAGACTTTCGGAACAGAAGACTTTTCTCTTTTCAGATAACCGCTTCCGAAGATAAAATCCTTATTTTTGTGCTGCCCGAATAAAACTGGGCATTCAGAAAGATTTTATGAAGCAACCGAAGCGATACACGATCACTGCAGCTCTTCCTTATACCAACGGCCCGGTACATATTGGCCATTTAGCCGGCGTCTATGTTCCCGCCGATATCTATGCGCGTTTTCAACGAATGCAAGGCAATGACGTTGCTTTTGTGTGCGGAAGTGACGAGCACGGTGTTCCTATTACTATTAAAGCGAAAAAAGAAGGTATCACCCCCCAACAGGTCGTGGATAAATACCATGCGATTATCAAAAAATCGTTCAACGACTTCGGTATCTCTTTCGATAATTATTCGCGAACTTCAGCAAAGATCCACCACGAGACTGCTTCGGCCTTCTTTAAAAAATTGTACGAAGAAGGCAAATTCATTGAAGAGATCACCGAACAACTCTACGACGAGGAAGCCGGTCAATTTTTAGCAGATCGTTTTGTCGTAGGTACCTGCCCCAAGTGTGGTTTTGAAGAAAGTTACGGCGACCAGTGTGAGAACTGCGGTACGTCGCATAATGCTACAGACCTCATTAATCCTAAGAGTATGATAAGCGGGAACAAGCCCGTTCGCAAGGAGACCAAGCATTGGTTCTTACCCCTGGATCAATACGAATCCTGGCTTAAGGAATGGATCTTGAAGGGCCATCAAAAAGACTGGAAGACCAATGTTTACGGCCAGTGCAAATCATGGATTGATGACGGCTTGCGACCCCGTGCCGTGACCCGCGACTTGGATTGGGGAATACCCGTGCCGGTGAAAGGAGCCGAAGGAAAGGTACTTTACGTTTGGTTTGATGCGCCCATAGGCTATATTTCCGCAACCAAAGAATGGGCTGCCAAAGAAGGAAAAGAGTGGGAGCCCTACTGGAAGGACAGCGAAACCAAATTGTTACATTTTATAGGGAAGGACAATATCGTGTTTCACTGTATCATCTTTCCGGCCATGCTAAAAGCCGAAGGAAGTTATATTCTTCCTGACAATGTCCCTGCCAACGAATTCTTGAACCTAGAAGGGAACAAAATCTCTACCAGCAAGAATTGGGCTGTGTGGCTGCATGAATATCTGGAAGAATTTCCGGGCCAGCAGGATGTATTACGCTACACCTTAACCGCCAATGCGCCCGAAACCAAGGATAATGACTTTACCTGGAGTGACTTTCAAGCGCGCAACAACAATGAGTTGGTGGCGATCTTCGGAAATTTTATCAATCGCGTCATGGTGCTTACCGATAAATATTATGAAGGAAACGTACCGCAACCTGCTGCCTTTTCCGAAGCAGACAACCAAACTCTGAAAGAGCTTCAAGCGTACCCGGCCGTGATTGCTAGTTCTATAGAACGCTACCGTTTTCGGGAAGCGCAGCAAGAATTGATGAATGTCGCCCGATTGGGAAACAAGTATTTGGCCGATGAAGAGCCTTGGAAGACCGTTAAAACAGACGAGGCCCGCACGCGAACCGTGATGTACGTTGCTTTACAGGTAGCTTCTGCCTTAGCGATCCTTAGCGAGCCCTTTTTGCCTTTTACTTCTGAAAAACTGAAAACCACCCTTCGCCTTTCGACAACCAATGGTACAAGCGCTTGGGATTCCGTTTCAAATAGTGATGCACTGCTCACTCCCGGGCATACCATAGGAAAAGGAGGGTTGCTTTTCAGCAAAATTGAGGACGAACAAATTCAGAAACAATTAGAAAAACTACAAGCCAGTAAAAAAATGAACGAAGCTGCCAAAAATGCTGTTATCCCTCAAAAAGAGACCATTCAGTTTGACGATTTTACTAAACTCGACATTCGGGTGGGAACCATTGTGGAAGCCGAAAAAATGCCTAAAGCGAAGAAATTATTAGTCTTAAAGGTGGATACGGGAATAGATGTGCGAACCATTGTATCGGGTATTGCCGAAAGTTTTACACCGGAAGAGATTGTAGGACGGAAAGTAACTGTTTTGGTAAATCTTGCCCCCAGAGCCCTGCGCGGGGTGGACAGTGAAGGCATGATCCTCATGACCGAAACGCCGGAAGGCAAGCTCGTGTTTTTGAATCCCGATACGGACGGAGTAGAAAATGGAGCAACGATCAATTAATGCTTAAAATAGCGTATCATCCTATTTTTAGACATAACCTTCCTCTAGGGCATCGTTTCCCGATGTCTAAATACGAATTGCTACACGACCAATTGCTTCACGAAGGCACCTGTGTGGAGGCTAATTTTTTTTCACCTTCGCAAAGTGCAGATGAAGCCGTTTTGGCCGTGCATTCAGAAAGCTACGTGAATGACCTTCGGAATCTTACCTTGGACAAACGAGCCGCCAGAAAGATTGGTTTCCCGCTTTCCGAAGCCCTTGTTACGCGTGAGTATGTCATCACACAAGGCACGATTGAAGGCTGTGACCACGCCTTGACGCATGGCATTGCCATGAACATTGCCGGCGGGACACACCATGCGTATCCGGATCATGGAGAAGCATTTTGTCTTTTTAACGATCAGGCCATAGCTGCACGTTATTTATTGCAGAATCAAAAAGCAAAAAAAATACTGCTTGTCGACTTAGATGTTCATCAAGGAAATGGTACTGCGGTGATTTTTCAGGATGATCTGTTAGTCTTTACCTTTTCCATGCATGGTGAAGGAAATTACCCCTTCCGAAAAGAAAAAAGTGATTTGGATATTCCACTGCCCGATGGCACTACAGACGAGGTCTATCTTTCTGCGCTTCAAGAAACACTTCCAAAACTCATCGAAGACCAGCAACCCGATTTTATCTTCTATTTAAGCGGGGTCGACATTTTGGAAAGCGATAAATTGGGTCGGTTGAATTGCACATTGGAAGGTTGTAAAGCACGTGATCGCTACGTACTTCAAACGTGCAAAACCTATAATATCCCGCTTCAAATAAGTATGGGCGGCGGTTATTCCCCCGACATCAAGACGATCATTGACGCCCATGCCAATACCTTTCGTTTGGCACAGGAGCTGTTCTTTTAAATAAAAAACCCCGCTGCATAGTACAGCGAGGTTTTAATGTATGTAGGTAACTTCTATTTACCTCCCAACAGCAATAACTCGTTACAGACCACTTCGGTGGTATAGCGTTTGTTACCGTCCTTATCATCCCAAGAGCGGGTGGTTAGTTTGCCTTCTACGGCTACTTCCTTGCCTTTGGTGACGTAGCTTTCTACGATCTCGGCCGTTTTTCCCCACGCTACTACATTGTGCCATTGGGTGTCGGTGACCCGCTCGCCTTTCTGATTTTTGTAGCTCTCATTGGTCGCAATACTGAATTTCGCCAATTTCTTCCCGGATTCCAATGTAAGGACTTCGGGGTCGTTTCCTAAGTTTCCAATCAACTGTACTTTGTTTCTAAGTGTGCTCATAATTTCTAAATTTTATAGATTAAACAGTTAAGATAATGCCCGGGTGTCTCCCGGATCCTTTTAGCCTGAATCATCACCAGTTGTATTACCTGTACACAATAATGTCACTCCAACGATTCAACAGTGCAAATATGAGACAGCTTCCAAAAACAAGTCGGTTGGTACGTATTTACTATCGTTTATAGTTATTTGTAAACGTTTGTAAACTTTTTAATTATTGCTTATCAGTGTTTTATGAAATTTCTTTTCAGAAAAAAATCTTTTTTAAAAAACAGTATCTTAGAGGGAATTTAAGTTTCTGAAGCTTTATGAGTAACTACCATATTAAGAATCTAGAAGAATATTTTCAAGTCTATCGCAAATCGGTACGCGATCCGGAAACCTTTTGGGAAGAAATTGCGGAAGAGAATTTCCTCTGGCGTAAACCTTGGGACCGGGTTTTGGAACACGATCTCACTCAGCCCGCCGTTCGATGGTTCCAAGGCGCCCAACTTAACATCACCGAGAACTGTATCGATCGGCACCTGTATGCACGGGGATCAAAAACGGCCCTTCTCTTTGAACCCAACGATCCTTCGGAGGAACCGCAACACATCACCTATAAACAATTGCACGAGCGGGTATGTAAATTTGCGAATGTATTAAAGGAGCAAGGGGTTAAAAAAGGAGATCGGGTATGTATCTACCTCCCCATGATCCCGGAATTGGCGATCGCCCTTCTTGCCTGCGCACGCATTGGCGCCATCCATTCGGTGGTGTTTGCGGGATTTTCTTCTACCGCTCTTGCCACACGTATTAATGACTGCGACTGTTCCATAGTTGTGACAAGCGATGGTGGGTATAGAGGTGCCAAGACCATCGATCTTAAAGGGATTGTAGACGAAGCATTGGAACATTGTAAAGGCGTAACGACCGTGTTGGTGGTTAAGCGAATCCATTCAGAAATAAACATGCACAAAGGTCGGGACATTTGGCTACAACCGCTGTTGGACGAAGCCTCCTCGGTATGTCCAGCGGAACTCATGGAAGCGGAAGATCCGTTGTTTATCCTCTATACCTCCGGCTCCACCGGAAAACCAAAAGGCATGGTGCACACCACCGCAGGCTACATGGTCTATACCGCTTATACTTTCAAGAACGTCTTTCAATACCGCGAAGACGATGTGTATTGGTGCACTGCCGATATCGGATGGATCACGGGACACAGCTATATTGTCTACGGACCTTTAGCGAACGGTGCAACAACAGTCCTCTTTGAAGGTGTTCCCTCTTACCCGGACTGGAGTCGGTTCTGGGCCGTGGTGGAAAAGCACAAAGTAAACCAATTTTACACAGCACCCACGGCTATTCGAGCCTTAGCCAAAGAGCGACTGGACTTTTCCGAAAATCATGACCTTTCCTCTCTTAAGATTCTAGGAACTGTGGGAGAGCCTATCAACGAAGAGGCCTGGCACTGGTACAATGATAATATTGGTAAAAAACAGTGCCCCATCGTAGATACATGGTGGCAAACAGAGACCGGCGGTATCATGATCTCACCTATCCCCTACGCTACACCAACAATCCCTACATTTGCCACCTTGCCTTTACCCGGGATTCAGCCTGCGCTTATGGACGAAGAGGGTAATACGCTGCACGGAAATTCGGTGAGCGGACGTTTGTGTATCGGTTTTCCCTGGCCCGCCATGGCTCGTACCATTTGGGGGGATCATCAACGGTATAAAGACACTTATTTTTCCACATTTAAAGGCTATTATTTTACCGGAGACGGCGCTTTACGAGATACTACGGGCTATTATCGTATTACAGGTCGCGTGGACGATGTGATCATTGTTTCGGGTCATAATTTGGGAACGGCCCCCATTGAAGACGCTATCAATGAACATCCGGCCGTTGCCGAAAGTGCCATTGTTGGATTTCCGCATGAGATCAAAGGGAATGCTTTGTATGGCTTTGTAATTCTGAAGGAAACCGGAGAACAGCGGGATCCCGCCAATCTTCGGAAGGAGATCAACCAGATCATCACCGAACATATCGGGCCCATTGCTAAATTGGATAAGATTCAATTCACCGAAGGTTTGCCAAAGACGCGGTCCGGAAAGATCATGCGCCGCATCCTTCGGAAGATCGCTTGTGGTGAAACAGACCAATTAGGCGACACCTCCACCTTACTCAACCCGGAAGTGGTCGATGCGATTATAAAGGATGTACTGTAAGAGTATTGGGATGACAGAAAGAATCCTTTCAGAAAAAACGTCACCTTGGAAACTCATTTCTTTTGATACACGCCAAACACAAAGTCGCTGTCATACGTCTCAAGATAGTTGTCTTCAAACTCAAACAGCTTCTGAAGCATCGCTTCCTGTTCCGGTGTTGGCGTCACAAAGTGGTGAGAAATATCCTTTAAAACGCTCATCAATATGTTGCCGCCGTATCCCTTTTCCTCGAGGGTATGGAAATGAGCGTGCAGGGCGGGCAGTATAGCTGCCGAGTCCACACATTCGCTGGGATCTGCCATGATCATTCGCCATATGCCACTGCCAAAGTAACGATTCTTTGGAAAGTTGGTCTTGAAACGTTTGCGGAAAGCAGGATTTATACGTTGTAACGCTTTGTTAATTGCCTTTATTTGATGGGTAGGATATTGCAATCGGTTAGGCCCCACATATTCGTTAATCACTACATGACCGTGAGGCTTCAGAGTCTTGCTTACCTGTGTTGTAAGCAATTTCTCTACGGCTTCAAAATGGTGGAGTGATGCATTGAACAACACGACATCAAAATAGCTTTCAGGAAAATCATAGGCATTCAAGTCGCTGGTTATAAATTTCATATTTGTAAGCTGTTGCGAAGTGGCGATCGCCTTGGCTTGTGCCAATCGATTTTCAGCAAGGTCCACACATACGATCTCCGAGAAATTGGGGTAGTGCGCTAATTCCAGCTCATGACTGCAGGTCCCCGCACCCAAGGACAGAATACGTAGGTTACTACGTCCCTTACAATACTTCGTAACAAAATGTTCTTTGTAGTTGACGTTGCTATTTCCGGTGATGAGTTTATTCCACCGTTCGCGTACCTTAGGGATAATCCACCAGTTGGAGGATTGTACAAAAGTATCGTCGAAGGCACTTTTGGTCCTCGACTTTTTGTTCAGTGTAAATTTACTCAAGAAAAAATCCCCCCCACGTTGCACTACCTTGGAATACATATCAATAAAATCGTCAAGCGTGATCCATCTCATATCAAACAAAAAGCGTTTCAGGCGGTAAAGATAGGGTTATTTCTCTTTTAAGGGTTTCTTAGAACGCATAGGTAGCCGCTACGATCAAGTTGCGCCCCGGCGCAGTGATCCCGGAACTATATGGCTGGTACCGCTGATCGGTGATATTCTCCAACGCAGCATTTAACTGAAGCGCTTCCGTAATGGCATACTGGGCTGCAAAGTTCAACGTATACCAACGAGGGGAATACGGATTGCCAAATGCGTCCTTGGCATAAAGGAAATCGTTCGCCGCCTGACTGGGCGCCAGATCCTGAAAATCGAATTGTCCGTTGTATTCAGCCGAAGCATTGAACTTCCATTTGTTCTTAGCAAAGGTGAGTCGTGTATTACCAAATTGTGGTGCTGCATGGCGAATAGGGTTTCGGCTGCCATCGTCATCCTCTTCAAACCCGTCGGTAATATTGTATTGAGAAGACAGTTTCCAATGCGGTGTGAAATTCACTTCGATTCCGGCCTCAAATCCGTAGATTTCAGCCTTCGCCGCATTTTGAATGGCCTGAACGTCACTTAGTTCTCCTTGATACTCGATTTGGGTCTGACCGTTCAAGCTAAAGTCCCGCCGCACCAGTGCGTCTTTTAGTTCGGTCATATATGTTGCCAATTCGATGATCACTATATTGTCGAAAGACAAGGTGGCTGCCAGTTCCCCGTTATATGCATATTCGGGTTTAAGATCGGGGTTGGGCACCACCACACTTCCCGGTTCACTGTCGAAGATCTTTCCAACATCGTCCACATTCGGAGCTCTAAATGCCGTAGAAAAGTTTGCCTTCCATCGCAAGATCTCGCTTGCCTGCCAAGATAATCCTGCGCTGCCGGTCAAGGCCCCGGTACTCAGGTTGGCATCGGCGAACGGGAAATCATAGAACCTTTCATCGAACATGGCATCAAGTAAAATATGGTTATAGCGCAGGCCTCCTTGAAACGAAAGTGTTTCTGCTAATTGATACTGAAGGCTGCTATATGCAGCGATACTTTGCCACGTAGCACCATCCGGGTAACGCGAAGCATCGGGCTGCGAAATTCCGGTAGTAATATCGGTTTGGCTCCCGTTGCTGTTCACTTTGTTGAATACATATTCCAGCCCGTAATGGAACTTCCCTTTCGCAAAGTCCTTTTCAAAATCCCAAGCTGCACTGTAGGCATGAACGGTCTCATCGGTTTCAAAAAGGGTCGGTTTGCCAAAATCGCGATCGTTTCGGCTTTCTTTGAATCGTTGATACGACAGCGTGATGATACTCTCGTCATAGATTCCGCCTTCATAGGCAGTATTGCGTGCCTCCAGATTTCCGGCCAGCCACTCTTGTGGGCCATAGTACCATTCCGCAGAGCGCAACATTCCGTTTCTTCTTCGTATCAATCGGTCATAACGTGAATAATCGCTGGTAGTTGTATAAAATAGGTTCAACCCGAAGTCCCATTTTTCCGAAGGCATAAAACGCACTTTTTGCATGGCATTGATCTGGTCGTATCCCGTAGGTACCTGTACCCGTGGGTCCGGGTTTGGGATCACTACATCCTCGCCATTAACCGTTTCCACATATTCGGGCCGTAGGTAGTCGTCGGGACCGTGCTCTCCCATTCTCATATCGCCGAAATCACTGTAGGTAACGCTTGTTAAAAAAGCCCATTCTTTAAGCCCTATGTTAACATCGACATGTCCTGTTTTTTCTTCGTTAGCAGTGGCATATCGTGCGGTAGTACTTCCGCTAAAGGACATGCCCTCTTCAAAAGAAAATTTGGGACGCTTGGTGTAAAAATTCATGACTCCGCCCAGCGCATCACTTCCGTAGACAACAGATCCCGGGCCTAAGACCACTTCGGTACGTTCTACGGCAAAAGGATCTATGGAGATCACGTTTTGAACGTTTCCCCCTCTAAAAATAGCGGTATTGAATCGAATCCCATCCACGGTGATCAACAACCTGTTGGTAGAGAAGCCACGTATCATGGGGCTTCCACCGCCCAGCTGACTCTTTTGCACGTAGACCTGTCCGCTATTCTCCAAAAGATCGGCAGCGGTTTGCGGATTCTGAAACTGGATATCTTCGGAAGTAACCGTTACTATTTGTTGTGGTAGTTCCTTCTTCTTTAAGCCGAATTTTGATACCGACAGTACTACTTCATCAAGACTGCTGGCATCGGTGGTCATGTACACCTTATTATTGGAAGCTATTATTTTGCTTTTAGCAAGCGAGGTTTTAAGGTGTGAAATGTGTTGAAATACAATGATCTCATCTTCTGAAAATGCTGAAATATCGACCATGCCGTCGAAGTCGGTCACCCCACTTTTGGATTTACCGGAATTATACACCGCGACCCCGGGGATAGGTTCTTGGGTTTCAATTTCCAGCACTTGGATAGTTTGTGCGCTGGCAGCGCAAAAGGAGCATAGAAAAACGGTTAAGAGTAAGATTCGATTCATAAATTCAATAGAGTTGGTTGAGGACCAAAAGCGACCGCGGTTGTTTGTAGCCTTGTATGTGAAGTTGGTAATACCGTAATACCAAATCCAGTGTATCAGCCCGTTCTTTTTTGGTTAATTTAATTTGCGGAAGTGCATCAAAATCTATGCCGAAGAAGGCTTTAAAAGTGTGTATTTGCGGGCCTTTTTCTGAATTCGGATCGAGCGGATTTTCTTGAAAAATACCTTCAGCCAGATTAAAATAGTGATATTCAATTGCTGAAGCATCCGGGTAGAACCCGAGATAGGCACTTAACTTTATTAAAAATAAAATATGGAAGTTGGCAATACTGTCATGGTGGTCCAACCAATGCAGTGATTGTTCCAGATACTGAAAAAGTTCTTTATTGGGTTCCTCTTCTTGGATACTGTTGCGCAGAATTTCAGAAAGAAACATGACCAACCCACTCTTTACCACATGGGTATGTAACGTTCGATAAGGCTGTGAAACTTTGGCTTCTTGAATACGCTCGAGGGATCCTTTGTTTCTGTGACTAACTACCAGTTCAAGCTGTGTTAAAGGTAAAAAATGGGATGCTTTAAGTTTGCCTTTCTTCGATTTTAGCACCCCCCGAAGCAAGTAACTTTTTAGGCCGCTTTGCTCGGTAAAACAACTTACGATTAAGTCGGCTTCAGAATATTTTAAAGAAGAAAGTACAATGGCGCGTGTAGTGAGAACCATTAGCGAATGATCATAATTTTCGACACTTTCGTTTCCAAGGCGTCGTCGGTTGTGATCAATACCAGGTAGACCCCCGAAGCGACCTTATATTTACCAAAAGCGGTGGTATCCCATTGAATGCTTCCTCCTTCACTGGTATCTTCATATACCAAGTTACCTTCAATATCGGTGATCTTCACATTGGCGCGTGCAGTGAGTCCGTCGATGGTAACATTGCCATTAAAGCCGGGCCGCACAGGATTTGGAAATACGTATACCTCTTCCAGAGTATCACGAGGAGCCGTAGACGTACCTTTATAGGCAACCAACCCATTGGTTGTCGCGAAATATACTGTCCCGTCCACAGGATCGATAGCGATGTCTTGTACCCCGTTGGAAGGAAGGGGAGAGTTATCTTTAGTGAAGCGCAGCAAGGTTTCTTGGCCATTCGCCGATAGATAGAATACACCGGTAGTACTGGTGGCGATCCATTTATTATTTGAGCCATCCACTTCGATATCTGTAATGGATTGCTGAAATAAAAGTTCCTGCGGAACGCCATCCTCCAAAAAGATAATGGGTTGTGCATCATTGTTTGCCTCGTCATTGAAAAAGTTCCCAACACTGAACAGAACACGAAGCCCCCGTGTGGAACCTATCCACAGTCGATTCTGATTATCGAATGCAAGGCTACGAATATCGGTGCTCACTAAGTTTCCGTTTCCTACATCATCACTAATGCTATTGAACTGTCCGTTCGCCGGATTATAGCCTATCAATCCGGTTTTTGATGCACCGAAAAACACATAGCCTTCTCTGCTTATTTTAAGGTCGCTAAAGCCTACCTCACTGTCGCCGTCGACAATGGTTGAGACATCTATAATTTGAAACTGTCCTCCCGGGGAGACTTTTATTAATGCGTCATCTGTGAAAGACTGTAGCGTCCACAGATTTCCGCTTCGGTCAAAATCGGAACCATAGATGCGTATTCCGGCGTTATCATTGTTTGGAGGGACAAACACTTCCGCTAAGGGGCTGTTATTCTGATTGTAAAGCAAAAAATCGTCGAGTCCTGTTATTTTCAACAGTCCTCTCTCGAACGATGATATCCAAGCTTCATCGGTATTAGTAGGGTTGATGGTCACTTCAACCAAGTCATTGATCTCTCCATTCACCGCAGCAGACAAGTCCTCATAGGGAATATTGGTCCATTCTTCTTCCCGTAGGTTGCTAATACCCCGTCGAGTTCTGGGAAAAGGATTGTAGCTTACATCAATATCTCCATAAACGACCCATACTTGGCCGGGTGTGACGTCCAATGCAAAAGGCCGATTTAAGAGAGGGCCATTGGGCAATATTTGTTCTGCACTATTCGTCCCAAAGGGCACTTGGAGCATCCCAATTTCCGTTGTTCCCATATAAAAGTTGTTGTCAACTGCAATTCCTGACTGTAGTTCATATTCGAATCCAGAGACAGTATTGACAAACGCCTGTTGCACAAAACCAGGTGCGTAGGTTTGAATCGTATTGGCGGTAGTGATCGTCAAAAGATTCTCTACGGTGTAGAAACCGACCACGGTTTCATTGAAGCTCCCCACATTTACAAAACCACCACCGGGAAAAAGTTCCAGTATAGCATTATCATTCCGAAGCGTATATACCTTGTCACCTAATCCTTGTACCCCGCGATGGAAACCACTAATAGCTGTTGACCATTCTTCATAATCGATAAGATCCGGATTGTCAACCAGAGCTCGTAACACGCCTCCCTGCGATGAAGAAGCATAGATAAAATCATCCACCACCGTAGTTTGATTGATATCTATCTGGGTTCCCAGCGGCCCAATGAAGTAGCTGTCTCCAAATTCCAAGGCGCTCAGGTCGAAAACCGATATGCCAAAATCGGCTGCAATGTAGAGGTTCCCTTCGTGTTCATTAAAATGATTGATCCGCTTCTTGTTAGGCGGAATGGTTTGCTTGTCGAGAATATCTACCACCGAAAGTACATTCTCTTCTCCGTCGATCACAATTTCGATAAGACCTGTTTCATACCCAACTACCAGAACGCCAAAACTCTCGCTGTAATAGATCGTTGAGATCGCTTCGGCAGAAAGTCCGTTGACGCTAGAAATGGTTTGCAGCTCCTGAGAGCCTAGATCATAGAGGAATACAGAATTTTCTGCTGCGGCATAGATCTTACCGTTTCCTTGTGAAATTCCAATCACAGAAGCATACGAAAAATATCCTTCCCACTGATCTTCAAAATTTTGCGCTGTGCATACTGCGGAAAATAGAATGAGAAAGAGAAAAGCAAAAAACTTCATAGATGGCAATGTTTTTTCAGATAGTATAACATGCTAAAATACTATTTATTGCAGGATTGGAATGAAAAAGGCTGTCTAAAAAGACAGCCTTTTTTGAGTATGTTGAAAGAGAATTAATTCTTTTTAAAAATTTTGCTGTCCCTTAAACAACGCCTTGCGCAAGCATTGCGTCGGCAACTTTCACAAACCCGGCGACGTTAGCTCCTTTTACATAGTCTACATACCCATCACCATCTTTTCCGTATTTTACACAAGCAGCGTGAATATCGTTCATGATAGCGTGTAAACGTTCGTCTACTTCTTTGGCGGTCCAATTTAATCGCAAAGAGTTCTGTGACATTTCCAATCCACTAGTGGAAACACCTCCCGCGTTTGATGCTTTTCCGGGAGAGAACAAGATTTTCGCATCCTGAAACACTGCAATAGCTTCCGGTGTACAAGGCATGTTTGCCCCTTCGCCCACACAAATACAACCATTCTTGACCAGCGTCTTCGCTTCAGCTTCGTTCAATTCGTTTTGAGTGGCACACGGCAATGCGATGTCACAAGTTACATCCCAAGGGCGTTTGCCTTCGTGGTATTTTGCTGAAGGATACTTATCTACGTATTCACTAATACGACCACGCTTCACATTCTTCAGTTCCATGACAAAGGCCAATTTTTCGGTATTGATTCCTTCTTCATCATAAATATATCCTGCAGAATCTGAAAATGTCACCACCTTTCCTCCAAATTGCATGGCTTTTTCGGCAGCATATTGTGCTACGTTTCCGGAACCGGAGATCACGACAGTCTTCCCTTTAAAGCTTTCGCCTCGTGTTTCTAGCATATTCTTAGCAAAATATACATTCCCGTATCCTGTTGCTTCAGGACGGATCAAAGAACCCCCGTATGACATCCCTTTTCCGGTAAGTACTCCGGTAAATTCATTTCGAAGGCGCTTGTATTGTCCAAACATGTACCCGATCTCTCTTGCTCCTACGCCAATATCTCCTGCAGGAACATCGGTATTCGGACCAATATGACGGGCCAATTCGGTCATAAAGCTTTGGCAAAAACGCATTACTTCATTGTCGCTTTTCCCTTTTGGATTAAAGTCCGATCCCCCTTTTCCACCACCCATGGGAAGTGTGGTAAGGCTGTTCTTGAAGGTTTGCTCGAAGCCAAGGAATTTTAGTATACTTAGATTCACCGACGGGTGAAAGCGCAACCCTCCTTTGTACGGTCCAATAGCCGAGTTGAACTCGACACGATACCCGCGGTTTACTTGAATATCACCGTTGTCATCGGTCCATGGTACGCGGAAGATAATAGTACGCTCCGGCTCTACCATGCGTTCCAGCAACATCTTATTTTGGTATTGTTCGTTCTCTTCAATGAACGGAATAACAGTTTCGGCTACTTCGGTAACGGCCTGCATAAATTCAGGCTCGTTGGGATTGGACTTTTCTACGTAGGAAATGAAGTCTTTAATGCTTTGTTTCATCTGCTTGTATTTGTTACTATTTATAAAATATCGTTTAAAATAAGGAGCCTCGTTATTCCTTGAATATCACGTTCTTTCCACTCAATATACTTAATCTTCGAGATTTCCGTTATTTAGGGAACAAATATAATGTATATAGCAAAAAAGCGAACGCTTTTTTTGCGAATACACTAAAAAACAATAGAATATTTCTCTGTTACAGATGTTTTTATATATTTGTTACGTCTCAATCTAAACCGAAAACATAATGAATACCAGAATATTGCTGTTGGTATTTTTCTTCTTGATGCTTTGTAAGCAGGAAGTTTACAGCCAATTTGGCTTCTCCCACGAGGTTGGGATCATTACAGGCCCCGTGGCCTTCTACTCCGACTTTGGAGAACGTAACGACTTCGAAACCAATTCTGGGAATATAGGTTTTGGTGTTGGTTTGATACACTACCTAAACTTTTCATACCGGGCAGATTGTAATTGTTATACCCGAGACACCTATTTCAATGACCATTTTAAGTTACGAAATGAAATTGATTATCACAAAACCAATCTTGAACACCTGGGAAAATGGGTAGATCCGGACAAAACAAGTATCACTGCCGATCAGCTTCGGGCTATGAAAGGTTCTACCACTGTTTTTGATATTGGGTCTCAATTAGAGTACTTCCCATTGAGTATTCGTGATTTTGCGGCCGGAGGTTATAAGATTGCACCCTTTGCCAGTTTTGGAGTGCATTGGGTAAACTACGACCCCGAAGTGTACAGTGAACTGGGGCCCCTTAATACACCCATTACTACTCCAAGAAAATATTTTAACTCTTTTCAGCAAGAAAGTGACTCAACGTGGTCTGTAGTTATGAGCGTGGGGATTCGATATAAATTAACCCCTTTGAGCGATCTAATGCTCGACAGCCGTTGGCAATACTATTTTTCCAACTGGGTAGATGGCTTGAACCCTTCTTTCGAGAATAACCAAGTGGTAGAGGTTCCGGAAAACAAAGCGAACGATTGGATCTACTGGCTCAATATTGGCTATATCTATTACTTAGATTAATAAAAAAATAATTAAAAAGCCCCGAAGTTTCGGGGCTTTTTTAAATAAGGGTGTTTCTTGACCTTATCCTATAGCTTGTTTTAAATCATCAATAAGATCATCGGCATCCTCAATCCCTACGCTCAACCGAATGAGTGAATCGACAACACCGGTTTTTTCGCGTTCCTCCTTAGGAATACTGGCATGGGTCATACTCGCCGGATGTCCGCATAAGCTTTCCACACCGCCCAAACTTTCGGCCAGTGTAAAGATTTTTAAATTCTCCACAATGCGTATCGCCTCGTCATAATTATTCCCTTTGGTCACAAAAGAGATCATTCCGCCAAAATCGTCCATCTGTTCTTTTGCAATCTTGTGATTGGGGTGACTCTCAAATCCGGGCCAATATACTTTTTCGATCTTTGGATGGTTCTTTAGGTATTCGGCTACTTTTTTACCGTTCTCACAGTGGCGCTGCATACGTACATGCAAAGTTTTTATTCCGCGCAACATCAAGAAACTATCTTGAGGGCCGCAAATGGCACCGCTGGCATTTTGAATAAAGTACAATCGATCTGCCAAATCTTGATCACGCACTACCAAAGCACCCATCACCACATCACTATGTCCTCCAAGATACTTTGTGGCACTGTGCATCACGATATCGGCTCCAAGGTCCAAAGGACGCTGTAGGTAGGGCGTGGCAAAGGTATTGTCTACCGCTAATAAAAGGTTATTCTTTTTTGCGATCGAAGCTGCCGCTTGAATGTCGATAATGTTCATCATGGGATTGGTCGGTGTTTCGACCCATATGAGTTTGGTGTTCTCATTCACATAATCTGCAATATGCTCGGCATTCTCCATTCCTATAAAATGAAACTTGATGCCAAAATTCTCGTATACTTTTTTGAACAAGCGATAACTCCCTCCATACAAATCGTTGGTTGAGATCACCTCGTCACCGGGCTGTAACAATTTCATCACTGCATCGATGGCTGCCAAACCACTTCCAAAAGCAAGTCCGTGATTGCCATTCTCCAAACTGGCGAACGCTCGCTCCAAAGCCGAACGCGTTGGGTTGTGAGTTCTTGAATACTCGAACCCCTTATGTCCTCCCGGGGTAGACTGTGCGTATGTGGTTGTTTGATAAATGGGGGGCATGACCGCTCCGTACGCCTTGTCGTGCTCCTGCCCTCCGTGAATTGTTTTGGTATTAAACTTCATAAATTTCAATTTTGAAAAACAAAAGTACATGATTCCGTTATGATAAATAAATCTATAGTATTTTTAACGAATGAATAACAAATCTTTGGTCATCTTACTGCTTTTTCTTATCGGTATTAGTTGTGCCGAAGAGGTCGTGCTTACTGTTAGTTCGAAAAATCTCACTGAAGCCGATGTGGCCGTATGTACCGATGCCTTTTGCCCGGAAGTGACCGTCAATTACGTGGTCATTTCGGGAAACGAGGAAGTTTCAGAAAAAATCAATTATAAAATAGCATCGTTTGTGATCAATGCGTTGCATCTGGGTGATCCCGAAGAAGCTCCCACGGCCGGGACCATTTCCGAAGCCATTACTCAATTTATTAAAATGTACCGCATTCACAGCGCCGAATTTCCTGATATGGGAGCCGCCTATTTTGCGAATGTTTCGGTGACAGAAACCTTCCGGTCTTCTCATCTGCTCTCTTTCGAATTGAAACACTATTTGTTCACCGGAGGCGCCCATGGGTATGGAAGCACGATTTATATGCACATCGACCCATTGACCGGAGCAGAAATTCATACCGAAGCACTCTTCGCAGATCTCGACGGGTTTACGACCTTCGCCGAAAAGAAGTTTCGTGAAGCGAACGACATCCCAACGTCAGAAAATATAAACGCAACCGGCTTTTGGTTTAAAGAAGATACCTTTGCGCTACCAGAACATATTGGGGTAAGCGAACAATACATAATCCTGCGCTACAACCAATATGACATTGCGAGCTATGCTGCCGGTCCTATTGAATTATTAATTCCAAGAAAAGAAGTCGAAACTTATTTACAAATCAAGTCATGAAAAAGATCTATTACCTCTCTTCCTGTGACACCTGCAAACGCATTCTCGATGAATTGGAACTCCCGCAGTCGTTCATTAAACAGGATATCAAAACACAAGGCATCACCGAAGAAGAATTAGAAGAACTGTACAATCTTGCGGGCAGCTATGAAGACCTTTTTAGTAAACGGGCGCGACTTTACAAAGAGCGAAACCTAAAAGAGGAACGTTTGCTTGAAGAGGATTTTAAGAACCTGTTGCTCGAACACTACACCTTCTTAAAACGGCCTATTTTGGTCAACAACGATCAAATTTTTATCGGGAACAGTAAAAAGACCGTAGCGGCAGCAAAAAAATCGGTACATACACATTGATGAACAAACGCGTACTTGCTTTACTTGCGGCAACAGCTGCCAGTGCCATCTATGGTGCCAACCATACCATCGCCAAAGGGTTAATGCCCGATGTAATAGCGCCCTTTGGGTTTATTCTGCTTCGTGTTTTGGGTGCAGCCTTGGTATTTTGGGCACTTAGTCTTTTTGTTCCTTCTGAAAAGGTCGATCGCCGGGATTGGTTTCGCATCGTGGCCTGTGCTTTTTTTGGGATGGTGCTTAACATGCTCATGTTCTTTAAAGGATTAAGCCTGTCTACGCCTATAAACAGTTCCGTGGTGATCACCCTGGCTCCGGTGTTGTTGTTGGTGCTTTCGGCTATCTTTCTTAAAGAACGTATTACTTGGCTTAAATCTGTTGGGATAGGTCTGGGGCTGGGCGGTGCCCTGTTGCTGATACTCTTCGGACTCAAAACGCAGCCCAATGCTCCCAACATTCCGTTAGGAAATATGTTGTTTATAGTCAATGCCGCCTCCTATTCGGTATATCTTATCTTGGTAAAACCTTTGGTGGCCAAGTATAGCTCCATCACCCTTATGAAGTTGTTCTTTTTGTTCGCAGTAATTATGAATCTCCCCATTGGCATCCATGAATTCACAAATGTAGCCTGGGGAGAACTAGGCTGGAGTTCGATCTGGCGATTGGCCTTTGTGGTAATTGGTACCACGGTGCTTACCTATCTCTTCAACATCTATGCGTTGAAACAATTGAGTCCGTCCACCATTGGGGCCTTTATCTATTTACAACCGTTATTGGCGGCATTTATCGCCGTACTTGCGGGATCTGATACACTAACGCCCTTACGCGGACTTGCCGCCGTTTTGATCTTTATTGGAGTGTTCCTGTCTACTCGGAAGCCTCGGACCGTATAATGCCGATTATTTATCTTGCAACGCTAAATCTACAGGAGTTTGCCCATATTTTCTTGTGTCCTCTTTAGTGAGAATCCTAAAATCGTGCGTGTGATCCAACCCTTCCAAAAAATGGAAGAGATCTTCAGGCAATTGCGTTAGTTTTCGAGTAGAAAGATCGATCCAGGCTCCTAACATTTCACATCGTGCCAAATTTCTTCCGTCTGTATCATAGAAATTATGCAGGAACTCGAAAAACATTCCGTCTTCAGAAATTCCTTTCAGCTGCAATGATACGCGCACAGGTTTCCCGGGAAATACTTCTTTAAAATAATACATGTGTTCATGCAACGCCACAGGACCCAGGTTCATTTTTGCCAATTGGACCTGCCCGAAGCCTTTTTCTAAAAAGAAACTCATTCGGGTATGACTCATAAAATCAATATAGGCACTGTTACGTAAATGTCTGTTCGCATCTACATCGCTCCATCGCACTTCAAACTCTTTTGTATACATCATTCTTTTTTTTGCAAATTTAACCTACTTTCGCCTTCTAGACTGCTCTCTTTTGTTTAGATTCTGTTAAAATTAGTGCTTTCCATGCCATTAGTAAAGAGTTCGTACATTGCTCCTCGTCTATTCAGAAATGGTCATTTTTCTACCATCTATTCGGCAAAGCTTCGCCCATCTCCAAAGCTGGCTCAGGAACGAGAGCGCATCGGGCTTCCGGATGGGGATTTTTTGGATATTGATTGGTCTTACGCCAAAGAAACCTCAGCTAAGGTTGCCGTATTATTACACGGTCTGGAGGGAAATGCCCAGCGTACGTATATGAAAGGGCAGGCCCAAATGCTCGTTGAGAATGAATGGGATGTGGCCGCCATGAACTATCGAGGATGCAGCGGCGCTCCCAATCTCTTGTATCCTTCCTACAATGCTGGCACCACTCAAGACCTTCATACAGTTCTACAGCATATATTGGAATTAGACCGCTACCATGAGATCACTCTTATCGGTTTCAGTTTGGGAGGAAATCTCTTGCTGAAATATTTGGGGGAACGCGAAATCCTTCCGAAGCAAGTAAGAAAAGGCGTGGCCATTTCCACGCCCTTAAGCCTAGAAGGATCTCTGGAATCCCTTAGCCGATTCTACAACTGGGTCTACCGAACTTCCTTTCTCTATAATCTGAAAAAAAAGTACAAAGCTAAAATGCTTCAATTCCCGGAAAAGATGACCGTTTCAGAACTTAAGAAGATCCGTTCGTTACTCGATTTTGACAACCTATACACCGCTCCCGCTCACGGTTTTGAAGATGCCCAAGATTACTACCGGCAGAATAGCAGCCTGCAATTCCTTCCGAAGATATCGCTTCCTGTTCTGATACTCAACGCTAAAAACGACACCTTCCTTTCTCCGGACTGCTACCCAAAAGCAATTGCTTCCAACAGCAGTAACATCTATCTGGAAACCCCCGAACATGGCGGACATGTGGGGTTTCACCAAACCAATGACACGTATTACAGTGAAAAGAGAGCCTTACAATTTCTTGCGGGGAATTGAATCGCTGTGCTCATTAAGTGCTGGAAGTCCTATACCGCCCACCTAAAATTATTACCTTTGCAGCTTTAAACACACTTTATGATCCAGTCCATGACCGGCTACGGCAAATCTGTAATCCAGTTGCCTTCAAAAAAAATTACGGTTGAAATAAAATCGTTGAACAGCAAAAACCTCGACCTCAATGTACGGGTTCCTTCATCCTATCGAGAAAAGGAGTTAGATATGCGTAACACGTTATCGAGTGCCCTCACACGGGGCAAGGTAGATTTTAATCTATTCATTGAAATTACGGGAGAGGCTACCAATACCGAAGTGAACGAGACCGTGGTAAAACAGTACATCAAGCAATTGGCTCATATAGTAGACGGTGATCCGGTGGAACTATTGAAAATGGCCATTCGCATGCCCGATGCCCTTAAAACCGAGCGGGATGAGATCGACGAAGAAGAATATAAGTCGATCCTTCAAGCTATCGATGAAGCGTTGGTTGGAATTAACGCATACCGAAGTGACGAAGGACGTGCGTTGGAAAAAGATTTTATCCAACGTATCGAGAATATTTCGGTCTTGTTGGAGGCGATCATCGCCATGGATGGAGAGCGTATTGAAAACGTACGGGAACGACTTCGGAAGGCGGTAAGCGAGCTGAAAGAAGGTGTGGACGAAAATCGTTTTGAGCAGGAACTTATCTATTATTTGGAGAAGTACGATATCACCGAAGAAAAAGTGCGATTGAAGAATCATCTGGATTACTTTACCGAAACCATTCGTTCGCACGATTCCAACGGAAAGAAACTGGGCTTTATCTCGCAGGAAATAGGGCGCGAGATCAATACCATAGGCTCTAAGGCGAATTACGCTCCTATGCAGCAATTGGTCGTGCAAATGAAGGATGAACTGGAGAAAATAAAGGAACAAGCCCTCAACGTATTGTAATGAAAAAAGGAGGTAAATTAATTGTCTTTTCGGCGCCTTCGGGGAGTGGAAAGACAACCATCGTGCAATACTTGCTGAAACAAGAGGACCTTAATTTGGATTTTTCGGTGTCGGCGACATCGCGGGACCCACGAGGAGACGAGGTGCACGGCGAGGATTATTATTTTATAAGTCTGAAGGATTTCAAACAACACATTAAGAACGGAGATTTCTTGGAATGGGAAGAAGTGTATCGTGATAATTTCTACGGAACACTGAAAAGTGAGGTAGAACGTATCTGGGCACAAGGAAAGAATGTGATCTTTGATATTGATGTAGTAGGTGGTTTGCGTATTAAAAAGAAGTTTCCGGAGCAGACCTTGGCTGTCTTTGTAAAGCCACCAAGTATCGACGAGCTGAAGATCCGTTTGAAAAAACGAAAGACCGAAAGCGACGAGCGCATCAATATGCGCATTGCAAAAGCTTCGGTAGAATTGGCTACCGCACCCCAATTCGACTATATCATTGAAAACAACAATTTGAAGAAGGCACTGAAGGAATCGCACGATCTGGTCGCCGATTTCCTTCAGAAAACACCTTCTTCCGAAGGAAACGAATGACCGCAGAAAAACGCATCGGCTTGTATTTTGGCACGTTCAACCCTATTCACGTGGGGCACCTTATTTTGGCCAATCACATGGTGGAATTTAGCGATCTTGACGAGGTATGGCTGGTGGTAACGCCGCACAATCCGCATAAAAAAAAGAAGACGCTTCTGGATGATATCCACCGACTCGCCATGGTGCGCATCGCTGTTGAGGACTACCCGAAATTAAAAGCCAGTAACATCGAATTCGACCTGCCGCAACCCAATTACACCGTGGATACGCTGGTCTATCTGGAAGAAAAATTTCCAGGGACTCAATTTTGTCTCATCATGGGAGAAGACAACCTAAAAGGATTCCACAAATGGAAGAACTACGAGGTTATCTTAGAGCGGCATAAGATGTATGTGTATCCTAGGATTTCGGAAGGAACCGTTGCAACAGCATTTGAAGACCACCCTCGCATTACAAAGGTTGCAGCGCCCATCATCGAGCTTTCCTCCACCTTTATTCGCAAAGGCATCAAGGCCGGCAAGAACATTCGTCCCATGCTACCGCACAGTGTTTGGACCTATTTGGATGAGATGAATTTTTATAAATAAAACCGCCCCACCGTACTTATCGGTGGAGCGGTTTTTATTAATCATGGCAAATATTACGTTTCAATTTCACAGGGTTGGTTTTGGCCGTGCAGGCTGCGTGCGATCTGCCTCGCAGCCTGTGGCCTCAACTAAATAACCAACCAAAAAATTGTTTAATCCGTAGCGGAATAATGTGCTTTTAGAACTTGCTGATCTTCTTCATTTGTTTGGCAATGGTCGCCTTCGATTCTCGCAATTTCCCATCTTTATTTTTATACTGAATATACCCTCGGCCTCTAAAGCGATACAGCGTTCCCGAAGCCTCGTGGAACAGTTCTATGGTATTGTCATCTATAACGTTCAGATCGAAGTATTCATTGCCTAAATAATCATAATCCAATGTTAAATATTTCAAGTAACGGTCATTGGGCACATCGTCTACATTATAGATACCGGTATAATCCCAGTAAATGTTGTTTATATCCGTTCCGCTGGGGTCCTGCGAACTTCTAAAGTTTCCGTCACCGCCGCCGGGCAGGAACTGTACAAAGTTCTCATTGTCGAACTCGTTAAGCTGTCCGTACTCACTGGTGAAGGTCTTCTCCCACGTCACGTATTCTTGCAGAAAATAATGAATGTTATCATAGAATAATGCATTATAGTCGAAGTTACTGCGTTGATACCCTACCAATACATACGATACATTCTGTTGCGGAAAATAGAGTTCGATCTCGTTGTTGCTCAATTGAGTAACATCAAACGAATAGAACCCGTCCAAGTCGTGGTCTATATCCAAAATAAAATCGAAGGTATTGTAATCCCCCACAGGAATCCCAAATCCGTTTCCTTGATCGCCAATACCCACTAAGTTATTGTTGGCCATGAGCGTTCCGTTTCGAAAGGATACTGTGAATGCTTTCTGTAAAAAAGGAATATAGCTGCCCCCTGTAGCTCTATCGATATCTACATACCATAACTCATAAGAGGAAACAAGTTGGCCCAACGTTATGGAAGGTACTTCGTCCACATAAGGATCTTCTACGATCACTTCGGTGTAGCACGATGTAAAGAGGATGGTCAGCATCATAAATCCGAGTACAATCTTAAGTTTTTTCATAACGTTGTATTTAAATATTCGTTAAAGCGAATTCCAAAAGCTGTGCCAAAATTCTATTTGCTTGTTTTTCAGGCATATACAATCCATTATTATTGCTTATTTTTGAATTACTGAAAATCCCTCTATGTCGAATACACCAAAATTTGCCGTTTTTGGCGGCGGAAGCTGGGCCACGGCCATCGTGAAAATGCTCTGTGAGAACCTTACGGAAGTTGGCTGGTACATGCGAAGTGTCTATGCGCTGGAACACATTAAAAAGCAACAGCACAATCCCAATTATCTCAGTTCTGTAGAGTTCAATTTGAAGCAGCTTCGGTTGAGCAATGATATCAATGAGATGGTTGCCTATGCCGACTACCTTATTTTTGTGATCCCTTCGGCCTTTTTACACAGCGAACTGGAAAAACTAACGGTTTCTCTGGAAGACAAGGTGGTTTTTTCAGCCATAAAAGGGATCGTCCCCGAGACCAGTTTGATCGTAGGCGATCATTTCAACACCCACCTCAACGTACCGTTCCATAACATTGGCGTGATCACGGGGCCCTGCCACGCCGAAGAGGTTGCGTTGGAACGACTTTCGTATTTGACCATCGCTTCGGCCGATGAGGAGAAGGCAAAGATTGTGGCGCAATATCTAAGCAGTGATTATATAAAATGTGCTACCAGCGACGATGTGATCGGTACCGAATATGCGGCAATGCTCAAGAATATCTATGCGATCGCCGCCGGGATCGCCCACGGTTTGGGTTATGGCGATAATTTTCAAAGTGTACTGATGAGCAATGCCATACGGGAGATGAAGCGGTATGTAAAGAAGGTGCATAAAATGAAACGTGACATCAATGATTCGGCGTACTTAGGGGATCTTTTGGTGACGGGCTATTCGGTCTTTAGCCGCAACCGAATGTTCGGAAATATGATTGGAAAAGGATACACGGTGAAGAGCGCTCAAATGGAAATGAGCATGGTAGCCGAAGGCTATTACGCCACAAAAAGTGCGTACAACCTCAACCAACTCAAAGGGAAGAAAAAAGCGAAGACCCCAATTATCAATGCCGTATACGGTATTCTTTATGAGCATAAGAATCCTAAAAATGTGTTTCAGAAACTCACCGAAAAACTAACCTAAGAAGCAATAACCCCATCTTCGTCAAGCAACGGGATCTTGGTCGTGTTTGCTTCGGAAATGGTATTGGGTTGAAATGTAAAGGAGCGTTCAAACAACTTGCCTTCTGCAAAGAAGGTGACCAGGTATTCGTTGGTAAAGCCAAGGACCTCATCGGTAATCAATTCTACTTTCGATGCCGTGTTTCCCGTCATGTCTCCAAGACCGTGTCGCAGGGTTGAGGTCTTTCTATCGCTGCTATTCCCTCGAGACAGTACGAGAACCGTCTCTATGGTATCCTCGCGTAGATTTAGCAGATAGACGTTCCAGTTCTGTGCCAAGAAATCCTTGTCCCATTCTTTAACGGCAACGATTTGTACCTTTTGTGCGACGTGAAAATCGATATCCTTTTTCATTGACGATACGTTGTGAAGGTGTTAGTCGGCACTTTTAAATTGGTCTAGAAAACGAATATCGTTCTCGCTGAACATACGAATATCAGGAATTTGGTGAAGCAGCAATGCAATGCGGTCGATCCCCATTCCAAAGGCAAAACCGGAATACTCCTTCGAATTGATCCCACAGTTTTCAAGCACGTTCGGGTCTACCATGCCACAGCCCATGATCTCCAACCAACCGGTTCCTTTGGTCATCTTATAATCGGTTTCGGTCTCCAATCCCCAGTAGACGTCTACTTCGGCACTGGGTTCGGTAAACGGAAAATAGGAAGGTCGCAAACGTATCTTCGATTTGCCAAACATTTCCGTAGTGAAATACTGTAAGGTCTGTTTTAAATCGGCGAAACTAACACCTTTATCCACATACAATCCTTCCACTTGGTGAAAGAAACAGTGTGAGCGTGCCGAAATGGCTTCATTGCGATACACACGACCCGGAGAGATGGTTCGAATGGGTGGTTTGTTGTTCTCCATATAGCGTACCTGTACCGAAGAAGTATGCGTTCGCAACAACACATCGGGGTTTGTTTGGATAAAAAAAGTGTCCTGCATATCGCGGGCGGGATGGTACTCAGGAAGATTTAAGGCCGTGAAATTATGCCAGTCGTCCTCGATCTCGGGTCCTTCAGAAACATTAAAACCAATGCGCGAGAAAATATCGATGATCTTGTTCTTAACAATGGAAATGGGATGACGTGATCCCAAGGCAATTGGCTCTCCCGGACGTGAAAGGTCGCCGTACGCGCCAACGGTCTCTTCCGAAGCTTCCAAAGTCGCCTTGAGTGCGTTCACTTTATCTTGAGCTGCCGTTTTCAAGGTGTTGATCACCTGCCCGAATTCCTTTTTCTGGTCGTTGGGGACATTCTTGAACTCAGCAAAGAATTCGTTGAGCAATCCTTTCTTTCCTAAGTATTTAATTCGGAACGTCTCTATTTCTTCCTTTTTGGCCGCCGAAAATTTTTCTACTTCGGCAATGTGTTTTTTTATCGTTTCAATCATGATCGTGCGTATACTTCAACAGCGCAAAACTACTTATTTTCTATTCAATGACTTCCTTTTCTAAAAAATACTGAACGATGGCTTCCTTCATCAACACACTTTGTTCTCCCGCTTTAAGAGGTGGTAATTGTTCCACGATCTTGTAATGCGGCCACCCTTGCTCGTCGAAATAGTCGAATTCATAATATCCGAAAGGTTCCAAAAGCCTGCAGATAGCGATGTGCATAAGGTTGAGCTTTTCGTCCTTTTTGAATTTTCGGTGCAGTTGACCTAATTCCTGGACTCCTACCAAATAAATAACGGCGTCCAGATCCAGCGGTTGTCCATCGGCAAAGCGGTTGCTAAGCAGTGAGACGACTCCTTCCCAACGTTCCTTTAATTTTTCATCTCGCGCCATATACTATTTTTCATGGATGCTGTTGCTACCATTCCTTTGCAGCTGCAAAGATACATTTCTTGCGAAACAGTTTTTGTATCTTTAACCGAAATACTTTATATGAATGTAGTTGACATCATTTTAGGAATCATTTTAATAATGGGATTCTACTCCGGATTTAAAAAAGGGCTGTTTGTGGCGTTGGCATCGCTGGTTGGTATTGTAGCAGGGGTGTATGGTGCTTTGTATTTTTCAGACTATGCTGCGGCGCATATCGCACGATGGTTTGATTGGGGGGCGCAAACAACACAATTGGCTGCATTCGCCGTAACATTTCTTTTAATCGTTTTTGTGATCTCCCTTGCCGGCAAGTTCCTTACTAGAATAGCCGATTTTGCCATGCTGGGAATCATCAATAAACTGTTGGGAGGCGTGTTTAGCACGATAGCCTATGCTTTTATTTTAAGCGTTGTCTTTATGTTTGTAAATGCATCATCCGGTCTAAGCGGATATGTGATCTCTGAAGAACGCAAAGCAGAATCGGTTTTATATGAACCCATCGCATCCTTGGCGCCTATGGTGCTTCCGCATATTTTAAGGGAAGTAGACCGGTATGAGACCGAGCAAGAAGAAGCATCGCTTCCTGAAGCCTAAACTTAGAGTTCCTTCAATTCGGAAGCGGGAATCCATCCATCTTTACCGTCGGCTAATGAGATTCGGTACCATTCACCTTCCCGGTCCCGGATCATTACTTTTGTTCCTTCATGAAGCAAGAAAGCCGTTTCACTTCCCATGGTAGGTTCACTTCGCACCTCGGTTTCTTCAGCAAAAATAATGGCAGGGCGGTATCGCTGTGCATCATCGTACGTCTTGAAGGCCAATACCATAGTTGCAAGTGCCACACAAATACTTATAATAGCGGCAGTGAAGAGAATGCGTTTTCTCCGCTCGGAAACCGAAAAATAATACCCAAGGAATAACAGCACAAAGAGTGTAGAAAAAACGGTAGCGGTTACGGCCCACCCGTCAAAGGTCATAATTCCTGCAATACGCTGGTACCAGCGCTTAAAAAGCGTTTGAGGCAATGGCTCTATGACATCGATCCTTGCATTTTCGGCAAAGGCGAGGTTGTTCTTAATATCACTGTCATTGGGGTCTAACTGAAGTGCTTTCTCGTAATAATAGACACTGGGACCTATGTTGTTAAGCTTGTAATGTGCATTCGCAATGTTAAAGTAAAGTGCCGCCGAATGTTGCTCGCTCTCAAGTATCTTCATCCAGGCATCCACAGCGTCTTGATACTTCTCTGCCTTATACAGTTCTTTCCCTTGTTCAAACAAAGCATCGTTTTGAGTCAAGCCCGAGATTGAGAGTAGTGCCGTAAAAATTATTAGAATCTTTTTCATGGGTGCGCTCCTTACTGAATTTGTTTATCAATTTCTGAAAGTGTTTCCACCGCCTTATTGTAGTCTTGCTTTATTGTGCCACTGGAAGCGGGAGTATAGCGTGCAAACTCACAACTTGTAAGTAATTCCCTGAAGCTGGAAATGGTTGCTCCTGAAACATTTCGTTCCTCTAGCAATTCTGCGATCCTGTCTTTGGACATCTCGGCAGTCTCAATGTTCAGTTTTGCTTTTAAGTAATTATGGAGTGCACGTTCCATAGCTTCATAAAAGACAGCTTTATCCTGCATGTGTCTTTTTGCTTCAGCCAGGTATTTTTTAGCCAGACGATCTGCTTTGCGCAGACGATTCCCCTCTACATCCTGCAAACGTGCACTGCGCCGTTTGCCTATTAGTATAAAAATGGGTATCAGCAACAAGGGACCTCCCAGCAGCAGCCAGAATAACAACGATTTAAAATAGGGAGGCTCGCTCATGGGTTGCAAATTCGTAGACAGCTGTATGTACTTAAACTGTTCTTTGGAAAGCACCACGGGTTTTTTTCCATTGTTCACCTCAGAAGGTGTGTCACCACCGGCAGTGAGCGGTCCATTTTCTACATTCAGAACGATCTCTTCGGAAGAAAGCGTGGTATACCGCTGCGTCTTCGGATCGAAATATGAAAAAGAAATAGGACGAATGGGATAATTGCCTTTAAATTGCGGAACGACCGTATAGATCTCACTAATACTACCACTCATGCCCGAAGCGGTGGTCCGTACGTTTTCCGAACGTTCCGGCTCGTAAACTTCTAAGGCAGATGGAAGTTTCACGCCCGGAAAATCGAACAACTTGATATTTCCTTCTCCCGAAACTTTTACAGTAAGTTCCAAAGATTCGGTAGCATCTAAAGTCGTTTTGTTAGTGCTCACGTCAAAGCTATAGGAACCCACGGCACCGGTAAAGGTATCTGGGCGTCCCTCAAGAGGCAACGGCTTCACGTTAATCGTTCGGTTTCCGGCAGAGATGGTCTTATTAACACGTGTCATCAACCGACGTCCAAAAAGGTCACGCCTGTTACTTTGTACGTCTATTGGTACGTCTAATGTTAGCGGTTCGATATCGAGTTTCCCAGTTTTTTGAGGATATAGGACGGTTGTTCGCAAAATAACATAGCGATAATCCTTTCCTTCGTACTTCCCTTCATAAATCTTGAAATTCCCTTGATTATCGATATTCTGACTCCAAAAATCGGCGTACTTAGGCGTGTCGATCTCCCGCCAACTGCTAGTGATGCTTACGTCGTGAGAGACATACATCTTATATGTTACCGTGATCGCTTCATTGAGATAGGGATTGGAATTACTCACCTCCGCGACCAAATGGACATTTTCACTGGCTACGTATTCGGCGTTATTACCGTCCTTCGGTACTTCTACCGCGCTTGTTACTTCTACCCGCACCGGGGTCGTTTTATAGGTCGCTCCTTCTATTTCTATCGTGGCTTGCCCTATGGTAAAGGTTCCTTTGGATTGCGGTGACAAGAAATACGAGTAGGTCTTAGAGTAGCTTCTTTTTCCATTAATATAGGAATTGCTAATCGCCTGATTAGGACCTCCTACTACTCGGAACCCTTGAAAATCGGGCGGGTTGAAATTATCCCCATCCTGATTCATCTCAAAATCCACACGAAGACGTTCATTGATTCCAAGGCGTGTCTTACTTACCTTGGTCTCAAATTGGACCTGCGCCTGAAGCATTCCGCAGCCCAATAGTAAAAAGAATATGTATACACACTTCTTGCTCATGACCACTACCAATCTTTATTCGATTTTACTTTAGCTCCCTTTTGTTTCGTTGCATTGATCTTGTCCTGAACCTTTTTCTCCTCGTTGTTCATTGCTTCTAACAAATTCTTAATTTGCTGAGGAGATAGTTGACCGGGCACCGGTTGTTGTTGTTTTGGCTGTTCCTTTTCTCCTTCGCCATCCTTAGGTTGTTCAGGTTTTCCTTTGTCCTCCTTATCCTCTCCTTCCATGTTCTCGTCTTCTTGGTCCCCTTTGTCCTGCTCCTTCTTATCGTCGCTGTCGTCTCCTTCTTGATCCTTCCCTTGATCATCCTTATTTTCGTTATTCTCTTGGTCCTGCTCTTCCTTATTCTCTTCTTTGTTATCGTCATCCCCGCCTCCGTTCTTTTGTTCTTCCTCAAGCATCTTTTTTGCCAATGCCAAATTATAGCGTGTCTCATCATCGGTAGGATTATTACGCAGCGCATTTTTATACGCTTCCACCGCTTCCTTGTATTGTTTGGCGTTCATAAAAGTATTCCCCAAATTATGGAACGCTTTGTGTTTTTCGGGTTTGGTCGTTGCTGCCGATGCCGCTTGCTTGAAGCGGTTCATAGCCTCGGCATTGAGGGTTTTGTTGTAATAGGCATTGCCCAAGTTGTATTTCCCTGTCTCGTCCACCGGATTTAGAGCGATCGCTTTGCGATAATCTGCTTCGGCCATTGGGAAATTATCGTTATTCATATTTTCTGAAGCTTCGCTTAGGTATTCCTGTGACTTTCGAATCAGCTTTTGCTGCTCTTTATCTTCTTGCGCTACACCGTACGCTGTGATGAAAAACATTCCGAAGAAAAAGAACAGGCTACGCGCAGCTGCTTTTTCAGAAAAAAACATAGTTCTTGTTATTTTAGGACTTCTTTTCATTGAATAAATTCAGTTTTCGAACCCATGCTGTTTTACGCTCTAGGAATAGTATGTCCAATACAAGCAAAAATAATGCCCCTCCCAAAAACCACTGAAATTGGTCTCTGAAATCAGTGAACTGCTTGGCTTCAAATTCTTTTTTGTCCATTCCGTTGAGAATAGCTGTCACTGTGTCAACCACTTCTTTCGTGTTGCTGCCGTCAATATATGCTCCGTCTGCCTCAGCAGCAATCTCCTTTAGGGTTGCTTCGCCTAATCTGGTAATCACCTGTTCGTTATTCTCATCCCGTTTATAATACTGTAAGGTTCCGTTTCTTTTGATTGGGATGGGACCGCCTTCCACGGTTCCCACGCCAATAGTATAGATTCGAATCCCCATGGCTGCGGCTTCTTCCGCGATTCCGGTCACATTGCCTTCGTGATCTTCGCCATCGCTAATTATAAAGAGCACTCGATTGGTCTGTTCCTCATCATTATAGTAGGTCTGCGCCATTTGGATCGCTTCGTTGATGGCAGTTCCCAGTGAAGAGACCATATCGGTATTCATGGAGGATAAGAAAAGTTTTGCCGATGAGAAATCGGTTGTGATGGGCACTTGTGGAAAAGCGCTTCCGGCGTAACCGATGATCCCGATGCGATCGCCTGCTAAACTATTGATGATCTGCGTGACCAATTGTTTTGATTTTTCCAATCGGTTGGGCGCAATGTCCTCCGCCAACATACTTTTGGAAACGTCCAATGCAAAGACCACATCTACCCCTTCTCGTTTTACTGTTTCCAGTTTGGTGCCTATCTTAGGGTTTACCAAAGCAAAGCTAAGGCAAACAAGGGCTAAACAAACCATAAGTACTTTCAACACCGATTTGAATACTGATTTGTTCGGACTCAATTTTTGCAGCAATTCCGGATCTGCAAATTTTCGCTGTGTGTTTCGCTTCCATAAAAGCACCAACAAAAATAGCAGGACCACCACCGGAATGGCGGCTAGCAAATAAAAGTATGCGGATGCGTCTAATTGATACACTATCTTTTCATTTAAATAAAACTTCGGAATAGGGTGTAACGCAATAACTGCTCAAAAAACAGCAGTCCAAAGGCTAAGAGGGCCAAGGGTCTAAATTTTTCGTCGTAATTGCGGTACTTAAATTCTTCAATATCGGTCTTTTCTAATTTATTGATCTCTTCATAGATCTCTTCCAGTTTGGATGTGCTTGTTGCTCTAAAATACTGCCCTCCCGTAGTTGCTGCTATCTCCTTTAAAAGTTCTTCATCGATCTCCACCTGTACACTCCCGTACTGGAAGCTCCCATCCGGTCGAATCCCTATAGGTGACTGAGCCATCCCGTTGGTTCCCAATCCAATGGTATACACCTTAATGCCAAATTCAACAGCCAACTCGCTAGCGATCTTAGGGTCGATCACACCGCTGTTGTTCACGCCATCGGTAAGTAAAATAATGACCTTACTTTTCGCGCGGCTGTCCTTTAAGCGGTTCACCGCGGTTCCCAGTCCCATTCCAATAGCCGTACCGCCTTCTATTATGGTATTGTACTTTATGCTGCCTAAAGACGAAAGAACAATACTCTTGTCACTGGTTAACGGAGTTTTTGTAAAGCTTTCACCCGCATACTCCACCAAACCTATACGATCATTAGGACGGTCATTGATAAATCGAGCTGCTACTGTTTTCAACGCTTCCAACCGATTGGGACGCAGATCCCTTGCCAACATACTTGCTGAAACATCGATCGCTATGACAATGTCAATCCCCTTGGTGGTCTTAATTCGGGTAGATTCGTCAACCGTTCTCGGGCGGGCCATAGCAACAATGATAGCAGCCAGTGCGATCATCCTAAGAATAAAAAGCAGCGGTCGTAGTCTTGCAAACCAATTCTTCTTTGTTTTGAATCCTTTAATACTTGAAATATGCAAGGCTGCATTTTGCTGTCTCCGTTTCCACAGGTACCATCCTGTCAATAAAGGCAGTAGTAATAAAAGCCAAAAGAACTGCGGATTTACAAACTCAAAATTACTTCCCATCATGACGCTCCCTCCAATATTTCTAGTTCTACCGATCGTATAATGCGTTCTTTCATCTCCTCCGCATAGGTAAGGTCTTTCTCATAAATGATTGTAATGATCTGCAGGCCATTGTTCTGTTTGAACAAGAGCATCTCATATTCTATTTTCTTATTCTTATTGTCGGACAACTCAAATTCTCCATACGCTTTGAGACCCGAGATACCCTTATCTGTAGAGAATTCTTCAGTCTTAGTGACAATGTTGATCCCACCTAAGGCTTCAATTCCTTTTAAGCCGCCTTCTAAGGCTACATCCAGGTCCATATCCTCATCCTGCATCATCTTTGAGTTATAGGTGTTTGTGTTAACCGACACGTAGAACGTGTCTTTAGAACCAAACTCAAAATACTGAGAAGAAAGTACCACTTCTTTTACTTCCTCCGGGATGGGAATTTCCTTTCTAATGAGCACATCCGGGGTTTCTATGATCACCGTCGGATTACCATATTCACTTTTTATCCAACGACCGTTTGCGAGTTCGCTCATCTCGGAACCAAACAGGTTTTCCCACATAGTTCCCCATCCTTGGGTAACTCCATTGACCGTTATGGTAACTAAAGCAACCATGATAACAATTCCAATGAGTCGCTTTCTCTTTCTGGATCTCGCTGCTTTTCGAGCGGCCTCTGCATAGGCTTCATTGCGCAGTAGTTCTTCTTCAGAAGGTTCGGGGATCACCTCATGGGTCTCGGTAATGATGGATTCTATCGTCTTCCTGTCGGTCTCCGCTTGTTCGGTGGCTTGCTGCATCTTCGCAAACTTTACAAGATCGGCGCGTTTTAATACATCGTCCAGATGTTGGATAGTTTCGGTGTCGAAATCAAAATGTCCTGCGTCCTTGTGTAGCTGAAGTCGCGCAATTAATTCGTCACTTGTGCTTTCAAGGGCCGCATCGTCCACTTCCCTGTCGAGATACCGTTTAACGATCTCGGTAAGTTGGGAATAGTATTCCTTAGATCTGTTTTGTTTCAGCAGGTCTGAATGGTCCAATGCTTTTAAAGCTACAATAGCCTCTTCGTACGGAGGAAGTTGCTTCTCTTCGGCTTCCCTTTTTTGTTTTCTTCGGAATAACACATAACCCAAAACGGCTAATAGCAGTAATAATGGAAGGAGCCAATACAACATTTTCAGGAAATCGTACGGCGGATCTGCTACGTCCATGGCCGGTTTGATGTCAAACATCTTTTGCAAGGTAGTATCAACGGCCACATCGCGCACCTCAACCCGAAGTGAATCGGTTGCTGCTATCTGCTCATTGATGACCACTCGCTGAGGGGGTATGGTATACGACCCCGAATCGAACTGAGTGAGTCCGTACTTTTTGATGAGTCTGTATTTTGCCTGTTCATAAGTGGTGTCGATCTTGTACGATTCGATCACCTCCAAGGGAAGGAAGGTTTGTCCTTCGGGAAATACGACCAGATCGGTTGTATCTGTGACCACTTCTATAGTGTACTGGATCTCTTCTCCTATTTTAATAGCGGTGCTGTCTATAGAAGATCGAACTTGAGCTGAAGCATGTTGTGCCGGGATCCATAAAAGGGAACATAAGAGTAGCCAAAAAATGCTTTGGAGTAATGTATGCTTTATATGAAACACGCTTCTTCTCATTTAACGTCGCTTAAAATAGCCTAATAATTTCTTTACATAACTTTCATCTACCCTACAACTCAAAGCACCTGCGCCGCTTTTCAGAAAGGCATCTTCGAAATAGGCGACCCGATCCCTGTAAAAAGCGTAATACGAGTTTCGAACGGCTTTAGAAGCCGTATTCACCATAAGATATTCTCCGGTCTCTTCGTCTCGCATATTTACCATTCCTAAATTAGGGATGGACTCCTCATGTTTATCGTAGATACGTATTCCCGTAACATCGTGTTTGCCTGCAACAATTTTTAAGGTGTCCTTGTAATCGTCTGTAATGAAGTCTGAGAGGACAAAAACAATGGCCTTTTTTTTCATCACATTGGTTAGGTATTTAAGTGCTTGAGCGAGGTCGGTTTTTTTGCTTTGAGGTTTGTACTCCAATAGTTCCCTGATAATGCGCAGTACATGCGATTTTCCCTTTTTGGGAGGGATGAATAACTCTATAGTATCTGAAAACAGAATAAGTCCTATCTTGTCATTGTTCTGCATGGCCGAAAAAGCAAGCGTAGCAGCGATTTCGGTAACGATCTCATTCTTAAACTGAGTGTCCGTTCCGAAGAATTCAGAACCGCTTATATCTGCCAATAGCATCATGGTGAGTTCACGCTCCTCTTCAAACACTTTTACAAAGGGTTCGTTGTAACGCGCCGTTACATTCCAGTCGATGTTACGCACATCATCTCCAAATTGGTACTGCCGCACTTCACTAAAGGTCATCCCGCGCCCTTTAAAGGTACTGTGATACTCGCCACCAAAAACGTGATCGCTTAGGCGACGCGTTTTGATCTCGATCTTTCGTACTTTCTTAAGAAGTTCTTTCGTATCCATTTTCTTTCGTAAGCGGTTGGAGCTGCTGATTGGTAGTGCTATGATCCATCACAGAATAGCAATTGGTAAAACTGCCTGCGGAAGTTCGATGCTAAAACCTGTTAGGGTACTTCGATCTCGTTAACGATCTTATTGATAATATCTTCCGAAGTGATATTCTCTGCTTCTGCCTCATAGGTAATTCCTATACGGTGACGCAATACATCGTGCACAACGGCACGAACATCTTCCGGGATGACATATCCTCGTCTCTTGATAAACGCATAACATTTGGCAGCCATGGCCAAATTAATACTACCCCGAGGTGAAGCGCCAAAACTGATGAGCGGTTTTAGATCGGACAAACGATATTGCTCCGGAGTTCGGGTAGCAAAGATGATATCCAAGATATATTTTTCAATCTTTTCATCCATATATACCTCACGAACGGCCGCTTGAGCTCTTTTAATCTGGTCGAGCGTTACCACCGGGTTAATAGTTTCGTATCCCTCTTGCAGGTTTTGTCGAATGATACGTTGTTCCTCACCAATTTGAGGGTATTTTATGACCGTTTTCAACATGAATCTGTCTACTTGTGCTTCGGGTAAGGGATAGGTTCCTTCCTGCTCAATGGGGTTTTGCGTCGCCATGACCAAAAATGGACGGTCTAATGTGAAAGTGGTCTCGCCTATGGTCACCTGTTTTTCTTGCATGGCTTCCAATAAAGCCGATTGCACTTTGGCCGGAGCTCGGTTGATCTCATCGGCAAGTACAAAATTGGCAAAAATGGGCCCCTTTTTTATACTGAAGTCGTTAAGCTTCATATTGTAGATCAAGGTTCCAACCACATCGGCAGGAAGAAGATCGGGAGTGAATTGAATTCTACTGAAGGTTCCGTGGACAGCTTTGGACAAGGTGTTAATAGCCAGTGTTTTTGCCAAACCGGGTACTCCTTCCAACAAGATATGACCTTGGCCCAATAAGCCAATGAGCAAACGCTCCACCATGTGTTTTTGACCTATAATAACTTTGTTGATCTCTAAGGACAGGATATCGACAAAAGCACTTTCTTTCTCAATCTTTTCATTCAACGCGCCAATATCCATGGCAGTATTTGTTTGTTCCATACTCAAAAATCTATCGGTATATATCTGGTTTCTAACAACCACGCAAATTGGAGATTTCTCTAGAAAAATCCTGTTAATAATTGGTTAAAATAAAAAAAGGGGAAATATCTTATTTCCCCTTCTCCTTATTAGGTTTCTGTTATTATTCTAGGGTTACGGTGCCGAGCGCTGTAACTTCTCCCGTACGAATTTCAACATCTTCAAAGGTATAGGTCTTTACATCGTCTTTTGAGAGGGCTTTTATTATGATATCGTAGATACCCGCGTCAAATCCGTTAATAAAGAATTCCCCGTTGGAATCGGCCATTCCAATAATTTTCTCTTCTCCGTTAGAACCCTTTATAACCACCTGAGCGTTAGGTGCAATAATACTTCCCAAGATGGCGCCGTCTGTAGGAGCGTCTGCTTCATTTATGATATCCCGCTCCTTTTTAATTTCTTCTTCTGAAGAAAATTCACTTTTTGCAAAATCGAATACATTTACTGCAACAACAATAAATGTGAGTGCTATTAAATTGAATATAAATTTCATGGCTTATTTTTTAGGTTCTAAATGGTGTCGAATCATTTTAAAAATTGTTTTAATGACAACACTATTATAAAATTAATCACAGTCTGTCTTTATAGAATGATAGTTAACAATGATTAACTACGCATTTAACTGTCAATTAACTTTATAAAATGTTAAAGAACCTTTACATTTAGGGAAAAATTGAACATGCAACAGAGAACAGCACTTATCACGGGAGCCACTTCCGGAATTGGTCTTGCGACCGCTCAGCTTTTCGCTCAACACAACATTAAGCTTATTCTTTGTGGCCGACGCCAAGAACGTTTGCAGAAGATCGCCGCCGAGTTGAATGAGTATACACAGATCCATACCCTGTCCTTTGATGTACGGGACAAAAAGACGGTCTTCGACCTTTTAGGATCGCTTCCCGATGCTTTTTCAGAAATAGATATTCTTATTAATAATGCAGGAAATGCACATGGTTTGGATCCAATTCAAGAGGGTTCGACTTCCGATTGGGATGCTATGTTGGATATCAATGTAAAAGGGTTGTTATATGTAAGCAAGGCGGTACTTCCAAAGATGTTGGAACGCAAGCAAGGACACATTATAAATATTGGATCAACGGCCGGGAAGGAGGTGTATCCCAAAGGAAATGTGTATTGTGCAAGTAAACATGCCGTGGATGCTATCAATCAAGGGATGCGGCTGGACCTTAATGGCACAGGAATAAAGGTAGGAGTTGTCAATCCGGGTTTGGTTGCAACCGAATTCAGCGAAGTACGGTTTAAAGGAGATACGTCCCGTGCTGAAAACGTGTACAAAGGATTTACACCTTTACAAGCCAAAGACATTGCAGAGGTAATCTGGTTTGCCGTCACCCGCCCTCCTCACGTTAACATTGCAGACCTTACTGTAATGTGTTTAGACCAAGCAAGCAGTACGATCGTTAATAAAAGGTGAAGATTGAATCATAGCTCCCGTTATCACAAATCGAACTCCAAATGATCAACAAGCGCCTCTTGATTAAAAATTTACTTGCTCACAACGATGAGAGCAGTTTTTATGACAAGAAGCGTAGCATTGATCTGGGAAGCAAAGAAGGAAAAGCGAAATTCTTAAAACACATTTGTGCATTGAGCAACAGCAACCCCAAGAATAATTCATACATCGTAATCGGGGTGGAGGACGAGACGAACGAGATACGTGGGGTGGATTTTTTTGATGACAGTAAGATCCAAAATTTGGTAAATGCATACCTAACGCATGCTCCTCTAATTGTCTACGAAAATGTTGCGTTCCCACATCTCCCGGATGGCAAAGTGGTTGGATTGGTCACGATACGCCCCAATGGGAAAATTACTTCACTTCGCAAGAATATTTGGAAGTATTGGGGCGGATCTATTTTTTTACGTGATGGTAGTATCTCGATGCCCAAAAATTTTGACATCGTGATCGAAGACGTGAATTCGGAGATTGTCGCATCCATCGAGACCAATGCACAAAACAACATCCAACTTACACTGGATGGGGTAATAGATTTCATTAACCATCGGCATGCCGACTTGGAGTCGCATTACAAAGTATTTAAAGAGCTCTTTGTGGTGTGTTGGGCAGGATATACCAAACAAGTAAAAGAAAATACCTACTATTCGAGAGTAGACATTGAACTTATCAACGAGCAAGTTCGGCTGTTCTATTCAGCGTTGGATGAAGTGAGTATCGCCTATTCCGAAAGTGAGTTCAAAATTACAGAGTATGTTCACTTAGGTTTGAACAATCAGTTTAAATACTATCCTTTGGAGGAAGTGACCATAACGTTTAAGGAAAACGGCTCTCACCAAATCGATTCCAAGCTCATTTTTGAACCTCCTCGATTTAACAAAAAGACCTTGTTTCATATCTATAATGCGAATAATGCCTTGCTTCGGAAGCTTCAGAAAAAGGTACCTTTATCCCCTTCCGAAGAAAAAGATCTACAGAATCTTCCGGCCACTTATCTCATTTGTTATCTCAACGATTTTTCAGAAGCAAAAGAAAAATTATACGAAGCCAAAGATTATTTGAAACAAATTAAAGGAAATGTATACCAATCGTTTAAGGAAACAGTTCGAATCCTTCGGAAGGTAAAGTACAGTTAACTTTTGTTGTATTGAAATTTCCTATCTTTAATCACCAACTTTAAAAGCGACACTCTCATGGGCATTTTTGACAAGATCAAAGAAAAACTAAGTCACGAATTCATTGATATCATCGAGTGGCTGGATTATAGCGATGACACCATTTGCCATCGGTTTGAACGCTACCAGAACGAAATAAAGAACAACGCCAAGCTTATAGTACGCGAGGGACAAACCGCCGTATTTGTGAACGAAGGGCAACTTGCCGATGTTTTTAAACCCGGCACCTACACATTGAATACGCAAAACCTCCCTATCCTTACCACCCTTAAAGGCTGGAAATACGGTTTTGACAGCCCGTTCAAGGCAGAAGTCTATTTTGTGAATACTCACCTTTTCACCGACGAGAAATGGGGTACTAAGAACCCTATCACACTTCAAGACGAACGCTTCGGACTGGTGGAGATCCGTGCGTTTGGAACCTATGCTTTCCGTATCGATGATGCCGGTAAATTTATTGTGGATATTGTGGGTACCGACAATAACTTCACCAATTTTGAGATCAATGAACATTTAAAAAGTTTGATCGCGACTCGTTTTACCGACACAGTGGGTCAGGCCAATCTGCCCATTGAGCTGTATGCGGCAAATACAACAGAACTGTCCGAAACATGTAAGGAAGTGATGCAACCGGAGTTTATGAGTGTAGGGATTTCTTTAGAAAAATTCTACATCGAGAATGTCTCCATGCCCGAAGATCTCAAAAAAGAGATCTTTGAATACAGCCGTATTGACAAACTGGATCTTGATAAATTGACCAAATTTAAAACGGCTAAAGCAATCGAAGCTGCTGCCAGTAATGAAGGTGGAACCGCCGGAGCAGGAATGGGAATGGGCATGGGCTTCGTTCTTGCACAGCAAATGGGAGGCATGATGAACCCGCAAATGGGCGGACAGCAACAAGCCCCCATGCAACAAGGGGGCGCTATGCCGCCACCGATGCCGGCCGCCGTACAATATTTTTATGCTCATAATGGTCAACAGGCAGGCCCGGTAAGTTTTGAACAACTCAAAACATTGTTCGCCAATCGAACCGTCAATAAGGATACCCTTGTTTGGAAACAAGGCATGCAAAACTGGGCTGCATTAAATGAAATAGAAGAATTAAAAGCCTTCTTAGGAGGAAATACCCCGCCGCCACTTCCGGGACAATAATGATCATCTTTGTTCTCGCAGCCTTAGGTTGCGAAGGCATTGTTTGAAAAGCAAATGCAAGACACTCCTTTACAAAAATCGGAACTTAAGAAATCCTGCATCAATTGTGGAGCAGAATTGGTGTATGCCCCCGGCACCACCGAATTAAAATGTGAATATTGTGGTCATATACAAGAGATCCTACCTGCTGAAAGTGGTTTTGAAGAGTTAGAACTCAAACCATACTTGGATCAATTGGGGGCAGCCTCACATACAGAGCGCATTACCATGCTCCATTGCAAGAATTGCGGGGCCAACCAGCATGTAGAAGAAAACTACAAATCGCTCCATTGCGTCTATTGCAGCATGCCCTTGATCGTTGAAGATATGTATTCGGAAGACTGGATTTTGCCCGGCGCGGTTCTACCTTTTCAGATCAATCAAAACAAAGCGCACCAGATTTTTAAAAAGTGGGTAGATGGCTTGTGGTTTGCTCCCAACAATTTAAAAAAAGCGGCTATAGACCCTCAAAACACCAAAGGCTTGTACGCGCCTTATTGGACCTTCGATGCGCAGTTACACGCCACCTATACCGGCCAACGGGGAGACTATTATTATGTAAGTGTCCCGTATACCACCACCGTCAATGGTAAATCGGTTACACGTATGCGACAAGAACGGCGAACCCGATGGACACCGGTTTCGGGGAGTGTGAATGGCTTTGTGGATGATACGCTCATCAAAGCATCAAAACAACGTGATGGCGTGATCCCTGCCAAGGTCGCCCGCTGGGACCTTACAAAATTACAACCTTTTGACAGCAGTTATTTGTCCGGTTTTGTGACCGAAAAATATACGGTACCCCTATTAGACGGTCATTTAGAATCGAATAAGGAAGCCAATAAGATTGCAGACAAGTGGGTGAGACGTGATATTGGTGGTGATACGCAAACGGTATCCTCCATGCACGTAACTTTGAGCGAAGAAACCTTTAAGCACATTCTGCTGCCTGTGTATATTAGCGCCTACCGTTACAATGGAAAACGCTATAATTTCTTTGTAAACGGCCAATCAGGAATCCTATCCGGTCAACGACCTTATTCCTTCTGGAAAATATTCTTCTTTGTGCTTGCCATTCTTGTTATTCTAGTGGTCATTGTATTATTTTTACAATAATGAGAACATTAGTGGTTGGCGACATACACGGCGGATTTCGTGCTTTGGAACAGGTCCTTAGGCGAGTTAAGCTCACTTCGGAAGATGAGCTAGTTTTCGTAGGCGATTATGTAGATGGTTGGAGTGAGTCTTCGGAAACAGTTTCGTACTTGATCGATCTTGCTAAAAAGTATACCTGCCTTTTTATTCGCGGGAATCACGATGAATTGCTTTATAATTTTCTGAAGCACGATGACAACAATCCAACGTGGTTGCTACACGGAGGGGAATCTAGTAAAAAAAGTTACGCAAATCTTTCCGAAGCAGAAATTGCACAACATATCGCCTTCCTTGAAAACTTAAGGAACTATTATGTGGATTCAAAGAATAGACTTTTCCTGCATGCCGGGTTTACGAACCTTCACGGTCCGGAACATGAATATTATCCAAATACGGTGTATTGGGATCGAACGCTCTGGGAAATGGTTGTTTCAATGAATCCCAACATTAACACGACCTCTGATCGTTACCCAAAACGGCTTCAATTATTCTCCGAAATTTACATAGGACACACACCGACGACACGCTTAGGGTCCATGGAACCTTTAAATTTTGCCAATGTATGGAACGTGGATACCGGTGCCGCATTTAAAGGGCCGTTATCGGTGATGGATGTCAACACAAAAGAAGTATGGCAAAGCGATCCGGTTTGGACGCTGTATCCAGAAGAAAAAGGAAGAAATTAATTGGGCTGAACGCGTACTTCAATGGCTTGAGGTATCACATGGCATTCGTCCTCGGTAAGGACAATGGTAATTGGATCACTTACCAACGTTTCATAATTAGCCCCTGCCACGGTTAGTATGTAGGTGCCGGGACGTTCGCCCGCTCCTAAGAAAACTACTGAACTGAACGCCAACATTTCACTATAATCATTGTCTTGAGCTAGTACCGTAACCTCGTCATTGGTAAGAAGCACATCGGTATTTGCATCCCGTACGGTGACATTTAAACCGTATACGAACTCCTCGGTACATGTAATAGCATCGTCGGTAGTGCTTTTTGAGCACGCCATCAATGTGCAGAGCAATAGTATGAAGTATGACCGTTTCATATTTTTCAATATAGAACGCTTATTCAGAAAAAAACGTATAAAAAAAACCGCTCTTTTAAAAGCGGCCTTTTTGTACTTAACCATGGCTCTTATTAAAGATCGAATTTGATTCCCTGCGCCAAGGGCAATTCTGTTGTGTAGTTAATAGTATTCGTTTGACGTCTCATATAGATCTTCCAAGCATCACTTCCGCTTTCGCGACCCCCACCGGTCTCCTTCTCTCCTCCAAAGGCTCCTCCAATCTCGGCACCAGAAGTTCCGATGTTCACATTGGCGATTCCACAATCACTCCCCGCATGCGAAAGGAAGCGCTCAGCTTCTCTCAAATTGTTGGTCATGATGGCAGAGGACAATCCTTGATTTACCCCGTTTTGTATTTCAAGAGCATTCTCGACATCGCCGCTGTATTTCAGTAAATACAAGACAGGAGCAAATGTTTCATGCTGTACAATACTGTAACTGTTCTTTGCTTCTGCGATCGCAGGCTTTACGTAACAACCGCTTTCGTAGCCTTCCCCCTGAAGCACGCCACCTTCTACAATTATCTTTCCACCTTCTTCTACTACGCTTTCCAATGCTTTTTGATACATCTTCACCGCATCGGTATCAATTAACGGCCCAACGTGGTTGTTCTCATCCAGCGGATTCCCTATTCGCAATTGTCCATAGGCTGCAACAAGGGCATCCTTCACTTTATCGTAGATGCTTTCGTGTATGATCAAGCGACGGGTAGAAGTACATCGCTGACCTGCAGTTCCTACTGCACCAAAGACAGCTCCAATGACCGTCATCTTGATATCGGCATCCGGGGTCACGATGATAGCATTATTCCCTCCTAGTTCCAATAAGGATTTCCCCAAACGCTCTCCAACCGTTCTTCCTACTATTTTTCCCATTCGGGTGGAACCTGTGGCAGAAATAAGCGGAATTCTTTTATCGGTGGTCATAAATTCTCCAACGCGATAGTCACCATTGATCAAGCAGGAAATACCTTCCGGCAGGTTGTTCCTTTTAAAAACACTTGCAGCGATCTTCTGACAAGCAACACCGCATAACGGTGCCTTTTCAGAAGGTTTCCAAACACAAACATCTCCGCAGATCCATGCCAGAGCCGTGTTCCAAGCCCATACCGCTACCGGAAAATTGAACGCAGAAATAATCCCTACAACGCCTAACGGATGATACTGTTCGTACATACGGTGCCCGGGACGTTCCGAATGCATCGTTAATCCGTGCAATTGACGAGAGAGACCCACTGCAAAATCACAGATATCGATCATCTCCTGTACTTCTCCGAGACCTTCTTGATAGCTCTTTCCCATTTCATAGGAAACTAATTTACCAAGAGGTTCTTTAAGTCTTCTTAGCTCTTCTCCAAACTGTCGTACGACCTCACCTCGTTGAGGCGCAGGCATAACGCGCCACGTTTTAAAAGCCGAAGTCGCCGCTTGCATTACCTTTTCGTAATCTTCTTTTGATGTGGTGGTGACCTTTCCTATTAAATTTCCATCTACCGGAGAGTATGAAGCGATTTCTTCTCCGCTGGAAAACCAATCGTTCCCGGTGGAGGTCCCTTTATTTACTTCTTTAATTCCTAATTGTTCCAGGGCTTCTTCAATCCCGAAAGAGGTTGCTACAGTTGACATAAATTGTATGTTTTTTATTCGCTAATTTGTGAGCTGCGAAGGTACACAATATGCAGTAGATTGTAAAATGAAACCGAAGGTCTTTAAACGGTTTAGGTGTCTTGAGTGAAGCGAGGGTCTGCCTCCATCACTTCGCCGCAATTATTGCAGGTACGAAGTTCTTTACTGCCGTAGAATTTCTTGAAGTGTTTTAGGAAGTCCTTCTCAATATCATCCAAAGGGAAGTACACTTCGTATAGCTTGTTATTGCAGTTATCGCAAAACCAAAGCAGTCCGTCCTTTGCATCAGTTCCTGCGCGTTTTACCTCGACTACCAAGCCAATGGAATTCGCTTTTCGAACCGGAGAATGCGGCACTTTTGCCGGATGAAGATACATATCCCCGGGGCCAAGCTTCATGGTGCGTTTATTCCCTTCATCTTGCACATGCACTTCTATCTCACCTTCCAGCTGATAGAAAAGTTCTTCTGTTTCGTTGTAATGATAATCCTTGCGTGCGTTGGGACCGGCCACGACCATTACAATATAGTCACCTGCATCTTTGTAGAGATTTTTATTGCCAACAGGTGGTTTGAGCAGGTCTCGGTTTTCTTCTACCCAAGCATTTAAATTGAAAGGTCCTTTAATAGCCATAGCCGTATGTTTATGAGTTGCATAAAAATACGGCAAATGGTTTAAAAGAAAAAGAAAAGATTTCTTTTACTTTCTATAGAAAAGTTGTGTGAAGTAATAGCGCCCTTTATCTGATTGCATGACGCCAAAACCTGAATGTGTATAATTTCCTTCTATAATAGTACGGTGGCTTTCACTGTTGAGCCAAGCGCTTACTACACTGGCAGCTGTTTCATATCCATAAGCGACATTCTCCCCTACTACTTGGGCTCCCCTTTGCTTCAAAGCTTGAGAACGAATACCAAAATTATCGTGATTGATTTGCTCGATGTCGATCATGTATTGGGTATGATCCACAGCATAAGCCGAAGCGTATTGCTGGTCTTTCTTTATATCTGAAAGACCAATTGATCTTCGGTGTGCGTTAATAAGATCTAAGATCTCTTCTGCCATGACCCAGTCTGTTTCCTGAGCGAGGTTAAGATCGATAGAATAGTTGATCTCTTCGGGAGCAACGCCCTCATCTTTCTGACAAGAGGTAACAAGGCATATAAATGCCATAGCCAAAAGGCCGGTTTTAAGTAGGTTCATAATACGGGGGGCATCAAATTTGGGGCATGATGCTGATCCAAATATAGAAAATTTTCTTACATAAAATGCATTTAATCGAATTTATTGTGTCGTTAATCGATTTTTTACAGTTAAATTTTAAAAATTCCTACAACAATTCATCCTTTCAGCTGCGGAAAACAAAGGAATTTACGTTATCTTAGGTCTCTAAATCCATAATATGAAGAATCTCAAAACTTTAACACTTCTCATCAGTATTTTAACGCTTTTCAGTTGCAAAAGCGAAGTGAAAGATTCAGAAATTGACAGTAAAAATGAAGAAGTTGCCAAAACCCCTGCCGAAAATTTCGGTATCGTCATTCATGGCGGTGCCGGCACCATTTTAAAGGAAAATATGAGCGATTCTTTGGAAAGAGCTTATAAAATAAAACTGGAAGAGGCGATTCGGGTTGGACATGAAATCTTGAAGCAAGGAGGTACCGCCATGGAGGCCGTGACAAAGACGATTAATGTTATGGAAGATTCGCCTCTTTTTAATGCAGGGAAAGGAGCGGTATTTACTCATGAAGGAGCCAACGAGCTGGATGCTTCCGTCATGGACGGCGCGACCCTCAATGCCGGTGCGGTTGCCGGAGTAACACGAATAAAGAATCCCATTGATCTGGCATTGGCGGTCATGAACGATTCTCCACATGTAATGCTAAGTGGAAAAGGCGCAGAAATGTTCGCACAAGAACGTGGTTTCGAGCTTGTAGACCCTGCTTACTTTTATACGGAGAACCGCTACCAATCTCTGCAACGCATTAAGGAAAAAGAGAAAACCGAGTTGGACCACGATGGAAAGACGGCCTTTGCAGATCCCTTTAGTAAAGATTCAAAATTTGGAACCGTGGGTTGTGTCGCTTTGGACAAGAAGGGCAACTTAGCCGCCGGTACTTCTACCGGGGGAATGACTAACAAACGCTGGAACCGTATAGGGGATGCGCCTATCATTGGTGCTGGCACTTACGCAAATAATGCCACTTGTGCTGTTTCATCTACCGGTTGGGGCGAATATTTCATTCGTGCGATGGTAGCACACGATATCTCTGCTTTGATGGAATATAAAGGATGGTCTCTTCAACAAGCCGCCGAAGAGGTCATTCAAAAAAAGGTACCTGCGCTTGGAGGGGACGGCGGAATTATTTCCATCGATAAAAACGGAAATGTAGCCATGGAGTTTAATACTGCCGGAATGTACCGTGCTCATATGAATGCAACAGGTGAACTTAGTATAGGCATCTATAAGAACGAGTAGATGAAGCCTCCTTATTACGCGGTTATTTTCACCAATACTCAAACCAGCGATCTTACCGGATATGCAGAAATGGCGGAAACCATGGAAGCACTGGCTGCGAAACAGCCCGGTTATTTGGGCATGGATCATGCACGCGATGGGATTGGGATTACCATTAGCTATTGGGAAGACCTCAACGCCATTCTACACTGGAAGTCGCATTTGGAACATTTAAAAGCTCAACACCTCGGAAGGTCAACTTGGTATCAATCGTATACCGTACGCATTTGCAAAGTAGAGCGGGAATACGAATTCCATCGTGAAGAAAACATGAATGGGTAAAGACCGGCTGTTAAACTCTTCCTAAATTTGGTCACATTGTATACGAAGAGCTGCGCTCGTTACGTTGAAGAAAACACCACCTCCCTAAACTGTTTTATTGTAACGAGCCGAAGCATCTTGCCTTTCGGTCTGTTTTAAGAATCTGAGAAATCAACTTCTTGGATCGCAATTAAACATCCCTTTTTGTAACTTTAAGTACCTTTTAAACCATCGTGTATGAATGCTTTGCGTCGTCTTTTCTCTGTACTCGCCCTTCTCTTGATTTTTTCTTGCGGCGATAAAAATGAATCTTCAGAAACCGATAATCTCTTTAAGTTTAGGGACTATATTGCATATAATACCTACGGAATTCAATCCATCACTACGCCCATACGTATAGAACTGTCGCAACCGCTTCAGCAATATGAGCTCACACAGGAGATTCCTTCAGACTATCTAAAGATCACTCCAAAGACCAAAGGAGTCCTTACCATAGAGAAGGACAGAACCCTTATTTTTCAACCTTCAGAATTTCTCCAACCCGATACCGAATATACGGTTACAGTAAAACTTCACAAGCTCTATGAGGATGTCGAGAAAGCGTTTCGAGAGTACACCTTCAGCTTTAAGACCATTACGCCCAATTTTAAGATCGATGTTTTAGGACTTCAATCGTATAGCAAAGAATGGCAGTATTTGGAAGGTACACTGGAAGTGTCCGACCTGATTTCTTCAGAAAAAGCCCATCAATTGATACAGGCAAGACAAGGGAAGAAAAAGCTTGCCTTCAAATGGGGAAACGACACCGGACATGCAAAATTCTTCAACTTCACCATAGACAGCATTCAACGAAGCATGGAGGATACCAATATTAAGATTACATGGGATGGCGACCCCGTTGAGAATGATACGAAGGGGAGCACCACTTTCCCCATTCCGGGTCAAAACAACTTTAAAGTGGTGGATGTAAAGAGTACGGTGGCTCCCCAGGCTTCGCTGTCGATCAATTTTTCGGATCCGTTAAAGGCCAATCAGGATTTTTCAGGATTGGTCACCATTGAGAACGCCAACGAACTCCGTTTTGAGGTAGACGGCAATGTATTACACATCTATCCTCCCAACAGGTTGACCGGCGAGGTACGGGCCACGGTATTTAGCGGCATAAAAAATTCCGAAGGATTTTCACTAAAGAAAGATTTTTCTGAATTAATTTCGTTCGAACAGCTGAAACCCGCAGTGCGACTGCTGTCCAGCGGAAGTATCTTACCAAATGCTGCCGCCACTCCTATATATTTTGAAGCTGTAAACCTAATGGCTGTGGATGTAAGGGTTGTGAAGATTTTTGAAAACAATATGCTTCAGTTCCTGCAGGGCTCAGACCTCAATAATCCAAACTATTACGACATCCGTCGTGTGGGAAGAAAAGTTGCTAAGAAGACCATCAACCTTCAGGAGAACAGCATTGGCGCTAACGGTCTGTGGAAGGCATATGCTATTAATCTATCTGATTTCTTTGCTGCAGACCCTGGCGCGTTGTACCGAGTGGAATTCAGTTTTACAAAAGAATATAGTTTATACGATTGTGTGGAGGGTGAAGTTACTTTAAACGAAGGAGAGGAAGATTACTACTACGAAGAAGAGTATGCAGAAACATTCACGGGTGACGAGGACGAACGCGAGGAGCGTTATTGGGACAACGAAATCTATCGTTGGAGAAATTACACCTACAATTGGCAGGAACGGGACAATCCCTGCCATGCCGCCTATTATAATGAAGAACGCATTGTGAGCGCCAATATTTTAGGGAGCGACCTTGGGCTTATCGTTAAGAAAGGAAACAATCGGTCTTATCAATTTGCGACCAATAATATACTTAGCACAGCACCCGAAAGTGGTGTAAAAATAAAATTGTACAATTTTCAGCAACAATTAGTAGAAACTGTTACCACCGACAATGACGGCCTTACGCTTTACGACAGTGACAAGACAATTGCTTTTGCGGTGGCCCAAAAAGGAGATCATTACGCCTATGCGAAATTGGAAGATGGCAATGCGCTATCTTTAAGCAATTTCGATGTCTCTGGTCAGCAATTGCAACGAGGGCTAAAAGGTTTTATCTATACCGAAAGAGGCGTCTATCGTCCCGGCGACAGTATCCATTTAACTTTTGTTCTTAACGATGAAGATAATCCGTTACCTAAAGAACATCCTGTTACCTTGGAAGTTACGGATGCCCGCGGAAAATTGGTTCATCGCGATATTGCTGCTAATTCTGTGAACGGGTTCTATTATTTCCCTATCAAGACCGAAGCTGCTGCGCCTTCGGGAAACTGGAATGCACTCATTACCGTTGGAGGTGCTACATTTAATAAAACATTAAAAGTAGCTACCATTAAACCCAATAGGCTTAAGATCAAACTAGATTTTGACGATACCATTTTGGATGCCGGCAAACCCATTACTGGTAAGGTCCAAGGGTCATGGCTGCATGGGGCACCGGCACGAAATCTGAAGGTCGAAATGACTGCCACCTTACGCAGTACCAATACAGCCTTTGAAAAATTTAAGAATTACACCTTTAAGGACCCCGTTCGTGAATTTGAAGAGGTAGAGATTTCTATGTTAGATGCCAAACTTTCTTCGGAAGGCAATATTGATTTTTCAAAAAGTATTGAACTAAGCAATAAGGCACCCGGAATGCTGCAAGCCACCTTTCTCACAAAAATTTTTGAAGGTGGGGGTGATTTTTCAATCGATGTGTTCTCAAAGGAGCTTGCACCTTACAGTCATTTTGTAGGTTTACGTTCTCCCGTAGCACAACGCTACGGTTCTTATGATACAGACACAAATACTGTGTTCGATCTGGTATCGGTCGATGCACAAGGGAATCCCGGTGGAAGCCGTGAGATTGAAGTCAAAGTATTTCGCATTGAATGGCGATGGTGGTGGAACCGTGGCGACGGTAACCTTTCGCGATATGAAAACGCTACGGTGCATCGCCCCGTTAAAGCGATGACCGTAACCACCGGAAACGACAGTAAAGGAAAATTTACCCTCAATATTCCTGAAGATAGCGGCGGTCGTTACCTTATTCGTGTGATCGATAAAGCTTCGGGTCATGCCACAGGAAGGATCGCTTATTTTTATAAGAATTGGTGGAATGCCCCTATGGAGGGCGATGCCGAAAGTGCCAAAATGTTGGTCTTCTCAGCGAATAAAGAAAAATATTCCGTAGGCGATGAAGCTATTATTTCATTCCCCTCGGGAAGTGAAGGACGTGCGCTCTTGAGCATAGAGAATGGCACCGAGGTCCTGTCTACACAATGGATTAAAACCAAAAAAGGGGAGACCAAAGCGGCTGTGGAGATCACGAAGGAGATGGCTCCCAACGTCTATGTGAATATATCGTTGCTTCAGCCGCACGAACAGACAAAAAATGATCTTCCTATAAGGCTGTACGGGGTCATTCCATTGTTAGTTGAAGACCCGTCCACACTACTAAACCCAAAACTGATCGTCCCAAAGGTTCTCAAGCCCGAAGAAAAGTTTACTGTAACTGTTTCCGAAGAAGAAAACAAGGCCATGATCTATACCCTTGCCATGGTCGATGAAGGACTTTTAGACCTCACACGTTTCGAAACACCAAAGATTCACGACGCCTTTTATACTAGAGAAGCCTTGGGGGTAAAAACATTTGATATCTACGATTATGTTATTGGAGCCTATTCAGGAAGTGTGAATTCTATATATGCCATTGGCGGCGGTGATGCAGCGGCGGGTGCCAAGAACAGAAAGGCAGATCGCTTTAAGCCGGTGGTTACCTACTTGGGGCCTTTCGAGCTCAAGGCCGGCCAAAAGGCAAAACATGAGCTTACTATGCCCAATTATGTAGGCTCTGTACGTACTATGATCATTGCGGGGAATAACAAAACCGGTGCCTATGGAAAAACCGATGTCACTACGCCTGTTCGGAAACCACTTATGGTACTTGCCTCCCTTCCGCGTAAATTATCCCCGGGAGAAAAAGTGACCCTGCCGGTAACGGTTTTTGCAATGGAGCCTAAAGTTAAGAATGCTTCGGTTCGGGTGAAAGTTGGAGACGGGCTACGACCTATAAACGGAACAGAGCAACGTATTTCTTTCAATGAACCGGGCGAACAGATCGTGGCTTTTGAATTTGAAGTACTTCCCACCAATACGGTTCAGGTCATTGACGTGATTGCTTCGGGCAATGGAGAGACGGCACGTTATAAGGTGGAGATAGATATTGAAAATCCCAATCCTGTCTCTCAAAAAGCCGTGTCGTATACCCTTTCGGAAAACGGAGCAAAAGCTATTGCGTTCGAAACCTTTGGAGTGGCAGGGAGCAACGAAGCGATAGTGGAGTTTTCCACACTCCCTCCCATGGATTTTGGAAAACGTATGGAATACCTTATTAGGTATCCTCATGGATGTGTCGAGCAAACTACTTCGGCTGCATTTCCGCAGTTATTCCTCGATGATGTGTTTGATATTACATTCGATAAAAAACAGGAGATTCAAAAAAATGTAGCGGCTGCAATTAGAAAATTAGGCACCTATCAAAATACCGGCGGCGGACTGAGCTATTGGCCCGGAGAACGTGAAAGTGATGCATGGAGCACGAATTACGTAGGTCATTTTATGTTGGAAGCGAAGCAAAAAGGCTATGCATTGCCCATAAGTTTCATGAGCAATTGGCTTCGTTTTCAGCAAAAAGAAGCAAGACAGTGGCGCAACAGCGAAACGCACTATAATTCGAGCTTGACACAGGCGTACCGACTTTATACCCTTGCCTTAGCCGGTAAGCCCGAGCTCGCTGCCATGAACCGATTACGGGAGTCAAAACGTTTGAGTAATGATGCTAAGTGGCGTTTGGCAGCTGCGTATGCCCTTGCCGGAAAAACACAGGCAGCGAAAGAGATCGCCGGGACGGCAACTATTGATTTTAAACCCAGCCGCAACGATTATTATACGTTTGGATCTCCATTTAGAAATAGAGCAATGGCGTTGGAGACCATGGTTCTTTTAAAAGATCCTTCCCAACGTAATCTGGCAGTATCACTTGCCAAATCGTTATCATCACAGCAATGGTACAGTACTCAGGAGACAGCCTACGGATTGTTGGCCATGGCGAAAATGGTTCAAGAAAACGGAGGAAAAGCTCTGGAGCTAACGTACACCCAAAACGGAACCTCGGTTACAATAAAAACCGATAAAGCCGTTGCTCAACGAGCACTGGGGATTACTATGGGAAGCAATTCGGTAAGAGTCTCCAACAAAAAAGACAATGTGGTTTACGTAACTCTTATTCAAAAAGGGAAATTACCTCTTGGAGAAGAGTTGGCCGAAAAACGAAATTTGAGCATACAATCCGGTTATTTGGACGGAGAAGGGAATCCCCTTGACATCACAAATCTAAGACAAGGCACTGAAATCACGGCACAAGTAGTTATTACCAATACCTCAAATGACCCTATTCACCATGTAGCGCTCACGAAGATTTTCCCCAGCGGTTGGGAAGTTGTAAATACCAGTTTTACCCAATTGGGAGGTGGTGCCCAAGGCAGTGCCCGCTATATCGATATTAGGGACGATCGCGTGAATTTCTATTTTGATCTGGACGCAAAGAAATCGAAAACCTTTACCGTGAAATTAAATGCGTCGTATCTAGGCACCTATTATTTGCCGGGCACTCAGGTGGAAGCCATGTACGACAATACCTATTTTGCGCGAAATAAGGGAATGTGGGTAACGGTCTCACAATAAAACGTTGAATTGTGAAAAGCGATCGCTCACATAAGAAGAGTTTCTTTAAAGACCACAAGCTCAAAATAGCTTTGTTTCTTAGTTTGTTCTTAGTGTGGCTCTTTTGTTTGCCAAAACCTTTATTCCAGGATCCTACCGCTACGGTGCTAGAAAGTAGGGAGGGTATCCTATTGGGAGCGAGGATCGCAGAGGATGGCCAGTGGCGATTTCCAAAAATGGATTCCGTTCCCTACCGTTTTGAGCAGGCCATACTGCACTTTGAAGACGAGTACTTCTATCAGCATCCTGGTTTCAACCCTATTTCTATGGGGAAGGCTTTTTGGCAAAATATCACCTCCCACAAACGCAGGGGAGGAAGTACGATCACCCAGCAGGTCATTAGACTTTCTCGTAAGAATTCGCACAGAAGTTACACCGAAAAGTTCATCGAGATTTTCCAATCTACTCGTTTAGAGGCAGGATTTTCGAAGTCCGAAATATTAAATCTCTATGCCTCACATGCGCCCTTTGGCGGAAATGTTGTAGGATTGGAAACCGCTTCTTGGCGTTATTTTGGCATTCCTTCTCATTCGTTAAGCTGGGGACAAGCTTCGGCCTTAGCTGTGTTGCCTAATGCTCCATCGCTTATTTTCCCGGGAAAGAATGAAGCGTTGTTGCGGCAGAAAAGGAATCGTTTATTGCTGAAATTATTTCAGAAAAAAGTAATAGATAAAACCACCTACGAGTTAGCTTTGGAAGAATCCCTTCCAGGAAAACCGTACCCTCTTCCGGAAGTGGCACCACATTTTACTGAACGTCTTCGGAAAGAGCATCCCGGAGAACGCATTACGACCACCCTTTTATATTCCCTTCAGCACAAAGTGAATCGCATTGCACAAGAACATCATTATACACTATCGCAAAATCAGATCCACAACCTCGCCATTCTTATTCTGGATGTGAATACAAAAGAGGTGTTGGCCTACGTAGGGAACGCGCCCACTTCGTTGGAGCATGATAATTATGTAGATATCATCAATAAAAATCGAAGCACGGGAAGTATATTAAAGCCCTTCCTGTATGCTGCCTTGCTCGATGCCGGAGAAATGCTTCCAAATACGTTGGTTGTGGATATTCCCACTACGATCAATGGATATAGTCCCGAGAATTTCGATAAGAAATTTCACGGCGCCATTCCTGCCTCTGAAGCTTTATCGCGTTCCTTAAACGTCCCGGCAGTGAGGATGCTCCGCGAGTTTGGGTTGGAGCGTTTCCACAGACAACTCAAGGATTTTCAATTAAGCGGTATCGATCGTACTACCGATTTCTATGGCTTGTCCCTTATCTTGGGTGGAGCCGAAAGCTCTTTGTGGGAGATCACCAATGCCTATGCAGGAATGGCCTCGACCCTTACGTATTTTAACGAAAGTTCCAGTGAGTACAGAGTAGGAGAATTCTCTCAACCTATCTATATAAAAGGCGATGTGGTTTCCTTCGGAAAAAAGCAAGCTCATCCTCCTGTTTTTGACGCCGGCTCCATTTATCATACCCTCAAAACACTTCAAGGTGTCAATCGCCCGGAAGGGGAGATCAATTGGAATTTCTTTAGTAATTCGCAGCCTATCGCATGGAAGACCGGAACGAGTTTTGGTTTTAAAGATGCATGGGCCGTTGGCGTGACACCCCGTTACGCAATTGGTATATGGGTAGGGAATGCAGACGGCGAAGGGCGTCCCGGGCTCACCGGTATTCAAGCGGCGGCACCGGTTCTGTTTGATGTATTAAATGTACTTCCACCCGCCTCTGACTTTGGGATGCCATACGACGCGCTTACAGAAGTTTCGGTTTGTGAAAAAAGCGGTCATTTGGCAGGGGTTTATTGTGACTTGGTGAAAAAAGAATGGATCCCACAGGCGGGACTGCGCACTAAAAGCTGCCAATACCATCAGCAGGTTTTTTTAAATGCTTCTGAAAGTCTACAAGTGAATACCTCGTGTTATCCGTTAGAAGAGATGGTTCAGAAGAACTGGTTTGTGCTGCCCCCGCTTATGGAATACTACTACGCTCCGCTACATCCCGAATACCGTCCACTGCCATCTTTTGCTGAAGGTTGTCTCAAAGAAGGAGAACGAACTATGGATTTTATCTTTCCGAAGAAAAATGAAGCTGTACTACTGCCCAAAGGATTTAACGAAAAAGTGAACGAAGTGATCTTTAAGTTGGCACATCGCATCCCCGATTCTGTTGTCTATTGGTATCTTGACAATGTCTATATAGGTGCCACAACGACCTTCCACGAATTGGCAGTAGCTCCCAAGCCCGGTACCTATCTGCTCACTGCGACCGATCAAGATGGAAATGCCGTTAGACAACAAATTGAAATTCATAGTGCCCCGCTTTAACGTAGCGGAAATCCTTTGGCCGCCCACCATGGACGTACCTCAATGACGAGTCTCCCCGCTTTTACCATTGGGTCCATATTTGCAAGGCTATCGGCCAACTTGAGTGTAGGAACATTATAAATGGTAATGCCACGTACATCCCCATCATCCCCGAAAGGCCCGGAAATATCGGCATACCCTTCTTGATACATTCGTCCCAAATGAGCTAGGTGTAAAGTTTGCAGGCTGTCGGTTTCTGATTTGTTCTGTGAGCGGTTGGGCCCGCGTTTTAGGAAAGCGATAAAATACTGCTGCATTAATGTAGTGTCACCTGTTTTCGAATCTACATAATCAAATACCTCATATCCTTGGGTCGTTAATTCCTTTTTGAGTTGAGCAATTGACTTTTGGTTCTTAGCTGCCGTATTAGCGGCAGAGACGTCGTCCAGACTTGTCGTTCTACAAGCTATAAATAAAAGCATCAGCGGGCAGAGTATAAGTATAAAGAATTGTTTCACTTTTTCCAGAATTTAAACGGATTACTACTTAGTTGTGAATTGTAATATTGTGTTTTACCGGTTACTTCTACCCCCAACCATTCGGGTCTTGTAAAAGTTTCGTCTTCGGTTGTCAACTCGATCTCGGCTATGGATAATCCTTCGTTAGCTCCCAAGAATTCGTCTACTTCAAAGATATGAGGTCCTATCTTCACTTCAAAACGGATCTTCTCAATAATTGACGGCTCGCACAAGGTAAGCAGCTGTTCAGCATCGGGTATTGGGATCTGTGTTTCCCATTCAGATCTTATTGTCCCGGCGTCGTTCGATCTCCCCTTCACAGTGAGAAAGGCATGTGTTCCTTTAATGCGCACTCGAACTGTTCGATCCGGGTGTGTGTTCAAAAATCCTTGAACTATTCGCTCTTTACGAAAGGCTTCTTTTTTATAAGCTTCAGAAGTAACCAAAAATTTACGTTCGATCTCAAGCATTGGCAATTTCCTTGATCCTATCGGAAGTGATACGCGTTTCGGCAGCTTCGGTCTTGGATAGTCGTTGCATGGCCTTTGCGATAGTTTCGGGTTGTATGATCTTGTATTTCTTCGGAATTAAAAAACCGAACGTCCCCATGAAAAATTGAGCCATTCGTTCTCCCGTACGTTTTTCATCACGGTCCCCGCCAATAAGCGACGGCTGTAAAATGTATGTGTTTGGAATGCCCTGCTGAAGCACATCCCGTTCCATTTCTCCTTTTGTTCTATTGTAGAATATACTGCTTTTTACATCGGCGCCCATAGCAGAGATCACTACAAATATGTCTATGCCGTTCTGTTTAGCAAGGGTAGCCGCTGTGACAGGAATGCCATAGTCAATCTTTCGGTAGGTTTCTTTATCGGGTGTATTGGCTTGAGTGGTGCCTATACAACAAAAAACCACATCGCCGGTAAAGCTATCACTTTGTTCCTCTAGGTTGAACATATCGATAAGATGTTCTTCAATTTTTGGATCCTTATGTACAACGGGACTTCTTGAAAACAGCTTCACTTGATGAAATGTGTTGTCCTTTAGAAGAAAATCCAATAAAATACCTCCCGTTAATCCGGTAGCGCCTAGGAGTATGGCTGTTTTTGACATTAACTAATCGTTTGAGAATTGTATCTCACTAAGATATTATAATTTTATGGGATGGAGATGTTGCTTCCCATTCGAAAAATCATTCATGTAGATATGGATGCGTTCTACGCCAGTGTAGAGCAGTTGGATCGTCCCGAACTGCGCGGAAAACCAATTGCTGTTGGTGGCAGCTCGAAGCGCGGCGTGGTGAGTGCTGCCAGTTATGAAGCGCGAAAATATGGTGTTCGAAGTGCAATGAGCAGTGTGCTGGCTCAAAAATTATGTCCGGAGCTTATCTTTGTACGATCTAATTTTGAACGTTACCACGAGATCTCCAAGATCATTAGAAAGATCTTTTTTGAGTATACCGATCTGGTAGAACCGTTATCGCTCGATGAAGCCTATCTCGATGTAACCGAAAACAAAAAAGGCAATCCCAGTGCAACACTCATTGCTCAGGAGATCAGGGCAAAGATCAAGGAAAAAACCGGGTTGAATGCATCGGCAGGAATATCGATCAATAAATTTATCGCTAAAGTTGCGAGTGACATCAATAAACCCAACGGACAAAAAACGATCCCTCCGGAAGAGGTCATTTCCTTCCTGGAAGAATTGGATGTGAAAAAATTTTACGGTGTGGGGAAAGTAACCAAAGAGAAGATGTACCGCTTGGGTATCTTTACAGGTAAGGATCTAAAAGCAAAGTCGCTTGAGTTTTTGGAAGAACATTTTGGGAAGAGCGGTCATTACTATTACAATGTGTCGAGAGGCATTCACAAAAGCAAGGTAAAGCCCGAACACACCCGAAAATCGTTGGCTGCAGAACGTACCTTTAATGAGAATATCGCTTCGGAAGTTTTTATGCTGGAACGTTTGGAGGAGATCGCCGCAGAGGTGGAGCGACGATTGCAAAAAAGCAAGGTGGCAGGAAAGACGATCACCTTAAAAATAAAGTACAGTGATTTTACATTACAAACACGAAGTAAAACACTTCCACTTTATATTTCGAGTCAATCCCTTATCATGGAGACTGTTAAAGATTTGTTATTCCAAGAAAAAATGAAAGAATCGGTACGTTTGTTGGGTATTTCATTATCGAACCTCAACAACGACACTAAGAAGTCTTTGAAGGTCACTTCGGAAGAATCCATAGATGTACAATTAAAACTAGCATTCTAGATGAGATAAAAACTACTTGAAATTGAATAGTAACGAAACCCACACAATTATGAAAAAAGTAGCATTTCCCATCGTTGCGTTGGCACTTGCCTTCGCTCTTTTCGCTTGCAAGAACGAAACAAAGACCGAAACTGAAGCCCTTCCTGAAGATCTTGCTGTCGCTGAAGCTTCAGAAGAAACCAGCCCCGAACATCTCTATGTTACCGCCTCCAGCGGACTTACCCTTAGGCAACACGATAATTTGAATAGTGAGAAACTCGCCGTTATGCCTTATGGTACCAAGGTAAAGGTAATTTCCGAAGAAAAAGAAACCACCATGACCGTGGGAGGCATCAAAGGCGGTATGCATCAAGTAGAATACAATCAGCACACCGGTTATGCGTTTAACGGTTACTTATCCCGATTTTTTCCTCCTGAGGAAGACATGAGACCCAATGCGTATGCCGAAGCCTTAAAGGCACAATTTCCAAACGTGTCTTTTTCTGAAACAACCGGAGGTACCGCCAGCAATCCTTCAAATACTGCTACCTTGCTCCTTCCCACCACCCAGTGGCACGAAGGTTTCTATATTGCAAAACAGTTGTTCGATATCCCAACAGAGTTCGCTTTCCCGAACCCGAAAGGCAGCAATGAAGAAGTGGTGAAGCAGACCAAACCCAAAAGCGGCGCATGGGCAAGTGAACTTCAAGTGAATAGACAAAACGACCGCTTGGAAAAGATCACCTACAGCTATCGCGCCGAAGGATTCGGGTATACCGTAACCATTACGCAAGAAGGAGATACTATGAAGTTAGCGCGGACAGATGTAGCGGATTGATCTACTTCACCTGACTCACCCTAAGCGTATTCACCATTCCTTTTTCTACGATGGGCATGGCTGCCAAATTGATCAAATAATCGCCTTTGGAAACAAAACCGCTTTCAAAGGCGATCCTGTTTACATCGTCGACCGTCTCATCGGTGCTTACAAACTTATCGTAATAAAAAGCCTTGACGCCCCATAAGAGGTTGAGTCGCGAAAGAATGCGTCGGTTGGACGTATACACCAAAATGTGCGCCGTAGGTCGCCAAGCAGAGATCTGAAAGGCCGTATATCCACTGTTGGTCAAGGTACAAATGGCCCTTGCTTCTATTTCGTTGGCCATCAATGCCGCATGGTAACAAATAGATTTTGTGATGTATCTGTTGGTACGTACATGCGGTGGTTCTTGCGGAACCCGTATCAACGGTGAATTCTCTACATTCTTTAATATATTGGACATAGTCTTGATCACTTCCACCGGATACCGTCCTATGGAAGTTTCGCCACTAAGCATTACCGCATCGGCACCGTCCATTACCGAGTTGGCGACATCATTTACCTCGGCGCGGGTAGGTGTTAAAGAGGTGATCATGGTCTCCATCATTTGGGTCGCAATAATCACGGGGATACGTGCTCTTTTCGCTGTAAGTACCAGCTCTTTTTGAATAAGCGGGACTTCTTCGGCGGGAACCTCCACACCTAAATCGCCTCGCGCCACCATAATGCCGTCACAATAGGCGACGATCTTGTCAATATTGGCCACTGCTTCAGGTTTTTCGATCTTCGCAATGATGGGGATTTTATATTCGCTGTGCGCTTCTATAAGCGCTTGTAACTCTTTAAGGTCGTCTGCACTTCGCACGAACGACAAAGCCAGCCAATCTACCTTTTGAGAGATGGCAAATATTGCATCTTTTTTGTCTTTCGCTGTCAGGGCAGGCAAGGATAATTTGGTGTTTGGCAGGTTTACTCCCTTTTTTGACTGGAGAGGCCCTCCTTGTATCACCACCGCTTTTACCTCATCCTTCTTATTTGTTTCAAGGATCTCGAAGATAAGTTTTCCATCGTCCAACAAGACACGTTCTCCCGGATTGACATCTTTCGGGAATTCGTCATAGTTCATATATACCTTGGAACGTGTTCCTTCAAATTCTTTGCCTGTGCAAAAAAAGAGTTCATCACCCGGTTCTACCACGACTTCCTCCTTCATGGTTCCAATGCGAAGTTTCGGCCCCTGAAGATCGGCTAGTATAGCCGGTGAGATCTTTAATTCCTTTCCCAGTTCACGTATGGTCTTAATGGTGTTCTTTACGTTGTCGTAATCGGCGTGGGAAAAGTTCACCCGGAACACGTTGGTACCGGCCAAGATCATGTTCCTTAACACCTCTTTACTACTTGATGCAGGACCAAGGGTAGCGACAATCTTTGTTTTCTTTTCAGTTGGCATTAGTCGAATATTAAGTTTCGTTTGGATTTCACCGTATCCACATCCACGGGATAGGCTGATATCACTTGTTTTATTTCGTTGATATCTGAAATGAGTTTCCGAAGCGGAATTAATTCAAAATCGGAAATGATCTTCAGAAAATAATCTACTTTCTTGTATTCAGGAATTAAATGGGTTAGTACTGTTTCCGAAGCATTTTCGGTAAACAACCCACCCGAGCTTTGCACATTGGCAACCACAGAACGGCACGTATTGGCAACGAGGTCGTAGGTGGTATACTGCGCTTCATTGTCATAAATGAATCGCGGGAAGGAAACTTCCAAACCGTTATTTGAAAATTCAAGATCGCGATCGTTCCTTCGTAGCTTAAGACCCACGAACTGGTTGATCAAATAGGCTACTTTATAGGCTTCTTCACTACAATGAATGGCCAATAAGGAATAGGTTTCCTTAAAATCATCTTCCAGAACCAGTTTGTGATGTACCATAGCTGCGTATGCTATAAAAGTACGGTATCTGCAGCGTATTCAAAAAGATTATTCCCGCCGGCGATCAATTTTTTTCTGAAGCTTAAAATAGGCGCGTTTTGCCGCACGCTCTTCGGCCTTCTTCTTGGAAGTTGCCCTGGCTTTTGAAACGACCTCATCCTCCAACAGCAGTTTTACCGCAAAATGTTTTAATGCATCTTTACCGGTATCCTCGTAGATTGAAAATTTAAAGCGCTTCTTGTTTTTTTGGCACCATTCGATAAACAAACTTTTATAGCTTATCACTTTCCCTTCCAACTTTTCGATATCCACATACGGTTTGATCACCCGTTTATGGATGAACTTCTCACAGTAAGGAAATCCTCTGTCAAGGTAAATAGCTCCAATGAGTGCTTCAAAAACATTTCCGTGGATGTTCCCGCCAAATTGCTGGGTAGGAATGGTGGTCTTTACAAATTTTATTAGGTTAAGGTCACGGCCCAGTTCATTTAAATGTTCGCGGCTTACGACCTTAGAGCGCATTTTGGTTAAATACCCTTCGTTACCGCCCGGAACTTTTTTGAACAGATGAGAAGCGATCACAGCGCCAAGCATGGCATCCCCTAAAAATTCAAGTCGTTCGTAATTTTGCGAATGGCCATCACTGTTCTTTTCATTGGTAGAACGGTGCGTAAAGGCTTCCTTGTAGATATTGATATCCCGTGGTTTAAATCCTAGAATCTTTTTTATCGCATAAAAAAAATCCCCGTGCTTTTCGACACGAGAATTAAATATGTTCTTTATTGAAGCCATGAGGGGAAATTAGGCATCCATTTTCTTAAAGAGGACGCAAGCATTATGGCCTCCAAATCCGAAGGTATTACTCATGGCCACTTTAATTTCTCTTTTTTGAGCTGTGTTCAGCGTTAGATTCAAAGAAGGGTCAATAGATTCGTCTACGGTAGTGTGATTAATGGTAGGAGGAACCAAACTGTGTTCCATTGCCAAGATTGAAGCGATCGCTTCAATAGCCCCTGCAGCTCCTAACAAATGTCCTGTCATGGACTTTGTAGAATTGATATTAATATTCTTTGCGTGATCTCCAAACACCTTACTAATGGCTATCAATTCGGCTACATCACCTAAAGGTGTAGAAGTTCCGTGCGTGTTGATGGTATCGACATCTTCCGGCTTCATTCCGGCGTCATTGAGACAGTTAAGCATCACGCGCTCGACCCCAATCCCGTCGGGATGTGGTGCGGTCATGTGGTACGCATCACTGGACATTCCGCCGCCAACTACTTCGGCATAGATTTTTGCCCCACGCTTTTTTGCGTGTTCGTATTCTTCAAGGATAAGCGCCCCTGCACCTTCCCCTAGTACAAATCCGTCGCGGGTAGCGTCGAAGGGTCTTGAGGCCGTTTCGGGACTTTCATTTCTAGTAGATAGTGCGTGCATGGCATTGAAACCACCCATACCCGCCGGAGTTACCGCTGCTTCGCTTCCACCGGTGACAATAATATCGCAATGCCCTAACCTAATATAGTTAAGAGCATCGATCATCGCGTTGGCAGAAGAAGCACAGGCCGAGACCGTGGTATAGTTAGGTCCCATAAAACCGTGTTTGATCGAGATATTACCGGGGGCAATATCGGCGATCATTTTGGGTATGAAAAAGGGGTTGAAACGCGGCGTTCCATCCCCTTCTGCAAAATTTATTACTTCATCTTGAAAGGTTTTCAAACCTCCAATTCCCGCTCCCCAGATCACTCCTACACGAAATTTATCTACCATATCGAGGTTAATTCCTGCGTCTAAGATAGCTTCATCGGATGAGATGAGTGCATACTGAGCGAAGCGGTCTAGTTTTCGGGCTTCCTTCCTGTCAAAATGATCCTCTGGATTGTAATCTTTGATTTCACAAGCGAATTTTGTTTTGAATTTTTCAACATCAAAATACGTTATAGGCGCACAGCCGCTCTTCCCATTTTTCAATCCGTCCCAATATTCAGAAATATTGTTTCCAATAGGGGTAAGGGCTCCAAGACCAGTAACTACAACTCGCTTTAATTCCATAGAAGAAGTTTTTTATTTCGCTTCCTCAATATATGAAATTGCTTGACCTACTGTGGCAATATTTTCAGCTTGATCGTCTGGGATTTGAATATCGAATTCTTTTTCAAATTCCATGATAAGCTCTACCGTGTCTAAAGAGTCGGCTCCTAAGTCGTTTGTAAAGCTTGCTTCATTAACAACTTCGTTTTCGTCAACACCTAATTTGTCCACGATAATCGCTTTTACTCTTGATGCAATGTCTGACATAATTCTTGTTTTTTAAATTTAATTATAAGTGGCAAAAATAAAATTTTTTAATTTAAAACACTATTTAATACCTAAAATGTATCACCAAATTAAACAATTTTGGGCGAAGTAAAACCCTATTACCGTACTTTTGTTATTTATTAGATTAATTACTTCTTTAAACGCCCAAAGAAACTTTAAATGAAGAAGCGCATTGTAATTTTTGCTTCAGGCAGTGGTACCAATACTCAAAACTTAATTCAATACTTTCAGCAGGGAGAAGTTGCCGAGGTTGTTCTCGTGCTTTCCAACAAGAAGGATGCCAAGGTCTTGGAGCGTGCTAAAAATTTGAATGTCAAATCCTTACATTTTGTAAAGGACGCTCTATTTTCTGAAAATGGCGTGCTGAAAATCCTACAGGAAGTTCAACCGAACCTTATTGTGCTCGCGGGATTTCTTCTGAAGTTTCCGGAGGTCATTCTGAAGGAATTTCCGCACAAAGTGATCAATATCCACCCGGCGCTCCTTCCGAAGTACGGCGGAAAAGGGATGTATGGCCGACACGTGCACGAAGCCGTTGTAGCGAACATGGAGCGAGAGACCGGAATTACCGTCCATTATGTGAACGAGCACTACGACGAAGGCGCTGTGATCTTTCAGAAAAGTGTATCCCTTTCCGAAGAAGATACCCCACAAACCGTCGCCCAAAAAGTGCAGCAACTGGAATATGTACACTTTCCGAAGGTGATCGAAGAACTGTTGCTGAATCCAAAGACCCATTCAGCCACCCATTCACCTCCAAAACATGGCTAAAAAAACGCAAAAATACTATGTAGTATGGTATGGGAACCCTGCCGGGATCTACGACAGCTGGGAAGCCTGTAAGCGCGTCATTGAAGGTGTGAAGGGAGCCCAGTACAAGTCTTTCCCAACGCTGGCTGAAGCAAAGGTCGCTTTCAATAAAGAGTACGCCGACTATAAAGGAAAAACAACACGAAAGAAAACCCTTACCTCTGCAGAGCGCGCGAAGATAGGCGAACCCAATCTCTTCTCCATTTCGGTAGATGCAGCCTCTAGCGGAAATCCCGGGAAAATGGAATATCGGGGCGTAGATACACAAACCCATAAACAATTATTTCACCAAGGTCCGTTTCAGCAGGGCACCAATAACATTGGAGAATTTTTGGCGATCGTGCATGGACTCGCTTTTCTGAAACAGAAGAAGAGCGACCGGATGATTTACACAGATTCGCGTATTGCCATGGGGTGGGTGAAACGTAAAAAATGCAATACAAAGCTGAAGCAAACGGCAAAGAACGCCTATTTGTTTGAGCTTATCTCTCGCGCCGAACAGTGGTTAAAGCACAATTCATACAACACAAGGATCGTGAAATGGGAAACCAAAGCCTGGGGTGAAATCCCGGCCGATTTTGGGAGGAAATAATTTTTTATTCATATATTTGAGTTAGACTCCCCCTAATTTAACCACTAAATTATTAGTTATGAAAGTATTTTACAGTTTCATAGCAATCTTATGTGTTGGAAACGTAATTGCCCAAGATCCCGATCCACAACTGTTTGAAAACGATTGGTATTTGTATTCTGTACAAATTAACGATCTGGATCCTTTATATACTGTTTCGGAAATAAAACCCCCAATTGACCCTTATCTTAGAATAGAAGAAAATTTGGTGTTTAGCGGTGAGGGAGCCTGTAATTCCTTTGGCGGTCAATATGAGATTTTACCGGATAATGAATTAAACGCTATAGATTTTTCAGAGACAGGTGAAGACTGCGGGGAACAGCTCCATAATTCATTCGAAGACAGTTACTTTGGAATGATTACACATGAACTTCTTTATTATTCTATTACACAGGACGGTACAGGCTCTGTTCTTACTATGGAGCATCCCCTTTTTGGGCATGCCATTTTTAAAAGCTATCCTCTTTCTATTCTTGAATTTAATGATGCTTCTTTTGAGGTGTTCCCCAATCCTGTAACGGATCGTATTTTTATCAAGTTAAACAATGACTTAGTTGTTAAAAAAGTATTTATTTACAATTTACAAGGCGCTTTGGTCTATCATGAAACAGACCCCCCAGCCAAACTTTTTGAAATAGCAATGGAAAATTTCAATTCCGGATTTTACTTTGTTAAAATAGTGGGAGAAACAGGTAATGAAAATGTACAAAAAATAATTAAAAAATAAAAGTTACTTAGCTGCACCCGTCAAGAGTTAAATAAAATTTTAGTATAAAAAAACGGGCCGATTTTGGAAGAAAGTAATCCGTTCTAAGCGTTAGTTTTTCTGTAGACAAAACTGTATCTTTGCACCTTCTTTTAAAAGCAGCGTATGAGTAGTCTTGTTATCGTTGGAACCGTAGCGTTCGACGCCATTGAAACCCCTTTTGGAAAAACAGATAAAATTTTAGGCGGTGCCGCAACCTACATTGGGTTAGCTGCTTCTCAATTTGGGGTAGACGGAGCTATTGTTTCTATTGTAGGCGGCGACTTTCCTAAGGAGTATATCGATCTGCTTTCCAACCACGGCATGGATGTCTCGGGGCTTGAGGTAGTAGAAGAGGGAAAAACCTTCTTCTGGAGTGGGAAATACCGCAACGATATGAACTCTCGGGATACCTTGGTGACAGAATTGAACGTATTGGCCGATTTCAATCCCAATGTTCCTTCAGACTACAGAGATGCCGAAGTCGTGATGTTAGGAAACCTGCATCCGTTAGTTCAGTTGAGTGTTATCGACCAAATGCACAATCCGAAGCTCGTGGTATTGGACACCATGAACTTTTGGATGGATAACACCTTGGAAGAGCTAATGCAGGTAATTGCCAAAGTAGATGTGATTACCATTAACGATGAAGAGGCACGACAACTTACAGGCGAATATTCGCTTGTTGTTGCTGCACAAAAGATCATGGCTATGGGACCAAAATATGTAGTGATCAAGAAAGGGGAACACGGTGCATTACTGTTCCATAAGGACGATGTATTCTTTGCTCCGGCCTTACCTTTGGAAGAAGTTTTTGACCCTACGGGCGCAGGGGATACTTTCGCAGGAGGTTTTGCAGGCTATTTAGCAAAAACCGGTGATTACAGTTACGAAAACATGAAAACGGCCATTATTTACGGTTCGGCTTTGGCTTCATTTTGTGTAGAGAAATTTGGTGCAGAGCGTATGATCAACCTTCCGAAGAAAGAAGTACACCAACGCATACAACAGTTTAAAAGTTTAACACAATTCGATATACAACTCACTTAATAACCTGCCCTGAAAATACAGGGCTTTTTTTGTAGTTTTAACTACTAATTCTGGGAACACACTATGAGCGACGCTTTAAAACATGAATGTGGAATTGCACTGGTTCGACTCCTTAAGCCGTTAGAATTCTATAAGGAAAAGTACGGAACGGCCTTCTATGGTGTCAACAAAATGTACTTGATGATGGAGAAGCAGCACAACCGCGGACAAGATGGCGCCGGTTTTGCGAGCATCAAATTGGATGTCAATCCGGGAGAGCGCTATATTAGCAGAGTGCGTTCCAATGCAGCACAACCCATTCAGGATATTTTTGCACAGATCAACGAGCGTATCAACTTAGAGTTTAAGATACATCCTGAATTTAAAGATGATGTCGCTGCGCAGAAAAAACACATTCCGTACATTGGTGAACTTTTCTTAGGCCATGTGCGGTATGGCACCTTCGGAATAAACAGTGTTGAGAACGTTCATCCTTTTTTAAGACAGAACAACTGGATGCACCGAAATCTTATTATTGCCGGAAACTTCAACATGACGAACACCACCGAGTTGTTCGACAACCTCATCAAGTTGGGGATGCACCCTAAAGAAAAGGCCGATACGGTAACGGTGATGGAGAAAATAGGTCATTTCTTGGACGATGCAGTTCGCAAATTGTACAAAAAGGCCAAGGCAAAGGGAATGACGAAGATCGAAGCCTCTCCTTATATTGCCGAGCATTTAAATCTTACGAAGATCCTTCGGAAATCGGCCAAAAACTGGGACGGTGGGTATGCCATGGCAGGATTATTGGGTCATGGGGATTCATTCGTGCTTCGGGATCCAGCCGGAATAAGACCCGCCTATTATTACAAGGACGATGAGGTGATCGTGGTAGCTTCAGAAAGACCCGCCATTCAAACCGTGTTCAATGTTCCGTTCGAGACCATTCACGAAATTGACCCCGGGAATGCCCTTATCATTAAGAAGGATGGCAGCTTTACTACTTCAGAAATATTAACCCCCTTGGAACGTAAATCCTGTTCTTTTGAGCGTATTTATTTTTCTCGTGGAAGTGATGCCGAGATCTATCAAGAACGGAAGGAATTAGGACGCTTGGTCATGCCAAAAGTGTTACAGGCTATTAATTATGATACTGAAAATTCTGTGTTTTCCTTTATCCCGAATACGGCTGAAACATCGTTCTACGGTATGTTGGATGCGGCACAGAATGAATTGAACAAACAAAAGAACGAAGCTATTCTTCGCGAGGAAGGTCATTTATCGACCGAACGACTGGAACAAATCCAAGCGCATAAGATCCGCACCGAAAAAATTGCGATCAAGGATGTGAAGCTACGCACCTTTATTACCGATGACAGCAGCAGAGACGATCTGGTCGCTCACGTATACGATGTTACATACGGGGTTGTAAAACCAACAGATAATTTGGTCATCATTGACGACAGTATCGTTCGAGGGACTACATTAAAAAAGAGTATTCTTAAAATGTTGGACCGCTTAAACCCGAAACAGATCGTTGTGGTGTCATCGGCGCCACAGATTCGTTACCCGGATTGCTATGGTATCGATATGGCGCGGCTAGAGCATCTTGTAGCCTTTAATGCTGCACTCGAGTTGCACAGGGACCGCGGCACCTTTCAAATTGTAGAAGAAATCTATCATAAGTGTAAAAAACAATTGGAATTGCATGATACCGAGGTAATTAATCACGTAAAAGAGCTGTATGCCCCATTTAGTGATGAGGAGATCTCCGATAAGATTGCAGAGATCATTAGCGATGAGACCATAAATGCAAAGGTGAAACTGATCTTTCAATCGGTAAGCGACCTTCATGAAGCTTGTCCCAAAAACCTTGGTGATTGGTATTTCACGGGAGATTATCCAACGCCCGGAGGCAATAGGGTAGTCAATAAGGCCTATATACATTTCTATGAAGGCAATCCTGAGCGCGCCTATTAGAATAAAATTTTCGGAAAAACCTCACAAAAGTTACCGTTAATCGAATATAAAATTCACTTTATCCAAAAGTAGGAAAAATCTGTATTTAGTAGTTTTATTTGTCCTATATTTGACCCATACCATAGCATAAGTAGGTTAAGTTCATGGTAAGATTTGGGGCAAAAAGGTAAACTTCGGTTTACCTTTTTATTTTGCCCAAATCTTAAAGGGGTGGCGAGCTACAGACCTCGACTTTGTACAAATAGTTATTTTTAAGCGAGCCGCTTCCCTTTTCACAAAACTTCGGTTTACCTTTTTATTTTGCCCAAATCGCAACGGGGTGGCGAGCTACAGATCTGAGCTTTGGAGAGATAAATAGTTTTAAGCGAGCCGCTTCCCTATTCACACAGCTTCGGTTTATCTTTTTATTTTGCCCAAATCGCAGCGGAGGGGCGAGCTATAACCCTCGACCATGAACAGATAAATACTTTGAGCGAATCGCTTTTTTTTCACCAATAACATCGTACGATAACTCATACTATCCTAGTGACTTTATAGGTTTTATTTCTGTATATGTGTTGTTCAACGAAAATATTTGCCCTTAATCTAAAAGTTGATTTTGTCAAACAAATTATCCTATATATTTGATGCATACCATAGCATAAGTAGGTTAAGTTCATGGTAGATTTGGGGCAAAAAAAGGTAAACGCTTGTTTACCTTTTTTTATGGCCCAAACTCAACCACCGGGGTAGCGAACCTTGGCTTTTTTGTAACTTTTTGTAGTACAAAAAAGAAAGGTGAGCTGCTTTAAAATCCTCTAAACATTGTTTCTCTTGCTAACGCAACTCAAGCTCCGCCTTTTCCAATCTGGCATTCACCGTATATAAATTTCATTTAAAAAAACGGGGTAGCGACCTTTGGCTTTTTTGTAACTTTTTGTAGTACAAAAAAGAAAGGTGAGCTGTTGTAAAGACGAATGCTGATTATACGTTCTAACATCTCTTCCCGTCCTCTGTCAATAGGAGAAGCCAAAATTATTTTATAAAAAAACCGCCTTAAATTACTAAGACGGTTTTATATAAATCGTTTGGAAGTTTATTTATTCTTTTCATACCGGGATCCAACTTCTTCCCAGTTGATCACATTAAAGAAAGCTTCCACGTAGTCCGGTCTTCTGTTTTGATAATTCAAATAGTACGCATGCTCCCACACATCTAATCCCAATATGGGTGTTCCTCCGCATCCAATACCCGGCATTAACGGGTTGTCTTGGTTTGGCGTAGAACATACGTCTACTTTGCCTCCTTTATGAACACACAACCAAGCCCACCCGGATCCGAATTGTGTTTTTGCTGCCGTTGCAAATTTTTCTTTGAAATCCTCGAAACTTCCAAAGGCACTATTGATGGCCGCTGCCAATTCTCCCGAAGGGTTCCCTCCTCCGTTTGGTGACATCACCTCCCAAAACAAACTGTGATTGTAATAACCGCCTCCATTGTTTCGTACAGCTTTATTTTCCATGTCCAGGTTAATCAAAATATTTTCGATGGTCTTCCCTTCCATGTCCGTACCATCAATGGCATCATTCAATTTGTCGGTATACCCTTGGTGGTGTTTTCCATGATGTATTTTCATGGTTTTTTCATCTATGTGCGGCTCAAGCGCATCGTGAGCGTATGGTAATTTTGGTAATTCGAAAGACATAATAATTTCTTTTTGGTTCTTACTTAACTAACACTTTCAAAAGTACGGATTAAAAAAACGGAAAAGTGTTATAGATTTTATAAGATTTTTATTTCAGTATAGATTCTATTGATAGCAGCATTCGTATCGACAGGCTTTTTAATATCTTCGTGGAAAAGACATTCGTTGCAAGATCATTCATTCACCATTTACGATGCTTCTGCGGGAAGTGGAAAAACCTTTACACTTGTTAAGGAATATTTGAAGAAACTTCTTCTATCGAAGAACGAAGGTTATTATGCTCATTTGCTTGCCATCACATTCACCAACAAGGCTGTGGCAGAAATGAAAGAACGAATTATTGATAACTTGATTGTTTTCGCTGCTCCGGAAGCGGTTGCTTCTCCTTCAGAAATGTTACTTCAAATTGCAAAGGAAACAAAGCTCACAGTAACCGAACTGAATCACCGCGCTTCGAACATCCTCACACATCTCTTGCATCACTATGCCGGTTTCAACGTGGTAACCATCGATCGGTTCAACCATCAATTGTTGCGAACCTTTGCCCGCGATTTAAAGCTTCCTCAAAATTTTGAAGTAAGTCTCGAAGTCGGGCAACTTCTTTCCGAAGCTGTAGACCAACTTATTGCCAAAGCAGGTAAAGACGCTCTTATCACTAAGGTTTTGCTGGACTTTGCTTTGGAAAAAATAGATGATGATAAGTCTTGGGATATCGCCAAAGATATTGCACTCGCCGCGCAGATCATTATCAATGAAAACGATGCGCCTCACGTGGCCAAACTGAAAGATAAGTCACTTGCAGACTTTAACGAATTTAAGAAGCGCTTGCTCGTGAAACAGCAAAAAGTAGAGTCGGCGCTAATGAAAGCAGCTTCAGAGGTATTACAGCTTATTGAAGAAAGCGGATTGCAATTTGATGATTTTAACAGGGGTTCTCTCCCAAAACATTTTCAGAAACTTGCAGATAAGGACCACTCGGTCTCTTGGGACGCAAAATGGCAGGAAGAATTAGGTGAAAAACCCCTGTATCCCAGTCGGGTCTTAAAGGATTCCCCGGAAATTATTCCCGTGATCGAGGCGATTGCACCAAAGCTTACTGAAACATTTATAACTACAAAGCAACAAGTTCATGAGTATTTGCTGTTGAGTAATATTATACAAAACATCACTCCCTTATCGGTTATTAACTTGGTGAATCAAGAACTGTCGGAAATTAAAGAAGATAGAGGGTTACTTCCTATTTCTGAGTTCAATTCTTTAATTTACAATGAAATAAAAGATCAGCCGGCTCCTTTCATCTATGAGCGCTTGGGGGAAAAGTACAGACATTTCTTTATCGATGAATTTCAGGATACCTCTGCCATGCAATGGCGCAACCTAATCCCTTTGATCGATAACGCCTTATCGCAACAGACCGTTGAGGAAACCACAGGTACATTGTTACTGGTAGGTGATGCAAAACAATCTATCTATAGATGGCGAGGTGGCCTCCCGGAGCAGTTCATTCAACTGTATAACAATGAGAACCCGTTTGCGGGTGGTATGAAGAATGTCCTTTCATTAGATACCAACTACAGGAGTTGCAAGAACATAATAACATTTAACAATGCATTTTTTAGTTATATAGCAGATTTTCTGGGAGAGCCCTCTTATGCCAATTTATATCGGCTAGGGAATAATCAAAAAAATACGCTCAAGGACGGAGGACTTATACAATTTGAATTTATTGAAGCCCAAAACAAAGAAGAGGAACACGAGTTATACGGTGCCAAAGTATTGGAAACCATTCAACAGGTGCAAGCGAATGGTTTTTTAAAAGAAGAGATCTGTGTTCTCACACGTACCCGAAAGCAGGGCGTTGCTGTGGCTGCCTATTTAATGGAACGTGAGATTCCGGTGGTCTCTTCGGAAACATTGTTGCTGGCGACTTCCCCTGTTGTTCAATGTCTTGTGAATACACTAACCCTGCATCTGCATCCTTCAAATGAAGAGGTCAAGGTGGCGTTGCTTCATTTTTTATACGAGCATTTTAAAATTTCCGAAGAAAAACACCGCTTTTTCACCTCCCTTCTAAGACTCGACACCTATTCATTCGAAAAGAAACTCGCAGCCTATGGGATTTCCTTCAATTTCAAAGCGATCACTTCCTTATCTCTATATGAATCCTGTGAGTATATCATTAAAAAATTTGAGCTGGCATCAAAAGACAACGGTTATCTTTTTGGATTTATGGATCTGATTTTTGAATTTCAGCAACAACCTCAGGCTGGCAAGGCATCTTTCTTATCATACTGGGACACGAAAAAGGAAACGGCCGGATTGCCGGCAAGCAACGGTGCCCAAGCAGTGCAGATCATGACCATTCACAAATCGAAAGGACTGGAGTTCCCGGTGGTGATCTTTCCGTATGCCGATGTCGATCTGTATGCAGAACAAAATGCGAAAACTTGGTATCCATGGGAAGACGACCAATTTGACGAGGTGTATATAAACTTTAAAAAAGAAGTGGCTGCCTACCCAGGTCACGGTGCTGCCTTGTATGAAGAACGCCGAAACACACTCGAATTAGACAACATCAACTTACTCTACGTTACACTTACCCGAGCCATAGAACAATTATACGTGTTTACCACGCCTTCTTCGGTTATTAAAGAGGAAGGTCCCACCAAATTCAATCAATTATTTACCGCATTTCTGAAGGCGCATCATGACTATAATGAAACGTCTTCGATTGTAACCATTGGATCCCCCAATAGATACGTTTCGAGGACTGCCCCCCATTCAGAAAAAACGGTCGCACCATCCTATCCCGTTCATTTTCCCGAAGAGCACGACCTCGTTATTGTTTCCCGTGATGCAAGCCTATGGGGCACCGAAGCTGCTGCTGCAATTTCCATAGGAAACTTATTGCATGATACCATGTCCAAGGTCAAGACACATGAGGATGTTGAGATCGTATTTGAAGAAATGGGACATCGTTCGGTGGTTCCACCAACACAGATCGATCTTCTTCTTCAGCAGGTGAAAGAAATTGTAACGCACCCGGAACTTGAGCATTTGTATGCTGCCGGCCAAGCCCAAGTGATAACCGAAAGAGACATCATCACCCAAGAGGGTGAATTGATGCGACCGGACCGATTGAACATCTATACAAACAATTCGGTAAGTCTCGTCGATTATAAAACGGGCTCCCCGCTTGAATCGCACGCATTTCAGTTGCAAAGCTATGCTTCGGCCTTAGAAGCAATGCAATTCGAGGTTGCCGAAAAATTGCTGGTCTATATTTCAGAAACAGGGATACTCGTAAATAAACTATAACTTTGTACTACCAAAAAACAATGCATTATGTACGGAAAAATCAAAGACCATTTAAATAAGGAACTACAAGAGATCAAAGACAACGGTCTTTATAAGAAGGAGCGTATCATTACATCCCCTCAGGATGCAGTAATAACCATTAGCACCGGTGAGGAGGTGATTAATTTTTGCGCTAACAACTATTTGGGCCTATCCTCCCATAAAGATGTTATTCAGGCGGCTAAGGACACACTGGATTCACATGGTTTCGGGATGTCCTCTGTTCGCTTTATATGTGGGACCCAAGACATCCATAAGGAGCTGGAACAAAAGATCGCAGATTTTTATCAAACCGAGGATACTATCTTATATGCTGCGGCCTTTGATGCCAATGGAGGTGTTTTTGAACCGCTACTTGGCCCTGAAGACGCGATCATATCAGATTCGTTGAACCATGCCTCCATAATAGATGGGGTGCGATTGTGTAAAGCCGCCCGCTATCGGTATGAGAATAATAATATGGAGGATCTGGAGCAACAGTTGATCGCAGCCAATGAAAATGGGGCACGGTTCAAGATCATTGTGACCGATGGAGTGTTCTCCATGGACGGTCTGGTAGCTCCTTTAGACAAGATATGTGACCTTGCCGATACATACGATGCCATGGTGATGATCGATGAATGCCATGCGGCAGGATTTATTGGTGAAACAGGCAGGGGTACCCTGGAAGAAAAAGGAGTGATGGGCAGGATCGACATTATCACAGGAACCCTTGGAAAGGCCCTAGGAGGAGCAATGGGAGGATATACTACAGGTAAAAAGGAGATTATAGAGATCTTGCGGCAACGTTCACGGCCTTATTTATTCTCCAATTCTTTGGCTCCGGCAATCGTGGGTGCTTCTATTAAAGTGTTTGATATGTTGGCGAATGATACGAGCCTCCGAGATCAACTGGCAAAAAATACTGCCTACTTCAAAAAAGGCATGAAGGAAGCCGGTTTTGATATCATTGACGGTGATTCGGCAATTGTGCCCGTAATGCTATACGATGCACAACTTTCTCAAAATATGGCAGATATGCTTTTAAAGGAAGGAATATATGTTATAGGTTTCTTTTATCCTGTTGTTCCAAAAGGAAAAGCTCGTATACGGGTACAACTTTCGGCAGCACATACAAAAGAGCATTTGGACAAGGCTATAAATGCATTTAAAAAAGTAGGACGAGAACTAGAAATAATTAGTGACTAGCGCCCTTTTTTTGCGCTACTAAAGCATTGTATTTGTGAAAATTTTAATAGATTTGCTTTTGTTTATAAGTTTTAACAACTTACTTTTGCTCTAATTAACACTTAAAAATTAAACAATCGAATATGAAACATCTTAACACTTTTTTTGTTGCTACTCTCCTATTACTAGGAGTTGGGTTAGCAAACGCACAAGACGAAAACAATCCTTGGGCAGTAGAAGTTGGTGTAAACGCTGTTGATGTTTACCCAGTTGGTATTGACGACAAAGGAAGGCTTCCATCAATGATCAACGGAATGGCCGTAAAAGGAGAACTCTTCGATGAGTACTTTAATGTAAACGATCACTGGAGCATCTTGCCTTCTGTTTCCAGAGTATCTATTGGTAGATACATTGGAGGTGGTTTTACCTTCACTGCTGCCGGAGCAATTAACAAAATTGACAAAATCGGTGACGTACGCGTTGACGATTTAACGTATTACTCTGCTGACGGTGAGATCAAGTACAGTCTTAGAGACTTGATAAACGGTGACGGTGGATGGTTTGATCCGTCTATTGGTGTTGGTGGTGGTTATACTTGGGTAGACGATATTGGATTCGGTACTGCCAACGGTATTGCCAGCGTCCGTCTTTGGGTTGCTGAAAACATTGCGTTGAACTTCCAGTCTACTTATAAGTATGCATTCGAAGATACTTATGGAATTCAACATTTCCAGCATTCTGCAGGTATTATGTTCAAGTTCGGTGGTAAAGATACCGACGGTGACGGAATCTACGATCAAGACGATGAGTGTCCAGAAACTCCTGGTTTACCAGAATTCAACGGATGTCCTGATACCGACGGTGATGGAATCGAAGATAGAAACGACGCCTGTCCTAATACTCCTGGTTTAGCAGAATTCAACGGATGTCCTGATACTGATGGTGATGGAATCCCAGATCCTCAAGATGCATGTCCTACTGTTCCTGGTATCGCTGCCTTAAATGGTTGTCCTGATGCTGACGGTGATGGTATCACTGACGCTGAGGATGAGTGTCCTAACGAAGCTGGACCAAAAGCTAACAACGGATGTCCTTACCAAGACAGAGACGGTGACGGAGTACTTGACAAAGATGACCAGTGTCCTGATGTTCCTGGAACTGTAGCAAACAATGGTTGTCCGGAAGTTACTGTTGAAGTAATTGAGCAGTTGAACCAATATTCTAAAACGATCTTGTTCGATTACGATAAAGCGACCATCCGTCAAGAATCTTACTCTGCGCTTCAGAGCATTGCAGATGTAATGAAAGAATACCCGAACACAGTATTCCATATTGAAGGTCACACAGACAGTAGAGGTTCAGATGCTTATAACATGAAGCTTTCTAAAGAAAGAGCTGCTTCCGTTATGAACTACTTAACCACTATTGGTATGCCAGCCAACAGATTGACTTCTGAGGGTTACGGTGAAGAAAGACCAGTTGCTACAAACAATACAGCAGCCGGAAGACAGCAAAACAGACGTGTTGAAATTTCTTTGAACAAGTAAGAAAACACGCGAATTAAATACTGAAGAAACGCCTCCTCTTACGGAGGCGTTTTTTATTTTAGTGGTATGCAAACATTCCTTGAAGAGACGCTTGATTGCCTTATAGAAAAACACGAGGACCTCGCATCCCTAACCCTTATTCTTCCTAGCAAACGGGCCGGAGGATTTCTTAAACATTACCTTCGGAAAAAAGTCCGAACTACGACCTTTGCCCCTACCGTTATAAGTATTGAAGAATTTATTGAAACCCTATCCGATCTAAAGATCATCGACACCACCGAACTACTCTTCAGAAGCTTTGAAGCCTACCTCCAAATAGATACTGCTTCAGAAAAAGAAAACTTCGAATCTTTCACTTCTTGGGCAACAACCTTACTTAATGATTTCAATGAGATTGATCGATACCTTGTAGATCCCACTCCCTTTTTCAGTTATCTGGGAAGCATCAAATCTTTGGAAAAATGGAATGTCGACAAAGAAAAGACACCTCTAATTGAGGCGTATTTGAAATTCTGGGAACAGTTGCCTTATTTTTACGAATCCCTCACCCATCAACTTTTGCAAGACGGCATTGGTTATCAAGGACTGGTCTATAGAAAAGCCGCCGAAGATATAGAATTCTACCTCTCGAAACATGGCTTGAAACCACACATATTTATTGGTTTCAACGCTTTAAATACTGCCGAGCAACAGATCATTCAAGCACTACTCGCTCAGGGTCCGTCTGAAATCTATTGGGATGCCGATAGGGTTTTCATGGATAATGAGAAACATAGTGCCTCTCTGTTCCTAAGAAGGTATAAGGCATCTTGGAATTATTACAAAACAAATGAATTCACTTCTATACAGGACAATTTCAAATCTTCCAAAGAAATTCATATCGTGGAAGCTCAGCGAAATATGGGACAAGTAAAATACGTAGCCTCGGTTTTAGAAAAATTTTCGGAAGAGGAGCTTTCAAAAACGGCCATAGTCCTTGCAGACGAATCTCTCCTTCTGCCGGTTTTACACTCACTCCCTCCTTCGATTCACAGTGTCAACGTAACTATGGGAGCCCCGCTACGGTCATTCCCGGCAGCTCTGTTTTTTGATTCTTTGTTACTTCTGCATTCAAAGCCCTTGAACACACTCTACTTTAAAGATGTGATCAGTATTATTCAAGACCCGCTAGTCAATAAATTAATTTCAGAACCAAGAGAGATAATCCAACAGATCGTTCAATCGAACCTCACCCATTTCTCGCTAGAGCGTTTAAAATCATTTGCTAGAGAGGACGACGATTCTGTTTTAGATTCCCTCTTCGGGGACTGGAAGAACCTGAGCAATACAGCGATACACATGTGTCTGTCGCTTATTGATATTATTAAGGATTCCGAAGATACAAATCGACTGGATCGCATAGTACTATTCCATATACACACCGTTTTTACAAAGATAAGTGCGTTGAACACTACGTTTCCTCATCTTAAAAGCTGTAAGACCGTGCACCGCCTTTTCAACGAGCTCATAGCGACCACCAGCTTGGATTTTGAAGGAGATGCCTACAAAGGTTTACAAATTATGGGAGTACTGGAAACACGAGTTCTGGACTTTGAGCGCATTATTATGCTCTCTGTAAATGAAGGAATCATCCCTTCAGGAAAATCGAATGCATCCTTTATAACCTACGATCTTAAGAAGCAATTCAATTTGCCGCTTTATACCGAAAAAGACGCGATCTATACCTATCATTTCTATCGCTTACTGCATCGCGCCCAACATATTACCCTACTGTATAATTCGTATTCCGACGGACTGTCGTTAGGAGAAAAAAGTCGTTTCCTTTTGCAACTAGATATTGAGAAACAACCGCAACACACCATTACAAAAAGTAGTATTTCTCCGATGGTAAAAACGACACCCAAATCACCCATTACTATGACCAAGACACCGGAGGTCATCGAACGTATCCAAGCTATTGCCGGCAAAGGGTTTTCTCCTTCAGCGCTTGCGTCGTATGTTCGTAATCCGTTAGACTTCTACTATCAAAAAGTTCTGGGGGTCCATGAGTTTTTAGAGATCGAAGAGACCGTGGCAGCGAACACTTTAGGTACAATCGTACACGATACGCTTCAGGAATTATACGGTCCCTTCATTGGCCAATTACTAACCATTGATTCCCTTAATCAGGCCAAAGAAAACATCGATTCCGAAGTAAAGCTTCAGTTTAAAAAAACATTCAAAGAAGGAGATTTTTCAAGCGGCAAAAACCTGATTATTTTTGAAGTGGCAAAGCGATATATCCATAATTTTATCGGTCTTGAAATTTCTGAAATAAAAAATGGACACCGCATAAAGTTAGTTGCTGTGGAAAATGACCTGAGGGTACCCATTACGGTGCCGGGGCTTGAATTTCCAATTTATATTGGCGGGAAGGTAGATCGTGTAGATGAATATGACGGCACACTACGCATTGTCGATTACAAAACCGGACTAGTGAGGCAAGGAGAGCTAGAGGTGTCCGACTGGGAAGTGATCACCACCGATTACAAATACAGTAAAGCACTGCAAGTACTTTCGTACGCTTTGATGCTCAATGGTGACACTCCCATAACCAAAGCAACTGCCGGGATCATTTCCTTCAAGAATCTAGGAAGTGGTTTTCTTCCCTTTGCTACGAAACCGTCTCCCAGAAGTCAACAAAAAGATGTTTTGATAACACAAGATGTCCTCCATGCTTATACTGAAGAATTAAACAAATTGATCATGGAGATCTGTGACCCCAATATTCCATTTACCGAAAAAGAGATCGATCCGTATGTATATTGAAAAGAACAACATACTTCCTTTAAAAAATAAAAAACCCATTTTGTTTGATACCTACCACGATGGTTCAGGTCTGGCTAAACCGGTAATAATTTTTTGTCATGGCTACAAAGGTTTTAAAGATTGGGGTGCTTGGCATTTGGTGGCAGAGGCTTTTGCGAACGCAGGATTCTTCTTTCTAAAATTTAATTTTTCACACAATGGAGGAACCGTCGACCAGCCTATCGATTTCCCGGATCTGGAAGCCTTTGCACAGAACAATTTCAGCAAAGAACTAGAAGATCTCGATCGGGTGCTGGATTATATATTTGCTGAAGGGCAGCAGCAGTTACCGATAGACCTAGACCAAATTCACCTTTTAGCACACAGTCGAGGCGGTGGAATCGCACTTATTAAAGCCGAAGAAGACCCGCGCATTCAAAAAGTGGCGACTTGGGCAAGTGTGAGTGATTTCAGGGCGCGTTTTCAAGAACATACCGAAGCCTTTCAGCAATGGAAGAACAAAGGACGTACCCACATTGAAAACGCACGTACCAAACAACAAATGCCGCATGACTGGCAGTTCTATGAGGATTTTTTAGCCCATGAGGAGCGCCTCACGATAAAACGTGCTGTTACCGCTCTCAACAAACCAATGCTTGTCATTCACGGGACGGAAGATACTACGGTCTCTGAAAAGGAAGCGCAACAATTACAGCTGTGGAATCCCAAAAGTACCTTACACATCATTGATGGTGCCGATCATGTATTTGGAGCAAGTCATCCGTGGCATGAAAGCCAACTCCCAAGAGATTTGGAACTGGTTATTCAAAAGACAGTGCAATTCTTCCGGTAGGTTAAGTATCTCCCCATGCGTATGTGTTTGTACACAAACTATTTTTAAGTGTCCCGCTATGGTGCTTTTTATTTTAGTCGAAATACAAAACATTCCGGTTTCTCTGAAATAGAAGCACGCTCCCATTTTACAGAAATAAAAAAATCCGCTTCTTAAAAAAGAAACGGATTTTCTGCTTGATGTGGAGAATATCGGAGTCGAACCGATGACCTCTTGCATGCCATGCAAGCGCTCTAGCCAGCTGAGCTAATCCCCCGACTTAGAACTGCGAAAATAATAAATTTTTTAATCTTGTACAGGTAAAACCAATAAAGGTTTGCTTGTATGAAATTCTTTTTTCATGATCTCATTCTTTTCCCACAATTTCTTAAAGAATCCGCGTTTTCTTCGCACCACGCAGATCATATCGGGTTGAAACCCTTGAAAGTGTTCTAACACCGCCTGAAAGGTCGTAGCATTTTGAGTTTGGGTATACGACGCTTGTAATTGTTTCACATTATGGCTTACTCCCAGCATTTCAGGGGTGCTCTCCGGTGTTTCTACATGAAGTACATGTACTTCACTTTCAAAGTGTCGGATGAATTTTTGAAGTGGTTCCAGCAATTGATCGTTCTCAAAATTGCCATTCTTAAAGGCCATCATAATCTTTTTTGGAGGCAAAAATGAGGCTCCTTCGGGAACTACAAGAATAGGAAGATTGGTATGCTTTAGCAACTTCCCTGAGGTTTTGCCTAAAAACACCCCTTCTTTAATAGAATTACTTCGTGGGGCCAATACCATTAGATCTATGGGAATTTGTTGATTTACACGATTGATCCCTTCTAAGATCTCTCCCTTTATGGGATGGGCGATCACAGAAACCCCTTTTTTATCCACTTTAGATAGGACTTCTTCCAGACGATCCTCGGATTCTTCCTTCAGTAAGGTATTCACTTTAGAGAGTCCGCCCACTTTGGACAACTCTTGAAAAACTGAAACTACATATACGGTTGCTTCAACGACCTTTGCCAGATCTATGGCATATTGTAAATTGCTTACTGCGTTTTCCGAAGAGCCAATGGGCACCAAAATGTTTTTCATTGTTTTTCTAATTCATTTATCTTTAATCATCTGCTTCCGTTGGCAGAACCTGAAGCAAAATTAATTTTTAAAAATGATTCGGCACGCGAAACGTTTAGAAATTGAGAAAATTATAACAATTACAAAAGCCTGTGCCGCGCACATGTGTGAGCTGGGTATCTATCAGTGGAATGAGAATTATCCCACTGTTAGAGCCTTTCAGAAAGACCTGGAACAACAAGAGTTATACGTACTCCTTGTAAAAAATGAAGTGGTTGGCTGTATTTGTATCGCTTCGGAAAAAGACCTGGAATATAATCACGTACACTGGCTCATACCGGACACTATTCATTACTACATACATCGACTGGCAGTGCACCCTTCCTATCAGGGAAAAGGATATGCCCAACAGCTTATGGACTTCGCTGAAGCTAAAGCAAAAAAGAGCAATGTCGCTTCTATACGCTTAGACACTTTCAGTTTAAATACAAGGAATCAACGCTTCTATGAACAACGTGGTTACACCCGGTTGGGCTCCGTCTATTTTCCGAAACAAAGTGATGCACCATTTTATTGCTATGAATTGGTCCTGAATGGCTAATTTTGCGGCTCACGCATGGATAAGACCAACATTTCATTTAAGCGCATCCAACAATTAGCGTTGCCCGCCATCTTATCGGGTATCGCAGAACCGGTCCTCTCAAGTACCGACGCAGCCATTGTGGGTAATATTCCACAGTTTGGGACTGAATCGTTGGCAGCTGTGGGTATTGTAGGGTCCTTTCTTTCGATGCTTATCTGGATCCTCGCGCAAAGCCGTAGCGCCATTTCGGCTATTGTATCACAAAACCTGGGTGCGGGGAAACTAAGAGACCTCGATAGCTTCCCGGCGCAAGCGATCTATTTCAATATTGCGCTAAGCCTTATTGTTCTTTTCTCTACCTATTTCTTCGTTGAGGAGATTTTTACATTGCTCAATGCCGAAGGTCTTATCTTACAATACAGCATTGATTATTATAACATTCGTATTTGGGGGTTCCCACTTACCTTGTTCACCTTTGCAGTATTTGGTCTTTTTCGCGGATTACAGAATACCTTTTGGCCTATGATCATAGCCACCTCGGGAGCTGCATTGAATATAGCACTGGATTTTATTTTAGTGTATGGTGTTGAGGACTATGTTCCTGCGCTTGGCATCAAAGGAGCGGCCTGGGCAAGTCTAATTGCTCAAGGGATGATGGCGATGCTGGCCCTCATCTTTTTACTAAAGAAGACCACGGTTTCCTTACATCTGCAATTTCCGCTCCACCCTGAGATTCGTCGTTTAGTATCCATGAGCTTTAATCTCTTTGTACGATCCTTAGCGCTTAACATTGCTTTGTTATTGGCTGTAAGAGAAGCGACCGGTTTAGGAAAAGAATTTATTGCTGCCCATGCAATCGCAATTAATATCTGGTTATTCTCTGCTTTTTTTATTGATGGTTATGGTGCCGCCGGAAACATACTTGGTGGTAAACTATTAGGTGCAAAGGACTACTCACGGTTATATGTGTTAACCAAACGGGTCAACCTCTATAATCTTGGCGTATCCGTTATTCTTGTGGTGATAGGGCTCCTTTTCTATGAGCCGCTGGGCCGTTTATTCAACAAGGATGCCCAAGTGCTTCGTATTTTCTACGGTATGTTCTTTATGGTTTTGATAAGTCAGCCCATCAATGCGCTCGCCTTTACGCTGGATGCTATTTTTAAAGGTTTGGGTGAAATGAAATACCTGCGAAACGTACTTTTAGGAGCCACATTCTTAGGTTTTGTTCCCTTCCTTTATTTTTCTCGTTTTACGGACTGGGGCTTATTGGGTATTTGGGGAGCCATTTTAATTTGGATAGGATATAGGGCTGTGGCATTGCTTATAAAGTTCAATAGAAAATACCGCCCGCTTTCCCAAATTTAATACATTTACAACTAAAAGTGCTTATGGATATTTTACGATTTTTAGGCGGCCCCGGACTCTTTTTGGTGATCGGGATCTTGTTGGTAGTCGTGGTTCGTTATAAAAAGTTCAAGAAGCGATAGTTATCGGGTTTTTAACCACCCTGTAATGCTCAAACGCTGTGAAGCTTTTACCTCTTTCACCTCGTGCTCCAGTGTTTGACTTTCAAAGATAACCATACGGCCCGGTAATGGCAGGATATCCAGCGCCGTTTCTGTGGGATATAACGTTAATTCTCCACCGTTAGAAGCAGGCCAGTTCGCTTCGTTCAAATAACAAACCATGGAAAGTTTTCGCCGGTCGTCGTTCTTAAACGTATCCAGGTGCCGTTTGTAGAAGGTTCCTTTAGGGTAGATCGCATAGTGAAATTCTTTCTCAAAGATCCCTAAAAAACAGGTCTTGTTCAAATAATTTACCATTGTGTTGATCTTCCGAAAGAATATTTCTTCCGCAGGTGATTTTTTCGATTCATCGATCCATGAAATAAAATCCCCGCGCACGGTCTTGTCTACCTCTTCCTGAATCCAGTTACCAATGGCCGATTTCTTAAATCCTTTTACTTCATAAGTTTCCAAAAGCGATTCGCGAAGCGAGATCACTTCCGAAGCATCAAAAAAACCATCCACGATCGCATACTTTTTTTTTAAAAGCTGAGCGATAATACTTTCAAATAAAGGATTCTCAACAAAATCCAGTTGTTCGAACAATTCTTTTTCCTGTACCATATCGTATAAAAAGCCGGCAAATATACTTCAGAAAACGATTCGAAAACTAAAAATGTTGATTTTTGGAAATGCCGTATCTTTGCTTCCAAAGCTATTGTATGAATAAGATACGAATCACCAAACAATTCTCTTTCGAAACCGGGCACGCCCTATACGGTTATGATGGGAAATGCCGCAATGTGCATGGCCATAGTTACCGGCTGTCCGTAACTGTAATTGGAACACCTATTTCCAACACCGAGAACGTAAAATACGGAATGGTGATCGATTTTAGTGATCTAAAAAAGATCGTGAAGGAGGAAATTGTGGATGTTTTCGATCATGCGACCGTGTTTAACAAAAATACCCCACATGTGGAATTGGCGAACGAGCTCAAGGATCGAGGACACAATGTATTATTGGTGAACTATCAACCTACAAGTGAAATGATGGTGATGGATTTTGCCGAAAAGATAAAAACCAGACTGCCCGAAACGATCAAATTACATTCGCTGAAGCTTCAGGAGACTGCCACCAGTTATGCCGAATGGTTCGCGTCTGATAACGCGTGAATCATAAAACCTGCGTCTTTCGATCCCCCAACCATTTAATATACTCCATAGGAGCTTTTTTCTCTATCTTTGAGCCATGCAGATCCCACACGGAAAGAAAGTCTATTTTTCGAGCGATAATCACCTTGGGGCGCCGACCCCGGCAGAAAGCCTTCCACGTGAAAAGAAATTTGTGCGTTGGCTGGACATGGTGAAGGAGGATGCCGCAGCTATTTTTCTGTTAGGAGATCTGTTCGATTTTTGGTTCGAATACAAGACCGTGGTGCCAAAAGGATTTGTTCGCGTTCTAGGCAAACTTGCGGAATTGAGCGATAGAGGAATCCCTATTTATTTTTTTGTGGGTAATCATGATTTATGGATGCGCGACTATTTCGAAAAGGAACTGAACATTCCCACGTTCAGAGAACCAAAAGAATTTATTTTTAATGACAAGGTGTTCTTGATTGGCCACGGAGACGGTAAAGGCCCCGGTGATAAAGGCTACAAACGTATGAAGAAGGTCTTTACCAACCCGGTCTTTAATTGGTTGTTCCGCTGGTTTCATCCGGAATTAGGCATGCGCCTCGCGCAATATCTTTCCGTAAAGAACAAATTGATTTCGGGTGATGAGGACAAAAAGTTCTTAGGTGAAGAAAATGAATGGTTGGCGCAGTATGCAAAACGAAAGCTGGAAACGAAGCATTATGATTATTTTATATTTGGTCACCGCCATCTTCCCATGGAAATTCGCATTTCTGAAAAAGCTACCTACATCAACTTGGGTGATTGGATCTCTCATTATACCTATGGTGAATTTGATGGCACTTCCCTTCAGTTGAAAGAATTTACGGAATAATGTCCTTAAGCTTTAACTGAAGGCTTACCGTCCCCTGCCATTCATTCTCATCGATGGTATAGGCCGCTTTGAAAATATTTCCTGAACATGCAATGTCCTGTTTGTCGGCCATTCCGAAGCCAATGGCGGTAAATTGAGGAGAGTTTCCTTGCCTAACCGTAAGCCGAAGATGTGTTTTGTCCTCTCCAACACATTTTCCCCATCCTGTATCTTTTAGGTGCTGCGACATAAAAACAGGGGTCATATTCCCGGGTCCGAACGGAGCGAACTGTTTTAAGATACGGTAGAATTTTGGAGTGATGTCTTTCAAGTCGATCTCTGCATCGATACGGATCTCGGGAACCAATAGTTTTGGGTCAATTGTTTGGGCAACAACTTCTTCGAAGGCCGCTTTAAACTTCTCATAGTCTGCTTCATGTAAAGTAAGGCCGGCAGCATATTTATGTCCGCCAAATTGCTCAATATGTGCTGCGCAGGCTTCTAAAGCATTGTACACATCGAAATCCTTTACCGAACGTGCTGATGCGGCCAGTTTATCACCGCTTTTCGTAAAGACCAACGTAGGCCGGTAATAGGTTTCGGTAAGTCTTGAGGCCACGATCCCTATAACTCCCTTGTGCCAATGCTCGTCGTATACTACAGTGGTCATTCGGTTCTCTTCCTTGTTCTCAATAATCTTTTGTAGCGCCGCCTCTGTGATCTGTTGATCGGCCTCCTTCCGGTCGGTGTTGAATTGTTCGATCTCCCCTGCCCACTGCTCGGCGTGCTCACTATTGGTTTCAGTAAGTAACCTAACCGCATGATTGCCGTGTTTCATACGCCCGGCCGCATTGATGCGTGGTGCCAATATAAAAACCACGTCTGTAATGTTCAAGGTTTCTTTTTTTACATGCTGAAGAATGGCTTTAAAGCCGGTACGCGGATTCGAATTAATCACTTGTAAACCGTAATAGGCTAAGATCCTGTTCTCTCCGGTAATGGGTACGATATCGGCACCGATCGCCGTGGCGACCAGATCCAGATAAAGCAATAGATCCTCCAGATCTTGATTCTTTCGGGCGGCGAGGGCTTGGACCAATTTGAAGCCAACCCCGCAACCGCATAATTCTTTATAAGGGTAGTTGCAATCATCGCGCTTCGGATCGAGCACGGCTACGGCCTTTGGCAAAGCATCACCGGGACGGTGGTGATCACAAATAATAAAATCAATCCCTTTTTTTGAGGCATATTGTACTTTATCCACAGCCTTGATCCCGCAATCCAAAGCGATGATTAGCGACATCCTATTGTCTTCCGCAAAATCAATTCCTTTATACGAAACCCCATAACCCTCATCATAACGGTCGGGAATATAAGTGGCAACCTTGGGATAGTAACTTAAAAGATAGGATGACAGCAGGGCTACACTAGTGGTACCATCAACATCATAATCACCATAGATAAGAATGTTCTCTTGGTTTTCTACGGCCCTTTCAATACGAGCAACCGCTTTAGCCATATCCATCATTAAATAAGGATCGTGCAAGTCTTCCAGACTGGGCCGGAAGAATTTCTTAGCATCGTCATAGGTCTCAATACCACGCTGCAATAATAATGAAGCAATTGGTTTTTCAACTCCTAAAGCATTGGCTAACTGCTCAACTTTGTGAGTGGGTGGTTTTGGTTGTAAGGTCCAGCGCATGTATTCTCGAAGCGATTATTGGGGAGCCGTATAAAATTACAAAAAACCTTCTCAATCGTAATGAAAAAAGGTTTTTTCCTCAGCTATTGTAATAATATCAGTCATGGGCTGAGGGTTTTTCCTACAACAAATTACAGGGTTTAATTATCTTATAATCAGTTGTTTCATGTAATAAAGCTTCCTGCTGTCGTTGTAGTTTAGCAGTTCAAAAAAGTACTTATTATTCACCTAAAACCCTTATCATGAACTACATTTTAAAAGGCAAATTGCAGACTGCGATTTGTGACGATCAACAGAAACCCCTTCCATTTACCCAGGTACGCCTGTATCAATTAGAAGAAGAGACCCATGCTTCAACAGCCTATGCTGCTGCACAAAGCAAAGAACTTATTCAAGTATTTGAAGAAAAAGACCTCAAGGACCGTAAGAAACGGCTTATTGCAGAAACAACCACAGATGCAAACGGTGTGTACGAGTGTGCCATCGACGCAAAGAAAACCGGCTATAACGGCGGGCTCATGGCGGTTACTGTTTTTTACGACGCCATCCCGGAATACGGACAGGACAGTACCAAGCCGCCCAAAGGTTTTCGCCCTTTTGCCGTACTGTTAGATATCATCCAGCCTAAATGGCGTGAAACGAATAATGGCCTTGTTGCGGGCTTCAATTACACTTTGTTGCGTCGTATTTGGTGCTTTATTCTATTGCGTTTAGACATTTGGGTGATTTGCGGCACGCTTCGAAATTGTGAATCTCAAGAACCCTTACCCGGAATTGAGGTCATAGCAATGGACGATGACATCATCACCGATGATCGTTTAGGAAGTGCCACCACCGATAGTAATGGAAGGTTCTGCATTTATTATCGGTCCATTGATTTTAAAAAGACATTCTTGTCGCCTTGGATCAATGTGGAAACCACACCTCCTTTCAGCTTTGATAATGGTCCGGACATTTATTTCAAATTCGCCGTGGGCGGATCTGAAATCTATGCAGAAAATTCTTCTGAAGCTCAAAAACCAAGCAGAAAGAACGTTGGTAATTGTTTGTGTGTCACGCTATGTTTGAAAGACGCTCCTACAACCCCTTTGGATCCTCCCGCCGCTTTTTATCAAATTGGGTACGCCCGAAAGTATCATCCTGTTTTGAATATTGATACATCCACCGGAAGAACTACAGGAAAAGCCGATGCAGGTTTGAATAACCAAGCTTTCTACAGCACCTTAGACCTGCGAGGTTCATTATCCCAGAAACTGAACGGACAACCTGTGGAATACAAATTTCAATATGCAAAAGTGAGCAGCCCATCGATTGATGTGGGAACTATTCCCGAAACCGATTGGAAAGATGTTGCTCCGGCAGATATTGCCCGAACAGAGATCGCGACGCGACTTACACAGTTCTTTCCGGTAATAAAACACGAATCGTACGTGATTCATGGAACGACCTCCCCTACACCCACCGGGCAGGAAATCGAAGTACAATTCAACGGCAATTGGATACAGGCACCACAATACTCGGGAGGTGGCTTCAACATTCATTTCAACGGATCGTTGATCAAACTAATCTCTAATAATCTGGTGAGTGGAACGGTAGACAAGTCGGGACTCACGCCCGGAAACAGTTCGGCCCCTTTAGAGAAGAACAGCTATTTCGCATTGCGCATGTTGAAGCGGGAATTGGGGAACGACGCGAGCAAAGTACCAGCAGGTTTTTCCAGACCCCTTGCCATCTTTAATACACTCTATGACAATGTTCCTCAAGGAGGTTCTTGGTTGCCAAGTAGCAGCAAAGAGCTGGGGATCGCTACCTTGGATCTTCAGGAATTAATAGGTGGAGGTTGTAACAAGATAACGAATTCGATCACAGTACATTATACTGCTGCAAATCCGAATTTAGGAACGGTATCACTGCAGTTCTTCGGACAAGGAGCCTCGAATTCCTTTGACCCTATTGTATTCCCGAGTCCGGGTGAAGAAGCACATGGCAGTTCAAGCTATACCGGAAACTTTGGCGCTCTGAAGAACTGCGCCTATGAGATTCGGCTCAATGCGGCCTTGTTATTAACCAACGGTGAAACACAACACCAAGGTATTTGGGATCGGGTATTATTCTGCCGATAAACAATTGTTTTTGTTGACTGAGCTGTGGGGCATTCGTACTTTGGTGTCCCGCAGCTTTTTTGTGTCAGAAGATGTTTGTAATTTGGTAAACTAATTCTTTCGAAAAATCATATGCCACTTGTCACACCTTTAGACCCCGAACACGATCAGGAAACCAAAGTTCTTGCTGCTTTTTTTAATGAGACCCTTGGATTCTGTCCCAACAGCGTACTCACGATGCAACACCGTCCTGCCATTAGCAAAGCGTTTATAAATTTGAACAAAGCAGTTATGGCCAATGAAGGACGCGTCACTTCTGCCTTAAAGCGAATGATCGCATGGGTAAGCAGCAATGCAGCGGGTTGCCGTTATTGCCAAGCGCATGCCATTCGTGCCGCAGAACGCTACGGTGCCGAGCAGGAACAATTGGACAATATCTGGGAATATCGCACCCACCCGGCCTTTACTGAGGCCGAACGAGCCGCCTTGGATTTCTCATTGGCAGCGTCTCAAGTGCCTAACGCAGTCGATGAAAGTATTAAGGCAAAGTTATATGAACATTGGGATGAAGGCGAGATCGTTGAAATGCTGGGTGTGATTTCTTTATTTGGTTATCTGAACCGCTGGAACGATTCTATGGGAACTTCTATTGAAGAAGGAGCCGTAGAAAGTGGTGAGCAATACCTCGGCAAACACGGTTGGGAAAAGGGGAAACATGCGTAAACCTATTGTATTTATGAAATTATTTCTTTAATACGCTGCTGCAATTCCGGAACGACGGTCTCATTGAACCAAGGATTTTTAGACAGCCAAAATCGATTTCTTGGTGAAGGATGTGGTAAGGGAAGATACGTGGGCAGGTATTCTTTATAATTTCGTACCGTCTCCGTAAGCGTTGAAGCCGCTTTCGCACTCAAATAATATTTCTGGGAGTACATCCCAACAAAAAGTGTTAATTGTAAATTGGGTAATTGCTTTAGCAATACCGAATGCCATTGAGGCGCACACTCGGGTCTCGGCGGAAGATCGCCGCTTCTACCCTTACCCGGATAACAGAATCCCATAGGAATGAGAGCGATTTGTTTCGGATCGTAAAATACCTCCGATGTAACATCCAACCAATGCCGAAGTTGTTTCCCGCTAGGGTCATCCCAAGGGATCCCGGTCTCATGGACTTTCTTTCCGGGCGCCTGACCAATAATGGCAATCTTTGCTTCGGGATGGGCAGTCACAACAGGTCTTGGCCCCAACGGAAGATGGGCTTTACATATCTCGCAAGCCCGTATGTCCTTTAGTAAGGCTTGCATTACTTTTTTCCTCCCATAACAATAACGAGTTCCCCTTTAGGCGGTTTTTCAGTGAAGTGTTTCAGTACCTCTTTTAGGCTTCCTCGAATCGTTTCTTCATGAAGTTTTGAAAGTTCTCGGGAAATAGAAACCGGACGATCTTCACCCACATACTCTATGAGGTGCGCCAATGTTTTCAGTAATTTGTGAGGTGATTCATAAAAGATGATCGTTCGGTGCTCTTCAGCCATGGCCTGAAGTCGTGTTTGCCTTCCTTTTTTAATCGGCAAAAAACCTTCAAATACAAAGCGGTCGTTTGGGAGGGCACTGTTTACAAGCGCAGGTACAAAAGCGGTCGCACCGGGCAAACAATCGACCTCTATGTCTGCCTCCACACAAGCACGTGTTAAGAGGAAGCCGGGGTCACTAATAGCCGGCGTCCCTGCATCACTAATAAGCGCCACATTCTCGCCTGCTTTAATTCTGTTTACGATGCCTTCGGTGGTCTTGTGCTCGTTATGCATGTGGTGTGAATGCATTTGAGTGCCGATCTCAAAATGTTTGAGTAGTTTGCCACTTGTTCTGGTATCTTCAGCAAGGATTAGATCTACTTCTTTCAATACCTCAATAGCCCGAAAGGTCATGTCCTTTAGATTTCCTATGGGAGTTGGTACCAAATACAGTTTTCCCATTCGTTTTAATTAAAGCTTTTTTCAACCAGAAGCATGAAGCGCTCTGAATACTCTTCTTTTTCAAGCCAATAATTATAATCGGGCTTTACCTTGCCTTTAATGAAGGTGGATGCTTCTTCAAAGGAATTCATAGTGTTGATTTGTGAAAGTACTCTGGTGTAATCTTCGGAATTTCCGTTGAACAAATGCTTTACAAACGCTAAGCGATCGTTGAGTCCTATGCTAAGCCCTTGAGGCACCGCATCGTTCAATGAGCGTGGTCTGTGTGTGGTAATACCTGCATCCGGAACTAAACCGGAAGACTTCTTCGGAATCTCACCTCCTTTGGTAGGTTCTTTCCTTTCGAATGTGGGAGTCTGTTGATAGGTCTGTGCAAATTCTTCAAGATCATTTTTCATGTATTGTGGCTTGGGCGTCACCTTCTCCAGAAGCTCATCAATTTGTTGAGACTCTTCGGGCATTTGCGCGACAATATCCTTTATCTTTTCAATAAGGGGTTCTATAAGTTCCTCTTTATTCTCGGGTTGCGGAACAGGTTCAGGCTCTTTAAACCAGTTCTCTTCGCGAAAGCTCTTAGAGTCGAGACCTTCTTTCTTGCTTCGTTCAAATCCGTCTTCAATTTGAGATTCCAAATACGCTAAGACCATCAATTTTTCATACAGATCCCTTACTTTTTTCTTTAATTCTGTTGTTGCCCATGGCGTCTCTTGTGATGCAATTTGTGATGCCAGAGCCTTGATCTCTTCGTACAGCTTCTTCTTCATAACTTTTGAAATTAATCTCTTATTCTCTATTTTGTTTTTATAAATTTACGCAACCTTTATGTAAACGTCAACTATTTCTGTTTTCGTCTAAAAGTAACCTATGTTTCTCGAAAATACTGTAAATCAAAAAGAGCAATTCGGATGGATTGAGGTGATCTGCGGGTCGATGTTTTCGGGAAAGACCGAAGAACTCATCCGCCGCTTGAAGCGTGCCAAATTTGCACGACAACGCGTAGAGATCTTTAAACCGAATGTTGATAACAGGTACGATGAGGACATGGTCGTATCTCATGACAGTAATGAGATTCGATCTACTCCGGTACCAGCCGCGGCAAACATTCCTATTTTGGCAGATAATTGCGACGTAGTAGGTATCGATGAAGCTCAGTTCTTCGACGACGAGATAGTAAAAGTTTGCAATGACCTTGCAAATAGGGGCGTTCGCGTGATCGTAGCCGGCTTGGATATGGATTTCAAAGGAAACCCCTTCGGTCCTATGCCTGCGCTAATGGCCACTGCCGAATATGTGACCAAAGTTCACGCCGTTTGTACACGAACGGGGAATCTTGCCAATTACAGTTATCGCAAATCTAAGAGCAACGATCTTGTACTATTGGGGGAGACCGAAGAGTACGAACCACTAAGTAGAGCAGCGTACTTTAAAGCAATGCTTCGAGAAAAAGTAAGTAAAATCGAAGTGAAGGATCCCGAAGAACTTCCTTCAAAAAAGCAAGCCTAAGCATGCCACAAGCCACCGAAACCCTTCTGGAGATCGACCTAACCGCACTAGGTGAGAACTACAGGTATCTTACCTCCAAAATAGATCCCAAGACAAAGATGTTGGCTGTTGTAAAAGCCTTTGGGTACGGTAGCGACAGCGTTGCTGTGGCAAAAGAGCTGGTCGACTTGGGCATCGACTATTTTGCCGTCGCCTATGCTTGGGAAGGCGAAGTGCTTCGCAATGGGGGTATCGAAACGCCCATACTTGTGTTGCACCCGTTACCTGCAAATTTCGATCTAATCGTGCGCCGCTGTATGGAGCCCAGCATCTATTCTCGGAAAATGCTTACCGACTTTATCGCTTTTACAGAAAAACAACAGCAAAAGCAATATCCTATTCACCTAAAGTTCAATACAGGATTAAATCGTTTAGGCTTCGGAAAAGGGGACCTCGAATTCATAACAGAGAAACTTTCAGCAACTGCTTCAGTAAAAGTGCGTTCTATGTTCTCTCACTTGGCAGCAACCGAAGATAAAGAACAAAGACCGTTTACGCTTCGGCAGATCGAAGCTTTCAGAGAACATTCCGAAGCAATTATACAAGCCATTGGCTATCGACCTATGTTACACACCCTCAACACATCGGGTATACTCAACTATCCTGAAGCACAGTTCGATATGGTGCGTAGCGGTATTGGTCTTTACGGCTTTGGAAACGACCCGAAAGAACGAGCACATCTCACTCCGGTAGCGAGCTTGAAAACCGTGATTTCACAGATCCACGAACTTCCCGAAGGCGCAAATGTTGGTTATAATATGGGGCATACCACTTCAAGAGCAAGTAGAACGGCTACACTGCCTATAGGTCATGCCGACGGTATTAGCAGGGCGTATGGAAAAGGGAAAGGTTGGGTGAGCATACATGGTAAAAAGGCACCCATCGTGGGAAATGTATGTATGGACATGATCATGGTGGAGGTAACGAATATTGAATGCGAGGAAGGAGATGAAGTGATTGTCTTTGGTGAAAATCCAACCGCCGAAGAACTCGCTGCAGCAATTGGCTCCATTCCCTACGAACTCCTCACCGCCATTTCTCAACGAGTAAAACGTGTCGTTTATCGAAAATAGCGTTCTGCATGTGTCTTATTAGATGTGAATTTACATTTTTGTTTAACTTAGTGGGTATTAACTCTAAACCCATCAAAACATGTTAAAAGAATTCAAAGATTTCATCATGACCGGCAACGTTATCGATCTGGCGGTCGCTGTTATTCTCGCAGCAGCAGTTGGAGGCGTGGTTTCCGGTTTCACCAATGACATTATGATGCCTATTGTAGGTCATTTTACGGGAGGCGTCGATTTCTCCGACCTTAAAGTTGTACTTTCTGAAGCTGTCGTTGCAGCCGATGGAACCATAGAAAAACCCGAAAATGCCATTATGTGGGGTAAATGGGTAAATGCATTGATCAATCTGATTATTGTAGGATTTGTTTTATTTATGATCGTGAAGGCGTATAATAAGACTAAAAAGCCAAAAGAAGAAGCACCTGCAGCGCCTGCGGGTCCTACACAAGAAGAACTATTGATACAAATTCGCGACGAATTGAGAAAAAAATAAACGCTAGCGACCGCTACACTACATAGTTTTAACCAAACCCTTCTTCCTAACAGGAGAAGGGTCTTTTTTTGCATTTTATTCTGAATAATCTTCTTACGATGCTGTATTTTTGCTTCAAATTGAAATATATATGAAATTAGCCGTGGTAGGGGCCACCGGAATGGTTGGAACCGTAATGTTGAAGCTTTTAGAAGAACGCAATTTCCCTGTAACGCAATTCTTTCCTGTTGCTTCGGAAAAATCTGTAGGGAATGAGATTGTCTTTAAAGGAAAACCACACACAATAGTGAGTTTAGACGCCGCGGTAGCAGCAGCTCCGGACATTGCGATTTTCTCAGCTGGTGGAGAGACTTCACTTGAATGGGCACCCAAATTCGCAGCTGTAGGCACTACTGTTATTGACAATTCATCTGCTTGGCGAATGGATTCCACAAAAAAACTAATCGTCCCTGAAATAAATGCCCACCTGCTCACTAAAGAGGATAAGATTATTGCAAATCCCAATTGTTCAACCATTCAAATGGTGATGGTGCTTGCACCGCTACATAAAAAATACCGGATGAAACGCGTAGTGGTCTCTACTTACCAATCGGTTTCAGGGACAGGGCTCAAGGCTGTACATCAACTGGAAAATGAAATACAAGGAATCAAAGGCGAAATGGCCTATCCCTATCCTATTCATAAAAATGCATTACCGCATTGCGATGTGTTCGAGGCCAACGGCTATACCAAAGAAGAAATGAAGTTGGCACGTGAGCCGCAAAAAATATTGGATGACAGAAGCTTTTCGGTAACGGCTACCGCGGTTCGAATCCCAACGGCGGGTGGCCATAGCGAAGCGGTCAACGTAGAATTTCTCAAAGATTTCGAACTCGGAGAGGTTCGATCCATCCTTCATGAGGTTCCCGGAATAACCGTTCAGGACAATCCCGATACCAATACCTACCCCATGCCCATGTATGCATACGATAAGGACGACGTGTTTGTCGGCCGAATTCGCCGGGATGAAACGCAGCCAAATTCACTTAATATGTGGATCGTAAGTGACAACTTGCGCAAAGGAGCAGCGACTAACGCCATTCAAATCGCAGAATATTTGGTAGCAAATTCGCTGGTTTAGCCTTCTATAGACTACAAATTTGTAAACACGCAGCGCACAAATTCACTGCGTGTTTTTATTTTGTTTATATTTAGTTGTTTAACACTAATCGCCATCCCTATGAATTCAACTTTTACTAAAATCCTTCGCATCCTTTTGGGTCTCATTCTTCTCTTTTTCGGATTGAATAAATTCATCGATTTTATGCCCATGTTTGAAATGCCCAATGCAGCTGCAAACTTTTTGGAATCTCTTAAAAGTTCGGGCTACGTCTTTTACGTGGTTGCGATCTTGGAGCTTACCGTAGGTCTTTTACTTCTGATCAATAAATGGGTTCCCTTTGCATTGATCCTCTTTGCGCCTATCTCAATAAACATTCTGCTCTTCCATTTGTTTTTGGATGTTTCAGATGTAATTGTGGCCATCGTGATCACGGTATTCAACGCGATCCTTATTTACAAATACTGGCGTGCGTACCGTCCATTGTTTCAGTATTAGTTAAAATTACACCCCTGTTTAAGGTTCTAACCACATTATAACTGTTTGAACTCGTAGTTTTTACTATTTTTACGGCTCTTAATTAATCAAAAAAAGATGAAAAAGTACATTATCCCTTTTTCTATGGCACTTATATTCGTAGCCTGTAAAGAAGAAACTAAAAAAGAATCCGTTGCTGTGACCTACCCGCAAACCAAAAAAGTTGACACCGTAGATACCTATTTTGGTGTGGAGGTAAGCGACCCGTATCGCTGGCTTGAAGATGATAGAAGTGCCGAAACCGAGGACTGGGTGAAAAGGCAGAATAAAGTTACTTTTGACTATTTAGATAACATCCCATTCCGGAAAGCCTTGAAAGAGCGACTTTCTGCTCTATGGAACTATGAAAAAGTAGGGGCTCCTTTTAAAGAAGGTGATTATACTTACTTTTATAAGAATGACGGATTGCAAAACCAATATGTGGTCTATCGATTCAAAACCGGTGAGGATCCCGGTACCGCTGAAGTTTTCTTAGACCCGAATACCTTTAAAGAAGACGGGACGATCTCCTTGGGCGGACTTAGTTTTTCTGAAGACGGAAAAACGGCAGCGTACAGTATTTCGGAAGGTGGCAGCGATTGGCGCAAGGTCTTGGTGATGAATGCTGAAACCAAGCAAGTGGTGGAAGATACCCTAGTCGATATAAAATTTAGCGGACTCTCATGGAAAGGTAACGAAGGATTCTACTACTCCAGTTACGACAAACCCGAAGGGAGCGAATTATCTGCTAAGACCGATCAGCATAAGCTATACTATCACAAACTTGGTGCGCCACAACAAGAAGACAAATTGATATTTGGCGGTGTTCCTGCGGAAAAACATAGATATGTGAATGGGTATGTCACACAAGACAATAAGTACCTTGTAGTAACCGCGAAAACCTCAACCTCGGGGAATAAACTATTTATAAGAGATCTAGAAGATCCTAATGGCAAATTCGTTACCGTGTTGGATCATACAGACAGCGATACTTTTGTTTTGGACAACGTGGGAACTAAGCTTATTTTGGTAACGAACCTCAACGCTCCCAATCAAAAAATAGTTACCGTGGACGCTGCAAATCCTACACCCAACAATTGGGTGGAACTTATTCCTGAAACCCAAAATGTGCTGACAGCATCTACCGGAGGTGGCTTCATTTTCACCGAGTATATGGTCGATGCCGTATCCAAAGTACTTCAATATGATTATAACGGAAAATTGATCCGTGAGGTGGATCTTCCTGGCGTTGGGAGTGCCGGTGGTTTTAGTGCAAAAAAGGACGAATCTGAATTATATTATTCCTTTACAAATTATGTTACTCCGGGTAGTATTTACAAATACGATATTAAGAATGGAACTTCAGAGCTGTACCGAAAACCCGCTATAGATTTCAACCCCGAAAACTACGAAAGCAAGCAAGTATTCTATACTTCTAAGGACGGGACCAAGATCCCAATGATCATCACTCATAAAAAAGGGTTAAAGCTCGATGGAAAGAATCCCACTATCTTATATGGTTACGGTGGTTTCAATATCTCATTAACACCTAGTTTTAGTATTACCAATGCTGTTTGGATGGAGCAAGGCGGCGTCTACGCCGTTCCCAATCTCCGTGGTGGTGGTGAATATGGAAAAGAATGGCACAAGGCAGGGACCAAGATGCAAAAACAAAATGTCTTTGACGACTTTATCGCTGCTGCAGAATATTTAATTGCCAACAATTATACATCGCCGGATTATCTTGCAGTACGCGGAGGATCTAATGGCGGACTTTTGGTGGGGGCTGCCATGACACAGCGACCCGACCTCATGAAGGTGGCCTTGCCTGCCGTTGGTGTTATGGATATGTTACGCTACCATACCTTTACCGCAGGTGCAGGATGGGCGTATGATTACGGAACCGCAGAAGACAGTAAAGAAATGTTCGAATATTTAAAAGGGTATTCTCCGGTCCACAATGTAAAGGCAGGTGTTGAGTATCCCGCTACCTTGGTGACAACAGGAGATCACGACGATCGTGTGGTACCGGCACATAGTTTTAAATACGCTGCCGAACTTCAGGAAAAACAGGCAGGAAATAATCCGGTGCTTATTAGAATTGAAACCGATGCAGGTCACGGTGCCGGAACACCAATTACAAAAACCATTGAGGAATATGCCGATATATTTGGCTTTACACTCTATAATATGGGTTACGAGGTGCTCCCGCAAAAAGTAAATGACAAAGTAAAAGAATAAGCCCTTAGGCATTCATTAAAAAGGTTGTTAGTTCTCTGTATCTAGGAAAACTAACAACTTTTTCGTATCAGCTATTATGTTAAACGTTTCCATTGAATCCTTCTCCTATTCAGACAAAGAAATTCTGAAGGATATTTCCTTTCAATTAAAGAGAGGAGAACACCTTGCCGTGTTGGGAGAAAGCGGATGCGGTAAATCGACATTGTTGCATATTATTTATGGCTTGCTGCACTTGGAAAAAGGAGCAATTTCATGGAATGACACTCCGCTTTTGGGGCCCAAGCATCATCTCATTCCAGGGGAGTCTTTTATGAAGCTGGTAGCCCAAGAGTTTAACATTATGCCATTCAGCACCGTATGGGAAAATGTGGGCAGCCACCTTACAAGGCAGGAAGAGGAAAAGGATCATGATCGTATACGGGAATTACTAAGGGTGGTCGATCTCGAAGGTTTTGAGAAGACTTTGGTGAAGCATCTTAGTGGCGGACAAAAACAACGTGTGGCTTTGGCAAAAGCCCTTGCAAACGCACCTCAATTGCTATTGTTGGACGAGCCCTTTAGCAACATAGACACTTTTAGAAAGAATGCTTTACGGCGAAATCTGTTTGAATATTTGACCCTGAACAATATTAGCTGTATTACGGCCACGCATGATGCAGAAGAAGCCTTGACCTATTCAAACAGGATCTTAGTGCTGAAGGACGGCACCCTAGACAGGATCGATTCCCCCGAAACCTTTTTTAAAACACTTGAAACACCGTATCAGGCGGGTTTTTTTAATGATTTTTCAGAATTGTCGGAAAAGGTGCTGTTTTCGGGGACTGCTTCAGCAGCTACAAGAATCGTCCTACCCCATCAATTAATTTACTCACAATCGGTCACGCCCCTTCGGGTTATGGTAAAAAAATCGTACTTTAAAGGCAGTTATTATCGCATTCGAGCAGTAAGGGGCGAAACAATTATATGGTTTGATCATTTTGAAGCGATTGAACCGGAAACACCACTATACCTTCAATATCATGAGTAAAAAGATCCTTTTTATTGCTTTGTATATGCTCGCCGGATCTATATTGGCGCAGGAAAACGAAGATCTCAAATACCTGGAAAAAGTACAGACCATCGATAGCACGATTTCAACGCTATATGCTGTCATTTCCGGCGAAAAGGGAGCGGCACGCGACTGGGAGTTGTTTCGGTATCTTTTCGCTTCTGAAGCAAAGCTTATTCCAACCGGAAAAGCAAGCGATGGAACTTCAACAGTTCGGTACATGACTCCGGAGGTTTATATTGCGGCATCCCAACAGTGGTTGTTGGACAATGGATTTTTCGAAAAGGAGATCTTTCGCGTGGAAGAACGCTTCGGAAACATAGCTCACGTCTTTAGCACCTATGCTTCTTTTTATTCTGAAGAAGATCCCGAGCCCTTTATGAGGGGCATCAACAGCATTCAATTGTTTTTCGATGGTGCTCGTTGGTGGGTCGTGAACATTTATTGGACGCCTGAAACTACTGAAACCCCCATTCCGAAGAAATACGCACCCAATTAACCAATTTTAAGATTGTTGTGGATATCGCTTTTCCTAGCTGCAATATGCGTATCTTTAAGTTCATATCAATTTAACAATCATGAACTGGGAGTATTTCACCAAAGATCTTTCATGGGATTCATTAGCTTCGGTACTTATAGGAACCCTACTTCTTTACGGCGCCCTTATTTTGTACACACGGTTCTTTGGACTTAAGAGTTTTAGTAAAATGACCGGCTTTGACTTTATCACTACCATTGCCATAGGAAATCTGTTTGCAATGAGCATTGGTACCGGGAATCCTAAATTGGTGGTGGGCGGTGTTCTTATTGGCCTGCTTTATTTTATGAATTACCTTATATCGTTGCTGCAATTTAAAAGCAATGCTGCTCAAAGTGTATTGGACAATTCCCCTATCCTGCTTATGCGTAATGGAGCCTTTTTGGAAGAGAACTTAAAACGATGTAAGGTCACTAAAGATGAACTTCGAGGAAAGCTTCGGGAAGCGAATGTGATACGACTCGAACAGGCAAAAGCAGTGATCTTGGAAACTACAGGCGATGTGAGCGTTTTGCACACAGATCAAGAAATGGATGTAGAATCTTTCCTTTTGGAAGACGTAATTACGTGATCATGTCTTTTTTAACTGCAGAATGGCGCAAATTGCTTTTGGCGAATTATGAAGTACCTCCTTCACTTCTTACAAAATACCTCCCTTATGGTACCGAATTAGACTTATGGTGTGGTCGTTGTTATGTGAGTATGGTTGGCTTTCTATTCGAGAATACGCGCTTGCTCGGATTTAAAATTCCATATCATGTCACATTCGAGGAAGTAAACCTGCGATTCTATGTCAAGCGAAAAGAACAGGGACAATGGAAGCGGGGTGTTGTGTTTGTCAAAGAGATCGTACCAAAACCTGCGATCACGTGGGTAGCCAATACGTTTTACAAAGAACACTATGAGACCCGTCCCATGAAACATGTATGGAGAGAGGACAAACACCATTTAGAGGTGTCCTATCATTGGCGGCTCAACAGCGGCTGGCAGTTTATAAAAGGAATTGCCGAGGCTAACGCAACAACCATCGAACCCGAAAGTGAAGCCGAATTTATTACCGAACACTATTGGGGTTATGCAAAAGTAAATGACCACGCCACGAACGAGTATGAAGTAACACACCCCAGATGGCTGCAATATCCCATCCTAACATTCGATAGTACTATTGATTTTACTGCCAATTACGGAACTGATTTTGATATGCTCAATCAGCAAGAACCAATTTCTGTACTGCTGGCAGAAGGTTCTGCTATAACAGTAGAAGCAAGGAAAAAGATTCGATGACGTTTTTATTGAAATAGCTAATGACTTATAAAAATCTCCCTTCGCTTTCCCGTGCTAAAATTATCTTTTCGATAGTGCTTTCGATCGCAGCGGTATATCTATTCTTCGAAGGCACTCTGTTTGGCATTGTACTCTTAGGTGCCGCATTACGACTCTCTTATATTGAAGGAGTCGAGCTTGATCTGGAAAAAATGCGGTATAGAAAACTACATTCCATATTGGTATTTGATTTTGGCACATGGAGACCGTTGCCTGCTATTGACTATATTTCGGTATTTAAGACGCGAAAGACCAGCAGAGCTCGAGTGATTACTGCCGAAGCTCATTTGGGGTTTGATGTCTTTAAGGTTAATTTGTTCTACGCTTCGAATAAGCATATTGAAGCGTATGTTTCAGAAGAACCCGGTGCTGCTTTCGCAATGGCAAAGGACGTCGCCGCCATCCTGGAGGTGAAGATCTGGGATGCAACCCAAAAAGAGCAAAGTTGGTTGTAAGGTTATTGTATACTTGAAATAGTATATTCTTTTTCATTAAATGTAAAGGAATCCTTTATTCGCTTTCCGGAGAGAAAGTTTCCAATAGGAGAATGAAGTGCGACACAAAAATAGGTTAGTTCATTGACTACCGTGGCACCTTTGGAAATGCTAATGAAGAAAGTTCCGTGATTGGTATAAACAAGACTGCCCAAGCGGGCATAATCTGACGTTGCTTTTACGTCAATCTTCTTTACCAAAGATTGAAGATTCTCGATCTCTTGTAACTGTTTTCCCGCATTCTCCCGGTCTATCTGAAGCATCGCTCGTCCGGTTTCATGTTTATCACCGCTGCTGTTTTTTGACTCTTCTAACAACGATTCTTCAATATCGGCAATCGATTGTTTTATTTTCTGAAATCGTTTTTCCACCACGAGAGCACATTGGTCTTTTAAGGCAGATTTAAGTTCTATAACGGTCATTCCGAATCTTTTTCTTTTAGGTCAAAAGTACCATAATTCCGCATTTGTTTCACAATCCACGCAGTCCTATTTTGGATGTATCTGGACCTGGGGTTCGCCTTGTAGTTCTGCGGATTCGGAAGGATAGCTGCAATGGCTGCTGCTTCCTCCCGACCTAGTTTGTTTGCCGGTTTATGATACCAATATTGTGCGGCAGCTTCGGCTCCATACACTCCTTTTCCCATTTCAATACTGTTAAGATAGACTTCTAGTATTCGTTCTTTCGTCCAAAATGTCTCGATCAAAAATGTAAAATAGGTTTCCATTCCTTTACGGAACCAATTTCTATGAGGCCATAAAAAAACATTCTTGGCAGTTTGTTGAGAAATGGTGCTCCCTCCCTTTATTTTTTTACCTTTTTTGTTGTTTTCGTAAGCTTTCTTGATCGATTCTACGTCAAATCCATTATGTTTCGTGAAATTTTGATCTTCAGAACAAATTACCGCTAATTGTAAATAAGGTGAGATTTGTGTAAGAGGTACCCAGTCGTGCCTCGTTTGTACTTCCTTTCCTGCCGATATGGCCCGAATTCCCATGAGCGGGGTGTACGGCACCGGCAGGGCTCCATACAGTAATACCCAAAGGACGGTGAGAACCACAAACCACCCAATACCTTTGAGAATAAATCTAAAAAAACGTTTCATTTCTGATGCAAATTAGCTAATTGTTGGCCTACGGAGCTTCCTATGGCGACCCCCATCCCACCAAGACGAACGCCACAATAGACATTGGGCACCAACTCTCTTAAGATCGGTTTCTTTTGGCCGCCTACACCCATGATACCGCTCCATCTAGTGTCGACCTCGAATGCCGTATCGGGTAGTATTGTATGAGAGAGTAATTCTTCCAATCGATTTTGTACAAGCGCTGTAAGCCCTGCTTCGGAAGTTTTTTCTGTCTTAAAATCTAAGTTTCTGCCACCTCCCAAGAGAATTCTGTTATCAATATTCCTGAAATAATAGTACCCTTTGTCCAAATGAAAGGTCCCTCGAACCTTTAATTCGGCAATAGGTTTCGTAATGAGCACCTGTGCCCTTGCGGGTTGTACATCGTCACGTACAAATTGCTGAGCGAAACCATTGGTGGCGATAAACAGCGATGCAACCGACAAATCTTCAGAATTAGACATTTTTAGTAATATTTCACTGTTTTTTTGCTCAAAAGCATCAATTTTAGCGCAATTTATCACTAAAATACTCTCTTTCGATATTTTTTCTAGTAGCGCGAGCATCATTCGGCCTGTATCCAGTTGACCTTCATATTCATTAAAAATAAGCTTGTTTTGAATGTTTTTGAAGCCGAATACGTCGTTTTTAATTGAAAAAATGTCTTTTTTCGATAAAAAAACATTTTTTAGTAAATCGTTGATGTACGGAATCTTTAAAAGACATTCCTCATATAGGTCAGGATCATTTTTTGAGAATAATTCATATCCGCCATGTTGTTGATAATCGAGATTCTTATCCCCAAGCGTTTCTCGAAGTAATTCGAGACCCGCTACACGATCGTTTACCAATTGTACGACCTCTGCTTCAGTATGAGTTTTAAGGTCCTCCAAAATTTCTGAAACGCTTCCAAAGCAAGCAAAACCGGCATTCTTAGTACTGGCACCGCTGGGCAGTGAACCTTTTTCGAAGACTACGATCTTCGCTTTTGGGTATTTTTTCCGAAGCGCTAGAGCACAGCTTAATCCTACGATTCCGCTTCCAATGATCGCATGGTCAATATCTTCCAGCCACGTTTTCCGTTCCCAATAGGATAGATTCATTCTCAGTTTTTTAAAAATTTACTTGGTTAAGATACTGCATTAACACGTAGTATGAGACAGACTTTCGCCTTAAAAGTGCTACAAAATGGGAGAAACCCAGCCTATATAGACTAAAAAAGCACCAAAATCCGTTATTCTTTAGGATTTGGTGCTCTTTAGAAATTAGTATTACAAACTTACTCTTCTTGAGGAGCGTCCATCTTCCAAGAATTCATGAAGGCAGTGGTGTAATTCCCCGCTACATAATCGGGGTGGTCCATTAACTGACGGTGAAACGGAATGGTGGTTTTTACTCCTTCGATTACAAATTCGTCTAAAGCGCGTTTCATTTTATTGATCGCCTCGTCCCGTGTTTGAGCCGTTGTTATAAGCTTTGCAATCATTGAATCGTAATTTGGCGGAATAACATAGCCGGCATACACATGGGTATCCAAACGCACGCCGTGTCCTCCCGGAGCGTGTAAGACCGTGATCTTTCCGGGTGAAGGACGGAAATCATTATAGGGATCTTCCGCATTGATCCTGCATTCTATAGAATGCAAATTTGGCGTGTAGTGCTTACCGGAAATTGGAACTCCTGCAGCCACAAGTATTTGCTCACGAATCAAATCGAAATCGATCACCTGTTCGGTGATAGGATGCTCCACTTGAATACGAGTATTCATCTCCATAAAGTAGAAATTGCGGTGTTTGTCCACCAGAAATTCTACGGTTCCTGCGCCTTCATATTTTATAAATTCTGCTGCTTTTACTGCAGCCATTCCCATGTCGTTTCTAAGCTTTTTGGTCATGAACGGACTGGGAGTTTCTTCGGTAAGTTTTTGATGTCGGCGTTGAATTGAGCAATCGCGTTCGCTCAAATGACAAGCTTTTCCTGTGCTGTCTCCAACCACCTGGATTTCGATATGTCTTGGTTCTTCAATAAGCTTTTCCATGTACATATCATCATTGCCAAAAGCAGCTTTACTTTCTTGTCGTGCCGATTCCCAAGCTGCTTGGAGGTTTTCTTCTTTCCAAACGGCCCGCATACCTTTTCCTCCGCCTCCGGCACTAGCCTTTAGCATGACCGGATATCCTGTTTCTTTAGCTAATTTTTTACATGTTTCAAAATCCGGGATAATTCCCTCGCTACCCGGAACGCAAGGCACCCCTGCTGCCAGCATGGTGGTCTTAGCCATGGCTTTGTCCCCCATTTTTTCGATCATTTCGGGAGAAGCGCCAATAAATTTAATATTGTGCTCTTCACATATCTTAGAGAATTTTGCATTTTCAGCAAGAAATCCGTAACCCGGATGTATGGCATCGGCATTTGTGATCTCTGCCGCTGCAATAATATTTGAAATCTTGAGGTAGCTTTCGCTGCTGGGCGGCGGTCCAATACATACGGCCTCGTCTGCAAAACGAACGTGCAAGCTCTCTTCATCGGCTTTGGAGTACACGGCAACGGTTTTAATACCCATCTCTTTACACGTGCGAATAATACGAAGTGCAATCTCTCCTCTATTTGCTATTAATATCTTTTTAAACATAATTCATTGAAATTTCAAACCGCAAACAGTAAATACCAGATAATGTCCGGAATTTAATCTTTAGGATTTGGGATTTGACAATTTACGAAGGGTCTACCAAAAATAACGGCTGATCGAACTCTACAGGAGAAGCATCATCCACCAATATCTTAACAATTTTCCCGGAAACTTCACTTTCTATCTCATTGAAAAGCTTCATTGCTTCAATAACGCACAATACATCCCCCGCACTTATCGTGCTTCCCACCTCAACAAACATTGGTTTGTCCGGTGATGGTTTACGGTAGAACGTTCCAATAATAGGTGATTTGATTGTGATGTATTTTGAAGATTCGTCCGCAGGTGCTGCAGGTGCTGCCGTGCTGGGCGCAGGTGCTGCGGCTGGTGCCGGAGCAGCAGCAGCTTGTTGTGGTGCTGCCATTGTAGGAATCTGCTGAATGTACGTAGTTTCTCCTTTACTGTCGCTGCCGGTTCTAATGGTTATCTTTACGTCGTCTGTCTCTAGCTTTACTTCACTAGCTCCGGACTTGGCCACGAACTTTATTAAATTCTGAATGTCTTTTAAATCCATAATTTTGGTGTTTATTATCGTTCTGTTTGTTTTATTGTGGATCGTACGCCCATTTTACATAGACGGCGCCCCAGGTAAATCCGCCTCCAAAAGAGGCAAAGACAAGATTATCGCCTTTTTTTAATTGTTTTTCGTAATCCCTAATACAAAGAGGAAGTGTTGCTGATGTTGTATTCCCATATTTATGAATGTTCATCATCACTTTTTCTTCCGGAAGTTTCATTCGTTTTGCTGTGGCATCAATAATTCGCTTATTGGCTTGATGCGGGACCAGCCAATCAACGTCCACCCCCTTTAAGTTATTACGTTCCATGATCTTCTCACTTACATCTGCCATATTTGATACGGCAAATTTAAATACAGTTTTTCCGTCTTGAAAGACAAAGTGTTGTTTTTTGGCCACGGTCTCAGCCGTTGGGGGTAATAATGAGCCTCCGGCATCGATTTTTAGACTTTGTCTGCCAATACCATCGCTTCGAAGATATTCGTCCAAGACTCCATACCCTTCCGTATTGGGTTCAAAAAGAAGCGCTCCTCCGCCATCACCAAAGATGATACAAGTAGTTCGATCTTCATAATCGATGATGGAAGACATTTTGTCGGCTCCCAATAATAATACTTTTTTATATTTTCCGGATTCTATGTAACGAGCGGCTGTAGACATTCCATATAAGAAACTGGAACACGCAGCGACCAGGTCGAAAGAAAAAGCATTTACGGCACCTATTTCTGTAGCAACGTAAACACCTGTAGCGGCAACGGGCATATCGGGCGTGGCTGTTGCCATAATAACCATGTCTATATCCTTAGGGTCGGTATTGCTTTTAGAGAGTAGGTCTTTGGCAGCTTGAATCGCCAAATAGGAGGTGCCTTTATCCTTATCTTTTAAAATTCTACGTTCTTTAATTCCTGTTCTTGTCGTGATCCATTCATCATTGGTATCCACCATAGTCTCAAGGATCTTATTGGTGAGAACGTAGTCCGGTACATAGCCTCCTACAGCTGTGATTGCTGCTGTAATTGTACTCATATATTTGAATTAGATTCGGTAATTGGTCAAAATCCTTAATAAGGAAGGAAAATTACTAAAATTTAATCAAAAACGACTCAAAAAGAGGTTGTTTTTGAAGTTTGAACTAGAAAAAACAAAAAACTCTCACAAGAGTGTGAGAGTCTGTAAAGATTATGTGAAAGCAACCTACGCTTCTACTTCTTCGGTCGCATCGATTACAACCTGCCCGCGGTAATACAATTTACCTTCGTGCCAGTGAGCTCTGTGGTACAAGTGAGCCTCTCCTGTTGTTGGATCGGTAGCGATTTGAGGAGCTGTTGCTTTGTAATGCGTTCTTCTCTTATCTCTTCTGGTTTTCGAGATTTTTCTTTTAGGATGTGCCATTACTATATTTTATTTATCCGTTAATAGTTTTTTTAATGAGTCCCATCGTGGATCGGTATCGTCACCTTCGGGAGCTTTTTCTTCTTTTGTTTCCTTCGGACTTAATTCTTCAAGTTTAACAAGTATGTCGCTTTGTAATGTTCCATCTTCAACACCCGGATGAATTCTTTTTGCCGGCAGCGCCAGCACAATAGATTCGTACACATATTGTTGAATGTTTACCTCATAGCTTCCATGTGGAAGTATTAATAGGTCTTCATTTTCATCGTTGTATTCATTACCAAATTTTACCACAAAATGATAATCTCCTAAAATTTCTTGATCGTAAGGCTCATTGGTACTATCACAATGGACATTTACATACCCATTGAAAGAAAGTGTAAATTCCAATAAGGTGGTTTTCTTGATCAATACAACGTCGAGTTTAATGGCTACATCATTAAATTCGTCATACTCAAAATGCTCAAAGAACGAAGGGCCGATGGTAAAATCAAAGTGATGTTCTCCTAATTTCAATCCCACGAAAGGGATGGTAAATTCTTTCAATTCCTTCATGATCACACCAATTTTACGCGTACACCTTAGCAATAAGGCGGGTGCAAAGATAAAAAATTAATTGAATAGGAAAATAATTTATCCTTTCTTTTTTGAAAGCTGTTTTCTGCGATTTGTTTGCAGGGGATTTTTAGCCATTTCTTCGTATTCGTTGCGCCTTTTGTAGATATTGATTGCAGCAAATACTGCTTCTTTAAACGAGTCGTGATTTGCCTGATTCTTACCCGCTACATCGAAGGCTGTGCCGTGGTCGGGAGAGGTTCGGATTCGGCTTAGGCCTGCAGTGTAATTGACCCCGGAACCAAAAGCGAGGGTTTTAAAAGGAATAAGTCCTTGGTCATGATACGATGCAACGATCACGTCGAAGTTTTTGTAATTTCCAGATCCAAAAAAGCTATCGGCTGCATAAGGACCATAGACGATCTTCCCATTTTTACGCAGATTGTCCAATGTGGGTATCAAGGTCTTGTCATCTTCATCCCCGATAACACCATTATCTCCCACATGCGGATTGATCCCTAAAACAGCGATGCGAGGTTTTTCAATTCCGAAATCTTGGATCAAGGTTCTGTGAATAATATTGATCTTCTTTTCAATGAGTTCGCGGGTGATGGTTTTAGATACATCCTTGACTGCTACGTGATCTGTGAGTAGTCCCACGCGCAGTCCTTCAGAAATCATTAGCATAAGACTCTCGCCCTCCAATTCTTTTGCGAGATAATCTGTATGTCCCGGAAAGGTAAAAGTTTCAGATTGGATGTTTGATTTATTAATAGGCGCCGTTACCAAGACGTCGATCTTTTGGGCCTTCAGTGCTGCCACCGAAGCTTCCAAAGACTGTAAAGCATAGGCTCCCATTTTCTTGTCATCTTTTCCAAACTCGATATCTACGGGTTCTTTCCAAACGTTCAAAACGTTTATTTTTTTCTGAACTACATCTTCCACAGCATCGATGCCATGAAAAGAAATATCCAGCTCATATGCTTTTTTGAAAAAAGACATCAGCTTAACCGATGCAAAAATAACCGGAGTACAAAATTCCAACATCCGAGAATCGGCAAAAGTTTTAAGTACGACCTCGCTTCCAATGCCGTTCAAATCTCCTATCGAAATTCCCAATACAATTTTATCTTGCTTATTCATTCGTGGTTAATGCCTTTATTTTATTGTTACTTTTGCAGTACAAATGTAACTAAATGTAAGCATGTTTACAGGAATTATTGAAGCAATCGGTGAAATCACCGATCTTAAGAGCGAAGGAGAAAATTTGGACATTCAAGTTAAAAGCGAATTAAGTTCCCATTTAAAAATCGACCAAAGTGTTTCACATAACGGGGTGTGTCTTACTGTTGTGGATCTTACTCCTGAGACCTATACAGTCACTGCCGTTAAAGAAACCTTAGATAAGAGCAACTTAGGACGCCTGGCGTTAGGCAGTCTCGTAAATCTTGAGCGTGCAATGCGATTGGGCGATCGTCTTGACGGACACATTGTCCAGGGGCATGTGGATCAAACAGCTGTTTGTTCAAAAATAAAAGAGGTGAATGGCAGTTGGTATTTTAGTTTTGATTATGATTCGTCATTAGGCAACCTTACCATAGAGAAGGGATCGATCACGGTGAATGGGGTAAGCCTAACCGTTGTAGATGCTAAGAAAGATTCTTTTCGTGTGGCGATCATCCCCTATACGTATGAGCATACTAATTTCAATTTGTTGAAAGAAGGAGACTTGGTAAACTTAGAATTTGACGTGATTGGAAAGTACGTGAAGCGACTTATGAGCGGCTACTTGTAGATCTTAAGTGGCTGTAAACCACGTAACAGCCGTAAATAATTCCTGCCAAGAGCAATAATGCAATTCCACTATCCAGTGGTAGCTCCGGTGGCGGGGTTTTGGGTGGAGGGGGTGTGCCTGAGTCACCGCCCGAAAGCTGTGCAAGCATAGAGGTACTTGAAAGTAAACAAAGTACCATGATGGTTTTTATAACGATTTGGGGTCGCATATTCAGGGGCTAATGTAATAATTTTTTTTAAACATCAAATAAAAATTCAATTTATCCAAAACTTATTAACTCAGTTTTTAAAATTTAATTGCTTCGTTTTGAATAAATAACATGCTTTTTAGGGAACACTTCCCTTATTATTTGCAAGTTATTAAATTATTCCTGCTATTCTAAATATTCTCAACCTTTTAAATGCAGATCAAGATGATACAGTTGCTTCAAATAACGCCCATCAAAAAAATGTCCCTCACAGACTTTCCAGACTGTAGGTTGGTACAAACGAGGCAAAGGGATGTACATATTTTTAAACCCTTTATAAGGGTATAAATGCTTGTTCATACTTCAAAAAACGCACCGTCTTAAAAAAAGTGGTCCCACATGGGCTCACTTCAACTTCGTTCAGTGCATGCTTCTCGCCCTGTCAAATACCTGAAAAAACTCGTAAGCACTACTCTAACTAATGCTCTGAAATAAAAAAGTGGTCCCACATGGGCTCGAACCATGGACCCCCTGATTATGAGTCAGGTGCTCTAACCAGCTGAGCTATGGGACCTAAAACAGTCTGCAAATGTAAAACACTTTGCTTTTAATGCAAAACTATTTTAGGTTATTATTAGGTTATGGATCGCTAGGATCCACATCCTGACACAACTCTATCAAGACCCCGTTAGCAGACTTGGGGTGTATAAATACAACCCATTTGTTATCTGCGCCGCGTTTAGGCGTTTCATTTAAAATTTGAAACCCTTCCGATTTTAAACGTTTTACTTCGGCTTCAATATTATCTACGTAAAACGCTACGTGATGGATCCCCTCTCCTTTCCTTTCTAAAAATTTTGCAATGGGACTGTTTGGATTTGTAGCCTCTAAAAGCTCGATCTTACTTTCGCCACAAGCAAAAAAAGACGTGTTCACCCCTTCACTCTCTACAGTTTCTGTTTTGTAGGGAGGGCTGCCTAATAATCGTGAGTAGACATCATTAGCTTCAGAAAGATTTTTCACAGCAATCCCAAGATGTTCAATTTTCTTCATAATTGTAAATGTATCGTTAATTAAAAAAATATCAAACCTTTAAATATGCTACTTTTGTAGTATGGAAGAAAGTAACAGACAGAAGAAAATTGCGGGCGTTCTACAAAACGACCTAGCCAATGTATTACAGAGCATGCTGCGTGAAGCAGGGCAATTGGGGATCATCCTTTCCGTATCCAAAGTAACCGTTACAACCGACCTTTCGATAGCAAAGGTTTATGTGAGTGTCTTTCCCGCCGAAAAGGCCGAAGGCGTGACCAAGGATCTCAACGTGCTAAAATCAAAGATCAAGCATCAAATTGCACAACTTACACGGCACCAACTTCGCAAAATGCCCGACCTTCAGTTTTATAACGATGATTCTTTGGAGTACATAGAGCGTATTGAGAAAGCAGTCAAAGGCGACGAAAACCCTATTGAAGATCCAACTATTTTACCCAAACGCAAAAAAAGTTAAGGTGAAATTTCCTTTGTACATCGCAAAGCGCTACTTATTCTCCAAAAGCAGCAATAATGCCATCAATATTATAACAGGTATTGCTGCGGTTGGGGTAGTTGTTGGGGCGATGTCCTTATTTATAGTTCTTTCCGGTTTTTCGGGGCTGAAAGATTTTAGTCTACAGTTCACTAATGTATTCGACAGCGACCTTAAAGTATTTCCTGCACGTGGTAAGACACTGTCCTTTCATGAAGATAAAGAAAAGCAACTAATGGAAGTGCCGGGCGTTGCTTCTTACTCAAAAACTATTGAAGAGCGGGTTTTCCTTCAGTATAAGGGAAAAAACCACATTGCATATATAAAAGGGACCGATACAAATTATAAGGCCGTAAATCCTATAGACAGCATCCTTTATTTTGGCAATTGGTTAGCACACGATGAACCCGAAGTTGTGATAGGGTTAGGAACCGCTGCAAAACTTTCAATTGGAATACAAGATTATATCGACCTTTTGGAAATCTATGTGCCAACACCGGGAACCGGACAGCTCAATGCGCTGGATCCTTCCGATGCCTTTAGAAAACAATCGGTCGTAGTGTCCGGCGTATATCAGGTGAATGAGGACTTGGATTCAAAATATGTTTTTTCCGATATTGAATTCGCCCGTACTTTACTTCAAATGGATAGTACAGCCGTTTCGGCAATAGAGTTGAAACTCCTGCCGGGTGTTTCTGAAGAAGGTATTCGCGAACAATTGAAACCTCTCTTTTCAGAAGAAATAGTCATTAAGAATCGCATACAGCAGAATGACGCTCTGTATAAGATGTTGAACACCGAAAATATTGCCGTCTACCTCATCTTTACCTTGGTGCTTATTATTGCACTGTTTAATGTAATAGGTTCTATTATTATGATGATCCTTGATAAAAGGAAGAATATTAAAACACTGTACAATTTAGGGGCTACCTTACCGGAGATTCGTAAAATATTCTTTTTACAAGGTACGCTGTTGACTACCTTTGGCGGACTACTGGGTATCCTGCTTGGTGTTCTTGCCGTGGGTGCGCAACTTCAGTTTGAATTTGTCAATATTACAGCCACCCTTCCCTATCCGGTATCTTTAAAATTGATTAATGTTCTGGTGGTTTTTGCCACGATCACTATTTTAGGGCTCATCGCTTCTAAGATCGCTTCCGGAAGAGTACGAGAAAAACTTCTTAATTAAGCAAACTGATAGTCGCCAAATAATTCAAGAGCTTCATCAAAAGCTTCAAACACCGAAGCGGCATCATCGCTGGTGACCATCTTCATTCGGTGCTCCTTGAAATTGGGAATACCTTTAAAGTAATTGGTATAGTGGCGGCGTGTCTCAAAAACACCCAACTGCTCCCCTTTCCAGTCAATGGCCATTTGAAGGTGTCTTCTTGCCGCAGCTACGCGTTCTGCCATGGTAGGGGGAGATGCGTGCTCTCCTGTTTCAAAATAATGCTTTACTTCTTTAAAGAACCACGGATACCCAATACTTGCACGACCTATCATAGCTCCGTCAAGACCGTAAACATCTCGCATTTCCTTGGCCTTTTCGGGTGAATCAACATCTCCGTTGCCAAAAATAGGAATGTGCATACGCGGATTGTTCTTAACCTCGGCAATAGGAGCCCAATCTGCTTCCCCTTTATACATTTGCGCACGGGTTCTTCCGTGAATGGAAAGTGCCTTACAACCTACGTCCTGCAAGCGTTCGGCAACTTCTACAATTCGTATGGAGTCGTGATCCCACCCTAGACGCGTTTTAACAGTAATGGGCAGTTTGGTATGTTTTACCATGGCCTCGGTTAGAGAAACCATGAGATCGATATCCTTTAAAATTCCGGCACCTGCGCCCTTGCTCACTACTTTCTTGACGGGGCAACCAAAATTAATATCAATAATGTCCGGACCGCTCGCCTCTACGATCTCAACACTTTGGAGCATGGAATCGAGGACTGCGCCGAAGATCTGAATCCCAACGGGTCGTTCTTTTTCATAGATATCCAACTTCATGACGCTCTTCGCCGCATCGCGAATCAAGCCTTCCGAAGAGATGAATTCTGTGTACACTACATCGGCGCCTTGTTCCTTGCAAAGTGCGCGAAAAGGAGGGTCGCTCACATCCTCCATAGGAGCGAGCAATAACGGGAATTCTCCCACATCTATATTTCCGATCTTTGCCATAGCTGCTGCAAAAATAAGCAATTTACTTTGTTTTCTCTGCTTCGGAAAAAAGGTGCGATTAGTTCTTTTCCAATCGTTCGGTCTCCTCCGGTTTGATATCGCGATTGTTATCGCTAAGTCGGGCATTTCCGAAGGTATACTTAAAGCTCACGCGAAACAGCCGTGATTCGGGTTGCGCAAAATAGCTGTTTTGCTGATTGTAATAGTTTGAAACGACGGGGACGTTGTAGGTGTTGAACACATCTGAAACTCCTAAGCTCACACTGGCGGTATTGTTCCAAAATGCTTTCCGAAGAGAAACCGAAAGGGAGAACTGATTGCCATAATCAAATGAACCGTAAATGAAATCAGATAGATAAAAAGCTGTAAGATCCCCGGTAAACGACTTGTCCTTCGAGAGGGTGAGGTTGTTGTTGATGTTTCCGTAAAATCCGAAGGTGCTGTTAGAATAGGTGTCTTGCTGACTTTCCAAAGCGAAAAACTCATTCTCAAAATAAAAACCGGATGCATACACACTAAGATACCACCAGCTAAGGGGAGAAGAAACGTGCAGCACATCTACGGAGTACTGAAAGTCTTGTATAAGATTGGCATCCACGGTGCGCGTGATCGAATTTTCATTATCCTGAAAGCGCAAGGTGCTTAGGGCGTTGTCGGTATGGTGATAATACACATCGACAAACCATTTGCTTTTATAATTATAGCTTATTGTTATTTTTGAATCGATCGCCGGAACAAGATTGGGGTTTCCTCCGTTAAAATTATTCTCATTCAAAAAATATTTAAACGGGTTAAGGCTTTGGTATCGAGGCCGTTCAATACGCCGTGCAAAATTAATTCCTAGCGCATTGAGATCGTTTACCGTATACTGAAGGGAAAGGGACGGGAAAAACTCAATGTACTCCTGATTATTAACAAGGCCAAGCGATCTGGAAAGCCCTTCCACGGCTGTAAATTCGGTACGTAATCCTGCAACAAGATCCCACTTCTTCCACCGTTTTGAAAACGAAAGGTATCCCGCGTAGATGGATTCCAGATAGGTGAAGGAATCTGACAGATTGGGATCGAATTGCAGCAAACCCGAATTCGTGTTAAAAAAATCGAGCCTGCTTTGTGTGTCGATATTAGAATACTTCAATCCCATTTCCCACGTTCCCGAATCCTCTGGAATTTTTAGGTCGATGGCACCCGTTGCAATATCACTGTCCTGAAGCGCATAAGTAAAAAAACTGTTGGTCCGCAACAGATCCGCGTTGGGACGAAAATAATTGGTAACCACATACTGCTGTTGTTCGTCGTCATAAACAATGTAGTTTATGGTAGTTGTCAAGCCGGTTCCCTTTTCATCCAACGTGGCATTATAGGCAGCACTGAAAGCGAGGTTTTTTTGGTCGTTTTCCAACATGCTGTTGGTTCGAAAGGTTGAGTCCAATTGTTTTTGAGCGTCAAAGATCTCGGCAAATACCGTATTGTGAAACGTTGTATTAGGGGAAACGAATACATTAGAGGTGAGGCTTATGGAATTCTTTTCGTCTATGGTAACATCGGCAATCAAGTTACCTTGATGAGCATAGGAGTGGGTAGTTCGAGTAAAATTCGTTTCCCACAACGATCGGGTGGTTACTTCATCTTCGTTGAAAAAACGAATTTCATCGAATTGGTCTTTATACTCCTTGCGCGGACTAAAACTATAGTTTCCAAAAACATTGAGCCAGTCATTTTTATAAAAATGAGAAGTACCTATAGAATATTTAGGAAATACCGCTTGTTCATACCGACCTTCAACTGATCCCTTATAGCCTACCGAAATTGGTCTTGAGGTAATGATATTAAGTATGACACCGGCATCGGCATCGTATTTGGCTGAAGGATTTGAGATCACCTCAATCGTCTTGATCACCGAAGCATCCAAACTTTTCAAGAATGAGGCGATCTCGGTGTCTGATAGGTATACCCGCTTCCCATTGATATAAATAGTCGTTGCGGCGTTCTTAATGGTCACCTTGTCCTGCAACACCAACACTCCCGGTGTCTTGGAAAGTAGCTCCAAGGTATTTCCGGTAGAGAGCGAACTGTTCTCAACGGTGACCACAAGTTTTCCGGGTTCTTTATGTATGAGAGGTTTCTTCACTGTCACAACAGATTCCTCCAACACTTCGGCAGCCTTCTCCATAGTAATGGTAGGTAGGCTCATATTGTTTGTAAGTTCGAGTAATTGCTCTTGAGTTTCATAGCCAATAAAACTGAAGGTAAATCTGTATGACTGCGATACAAGATTGTCGATGACAAACATTCCTTGTTCGTCGCAGGTAGTTCCGGCCAACGGAGTTGTAGGGTCATTTTCTGAAAAAACCAATACTGTAAGAAATGCCATAGGCTCCCCTGAAGCATCTTCCACCTTTCCCGAAACCGAAAAATCCTGTGCGAAGAGGGGGATCGAACACAGCAAAAACACCATAAAGGATCCAATTGCTTTCATGTTGGGGTGCAGCTTAGTTGGTTGATTGTAATTAAGGTGGCGATAAAAAAATGGTTGTAGAGTTTGTGAAAGCCGCTATACAAAGATGGCATTTTTTTTTAATAGGAATTATCCTATATTCAGTTTTTTGCGCTGAAAACAAGGTTAATTGAATAATCCTGTCTTTTTAAGTTATATTTGCAGCCTCAAACGAATTGAGACCTATTGCTATGAAGAACATTCGAAATTTTTGCATCATCGCACACATCGATCACGGTAAGAGTACCTTGGCCGATCGTTTATTGGATGCAACCGGTTCTGTGACCAGTCGCGAAAAACAGGATCAATTGCTGGATAGCATGGATCTTGAACGTGAGCGTGGTATTACAATAAAGAGCCATGCCATTCAAATGGACTATGTGTATGAAGGAGAGTCTTACGTTCTCAATCTAATTGACACCCCGGGTCACGTTGATTTTTCTTATGAAGTTTCACGCTCCATAGCGGCCTGTGAAGGAGCATTATTAGTCGTGGATGCTGCGCAGAGTATTCAGGCGCAAACCATTTCTAATTTGTATTTAGCCTTGGAGAATGATCTGGAGATCATTCCCGTATTGAATAAAGTGGATCTTCCCTCTGCTAATCCTGAAGAAGTTACCGATGATATCGTAGATTTATTAGGATGTAATGCCGATGAGGTAATCCCGGCCAGTGCGAAGACCGGGATCGGTATTGAGGAGATCTTGGCAGCGATCATTAAAAGAATCCCTGCACCTAAAGGAAATCCCGAGGAGTCATTGCAAGCGCTTATCTTCGATTCTGTGTACAATCCTTTCCGAGGTGTGGAAACTTATTTTCGAGTACTAAACGGTGAAATTAGAAAAGGACAGCACATAAAGTTCATGGCTACCGGCCGATCTTATTATGCAGATGAAGTAGGTACGCTTCGGCTTAAACAACAGCCTAAAGAAGTTATAAAAACCGGTGATGTAGGATATCTTATCACAGGAATCAAAGAAGCGAAAGAGGTAAAGGTGGGCGACACGATTACCGATGCCAAGAATCCAACCACCAACATGATCGAAGGCTTCGAAGACGTAAAACCCATGGTGTTTGCAGGAATCTATCCTGTTGATACCGAAGATTATGAAGAGCTTCGGGCTTCTATGGAGAAGTTGCAGCTCAACGATGCATCTTTGGTTTTTATTCCCGAAAGTTCTGCGGCCTTAGGTTTTGGTTTTCGTTGTGGTTTCTTGGGAATGTTGCATCTGGAAATCATTCAGGAACGATTGGAGCGAGAGTTTGATATGACGGTGATCACCACCGTACCAAACGTATCCTACCACGCCTATACCAACAAGGAACCGGACACTATTATTTTGGTCAATAATCCTTCAGATCTACCGGAACCTTCTTCCTTGAATCGAGTAGAGGAGCCATATATTAAAGCTACAATCATCACTAAGTCTGACTATGTTGGACCTGTGATGTCGCTATGTATCGAGAAGCGAGGGGAAATCACTAATCAAACGTACCTCACCACAGAGCGTGTTGAACTATCGTTCGATATGCCGTTGGCAGAGATTGTATTCGACTTTTACGATCGTCTTAAAACAGTTTCCAGAGGCTATGCCTCTTTCGATTATTCACCTATCGGAATGCGTACTTCACAATTAGTGAAGGTAGACGTGTTGTTGAACGGAAATGTGGTGGATGCCCTTTCTGCCTTGCTGCACAAAGACAATGCTTACGATATTGGTAAGAAAATGTGCGAAAAACTGAAAGAATTGATCCCGAGGCAGCAATTCGACATCCCAATTCAGGCGGCGATTGGCGCTAAGATCATTGCACGTGAAACCGTGAAAGCACTTCGTAAGGATGTAACTGCAAAATGTTATGGCGGGGATATTTCAAGGAAACGGAAACTTCTAGAAAAGCAGAAAAAAGGGAAAAAGCGTATGCGTCAAGTGGGTAACGTCGAGATTCCGCAGGAAGCATTTATGGCTGTTTTAAAACTTAACGACTAGCCTCCACATGTCGCTCCTGCAGCTTCGAGATCTGCAATATACACATCGAAAGAGGTTCCGGTATTTTCGCCGTTGACTGTGGCATTGCCTTCGCCATCATCACAAACTTCGAAGTTGGCAGTTTGAGGGGAATTGCAGGTGGTGCAGGCTCTTCCGTCATCCTTTTTACATGAGAAGACGGCAAAAGCAAAAAGCAAGAGAAGTGTAATTTTTTTCATTAATAAGAAGTCTTTCCTTTAAAAATAGAACGAATACCGTTCTCAATTATTTTGAGTTGCACTGTTTTTGGTTCTAAATGATCAATTCTCCGCTTTACATTTTTATGGAAAGAGATTCCCTCAATCATTAGCGCGAGCCGGGGATAATAACTTTGGCGCGAACAACTTTACTTCGTATTTAGCGAATTAAAATAGTCCAATACCCTAAGACTCGTCAGTCCGTGGATAATGATGCTGAATAAGATGACATAGCTTACAATTCCGTATAAATCAGTATATCCTTCAAAAAAGCCATGTAAAAGCCCATAGCTTAAATAAAAAACACTGCCAATGCCTTTGATGCCGAAAAATCCAATAGCCCAGCGTTTGGCATTGGAATAAGGCATGATTATCATGGCCAAATAGCCTAAGATAGGTCTTAAAATTAGCACAATAACAAGACTAAATACAATCCCTTCATAATTCGTATAATTCAAAATACCCGAGCATAAAGCACCTCCAAAGAAAATGGTCCACAGCACAACCAATAACTTTTCTATTTCTTCAATAAATGGGACCATAAAATCTTTGGTTGCCTTGCTTTTATCTTTAGGTCTATGGTGTTGCACAAATACGCCCGTGGCAAAAACACACATAAAGCCATAGGTGTTTAGAAGTTCTGCTGCTCCGTAGGAGAAAAATGTAAGCGCGACTGCTATGAAGCCATTAAGTATGTATTTTCTATTCTCTTTTTTGTGTAATGCTATGATGCTGCTGTAAACATATCCGATGAGTGCACCCAAGAGGAGTCCTCCCAAGATTTTATATATCAGATAAAAATTTATAAAGTGTGCCCAATCAATCTCACCGAAGCTATTGGATTTAGACCAAAGAATTGCTAAAAATACGAATGGAAAAGCCAATCCGTCATTAATCCCCGCTTCTGCGGTAAGTGTGAATTGCATACCGGTCTCTTTGTCGTGTTCATGCTGTTGTTCTTTTAATTGCATCTCTGATGCGAGAACCGGATCGGTTGGGGCCAAAACTGCTGCCAGCAACAATGAAACAGGCCCGTTTAAACCAAGAAAATAAAAGCTAATTGCAAACACCGATACCATAAATAATGGCATGGTTATAAAAATGAGAGATAAAGGTCTTTTCCATTCGCTCCATTTATAATGGGTTCCTATTTTCAGGCCTGCTGTCATTAAACTTATAATGACAATTATTTCGGTGACTATTTTACCATAATTCAAATCGTATAACGGGTCTGGCCAAGGCAGCGGTGCGTTCACAGTGTATAATAAAAAACCAAAAATTAAAAGAGGAACTATATAGGTAATCTTAGCCTTTTTGGTGTATAGGGGTAAAAATGAAACTATGGTCAAGGCAAATCCAAGATATGCAATGGCAGTAAAGTAGGATTGCATATCTATTATTTCATTCATAAAAGCTTATTTGTAATATTGTAACACCTATTAAAACTTGAGTAGTTATATTTCAACACCTTATTTGGTGAAAGGACCTCAAAAATACCATCGAGTGTTTTAAAATTCCCTTATACGTCTTTTTGAACTTTTGTTCGAGTGGCTGTAATTACATCTTCAAAATCGATGGGTTTTCCTAAATACGCAATAACACTTCCTTGTTCAACATTAAATTCGGTAAGCGTATCAATAAGTTCTATGTTATTTTCTGCGCTTTTTAAGAATAAAGGAATGGCGTCCCTCGTGTCACGAATCGTCTTAAGTACTCTGGCGAACTTTTCATTACTGTCTACTTCAATTTCTTGTATGGACGGATAGTCTCTTGCCACTTCAGTAAATCGAATGTAATCATGTGTATTGCTAAAAACTTCTCCTTTATCCACATTGTTCTCGTTGAGCAATTCTTCCGAGGTCATAAGTCTGAACGTTCCGTTTTCCCCAAACCGCTTTCCAAACCGTAGCATTGCTTGACGGTTAATTTCGTCGTTACCGGTCATCGCAAGGAGATAACCCACATCGCTCAATTCGATGTTATCACTAAGATCATCACTGTAAATACTGGCATTTATGGCGTCTATTCCTAACTCTCTCGCTTTTTCTATATTCGTTCGATTATTGTCTACCAACACTACATGACGATCGTTTTTCATCAAATAAGAAGCTATTAATCTTGAAACCCGCGAACCTCCTACTATCAAGACTCCTTCCGATTTTTTTAAGAAAACCCCTAACAAGGAGGCAACCAATCGGGCTGTGGTTGCGTTTAAAAGAACGGTAACCAGCACAACGCCGAAAACCAATGGTGTGATATATTCGGCTCCTTCAACGCCTTTGTCGACAAGTTCGGTTCCAAATAATGAAGCTATACCTGCCGCAACAATTCCTCGCGGTCCTACCCAACTTATAAATAGCTTTTCATTAAGTTTAAGATCAGATCCTATTGTGCTTAAAAAGACGCCTATGGGACGAATAATAAATATAATTATTGAAAATAAAGTAATTGTTTTCCAATTGATTATAAGCAAAAGATCTTGTACCCTAATATTGGCCGAAAGTAGTATAAACAATATCGAGATAAGCAGCACGCTAAGCGATTCTTTAAAATACAATAGCTCTTTTAAATTAGGAATGTCGCTATTCCCCAAATACATCCCCATAACAACGACCGCCAAAAGACCCGATTCGTGGGCGAACAAGTCGCTAAGAACGAAAATGAGCAATACCATTGAAAGCGAGGCTACATTGAGTAGATAGTGCGGTATAATTTTCTTTTTTACAGCTTGATACATTGCAAATCCTCCTGCCAATCCAAATGCAAAGCCTACGACTATAATTTTTCCGAATTCCAACAGCGCATGCTTGGTGTAGCTTACTTGACCATTTGCAACGCTGTGAGCGCCGCTCGCGGCGTTTTCTGTAGCTATTTCTTCCAACCCGGTAGGAAAGTTTACACTTATAAAACCAAAGACTAATACGGCCACCAAGGCACCTATGGGATCTATCAAGATTCCCTCCCACTTCAATACGGCAGACACATCTTTTCGTAAGGGAATATTTCTCAAGATAGGTGTAATCACTGTCGGTCCGGTAACAATTATTAATGCTGAAAATAGCATAGAAATCTGCCAATCGAGACCAAAGATGTAGTGTGCTGCAACGCCTGCTCCCAAAAAGGTAATTATGGATCCAAGACTTATCAATCGACCAATAACGCTTCCGGTTTTTTTCACTTCTCCCATCTTAAGGGTGAGACCTCCTTCAAAAAGAATGATTCCAATAGCTAATGATACAAAATAGAACAACCCTTTTCCGGGAAAGAATCCCTTTGAAGAGTTCCAAATGGGTTGTATCCATTGGCTCCCATCTTCAGAAATAAAAGTAGAAATGGGCCCTACAAAAAGACCTATAAGAATAAGCGGTAAAATGGCGGGAATTTTAAACTTCCAGGCGACCCACTGGGCCAAGATCCCAAGGATGATGATTCCGGCTAGTTCGAGCATATTTTTTGATTTTGGTAAATAAAGTGCATTCGCTTCGGTTAAACGCTAAGTTTTTGTTAAAAATAGTATAATTAATTTATTCCTGAGTCACCATTCTCTAACGGTTTTAGTATTTTGCGTCTCTTTTAATGCCCAATGAATTTATACCCTGTAGAAGCCGGAAACTTTAAATTGGACGGAGGTGCTATGTTTGGTGTAGTGCCAAAAACATTGTGGTCCAAGACAAATCCTGCCGATACAAATAACATGATCGATATCGCAGCGAGATGTTTGCTCATTAAAAATGGCAATAGACTCACGCTCATAGATACAGGGATGGGAGACAAACAATCTGAAAAATTCTTTGGATACTATTATCGTTGGGGAGACTTCAATCTAGATGATTCTTTGCAAAAAATCGGGTTTCATCGCGATGATATTACCGACGTCTTTATGACACATCTTCATTTTGATCATTGCGGCGGAAGCATACAATGGAACAAACAACGTACGGGATACGAACCCGCTTTTAAAAACGCCACATTCTGGAGCAATGCACGACATTGGGAATGGGCTACTAAGCCTAATCGCAGGGAACAAGCTTCTTTTCTAAAAGAGAATATTATTCCCATGGAAGAAAGCGGGCAATTGAAATTCGTTTCCGATACCGCTTCAGACTTTTCTGAAGCTAATGAATTGGACTTTGGTATCTTCTTTGCAGATGGACACACCGACAAGCAAATGATCCCACATATAAAATACAAAGGAAAAACCATTGTTTTTATGGCAGATCTGTTACCAACGGCAGGACATTTACCCCTTCCTTTTGTGATGGGATATGACACCCGGCCGTTACTCACTTTGCCTGAAAAAGAAAAATTTTTAACTGCCGCGGCAGACCATAACTATTATTTATTTTTAGAGCACGACGCTCACAATCCAATAATCACCGTGAAACACACCGATAAAGGTGTTCGAATGGACCAAGTGTTTCGCTGTGCCGATATTTTTAATTAAACTGAAGCTATGAAAATCTTTAAAATGCCTTTAATCGCTGCAACCGCCGCGATCCTTTTGAGCAGCTGCGGAAGCAGTGTTGCTCCCATTGTTGCAACCCCTGTAGAGAACATCGATACCCTGCCTCTAAAAGCGGCTCCTTTAACCGAAACACAACTTAAGTCATGGAGTTCAGCAGACCTTTTAACAGACACCATCCCCGGAATGAGCGTTACTAGAACTTACACCGAATTGTTGCCAAAACGCAAAAGCGAAACGGTAATTGTCGGGGTGATCGATAGCGGAATTGACATTGAGCATGAAGACTTGAAAAATGTTATTTGGGTCAATGATGATGAAATTCCCGGTAATGGTATCGATGATGATAACAATGGTTATGTGGATGATATACACGGATGGAATTTCCTTGGTGATATCATTGCAGAGAATATGGAGTATGTACGCTACTTAAAAAAACTTGGACCCAAGTTCGAAGGTAAGACGGAAGCTTCTGTGAGTGCTGCAGACCGTGCCGACTTCATTTTGTTTCAAAAAGCAAAAGCAGAATATGAGAAAGAATATCAGCAGGCCTTGGCCAACAAGATGCAATACGAGCAGATCCTTGCGCAAGTCACCCCTGCACATGAAACAATGAGTAAAAAATTGGGTAAAGAGACCTATACTAAAGAAGACCTAGCTGCTATCCAAAATCCATCGGCTCAAGAACAACAGCAAATAGCGATGCTAACCCAAATGTTGGGATTTGGAGAGTCTGTTCCTGCTGTTATAAAAGAGCTTAAAAGTGGCATCGATTACTTTGGAGGGAGATTGGACACACACTTTAACCTTGAAAAAGATTTTCGTGCTGTCCTAGGTGACGATCCGGATGATATCAATGACAAGGTATACGGAAATGCCGATGTGGACGGACCGGACCCTAAAAAAGAAGACGCCCGGCACGGAACACATGTTGCGGGTATTATCGCAGCTCAACGAAACAATGGCATAGGCATGGATGGAATCGCGCAGAATGTAAAAATCATGGCAGTGCGCGCCGTTCCCGATGGTGATGAATACGATAAAGACATTGCTTTAGCCATTCGTTATGCGGTAGACAATGGCGCCAAAGTAATCAATACAAGCTTCGGAAAATATTATTCCCCACACCCGGAATGGGTTTGGGATGCTATTAAATATGCCTCCGATAAGGACGTTCTAATTGTGAATGCTGCCGGAAATGAGGGATATAACCTTGACACTATTCAAGTGTATCCTAACGACCAAAAAGGGGTTGAAGCTGAAATAGGTGAAACTTTTATCACGATTGGAGCACTTAATTACGACTATGGAAGTGAGTTGATTGCCGATTTTTCAAATTACGGAAAATCAAATGTAGATGCATTCGCTCCCGGAGTGAAGATATGGTCTACAACACCCTTGAACAACTACGAATATCTGCAAGGAACGTCTATGGCCGCTCCTGCTGTTGCCGGGGTAGCCGCAATGATACGCTCGTATTATCCAAATCTTTCAGCAAAACAGGTAAAAGATATCCTAATGAACAGCGGTCTGTCTTCTAAGACACCGGTTGTATTAGGTGGCGATCCTTCCAATACCGATAATTTCACTAATATCTCTAAAGGAGGTAAAATGGTGAACTTGTATAACGCCTTGATTATGGCAGATAAAATGTCTCGATAATGAAAAAGTTTTTTGGAACAATCTTTTCGCTGTTGATCCTCACAACGGCAATATCTCAAAATACTATGGGATATTGGCAACAAAAGGTCGATTATAAAATGACCATTGATATGGATGTAGAAACCTATCAATACAAAGGAACACAACAGCTCGTGTACACTAACAACTCACCCGATACCTTGGACCGGGTGTTCTATCATCTTTATTTTAACGCCTTTCAACCGGGAAGCGAAATGGATGTGCGTTCACGCACCATTGCAGATCCCGATGATCGTGTAAAAGATCGTATTTCGAAGTTATCTGCTTCGGAAATAGGATACATAAAACCTACTTCCTTAACACAAGATGGGGTGCCACTTACGTATGAAGTTGTTGGCACTGTGTTAGAAGTACAACTGAACAAACCTATTCAGCCCGGACAAAGCTCAACCTTCGACATGGTGTGGGATGCACAAGTGCCTTTACAGATTCGCCGAAGCGGCAGGAATAGTTCAGAAGGGGTGGCGCTCTCCATGACCCAATGGTATCCTAAGATGGCGGAATATGATTTTGAGGGATGGCATGCCGATCCTTATATAGCTCGTGAATTCCATGGAGTATGGGGTGATTTCGATGTAAAAATCACCATTGATGCCGATTATACCATTGGAGGAACAGGCTATCTTCAAAATCCGGCAGAAATTGGACATGGGTATCAAATGCCCGGTCAAAAGACAATGAAACCTACAAACGGAAAATATACGTGGCATTTTGTTGCTCCCAATGTACATGACTTCACCTGGGCAGCCGATGATGAATACATCCACGATATTTACAAAGGCCCTAACGGGGTCGACCTGCACTTTTTCTATAAAAACAACCCGGAGATCAAAGAGAATTGGAAGAACTTACAGCCTAAAACAGCTGAATTGCTTGCCTTTTTCAACGAGCACATTGGTCCCTATCCTTACAAGCAGTATTCTGTAATTCAAGGTGGTGACGGCGGTATGGAATATGCCATGTGTACTCTAATAACCGGTGAGAGAAAATTTGAAAGCTTGGTAGGCGTTACGGCACACGAGTTGGCCCACAGTTGGTTCCAATTCCTGTTGGCAACAAACGAAGCAAAGCACGAATGGATGGATGAAGGTTTCACATCTTATATCTCCGATGAGGCAATGAACGTTGTTATGGATCAAAAGAATCCGAATCCGCAAGCGGGTTCGTATAGAGGATATGGCTTTTTAGCGACCAGTGGAAAGGAGCAGCCTCAATCCACCCATGCAGATAGATACCACAGTAATCGTGCGTACGGAATTTCGGCATATAGCAAAGGCGCTGTTTTTCTCGCACAATTAGGGTATGTAATAGGTGAAGAAAATCTAAGCGAAACATTAAAGCGTTATTACAGCGAATGGAAGTTCAAGCACCCAACACCAAACGATTTTATACGTGTGGCCGAAAAAGTTTCCGGATTCGAGTTAGATTGGTATTTAACTGACTGGACGCAGACAACCAATACCATCGATTATGGGATCACATCGGTTTCCGAAGAGAACGGAAAAACCATGGTTCAATTGGAGCGTATCGGGCTCATGCCAATGCCTATAGATCTCTATGTTCGCTACGAAGACGGTACTGAAGAAGTTTTCTATATTCCGCTGCAGATGGCGCGTGCCGAAAAAGAGAATCCCTTTCCGCAAATACAATGGACGGTGCTTCCGGATTGGGCGTGGGCATATCCCACCTATCAATTAGAGATCACCAACGGTAAAAAAGTAGAGATGATGGTGATCGATGCCACACAGCGTTTGGCAGATATCAATCCGAAGAACAATTCTTTCGGAATGGAATAAGTTTTTAAGTAAAACCGTAAACAAACCCGATTCCTAAGATTCGGGTTTTTTTATACAGTATTATTGTACATTTATAATATGAGTCTTCGTTTCCCGAAACGCGAAAAATTAAAAAGCCGAAAAGCTATCGAAGCGCTGTTTTTGGAGGGGCACTCCATAACAAAATTTCCCGTTAAAGTATTTTATATGCCCCTCTCCGAAGCTGCTACAAATCAAGCGGCCTTTGCTGTTCCCAAACGAAATTTTAAGTCGGCTGTGGATCGAAATAAAATAAAAAGGCAGCTTCGGGAAGCCTATCGGCTTCAAAAACAGTTGCTACCTGCTAATAACGGCCCAAAATTTGCGTTGTTATTTCTATACATTAACAAAGAACAACCACAGTATGCGCACTTGGAAAATTCCATGCGTGCGCTTCTTAACAAGATCATCGATGAAAACAATTAGCTTCCTATTAATTCTCTTCTTCATGGCCTGCGGAGGGCCTTCCGTAGAAAATGACAGTTTTGAGGTCGCCGAAAGCAAAGCTGCCGCTTACGAAGTTGAACCCATGGTTGAAGAAACAAGCGTTTCCGAAGATATTTCGGAAAACCCAGTGGTCCAAGAACAAAAAATTATTAAAACGGCACAACTTGTATTTGAGACCCAACAGCCGGAAGAAACGCATCAAAAGGTTCTTCAGTTGGCGCAGCAATACAAGGCAATCGTTCAGAGCGACAATAGCGGAAAAGGTTATAATCGTATTTTTAGGAATATGACGGTACGTGTTCCTACGGAACATTTCCAGTCTTTTATAGATGGTGTTTCAGAAGGGGTAGATTATTTCGATCAGCGAGATATTTCTCGACAGGATGTCACCGAAGAATTCGTAGACCTTGAAGCCCGTCTCAAAGCGAAGCGCGAATTGGAAAGCCGCTATCTCGAACTGCTGAAACAAGCAAAGAACGTCAAGGAAATGCTAGAAATTGAACGTGAGCTCTCTACTATTCGGGAAGAGATTGAGGCCAAGCAGGGGCGTTTGCAATACCTGCAAAGCCGTGTATCTATGAGCACCATACATATTGAATTCTATAAGCTCACTTCAGAAACCGGCATTACGCAATCATACGGTCAAAAGATGCTGAATGCCCTCAAAGGCGGTTGGGACGGGATCTCGATCTTCTTTTTAGGCTTGTTGTATTTATGGCCTTTATTCCTAATCGTTTTGGTGGCGCTATTGATAATACGTAGATTTATACGAAGAAGAAAAAAGAACTAATATGAAGATGTTGAAAAAAAGAATTTTAATCCCCGTTTTGGCAATTGGGATTTTGGTCTCTACTGCAAGTTTTAAAAGCGATTTTTTTGAGATCGCAAAACAAATCGAAATTTTTACGACCCTGTTCAAGGAGTTGAACATGAATTATGTAGATGAGGTAACTCCTGCCATACTCATGGATAAAGCCATTAAAGGTATGCTAGAAGATCTCGATCCGTATACCGTCTATTGGAACGAACAAGCGGTGGAGGACGCGCGAATCAACAATGCCGGAGTGTATACGGGAATTGGTGCTGCGGCACGTTCGGAAAAAGACAAGATCGTTATTGTAGAGCCGTATCAGGATTATCCTGCAGATAAGGCCGGTTTAAAAGCGGGCGACGAAATCATTAAAATCGGGAATATACGTCTCGCCGATTTTGAAGATGATGCCGGAGAATTGTTGAAAGGCGCTCCGGGATCGACCGTGGAGGTAACGTACCTTCGCCAAGGAAAAACCAGCACAGCCACGATTACACGTTCGGCGGTAGATGTAAAGGCAGTCCCCTATTATAAGCTTATCAATAACGATATTGGATACATCGTGCTGACCACCTTCAACCGCAAAACTACAGTCGAGACCAAAGCGGCTCTGGAAGACTTGAAAGACCAAGGTGCGAAGAAAATCATTTTGGACCTGCGAGGAAATCCCGGCGGATTGCTTAATGAAGCGATCAATATCGTGAATCTTTTTGTGCCGAAAGGAGAGGTGATCACAACAACCAAATCGGTGATCGAAAAATACAATAAGACCTATAAGACCACGCGGGATCCTATCGATACAGAGATCCCATTGGCGGTCCTAATAAATGGACGCAGTGCTTCGGCGAGTGAGATTGTTTCCGGAGGACTACAGGATTTGGATCGTGCGGTCATTGTGGGAGCCCGTAGTTTTGGAAAAGGGCTTGTACAACGTCCCAAAAAATTGACCTACGGAACTCAGCTCAAGGTTACCATTTCGCGTTATTACACGCCAAGCGGACGGTGTATTCAAGCGCTTGATTATTGGAACCGGGACGAAAATGGAGATCCTATTAGAGTAGATGCCAAGGAGTACAATAAATTTAAGACCAAGGGGGGGCGTACCGTGTATGACGGGGGTGGAATCATGCCAGACGTGGAAGTAGAAACAGCTATCTTTAGCCCAATTACTACAGCCTTGTTAAAGGACAATGTGATATTCGATTACGCTACCAAGTATTATTACAGTCATCAAATGACCGATTGGAACAACTTTTCTTTTTCCGATTCCGATTTCCAAGATTTTCTGTCCTTCTTGAAGCAAAATAATTTCAGCTATGAGACTGAGACTGAAAAAGAATTCGCTGAAGCCTTACGACGCTCGGAAGATGACGATTTAAAGAAAGAGATCAACAGCAGCTATAACGTGTTAATGACGGCTATTGATGCAGCTAAAGACAAAGCTATCGTAGCTAAAAAGGCAGAAATCAAATCATTGTTAAGTGATGAAATATTGAAGCGCTATTTTTATCGGGATGGTCTTTATAACTATCAGGTAGAAAAAAATCCTGAAATCCTAGAGGCCATCGCCGTGCTGTCCAACGAAAATAGATATAGAAACATCTTGAAATAAACGTGGATTCCTTTTTGAATTTTTTTGAGACCATGCCCATCTGGATGAAAGCCGGATGGGTGTTTTTTTGCTTAGCGGTTTTTTGGATTCTGGAAGGGTATTATGCGTTGTTCGTGAAAAAGTACAGGAAATGGAAACATGCAAAAGTCAATTTATTACTTCTTGTTCTTGTAATGATCATTAATGCGGTTTTTGGCGTTTTGACGCTTGGGATATTTGTCTGGCTGGATACCAATCAATTTGGGATATTACATTTTTTTGAATTACCGGTTTGGATAGAACTTTTAATGGCAATTCTGGTCTTGGATCTCATCGCTCAGTACGGCGTTCATTATGTTTTGCATAAGGTTCCGGTACTTTGGCGATTGCATATCGTGCATCACAGCGACAAACATGTGGATGCCACAACGGGAACCAGACATCATCCTTTTGATTTTCTGCTTAGGGAGACCTTTGCTCTGTTGGCTGTCGTTATCATGGGAATGCCTATCTCATTCTACTTCTTCTACAGGATTTTAAGTGTGCTTTTTACCTATTTTACGCACGCCAACATTCGCATGCCCTTGTGGTTGGATAAAACATTGAGTTATGTCATCGTCACTCCCAACATGCATAAATTTCATCATCATTATAAGCTTCCTTGGACAGATACCAATTATGGGAATATGCTATCAATATGGGATCGAATTTTCGGGACCTTTATCTATGGTAATGTTGATGATATACAGTATGGGCTGGATATTTCAGATCATACCGACGATGAGAATTTTGGTGTTCAACTGCGAATTCCGTTTAACAGGAACGTTGTCTCAAATAAGTCTTAACACCCCATTAACAGGGATTCTGCACTTTTATGCGTATTTTGTGAGTTATGGTACAAGTAGATAAAGCAGAAAGTACAGAAGTTATAAAAGATTCTGTAGTGTATTTAGAGAGCAAAGGTTTTGAAAATATCAAAGCCGATATTGAAGGCTACGAGACTCCCAAGTCGTATTTAAAAAAGGGAAGTGATGAAATTATCACGCCGGACATCGTGGCAGAACGCGCCGGGATCAAGCATTATTTTGAGGTTAGTTTAAAATCTCAAAAACCCACATTGTTAAAGTCGAAATGGCGTTTCTTAGATGTATTGACCCGTATGCGAAACGAACGATTTAAGATCATTACACGTCGCGGTCATTACAAGTTTACGAACGAGATGTTGGAAGATCTTAACCTTCAAAAGAATTTAATTAAGTTGTAACCATGGCAATGTGTGGAATCCCGTCCTCGAGGTATCCATCGCCAGTGGTGGTGAATCCGTGAGATTCGTAAAATTTTATGAGATAGGTTTGTGCTGAAAGCTTGATGCTTTTTGTTTCAAACCTATTTTTTATGGCCTCGATCGATGCCTTCATGATCTCGTGACCGTAGCCGTATTTCCTGAAGGGTTGTGCCACCACAACTCTTCCAATAGCGGCCTCTTCAAAATACACACCTTGTGGAAAACAGCGGGTATAAGCAACCAATTTGTTCTCGTGTCTCCCAATAATATGAAGTGCCTTCCGGTCCTTTCCATCAATATCCTGATATACACAGTCTTGCTCGACCACAAAAACTTCACTGCGCAATTGCAACAGATCATATAATTCTGCCGTGGTGAGCTCCTCGAAAGTTTTTACGGTAATCTCCATAGGTTAGTCTTGTACAACGATGTCCTTTGGATCGTCGCGTTGGTATTCAGGTTGTAAATTTACATGATTGATGCCAAACTTATTGTTGAGCATTTCTTCTACGCGGTCTGATATCACATCAAATTCTGATAGTGTGATGTCCTGTTTGAACTCCACATGTGCCTCGAGGTGTGTTTCATTCTCATTGAGTTGCCAGACGTGCATATGATGTACATTCCTTATTTCTGAAAAAGAAGTGATGGCATCATGTATCTTTTCAAGATTCATCGTTTCGGGTGTAAAAAGCATCAATACATTGAAAGAGCTTTTCAGAAGCGAATACCCCATAAATAACAGATATATAGCAATGAGGACAGTAAGCACACTGTCTACCCAAAACCAACCAAAATACATCATAAGCAAACCGCCTATTAATACTGCGACCGAAGCAGACATATCTGTAAACAAATGTAAGTAGGCCGAACGCATATTCATATTTTCTTTCGATTCCTTCCGAAGCAACAAAACGCTAAAGCCATTGGCTACAATTCCTAAAAGTGCCAACCAAATAACCAGGCTACTTTCAATCTCTTGCGGATTCAAAAACCGAAGTATAGCTTCGTAAATAAGATAGGCTGCAACAATCAACAAAGACGCAGCGTTTACGAATGCCGCAATGATCTCCGCCCTTTTATAACCAAAGGTCTTATCTAAAGACGCTTCCTTTTTTGAATACCTATCTGCTATATAACTAACGCCTAAAGATAGAACATCACTAAAGTTGTGTAAGGCGTCACTTAATAACGAAAGACTGCCGGAGAGCAATCCGCCAATCACTTGAGATACGGTTATAATGATGTTTAATAGTATGGATAGAAGGAGCTTCTTTCCTTTTAAATCGTGAGAATGGGTATGTGTAGTATACGACTGGCCCATCTCAGGAAACTACGAGCATGCAATTTTGGCGACGCGACGCTCGTGTCTTCCTCCTTCAAAAGCAGTATTTAAAAAGGTCTTTACCATATCCAAAACTTGGGGTTCGCTGGTAAAGCGCGCCGGAATGCTCAATACATTGGCATTGTTGTGTTCCCTGGCCAAGGCCGTGATCTCTTTAGTCCAACACAGCGCAGAACGTACGTTTTGATGCTTGTTGGCTGTCATGTTTGCACCGTTACCGCTTCCGCAGATGATGATCCCAAATTCGGCTTTATTTGATTCTACATCCTGTGCAACCGGATGTACAAAATCGGGATAATCCACACTATCTTGGGAGTCTGTGCCGTGATTGATCACCTCATAGCCCTCTTTTTGAAGATATGCAACAATGGTTTTCTTGTATTCGGTTCCTGCGTGATCGTTTCCAATAGCTATTTTCATGGCCTGTGTTTTTTTCAAAGATATTGTAAATCTTGAAGTTTACTATTTATTAATGTTTACCTAAACATAAAGTTAATAACTATGTTCATATTTGTTCGTAGAAATTCAGTAAAAAAACTTGCATGATTTCATTAGTTGTATATACTCGAATTAAAAATACAGTATGCAAATTTTAACGTGGTGTTTTATCTTCGTTTTATGAGACTTCTCTTTTCTATTCTTAACAAATTCTTACTAAAATCTTATTAAAATTTACCTGTCAATAGTGTTTGTTGACAGTTGTTAATCAGTATAAATAAATCCTTCAAAATCAAATAGATTATTAGCTTAAAAGTTGTTAATAAAGATTCAAAAAATAGCGATAACTTAAATCCAAAACCAATTTTATAAAAGTTATTGTACCTATCAACAAGCTATCATCATCATCATTTTATTTAAAAAATTTAGAAAAGAAAAAAATGAATATGTATTAGTTGTTGATAAGAAGATTTAGACGATGTGAAGATTCGAGGTGTCGTTGAGTTGGTTGATGATTTCTTGTGCGATTTCTATGTCCTCTTCATGGACTTGGAGCCGTATTCCTCCAAAAGCGTTCGAGTGGAAAGGAAGCACACCAATCATGGTTTCATGAAGAAAACCATGTCTTATCTCCTGCTGTTCAAATAGATGACGTAACACAGTATATTCGCTTGGAAAGGTAAATATTGCTATGGTTTTAAAGTGTTTCATTAGGTAGGGAGCTGTCTTACCAAGGTACTAAATCTTTGTGAATAAGGGAAGTTGATTGCTTTATATAATGTACTTTTACCATCAATAATTAATTACCATGCCTCAGAAGAATAAAAAAAGGAGAAAACAAAAAATTGAAGGACTTACCGAAAGCATTCTAGCCATTCTTAGAAAGGATCATTCCAAACCCCATAATTACAAACAAATTGCAGCAAAATTAGGAATGGATGATGCCAGCAGCCGTAATCAGATCATTAAAAAACTAAAAGAACTCCAAGGCAAAGGAAACATTCAAGAGGTGGAACGAGGAAAATACATCATTACCCCATCTCAAAATTATTATACCGGTAGAATGGATATTGCAGGTCGCGGACAAGGCTACGTGATCGTGGAAGAGTTGGAGGAAGATATTCTAATAAAGAACAAGAATCTTAACAAAGCATTGCAAGGGGACACCGTAGAGGTGTACGTATTTAAACGCAGAAAAGGAGGAAAGACAGAAGGAGAGGTTACCAAGATCTTAGAACGCAAACGAACCGAATTTGTTGGAACGATCCAAGTCATGGATAACTTTGCGTTCGTTGAAGTGACCGATTATAAAATGTATACCGATATCTTTATTCCGAAAGCGAATATTGGAAACGCCAAAAACGGAGAAAAGGTGCTGGTAGCTATGGAAGACTGGCCGGAAAAAGCAGATTCTCCCTACGGAAAAGTCCTAAAGGTATTAGGAATGCCGGGTGAACACAATACAGAGATCCATTCCATCTTGGCGCAGTACGGACTTCCGTATGAGTTCCCACCCGAAGTGGAAGCCTATGCTAATAAATTAGACACCAAAATACATCAAGAAGAGATTGAAAAACGCCGCGATATGCGAAAGGATCTCACCTTTACCATCGACCCTAAAGACGCTAAAGATTTTGATGATGCCTTGTCATTCACCAAACTTGAACATGGAAATTACGAGATTGGTATCCACATTGCCGATGTATCTCACTATCTCAAACCGGGAACGGTATTGGATGATGAAGCGTATGAGCGTGCCACCTCGGTATATCTTGTAGATCGTGTGGTTCCTATGCTTCCTGAAATTCTTTCCAATGGAGCCTGCTCTTTACGACCTCATGAAGAAAAGTACACCTTTTCTGCAGTGTTTGAAATGACGCCTAAAGCTGAAGTTGTTAAGCAATGGTTCGGAAGAACGGTTACATACAGCGATGCTCGCTTTGCGTACGAAGAGGCCCAACATGTGATAGAAAACCAAAATGAGGCTTCGCATACCATTCCTTCAGAAATATCGCTTACCGGGAAACCGTATACAGTAAAGCAAGAAATAGCAGAAGCTATTTTGGAAATGGACCGACTTGCGAAAATTCTTCGGCAGAAGAGAATGCGGCAGGGAGCGATTTCCTTCGATAAAGTGGAAGTTAAATTTATTCTGGATGAACAAAACAATCCGGAAGGCGTTTATTTCAAAGAAAGTAAGGATGCCAATAAGTTGATCGAAGAATTCATGCTCTTGGCAAACAGAAGTGTAGCCGAGTTTATAGGGAAGCAAAGCAAGAAGAAAACCTTTGTTTATAGAGTGCACGATGAGCCGGATGACGAAAAGATCGCAGCTTTGGAGAATATCATCAAACGCTTCGGCTACCAATTAAATACCAAGAATCGAAGTACGACCGCAGCATCGCTTAATAAATTACTGCATGATGTTCAAGGAAAGAAGGAACAGAATCTGGTCGATACACTGGCGATACGATCCATGAGTAAAGCAATCTATACAACCAACAATATTGGCCATTACGGGCTGGCTTTCGATTATTACACGCATTTTACCTCTCCTATTAGACGGTATCCCGACGTTATGGTTCATCGTCTTCTACAGCGATACTTGGACGGGACGAAATCGGCTAAGGAAGATAAGTATGAGGAAATGTGCAATCATTCCAGCGATATGGAGAATCTTGCCTCCAATGCCGAACGAGACAGCATCAAGTATATGCAGGTTAAATACATGCAAGATCATCAGGATCAAGACTTTCTAGGGGTTATTTCCGGTGTGACCGAATGGGGTGTGTATGTGGAAATCATCTCTAACAAATGCGAAGGAATGGTGCGCCTTCAGGATTTAAAGGATGACCGCTATACCTTTGACAAGGATGAATATGCTGTTATTGGACAACGCACCAAAAATGTGTATCGTCTGGGAGATGAAGTCTATGTAAGAGTGAAAAATGCAGACCTTGTAAAAAAACATTTGGATTTTACGATGTTGGGCCACCGAAAGGAGTACCAACCTCGCAATAAAGGATAAAATAATTTGTACTTTTACTATCTATGTTCGATGGTTTATGGTACGCCGCCTTCTATGGATTTCTACTTGCATTCGCAGTAGGACCGGTGTTTTTTACACTCATTGAAACCAGTATCACCAAGGGTTTTAAAGCGGGATTATTCTTTGATCTTGGCGCTATCTTTGCCGATATCATTTTCATTCTCATTGCGTACTACAGTACCAGTAAGATCTTGGAAAAAGTCAAGGATGACCCGGGACTGCTTATTTTTGGAGGTGCTGTTTTGATCGCTTATGGTATCATTTCCTATATACGTACAGCAAAATCATTCATTAAGATCGCCAGAGAACACTATGCTGTGAAGGTAAAGAAGAATTTAAGCGGTCTTTTTCTGAAGGGCTTTCTGTTAAATTTTGTAAATTTTGGAGTGTTGGCCGGCTGGATAGGAACTATTATCATGGCGAATGCCTTAACTTCTTCCGAAAATGGCATATTACTGTTCTTAAGCACGGTTCTCATCACTTTTTTTGCCACGGACCTTCTTAAGATAACCCTCGCAAAGAAGCTTAAAAGTAAGATGACGCCTCGTTTTATCTTTAAGACCAAAAAATGGGTGAGTATCTTAATCATGGGCTTTGGTGTCCTTCTCTTGCTTCAAGGAATCTTTCCAAACGAAGTGAAAGCAGGGCTAGATCGAATACCGGGGCAAGGCCATCCTGTGGAGAACCCCATTCCTCCTGTGGAAGCGTTTAAATAAAAAAACCTTCAGTTTTCGCTGAAGGTTCTTTTGAGGCATCAAGCGGATTCGAACCGCTGTAGAAGGTTTTGCAGACCTCTGCCTAGCCACTCGGCCATGATGCCCTATCTACCTGAAATAAGTTCGGCAAATATAAAAAGATTAAACTGAAAATTCCTATAAAAACCTATTTACCGTTCAGATTTCATGGTGACGCTCACTTCTTCGACGTCACCGCCAATGGGAGGGTTCACTTTTGCTACGGTCACTTTCACCACGGTCACTAACGGAAGTTGGGTAAAAATGGAGTTAATAATACGCTGCCCCACATGTTCCAACAGTTTAGAACGTACGGACATCTCTTCTTTTACTATTTTTTGAAGATGTACATAATCCACAGTATCTGCTAGATGATCTGTACTCGCGGCCTTCGCCAGATTGGCCTTGACTTCAAGGTTTACCAGATAGTCACTACCTATTTTCTCTTCCTCGACCAAACACCCGTGGAATGCATAGATCTTAATATTCTTCAACCGAATGGTACTCATAAACACGCTTTGCGCAAAGATAGAAAAATCAACCCTCCCTGCTAACTGCGATCGAAAAATGAGTTAGAGGAATGCGTTAGGGGGGCTGTTTTTCATTAACTTTGCACATATTTTTTATACTATGTCTGAAGAAAAGGAATCCCTCAATTTTATTGAGCACATTATAGAAGAAGATTTAAGAACAACGCACGAGAAAAGCGATCTTTGCTTTCGATTCCCCCCGGAACCCAATGGGTATTTACACATTGGTCACGCCTCTTCCATCTGCCTAAACTTTGGCTTGGGGGAAAAATACAGCGCTCCCGTCAATTTACGATTCGATGATACTAATCCGGCCAAAGAAGAACAAGAATTTGTGGATGCCATAAAGCGTGATATCGAATGGTTGGGATTCACGTGGGCTAAGGAATGTTATGCTTCAGATTATTTCCAACAGCTTTACGATTGGGCCGTACAACTCATCAAGGAGGGTAAGGCGTATGTAGACTCTCAATCTTCCGAAGCGATTGCCCAACAGAAAGGGACACCTAATACACCCGGAACGGCAAGCCCTTACAGAGATCGATCAGTAGAAGAAAATTTAGAATTGCTGGAGAAAATGAAGAATGGAGACGTGGGCGAAGGCGCCCATGTGCTTCGTGCTAAGATAGATATGGCTTCACCAAATATGTTGATGCGGGATCCCGTTATGTACAGAGTGCTTCACAAACACCATCACCGCACAGGAACCCATTGGAAGATTTTCCCTATGTATGATTGGACCCATGGGGAGAGTGATTACATAGAACAAGTATCACATTCCTTCTGTACACTTGAGTTCCTGCCACACAGAGAATTGTACGATTGGTTTTTGGATCAAGTATACGACAACAACAAATTACGCCCTAAACAGCGTGAGTTTGCACGTCGTAATCTTAGTCATACAGTAGTTAGTAAACGCAAACTTGCCAAGTTGGTGGAGGAAGGCGTAGTGACCGGATGGGACGATCCGCGTATGCCCACCATTTCAGGGCTTCGTCGCCGGGGGTATACACCGGATTCAATAAAGAATTTTGCCGATAGTATAGGTGTCGGAAAGCGAGAGAACTTAATTGACGTGTCACACCTTGAGTTTAATGTACGCGAAGATCTTAACAAAAAAGCTCCTCGTGTCATGGCTGTGTTAGATCCGGTAAAATTAGTCATTACCAATTATCCCGAAGGAGAAACCGAGTGGCTGGAGGCCGAGAACAACCCCGAAGATGAATCTGCCGGAAACCGAAACATCCCTTTTTCAAGAGAATTGTTCATTGAACGTGAGGATTTTCAGGAGGAAGCAAACAGAAAATTCTTTCGTCTTACATTAGATAAAGAAGTCAGACTTAAAAACGCCTACATAATAAAAGGCGAGCGGGTGGTAAAGGATTCCGAAGGAAATATTACAGAGATCCACTGTACCTACGACCCAAAAAGCCGAAGCGGCAGTGGCACCGAAGAATCAATGCGAAAGGTAAAGGGAACCCTGCATTGGGTTTCTGTGGCTCATGCCATACCGGCCGAAGTGCGGCTCTATGACCGCCTGTTTACAGAACCGGCTCCGGATGCCCAAAAGGAGAAAGATTTTATGGAATTTATCAACCCTGATTCGTTGCAGGTAATCACGGCCTATGTCGAACCAAGCCTGAAAGATGCACAACCCGAAGATAGTTTTCAGTTTCAGCGATTGGGTTATTTTGTAGTAGACCGAGACAGCACTGAAGATAACCTGGTCTTTAATCGAACGGTCGCTTTGCGAGATTCTTGGGCCAAATTAGCTTAGCATAGACTACAGATATAATTAATGGGAAGATGCCAAAGTGTGTCTTCCCATTTTTTTATGTGAAATTTTAAGAATAATTGGCTAAAAAAGGTTCTTTTTAAGATTTCTTTGTGTGTTGCAAATCAACTATTAACCGGTTATTAACAGCCAATTGCGGATGCTATAAGTAATTTTGTGAGACAATCTAAATAATAACAATTAAACAAGTATAATTATGGCATCGAATACAGGACAAACCTTATTAGCATTATTGACCGGAGCTGCGATTGGAGCAGGCATTGGAATCTTATATGCACCAGATAAGGGATCGAAAACACGTAGCAAGATCAGTAAGGAAACCAAAAAAGCTCAGAAGAGACTCAACAAACAGATCAAAGAAACAACCAGCAACTTAAGTTCGAAAGCACAGCAAGCCCGACTTAGCTTCGAACAAAAATTGGAGGATACCTTGTCCTCTGCAAGCTATAAGGCCGATGATATTCTAGTTGCCATGGAAGACAAGTTAGAAGCATTACGCAGACAAAACGCTAAGCTTCAAAAAGAGACTACTCAGGCCAAAGCCAAAACCACAGCCAAAAAAGTAACTGCATAAGATGGCCTTTGAGCGTCTCACAAATAGTCTGGACAGAATAAGTGATAAGTTTCAAGAATATGGAATAAGTACGGCGGAGTACTATAAGCTCCGCCTCTTTAAATCATCCATGAAGGGAGCTATCTCGCTGGTGAACTTATTGGTCTTTGGCAGTATTTTTCTGTTTGTATTACTATTTCTCTCCGTAGGAGTTGCCTTCCTCATTGGAAACAGTATAGGGACGGTTTCGGTTGGATTCTTTATCGTGGGTGCATTTTATGGAGTCATCCTTATGCTTATGTATGCCTTCGGAAGAAAAACGATTGAGCGGAAAATGCTGTATAAGTTTTCTGTTCTCTTGTATGATGAAGATGACATCCCACCAAAACAAATGGCTGAAGCCGAATTGGAACAACTGGAAAAGAACCAACCCGTAGAGCGCTTATGAGACGATACACTACGTTTGAAGAAATAGACAGAGACCTTAAGTATTTGAAACTTAAGTCGCAAATTGATAAAGAAGAACTAAAGTTGGGATTTTCTGAAACAAAGGACACCGTTTCTGAAACCTTTTCCCCCTTTAATCTCATTGCTAATACCGTAGCATCTATCGCAAAGAAGGCATTCGTTCTTAAAATGGTAGATCTGTTAATTGGAATAAAGCCCGTGAAGAAAAAAGAATACGAGGAAGACTAATATTAAATAGTCTTCCCTTTATATATACTAAAAGCCCTTTTTAAAAAGGGCTTTTTTCTTTTTAGTATTTTAGATCGTCACCCTCGGCAGCGCGTGGAGGAGGCGGTGTCCTTTTCTTCCGGGTTGTCTTGCCAATACCCTTTGCTTCATTCTCTTTGCGCATCTGTTCACCTATTTGATTACTTGCCACAAAAGAAGCGATCATATCGTTGAGCATATTGCTGCCCCCCTGAGGAGAGTTGGGAAGCAGTATCAAATTGGTATTGGTTTCTTCCCCAATGGATTGAAGTGTATCATAATGCTGGGTTACCACAATAAGGGCCGAAGCTTCTTGTGAGTTGATACCTACATTGTTCAATACGTCCACACTTTCTTCCAATCCTCTTGCGATCTCTCGTCGCTGATCTGCAATACCCTGTCCCTGCAACCGCTTGCTTTCTGCCTCAGCCCTTGCTTTGGCTACGATCTTGATACGTTCGGCCTCCGCTTCGTATTCGGCAGCCACCTTTTCGCGCTCTGCTGCATTGATACGGTTCATGGCTGCTTTTACCTGCACATCGGGATCAATATCGGTAACCAAGGTTTTAATGATATCGTATCCGTAATTGATCATGGCATCGTTCAATTCTTGTTTTACAGCGATGGCAATATCATCCTTTCGCTCAAAAACATCATCTAATTTCATCTTTGGCACTTCGGCACGCACCACATCGAATACGTAGGATGTGATCTGGTCGTGTGGATTCTCAAGCTTATAAAATGCATCGTAGACCTTATCTTTAATAACCTGAAATTGTACCGAGATCTTAAGGCGCACGAACACATCATCCTTTGTCTTTGTCTCTACCAATACATCCAATTGCTGGATCTTTAAATTGATACGCCCCGCAATACGCTGTACCACAGGGATCTTAAATTGCAGTCCGGAGTTGCGGATGCTGCTAAAGCGACCAAAATTCTCAACGACAGCCGCTGTTTGCTGCCGCACAATAAAGAAAGAGGACAACATTAAAAAGAAAAGAACTATCCCTATTGGAACCATTAAAATTAGAAAACCACCCATTGTTGTTTGAAATATTAAATTAATAAGTTCGTTGAAGATACGAAATTAAAGCTATTTTTAACCCCTTATTAACCGAACCTAACTATGAGTCTACGAAACCTTCTTCTTGTTACTTTTTTTGCCCTTATTATTCACCATGTTCACAGTCAGCGCAACTATGAAGAATACAATCGATTAGGTCTCAATGGGGGATTGACCCTTTTCGATATCAATACAGATAATTTTGAAACCCAGCAGGGAGAAGGATTTATGGTAGGTTTCACAACACGAGGCTCTTTCCGTAATAATTTCGATCTTATTTATGGGATCAATTTTTATAATAATACCGTAAAGATCAATGCTTTTAGCGCGGGGATCCCAACTACCGCACAACAACGTGCTTTGGAATACACGATCCAATCGGCGCAGATCAATTTCTTGGGGAGTTACAACATTATAAAGCATCATCTAAGTCTGGAATTTGGCCCCATACTCAATGTCAACGGCAAAATGAACCTTAAAGATGAGACCTTTGAAGACTATGTTGTGAGCGGTTACGATGCCCTTACTGCCGGCGATATTCAAGATATATCAAAAATAAATTTTCATGTTATGGGCGGTATTACTGGCGGCCTGGAAAACTTTCGTGTTAGTGCGCATTATCAATATGGAGTTACCAATATGTTAGGAAATCTAAATGATAAAACCCTACAGGATAATGAAATGGAATTTGAAGGCCACAGCTCCACCATTGTTATTGCAGCCGTCATCTATTTCTAAGCAATAAAGCTTTTTGCTGCTTCAAGCCTACGAATGGTTTCGTCCTTACCGAGTATCGCTGCGATCTCAAACACATCGGGACCTTTCATTTCGCCCACTAATGCAAGTCGCATAGGCATCATTACATTGCCAAATCCTATATCGTTTTGTGTGATCCACCCTTTAATTTTATCGGATAGGTTGGGGGCAGAAAAGTCTGTTTCACTCTTTAAAAGCGCGATAATTTCTGAAAGAATTTCAGGCGTGTTGGGCTTAAATGCTTTAGCCGAAGCTTTTTCATCGTAGGACAAGGGGGCTTCAAAAAAGAAGCTGCCTTGTTCCCAGAGATCCGGTACGAAGGTTGCACGCTCTTTCAGAAGCGACACAATAGTTGAAAGATTAGCGGGGATGGTAATACCTCTCGTCTTCAGAAAGCCTGTAAATAAATCCATCAAAATGGCATCGTCCAGCGCTTGAAAATAGTGGTGTTGAAACCACTTGGTTTTTTCAGGATCAAATTTTGCTCCGGCCTTGTTAACGCGCTCCAGCTCGAAAGCAGCGGTGAGTTCTTCCAAATTAAAAATCTCCTGTTCTGTTCCGGGGTTCCAACCCAAGAAAGCAAGCATATTGACGACAGCCCCGGGTAAATAGCCGTCTTCCCTGTATCCTGAATAGATTTCACCCTCGGTCGTTTTCCACTCTAAAGGAAAGACAGGAAAGCCCATCTTGTCACCGTCTCGTTTGCTCAACTTCCCTTTTCCCTCGGGTTTTAAAATAAGCGGAAGGTGTGCAAATTGAGGCGCGTCCCATCCAAAAGCACGATACAGCAACACGTGAAGCGCCAGTGAAGGCAACCACTCTTCTCCACGAATCACATGTGTGATCTCCATAAGATGATCATCTACGATATTGGCCAAATGATAGGTAGGCATACCATCACTTTTAAACAACACTTTATCGTCCAGAATACTGCTATCTATTTCCATAGTTCCGCGAATGCTGTCTTGTAAGTGAAGTAGTTCATTCTCGGGGGACTTAAAGCGAATAACATAGGGTTCGCCGGCGTTCAATTTTGATTGGACCTCCGCTTCAGAAAGAGACAAAGAATTATTGAGTTTTGTCCTATTATGCCAATTGTAGATAAACGTTTTTCCTTCTGCTTCATGTGCTGCCCGATGCGCATCCAAAGCCTCGGCGGTATCGAATGCATAATAGGCATCACCGGACTCAATAAGGGCATCGGCGTATTGTTTATAGAGATATTTTCGTTCGCTTTGACGGTAAGGACCGTAACCAGCTTCCTTACCCGGCCCTTCGTCATAAGGGATCTGCAACCACTCTAGAGCTTCCGTGATATATGCTTCAGCACCTTCTACGTAGCGGGATTGATCTGTATCTTCAATACGAAGTAGAAAATCTCCTCCGTGTTTTTTGGCAAAAAGATAATTGAACAAAGCGGTCCGAACGCCTCCAATGTGAAGCGGACCGGTAGGACTGGGAGCAAAACGTACGCGAACTTTTTGGGTCATAGGTATTTTCCGCAGTTGCGGGATCTTTTTTAGGTTACTACAATTAAGGGCACAAAGGTACTAATTCTGTAAGAGAACAACCATGGAAAGCATCCTTCTTGTCTAGGTTTTCTTGCAGACTGAAGGATGCGGATAATGTATAAAGGCCTGGAAAAAAGGTCTAAATAGAGCAGAGCGGTAAAAAGTTATTTCAGATCCTTCAGGAATTGGGGTAATTTGGAGCTATTTTTGATACAAAATAATATTGTACTTTCGAAGTTCTGATACTATAAACCCATCGAATGAGTTCATTCAGCATTATTCAGCAAAAGCTGGAACAATTTATTAAAAAATACTACACCAATGAGTTGATCAAAGGGAGCATCCTTTTTTTCGCTATAGGCGTTTTGTATTTTTTGATTACCCTGCTGGTTGAATATTTCTTGTGGTTGAGTCCTAACGGGCGTACCGTATTGTTTTGGACTTTTGTGGCCGTTGAAATTGGCTTGTTTATAAGGTTTATTGCCTTTCCGTTGGCAAAACTGTTTCGGTTGCAACAGGGGATATCACATGAAGAAGCGTCTAAAATTATTGGGAGTTATTTTCCGCAAGTGAACGATAAGCTTCTCAACGTTATTCAACTCAACCGAAACATTCGAGAGAGTGAATTGCTTGCCGCCAGCATTGACCAAAAAGCAAGTGCACTGCAACCCATTCCTTTTGTGGGAGCCGTTAACTTTAAAAAGAATGTAACGTATTTGAAGTACGCTGCCATTCCGGTGCTTATTTTTGTTTTGGTGTCTCTACTAGGAGAAGAAGGTCTTTTTTCCAATAGCTATAAACGGGTTGTCAATTACGATACTGCCTATGAGCCGCCGGCTCCATTTTCTTTTTTTATTCTGAATGATACCCTGCAAGCCATTGAAAATAAGCAATTTACTTTAAAAGTGCGCGCGCAAGGGACGCTTGTGCCGGAAAACGCCAGTATTGCCTATAATAATGAGACGTATTACCTGCAACAAACAGCACCCGGCCATTTTGAATATACATTCATACAACCTTCCGAAGCAATAGATTTTACACTCTCGGCAAATTCGGTCACTTCAAGAGAATACACGTTAGCTGTGGTGAAAACACCTTCGCTCACAGGGTTTGAAATGGTTCTGGACTACCCGGCTTATACCGGAAAGCGGGATGAGATAGTGAAAAGCACCGGAAATGCCACAATTCCCGAAGGCACACGTGTTACGTGGAATGTGGCAACACAACACACAAACGCTGTGCACCTTCAAACCCAAGATACAATCTATGCTTTTGAAGGAAAGAATGAACAATTTTCATACAATAGAGGGGTATTTTCAAAACTTGATTACGCGATCACTACCTCCAACAACCAACTTAAGAATTACGAGAATCTTGCTTTTACCCTAGGGGTAATAAAGGACGAATATCCAGAGATCACTGTGCAGTCTAAACAGGATAGTACAGATATGCAGCAATTCTTCTTTTTGGGAAGAGTAAGTGATGACTACGGACTCACAAAACTTAGAATTGTCTATTATCCCGAAGGCGAAGAAGAACTTAAGAAAACAAGGGATTTGCCTTTAAATAGATCAAACTTCGAACAATTTGCACACGTATTCCCGGGTTCATTATCGCTAACCGAGGGCGTGGCGTACGAATATTATTTTGAAGTGTTTGATAATGATGCCATTCACAATTTTAAATCAAGCAAGTCGGGGGTGTATTCGTATCGAAAGCTTACAAAAGATGAGCTGGAGAATGAACAATTGAAAAATCAGGAGAATTCCATTAAAGGTTTGGATAAGTCGTTAGAAGAGCTCAAAGATCAGGAGAAGAAGCTGGAAGATATCTCAAAAACACAAAAAGAGAAGAACGAACTCAACTGGAATGACAAAAAGAAGCTAGAGAACTTTATAAAGAAACAAAAACAGCAAGAGCAGATGATGAAGAATTTCTCCAAAGAACTAAAAGAGAACTTGGAGAATTTTCAGCCGGAGAATGAAGAAAAGGATGCATTTAAAGAACAATTGAAGGAACGATTGGAAGAGAACGAAGAACGACTGGAGGAAAATGAGAAGCTGCTGGAAGAACTGGAGCGACTTCAAGACAAAATTAGAAAGGAAGACCTCACAGAAAAACTTGAAAAATTAGCCAAGCAAAACAAGAATCAAGAGAAGAACTTGGAACAACTGTTGGAATTGACCAAGCGTTATTATGTTACCAAGAAGGCAGAGAAGCTGGCAGAAGAACTCTATAAGCTAGGGGAGGAACAGGAAAAATTAGCAGATGCTCCCGAAGATAAGAACACCCAAGAGAAGCAAGAGGAACTCAATGAAAAGTTCGAGGCTTATAAGAAGGAGATGGACGCCCTTAAAAAGGAGAACGAGGCTTTAAAGAAGCCTATGGATATTCCGCAAGATAAATCCGGAGAGAAGCAGGTAGATGAGGAGCAGCAAAAGGCTTCAGATAAACTACAACAGCAAGACAAGAAGGGCGCTTCAGAAAATCAGAAAAAGGCAGGGAAGAAGATGAAACAAATGGGGCAGCAGATGCAAATGCAAATGCAGTCAGGGCAGATGGAAACCATTCAGGAAGATGTGGAAATGCTTCGGCAGATCTTGGATAATTTGGTGGTTTTCTCTTTTGAGCAGGAGAATTTAATGGAGGACTTCAAAGTTACAGATTACGGCAATCCTGTCTTCGGAAAGAAACTCACGATTCAGAACGATCTAAAACAGAATTTCCAGCATATTGACGACAGCTTGTTTAGCCTTTCATTGCGACAACCTATGATTAGCAATGCGATCAACGAATCGCTCACTGAGGTCCAATACAATATGGATAAGGCTATGGAAAGGCTTGCTGAGAACGAGATGCGACAGGGATTGGCCAGTCAGCAGTATACAGTTACCGGAGCCAATGAACTCGCAATATTGTTAAGCGAACTGCTTAATTCAATGCAGAATGCCATGCAAATGCAAGGTTCTGGCACTGGTCAAGGTCAAGGTCAAGGAGAAGGAGAAGGTCAGGGCCGCGGATTTCAACTACCGGACATTATTCAGAAGCAAGAGAGCTTAGGAGATAAAATGAAGGAAGGTATGCAAAAGGGTAAGGAAGGTCAAGGCCAAGGTGAAGGTGAGGGAGAAGGACAAGGACAGGGAGAAGGGGATGGTCAAGGTGAAGGAGATGGTGAAGGGAATGGTGATGGAAAGGATGGAAAAGAAGGCAAAAGTAATGGTAGGAATGGTGATGGAGAAGGGAACAGTGAAGATATGAATGGTGAGCTCTACGAGATCTATAAACAACAACAATTACTCCGGCAACAGCTTCAAGATAAACTTAGCAAGGAAGGACTTAATGGAAAAGGCGGAGAATTGCTTCGTAAGATGGAGGATATAGAACAGCAGCTTTTGGATAAAGGATTCAATCAACGAACGCTAGAAAAAATGCTGAACTTAAAATATGAACTGCTGAAACTCGATAAAGCAGATTTTGAACAGGGTCAGGAGTCACGCCGCGAATCTCGTACCAATAGGAATAATTTTGAGAACACGCTTCGATTGAATCCGGATGAGGTGAAGAAATATTTTAATGCTGCAGAAATTCTGAATAGAGAGTCGCTCCCTTTGCGTCAGGAGTATAAAGAAAAAGTTCAGCTGTATTTTAAGTCAAAAGATGATTGATTTTTTTTCTGAAACTGATTTCAATATTGCGCAATCTAAAGAGGTACAGCAATGGATCTCGCAGGAGATTATTTCCGAAGGATGCGAAGAAGGAGATATTTCTTTTGTTTTTTGTGATGATGCGTTTTTGCTGAGCCTCAATCTTGAATATTTGGATCACGATACACTAACAGACATTATTAGTTTCGACTATAGTTTGGGAAAACAATTGCACGGTGAGATCTACATCTCGATAGAACGAGTAAAGGAGAACGCCATTCTATATTCCGATAGTTTTGAAGACGAGCTTCACAGAGTGATGATACATGGCATACTGCATTTTTGCGGGTATAAGGACAAGACAAAACAGCAACAGCATGAGATGCGAAGCCGGGAAACGAAAGCATTAGCGTCCAGAACCTTTCTATAGCTGCTTGATAATCAAGTTTTTATAATTTTAACGTGTTGATTCTAAGGAATTTACAGTATATTTGCAGCCCGAAAATTTAATAAGATAGTAAACCGAAATGTTCCACGTGGAACAGTATAAGAAATATGTTTGAGAAGGAGTATGACGTTATAGTAGTTGGCGGAGGACACGCAGGTTCTGAAGCGGCGGCTGCGGCTGCGAACATGGGGTCAAGCACTCTGCTTATCACCATGAATCTTCAAAATATTGCACAAATGTCCTGCAATCCTGCTATGGGCGGAATAGCCAAGGGACAGATCGTTCGTGAGATCGATGCGCTGGGCGGTTATAGTGGTATAGTATCTGACAAGACTGCCATTCAGTTTAAAATGCTAAATAAGAGCAAAGGTCCTGCGATGTGGAGTCCCAGAGTGCAAAGTGATCGGATGCGCTTTGCCGAAACCTGGCGTACCATGTTGGAACAAACAAAAAATCTGGATTTTTACCAAGAGATGGTTTCCGGAATTTTAGTGGATAACGGGCGTATAATTGGGGTAAGAACCTCGTTGGGTCTTGAAGTTAAGGGAAAGACGGTCGTGCTTACAAATGGTACTTTTTTAAATGGTCTTATTCATATTGGTGAAAAGCAGTTTGGAGGCGGTAGGGCCGGTGAACGTGCAGCCACAGGAATTACCAAGGATCTCGTTGATCTCGGTTTTGATGCCGGGAGAATGAAGACAGGAACCCCGCCACGCGTGGACGGAAGATCTCTGGATTTTTCCAAAATGATCATTCAGCCCGGCGATGACGACCCTGAAAAGTTTTCTTATTTAGATATTACGAAGCCCTTAAAGGAGCAACGGCCTTGCCACATGACATATACAAGTACTCGTGTACACGAATTGTTACAGGAGGGTTTTGATCGTTCTCCAATGTTCAATGGCGCAATTCAAAGCATTGGACCGCGATACTGTCCGTCCATTGAGGATAAGATTAACCGTTTTGCCGACAAGGACCGGCATCAGATTTTTGTGGAGCCGGAAGGCTGGGATACGGTGGAGTATTACGTCAATGGTTTTTCTACTTCATTACCGGAAGATGTACAATTTAAAGCCTTACGTGAAGTTGCCGGGTTTGAACAAGTGAAGTTCTTCCGGCCCGGATATGCTATAGAATACGACTACTTTCCGCCAACACAATTAAAGCATACTTTGGAAACGAAGATTGTTTCCGGTTTGTATTTTGCCGGACAGATAAATGGTACAACAGGCTATGAGGAAGCCGCCTCACAAGGACTTATGGCAGGGATCAATGCTGCCTTACAAGTGCAGGAGCGCGACCCTTTTATTCTGAAAAGAAACGAAGCCTATATTGGCGTTTTAGTAGACGATCTCATTACTAAAGGAACAGAAGAACCGTATAGAATGTTCACCTCACGGGCAGAATACAGGACGCTATTACGTCAGGACAATGCTGATTTTCGACTTACGCCGAAATCTTTTGAGATAGGATTAGCCACAAAAGAAAGGATGCGTAAAATGGAAGATAAGAAAGATCGTTCCAAAGCGTTTGTGCAGTTCTTTAAGGATACCAGTGTCACGCCCGAAGTCATAAATCCAATTTTGGAAGCTAGAGATTCTGCCTTGGTTTCGCAAAGTGACAAAATGTTCAAGCTTTTTTCTAGGCCTAATATCACTATGGAAGATATGCGTACGATTGACGAAGTAGCGCAGTATATGGCAGAAAATAACTTGGATCACGAAGTACTTCAACAAACCGAGATTCAAGTGAAATACGCAGGATATATAGAAAAGGAAAAGAACAATGCTGATAAATTAAACCGGTTGGAGGGTATTAAGATTCCGGATAATTTTGACTATTCCCGCCTTAAATCGTTGTCATACGAAGCCAGAGAAAAATTAACACAAATTAAACCGACTACTGTCTCACAAGCAAGCCGAATTAGCGGAGTCTCTCCCAATGATATTTCGGTAATGCTTGTTTATATGGGGCGTTAGATAGGATGTTTCACGTGGAACACTCTACTTTATGAGTTCTAAAAAAGAAGAAACGGCTGTATTTATAAAAACCAAAGATTACCTTGTTACGGGAGAATCTTTTGAGCTTCGCCTCGACACACAACGCCAACTCCTTTATACGCATCCGCAACCAAATGAATCGGAGCTTACAAAATATTATGACAGTGCCGAGTATATATCGCATACCGATAGTCACTCAAGTTGGCTTGATCGAGTGTATCAAATTGTAAAGAAATATGCACTTCGAAAAAAAGTAAGCTTAATTTGCTCGATTCAGGAAAATAAAGGCCATGTTCTCGATATCGGTGCAGGCACCGGCGATTTCTTAAAGGCAGCTAAAGATAAAGGATGGAGTGTAACCGGTGTGGAGCCAAATGAAACAGCAAGAGCGTTGTCGCAAAAGAAGGATATTGAACTGTTAAAGAACTTAGAGGCAGTTACCGAAAAGCAATTTGACGTTGTAACACTTTGGCATGTTTTGGAACATCTACCGGATTTGGAAACGACGGTCACCAAAATTGAATCTTTAGTAGCTCCGGGAGGCTATTTAATTATTGCAGTTCCTAACTATAGATCGTACGACGCAAAATATTACGGGTCCTTTTGGGCTGCTTATGATACACCCAGACATTTGTGGCATTTTTCCAGAGACGCAATGAAAATGCTATTCTCGGAAAAAATGAAGTTGAAAAATGTGAGACCCATGCTTTTTGATTCCTTTTACGTGAGTCTGCTTTCTGAAAAATATAAAAGATCTGATGTGTTCTTTTTAATACGATCTTTCTTTATTGGATTGCGCTCTAATATCGAAGCTTGGAGGACAAAGGAATACTCTTCTCTTATTTACTGCTATCAAAAGTCCAAATAGGCATTTTAAGCCTTTTTAAGCGTGTTTTGCGCGGTTGCCAAGCCATCTTATGCGTATGCAATAGAAAAGCCGAGGAATTGCATTAAAAGGCTGTAAAAAACGATAAGAGGAAATTATTTAAATCACAGCAAAAATAAGAAATGTCTATACTTTCTCAGAAGCGTGAATAAGGCGGGTAAGTTGCATAGAGAGATCTGTAAAAATAATTTTTGCATTTCCGTTTCGCTCTACATGGTAGATCGCATCTTCTAATGCTTTCGTAATCTCATAAATATTATTTTGGTGAATGAAAGGAGCAAACTTTTCAATAGAAAAGACTGAATCTTGCGCTTCAAAAAAGATAAGGCTATCTGCTTTGTAATTTTGCAACATCGCTTGCCGAAACAGTTCCATACAGAATAACAAGAATTTTTTTTGGGTTTCTCTACCTTCCGAAGCTATGGAATCGCTCCACAGCAATAAACTGTGAATGACCGCCTTATTCCCTTTAGCCTTAAATGCTGTGCGCACCCACTGGACGAACCACGCTTCAAAGACTTTGTCGTCCCCATCCTGTTGGTACAAGTGCAGTGCTTTATTAAAATCACCATGTGCTTGGCGGCTGACTTTCTTCGCAACTTTTTCCGGTACGGCGTGTTTGGCCTGCAAAGCTTTTGCTATTTGTTCTTCGGGAAGGAGGGGGAAATGAAGCCGTTGGCAGCGGGACCTAATAGTTGCCAAGATCTGTTCTTCCTGTTCGGTAAGGAGTAAAAGCACCGTTCTTTCAGGGGGTTCTTCCACCAACTTCAATATTTTGTTAGCACATTCGGTATTCATTTTATCGGCCATCCAAATAATCATGACCTTATAGCCTCCCTCATAGGCTTTCAGTGAAAGCCGCTTGGCAATCTCTTCGGCCTCCCGCACATTGATATTTCCTTGTTTGTTCTCAATTCCCAAAGTTTGGAACCAATCGAATAGTGATGCATACGGGTTTGAAAGAACAAAAGCCCGCCATTCTTCAGAAAAAAGAGAGGATACAGGATTCTTCTTTACGACATCGTTCGTATTTACGGGGTACACAAAATGCAGATCGGGATGTGCCAACTTGGCTATTTTCTGCTTACAATGCAACTGCGCTGTACTATTGGGCTCGTGGCTCTGGCAAAGTAAGTATTGCGCATACGCAATAGCCATAGGTAAAAGACCGCTTCCGCTGTTACCAACAAACAATTGAGCATGAGGAACCCGCCCATTGTCAACGGTTTTGATAAGATGGGACTGCAGGTGCTTTTGACCAATTATTTCGGAAAAATCCATGCACAAAACTACACAAATTTTACTAGTAGATAAGACCTTGCAAAACTGTATATTTGCAGTTGAACATTGTGCCTATGAAAACAGTAAATGACTTCGATTTTAAGAATAAAAAGGCCCTTATTCGGGTAGATTTCAACGTTCCGCTCAATGACGACCTTGAAGTGACCGATGCCACTCGAATTGAGGCTGCAAAACCCACCATTATCAAGATACTCGAGGATGGCGGAAGTTGTATCCTTATGTCGCATTTGGGAAGACCTAAGAACAAAGAAGCCGAATTTTCATTACAACATATTGTAAAAAGCGCCTCCGATATTTTAGGTGTGACGGTTACGTTCGTGTCAGATTGCATAGGCCCTAGGGTAGCTGAAGCTGTGAGTGCCGTCAAACCCGGAGAGATCCTGCTTTTGGAGAACCTTCGGTATTATGAGGAAGAAACAAAAGGAGATAGGGCTTTTGCGAAAAAATTATCGCAATGGGGAGATATCTATGTAAACGATGCCTTCGGAACAGCGCACAGAGCCCATGCTTCTACAGCGATTATTGCCGATTTTTTTCCGAAGCACAAATGCTTCGGGTTGTTGCTTGCTTCAGAAATAGAGAACGTACAGAGAGTCTTAGCGCATGGAGAGTCCCCTGTGACGGCGATTATTGGCGGCGCTAAGGTTTCCTCTAAGATCACGATCATTGAAAGCATTTTAGATACCATTGATCATTTAATTATTGGCGGCGGCATGGCGTTTACCTTTATCAAGGCGCAAGGAGGCAGCGTTGGAAGTTCTCTGGTAGAAGAAGACAAGCAAAAATTGGCCTTGGAGATATTACAGGCAGCCAAAAAGAAAAAAGTACAGGTACATTTACCGGTAGATGCTGTAGTCGCCGATAGTTTTTCAGAATTTGCAAGCACGGAGATCGACCCGGTCAATGATATTCCACAAGGCTGGATGGGCTTGGATACAGGGCCTAAGACCAACGATTTGTTCGCTGAAATTATCGCACAATCCAGAACCATCCTATGGAATGGCCCGGTGGGCGTTTTTGAGATGGAACCTTTTGCTCAAGGAACCATTGCACTTGGAGAAGCCATAGCTGATGCTACTAAGAACGGGGCATTTTCTTTAGTTGGAGGCGGAGATTCCGTAGCTGCAGTGAAAAAATTTAATTTTAGTGATAAGGTGAGTTATGTGTCCACCGGTGGCGGAGCAATGCTGGAGATGTTGGAAGGCAAGGAATTACCGGGAATAAAAGCAATTCAAGAGTAGGTTTGGAGTGTTAAAAATTTGCCTAGTAACCTCATTTCATTAATTTTAGCAAAATTTTGCCCAAGAACCTACGTTATTTTCACTATGAAACAAACATTCATCCCCTTTGTGTTGTTTTTGTTGGTCGGTATACTGTATGGCCAAGAAAAAAATACAACGTCTTCTTTGAAAACTAAGAAGATTCAAATTGTTGATTCCATAACGGTGCAACAAATTTCAAATGAATTGCCAACTACCGTTGTGGCTACCAAGACCAAGGATACGCTAGTATTCGCTTTGGAAGATCTTAAACGTGCCCGAAAAGTAGACAGCTTATGGCTTCAGGAACTTTACAAGTCTGAGTTGTTCGAAGATGTCTACGGAACCGTTACCAATCAATCTTACGAAGCCGTTGAATATGAAGAATTACCAACCGAGCTCCTGAAAGAACGTCTGGCAAAACTGAATGACCGAACACCTTTTAACGTAGAATACAATCCGTCTCTTGAAAGTGTTATCAAACACTATCTGAAAAATCGCAGAAGAACGATGGGAAGACTTATGGCACTAAGCGATTACTATTTCCCTATGTTCGAAGAGACATTGGACAAGCATAATCTTCCCTTGGAATTGAAATATCTTGCTATTGTCGAATCTGCCTTAAACCCAAGGGCAAAATCGAGGGTTGGCGCCACAGGGCTGTGGCAATTCATGTACAATACCGGGAAAATATACGGATTAGAAGTAAGCTCTTATGTAGACGAAAGATCCGATCCGCTTTTGGCAACAGAGGCGGCAAGCCAATATTTGAAAAGCCTCTACAACAGCCTTGGCGACTGGGATCTTGCCCTTGCAGCATATAATTCCGGTCCCGGGAATGTGGCAAAGGCCCTGCGTCGTGCCGGCGGCTACACCAATTATTGGAACATTCGTCATCATTTACCCCGTGAAACAGCGGGATATCTTCCGGCATTCTTAGCTACCATGTATATATTCGAGTATGCCAAGGAACACGGCTTCACCAGTGAAGGTCCGGCCATTCCGTACGTTGCTACTGATACGCTTCATGTAAAACGAATGATCACCCTAGAACAGGTGGCTAAGATCACAAATGTAGATCTGGAGGAACTTCAGTTCTTGAATCCATCGTATAAATTGGATATTATCCCTTTCGTTGAAGATGAAAATTATGTGTTGCGATTGCCGTTGGATGCTGTTGGGAAATTCGTGGCTAATGAAGATGCTGTCTATGCTTTTGCGGAAAAGGAATTCAATGATCGAGAAAAACCGCTACCTGAATTCTTTGAAGAATCAAGCAGTGTTCAGTACCGGGTACGCAGTGGAGATTATTTGGGCAGGATTGCCGAAAAATATGGCGTGACGGTGAGTCAGATCAAGCGCTGGAACGGGCTGCGAAGCAACCGCTTAAAAGTAGGACAACGACTTACCATCCATACAAGAAAGACAGCCTCTTCCGGAAGCGTCACGCAGACAAAAGCTTCGGTAAAAGGAGAAGTTGAGATGTACACGGTGCGCAGTGGAGACTCTTTATGGAGTATTTCACAAAAATTTCCCGGCGTAACCGTTCAGAATATAAAAAAATGGAACGATATTAGTGGTACAAAACTAAAACCGGGAATGAAGCTAAGGGTTTCTCAAGGATAGTTCCCTTCAAAACCAATTACAATGAAATCGTTATCTCTAGGAGTGCTTTTTGCGTTTATACTGCTCGCATGCAATAATAACGGCAAGAAGGACACCTCTTTTTTGCCTAAATCGTTAGGAAATATCAATTCGCTCCAAGTGATCATCGAAAATGATCTATGGAATGGAGATGTAGGTGAGGTGATTAGGGATTTCTTAGCAGCGCCCACAGACGGGTTGCCTCAGGAAGAGCCTTTGTATTCCATCAACCAAATGCCGCCTGCTACATACACAGGATTTGCGCGTAAGAACCGAATCTTCTTACATGTGACTCTAGGTGCTGCTGAGGAGGTTACCGTAAAAGAAGATCCCTACGCCAAGCCACAAACAGGAGTTTTTGTAACTGCAAAGTCACCGCAACGTTTGGCAGGACTTATTACCGAGAATAAAGATAAGATCTTAGAGGCTTTTAAAACATCTGAGATCACCGAAAAACAAAGACGCATCAATGTCTCATTAAAGCAATTGGATTCGCTGCAAGATCGATTGCGCGTTACTCTTAAAATGCCGTCGGCCTATCGAACGGCCCTTGCTAGCGATGATTTCTATTGGTTCCGTAAAGACTTGAAGTCGGGAACCACAAATATAATTGTATATGAAGTTCCCATGGCTCTTATTGGGAAGGATTCTGTTGTAAGCGACATCATTAAAATTCGGGATTCCATAGGCGCGGGTTATTTACCGGTAGAGGACGAGGGGCGATTTATTACGGAGGAAGCGTATGCGCCTTATTTATTCAATAGTGAGATTGATGGAAAGTTTGCCTATGAAACCAAGGGGACTTGGGAGGTGAAAGATCAATACATGGCCGGGCCCTTCTTAAATTACGCCATTCGGGATGAGGCCAACGACCGTTATCTTATCTTGGAAGGCTTCACTTATGCCCCTTCTGAAACAAAAAGAGATCTTCAGTTCGAGCTGGAAGCCATATTGAGGTCTGCTAAGATAAAGTGATACCTACAAAAAAGCCTGCTCATCACAACGAGCAGGCTTTTTTGTATACAAGAATCGACAAGAAAATTACTTCTTTTCGTCTATCTTTTTATCATCACTGTCTTCTTTAGAAGCGTCTTTAAATTCTTTGATTCCGCTTCCCAATCCGCGCATTAATTCGGGGATTTTACGTCCTCCAAACAACAATAACACGATCACGACGATTAAGGCGATTTGCCAGGGGCCAATGGCTAAAGGGAGTACTAATGCATTCATTTCTAAAAAATTTATAAGGCAAATGTAACAAGAATTACTTAGATATAACGTTTTCAGTCTAAGTTTAGCATGGGGACGCAGGACTTTATTTTATATTTGCATCAAGAAGCATAGGCAATGGCAAAAAAAGAGCAACGCGCTAGAAAGATTAAAAAGAAGTTATTGCATAAGTACCGTTTGGTGGTGCTTAATGAAGATACTTTTGAAGAACGCTTCTCATTTAAATTGAATCGCCTGAATGTCTTTGTATTTAGTACGATCTTTGCTGTGTTCTTAATTACTATTACGACGGTTATTATTGCATTTACGCCCCTGCGAGAATACATTCCGGGGTATTCTTCAACATCTTTGAAGAAGCGCGCCACCGATTTAACCTTCAAAACAGATTCCCTACAGCAAGTTATCAATGTAAATGAACAATACCTTGCTTCTATACGAAAAGTACTCACAGGAGACGTTAAAACAGTCGAATTTAACAAGGATTCCATCATTGAAGCGGCAAATCAGGATTTTTCTAAAATAAAGCTGTCTGCATCACGCGAGGATTCTTTACTTCGCGAGAAGGTAATTCAGGAAGATAAATACAACCCGTTGGTAGCCGGAGCCGAAAAGCGTTTTGCGCTCTTTGCACCTGCCAAGGGCTCTATTTCTGAAGGATATGACCCTAAAAAGAAACATTTTGCAGTGGATATAGTTACGGTAAAGGACGCTCCCGTAAAAGCAACCGCAGACGGGACCGTAATTTTTGCCAGCTGGACCGCAGAAACAGGCTATGTTATTATTCTGGAGCACTCCAATAATCTGATCTCAGTATATAAACACAATGCTTCTCTAAATAAAGAACAAGGAGAACTTGTAAAAGCAGGAGAAGTAATAGCTATTGTAGGGAACACCGGAGAATTTTCTACAGGTCCTCATCTTCATTTTGAACTGTGGAGTGACGGTTATCCTATCAACCCTACGAATTTCATAGATTTTGATTGATCAATTATGTCGTTAAAATCCTTTGCTGCTAAATTATTTGCTCACTATGTGGCTCGCCGGATCCGTAAATGGTCCAATCGGCCTGTAGAAACCCAACAAAAGGTCTTTGAACAATTAATAACCAATGCCAAGGATACCGTTTTTGGAAAAGATCATGATTTTGAGAAGATTACAAGCTTCGAGAGTTTTGCGAAGAAAGTTCCCATTAGGGATTATGAAGATCTCACCCCCTATATCGACAGGGTGGTGCAAGGGGAGCCCGATATCCTGTGGCCCGGGAAACCGCTATACTTTGCTAAAACCTCCGGAACCACGAGCGGCGCTAAATACATTCCACTCACCAAAGCATCGGTACCTCATCACATAGACGCTGCTCGAAACGCCATCTTATGTTATATCCATGAAACCGGAAACGCCGATTTTGTGAACGGGAAGATGATATTCTTACAGGGAAGTCCCAAGCTAAAAGAACAGAACGGTATAAAATTAGGAAGACTTTCGGGCATAGCGGCACATTACGTGCCCGGGTACCTTCAAAAGAACCGGCTTCCAAGCTTTAAGACTAACTGTATTGAGGATTGGGAAGAGAAAGTGGACGCGATCGTAGCGGAGACCAAAAATGAGAACATGACGGTGATAAGCGGGATACCTTCGTGGGTACAAATGTACTTTGAGCGTCTTCAATTAGCAACAAATAAGAAAGTAGGAGACCTCTTTAAAAACTTTCAGTTATTCATCTACGGAGGTGTGAATTACGAGCCGTATCGCGCAAAATTTGAAAGTTTAATTGGGCGCAGTGTAGACAGTATAGAACTGTTTCCGGCCAGTGAAGGCTTCTTTGCATTTCAAGACACACAATCTCAAAAGGGTATGCTGCTGCTACTTGACTCGGGCATCTTTTACGAATTTATTGAAGCTGAGCGGTTTTTTGATAACGACCCTCCACGCCTTACGGTAAAAGATGTAAAGCTAGGAATCAATTATGTCTTGATCGTCTCTACCAATGCCGGATTATGGGCCTATAATGTAGGAGACACAATACAATTTACCTCGCTTATGCCCTATAGGATCATCGTTTCAGGGCGTATCAAGCACTTTATTTCGGCCTTTGGAGAGCATGTTATTGGTAAAGAGGTGGAAGAAGCAATGAATTTGGCTATAGATCAATTTGGTTTTTCTATTTCTGAATTTACCGTGGCCCCGCAAATTGCACCCGAAACAGGAGAATTACCCTATCACGAATGGCTCGTAGAGTTCGATGAACCACCAAAAGAGCTTCAGAAAGTTGCAGCCGCTTTAGATGTTTTCATGCAGACACAAAACAGCTATTACGAAGATTTGATACAAGGGAGTGTCCTTCAGCCATTAAAAATAACAACTTTGTCAAAGAACAGCTTTACGAAATATATGAAATCACAAGGAAAATTGGGCGGTCAGAATAAAACACCTCGATTGTCCAATGATCGGAAGATAGCAAACGAACTTGTTAAGATGCAAGGGCAAAATTAGTTTATATTTGCAGCGACATGAAAACGTTGAATACCCATACTCGAACAAGAGCCCAAGAGAGTTCCGGCGCGATAGAGCGCATGTATATTACCATGCGGCACCTGTTTAATCAAGGGTATTATAAACCCATGGGTGTTTCAGGAGAAACCTTACGCGAAGCGTTGCTTATTCTCCGTCCCGAGATCTATGGATCGATAGCCGAAGAGAAAATAGAACTTCAAGGATTGTTGTACGTCATGGACCGTTTGCCGTACGGTATTGAAGAATGCCGGTTCGTGAACCTAACAAGCGATGAAGGGTATAAGAAATCACATTTTAAGGCGATCATACCCGCCAAACGACGCAGAAATTGCTATCGGATCGATGAAGAGCAGATGAATATTGAGATCACACGCGGACGATCTGAAATCTATGACATTCTTACACACCTAACATTCCTTTATATAGAATCCCATAAGATCATGAAACAAGTGCTTATCAACGATAAGGGTGAAGTGATACGGGATTGGAGAAAACTGGAAGAGGCCATTCTTAAAAAGGGAGCGTTAAGTCAGAACGATAAGGAGATCGCCCTTACGCACACGGCAAATTTTTTAGGAAGGACCTTTGAAGAAGTGAACGAGATATACCCAAAATTTGCCGCTGCTGAAGACGAGAACAGATTCTTGCGCATTATCTATTACTTAGGAAAATACGCCATTGAAGAGGTTATTGACGACAATAAGCGAATTATAACCTTCAGCCCGGTGCTTCGGGAGCGTTTGGGGCATCATATCCATGGCGAGCGTTGGGCGTTGGACATAAAACGAGCCTTAGATGAAAAAGGATTACTCTCACGACCCCTTCACATTATTAGTGCAAATATGCATAGCGTAATGAACAGTCTTTACGCACCCATCGCATTGGCTTCAGAACTTAAGAAAAAGCAACCTTTAGAAATATTTGAATCTCTAAGTAAGAGCACCAATGTAAAATTACGTGAAAAAGTGACGAAGACCGCACTGCAAAACGGGATGATATTTATAGAAGATACAAGCGGGACTAATATTGACGTCCAGATCGTCGATACTTCGCAATTACCCGGAAACACAGGTGCTTCGGCAGAATCTCAACCTGTACTAATTGTAATGGACTATGCATTTGGAGAACAGGCATATGAAAGTATGGATGAACTTTTAAAACCTTACGAAAAGAACAAGACCCGCTATTTCTTGAACGTGGCTTCCATATCGATTATGGGAAAAGCAGGAATCTTAGAAGGTGGAAAAGGAGACATTATGATCCCTTCGGCTCACGTATTTGAAGGTACAGCAGACAATTATCCGTTTAAAAACAAGTTAAAGAAATCCATGTTCGAAGATGACAATGTCCATGTTTGTACGGGTGCTATGATCACTGTATTGGGCACCTCCCTTCAGAACAGAGATATTTTAAAGTTTTTCCATACCTCCACCTGGAATGTTATTGGGTTGGAAATGGAAGGAGCACACTATCAAAAAGCGATACAGGCGGCCTCCAAAATACGAAGCAGTATTAACGCCAATGTTGCGGTACGCTATGCGTATTATGCTTCCGATAATCCACTGGAAACGGGAAGCACACTAGCTTCAGGAGGGTTGGGCACTACAGGAGTGAAACCCACCTATTTAATAACCGACAAGATTTTAAAACAAATTTTAAGTAAAAACTAATCACTATGAATAACGAGAATTACAAGTCTGAAGAATTGGATTTAAAGGCGGTATTAGAATTTATTTCCAGTACATTTAAAAAGACCTTGGTCTTATTATTTCGGGCGTTTCAATTCGTTTTGAAATTTTGGATTGTTGTTGTCGTGCTCATCGTCCTTGGTGCAGCTTGGGGATTTTATATGGATGCCAACAAGCGCAGTTATAAAGAATCCACACTTATAGTTCAAATCAACAATGATAACGTGAACTATGCTTATAATGCACTGGAAAAATTAGATAGAAAGATCAAAGATAAGGACTCTCTATTTTTACAATCTCATGGATTTGATAAAGGACACAACGAATTGATCGCAGTAGTGGCAACACCTATCGTGAATATTAATAATTTAATCGATAAATACGACGAGGTAAATAACAGGAGCCTTGATGTATTTGTTGATATCGTTCCATTTGAAGAAGAAGAGGAAAAAATGCTGGAATCGCAAGCATTTCTCGAAGAATACAAATACCACAGCATTGAAATTATTGCTGGTCCGGGGGCCACTCCCAGCGTTGTAGATAAATTGATTGCTTATATAAATGCGAACAAACTTGTTGCCGATATGGGAGCTATTTATTTTGAAAATGTAAAGGACAGGATTGCTGCCAATCAACGCACACTAACTCAAATAGATGCAGTTATTGAGAGCTTTGCCAAGGATCGGCCTAGTATTACAGGCCTCCCGGCACAATTCGTTGTTGAGAAAAATATGGAAATAGATAAGGTTTTCGATAAAAAGCTAGAGTTGCAAACGGAAACAGAAATGCTGGAATCAGAATTATTGAAAAGTACAGATTCTGTGGTGCTATTGAGCAATGCAGACCTTGTAAAGGTCCGTGCATTTACCGACGGAAGATTAAAATTCCTATATCCTTTCTTCTTGGTTTCCATATTTCTTATAGCAGCATTTATTCGGTTCCTCTATGTTCAGGTGAAGCGAATCGCAGAAGAGAACGAAGCGGAGAAACAGTAAAAATGAACGCCCAAAAATGTTAAAAATTCATTTAGGCGCAACTAAAAATTAATTTTGAATAACAACAAAGTATTAATTACAGGGGGAGCGGGCTTCATTGGCTCCAATTATGTTCATTATGTTCTTGAAAACACAACCGATTCCATTTTTGTGTTGGATAAGCTGACCTATGCAGGAGATCTGAAGAATTTAGAGGCCATTTCCGAACATCCTAATTATCATTTTATCAAGGGGGACATTTGTGATGCTACTTTGGTTGAATCATTATTCAAAATGCATCAATTCTCAAAGGTCGTCCATTTCGCTGCAGAATCTCACGTCGATAACTCCATAACGGGCCCCGGAGCCTTTGTTCAAACAAATATCGTAGGAACGTTTACCTTATTGCAGGCCGCCTATAAAGCTTGGATGGAAGGACCACATTCGGTAAAGGCCCACTATAGAGAGGCTCGTTTCCTACACATCTCTACCGATGAAGTCTATGGAACGCTCGGTAAAACCGGAGAATTCACCGAAAAAACACCCTATGCGCCTAACAGTCCCTACAGTGCCTCCAAGGCTTCTTCAGATTTTCTTGTGCGTAGTTATTTTCATACCTACGGCCTTCCTGTAATAACAACCAATTGTTCCAACAACTACGGGCCGCATCAACATAAGGAGAAATTGATACCTACCATCCTTCGGAAGGCATTGGCCGGGGAGCCTATTCCCATTTACGGTGACGGCAAGAATGTTCGGGATTGGTTGTATGTTAAAGACCACTGTTCTGGCATTCACCTTGCATTAGAAAAGGGCCGTTTGGGGGAAACCTATAACATTGGTGGGAAGAATGAACGCGAAAACCTTTACATTGCACACACCATTTGTGAATTATTGGATACACTAAGACCAAAAGACACGAGTTATAAAGATCAAATAAGCTTTGTAGCTGACCGTCCGGGTCATGATTTTCGGTACGCGATTGACGCAACGAAGATCGAGAGCGAGCTGAAATGGCAAGCCAAAGAGAATTTTGAAAGTGGTATTGAGAAGACAGTGCGTTGGTACTTAAAAAACACAGATAGACTATGAAGGGAATCATCCTAGCCGGTGGCTCCGGAACCCGCCTACATCCCATCACTCTTGCCGTGAGCAAGCAATTAATGCCGGTCTACGACAAACCCATGATCTATTACCCGCTGTCGACACTAATGTATGCCGGTATCCATGACATACTTATCATCTCTACGCCGGAGGATCTTCCGCTATTCAAAAAACTGCTTGGAGACGGAAGTAAATTTGGCTGTACCTTCAGCTATGCCGAGCAACCACAGCCAAATGGCTTGGCAGAAGCTTTTATTATTGGTAAAGAATTTATAGGGAAGGATAAAGTAGCGCTCATATTAGGAGACAATATTTTTTATGGATCGGGATTAAAAGAACTGCTTCAGGCAAACAATGATCCCGACGGCGGGATCATCTATGCATACCATGTTCACGACCCCGAACGTTACGGTGTGGTCGCTTTCGACACCAATGGAAAAGCATTATCGATAGAAGAAAAACCCAAACAGCCTAAATCCAATTATGCTGTGCCGGGCATCTATTTCTACGACAATAATGTCATTGAAATCGCAGAGAACATCAAACCAAGTGCAAGAGGCGAACTCGAGATCACCGATGTGAACAACGCGTATTTGAAGCGTGGGAAACTGCGCGTTAGTATTTTGGACAAAGGAACTGCTTGGTTGGACACGGGAACTTTCGAATCACTTATGCAAGCTGCACAATTTGTGGAGGTGATCGAAGAACGGCAAGGGCTTAAAATAGGTGCTATTGAAGAAGCTGCGTACGAAATGGGTTTTATTTCCAAAGAACAACTCATTGAATTGGCCAAGCCCTTGTTAAAGAGCGGATACGGCAAACATTTAATGCAACTGTAATACGATTTGAAACTGCAACACACACCACTGCAAGACTGTTTTATTCTCACTCCGCCTGTGTATAAAGATGAGCGCGGGCACTTTGTGGAAACCTACAATCAACAAACATTCAATGAAACCACGGGTCTTTCGGTTCATTTTGTACAGGACAATCAGTCCACCTCAAGATACGGGGTCCTACGCGGGCTCCACTTTCAAGTAGGGAATGGAGCACAGGCAAAATTGGTGAGGGTCTTACAAGGGAACGTTTTGGATATCGTCGTAGATCTTCGGAAGGACTCTAAAACCTTCGGAAAGCATTTTTCTATGATCTTAAATGCTTCGGAAGGAAAGCAACTGTTTGTACCCAAAGGTTTCGCTCACGGCTTTGTAACACTTTCTGAAACTTCGGTGTTTGCCTATAAGTGCGATAATTATTACGATAAAGCTTCCGAAGGAGGTATCATCTACAATGACGCAACCTTATCGTTGGATTGGCATCTTCCGAAAGAAGATTTAATCATTTCAGAAAAAGACTTACAACTTCCTACATTCAAGGAGGTGATTCGATGAGAAAGGTACTGGTAACAGGAGCAAACGGACAATTGGGACGCTGTATCGCAGATGCGGCACACCGATATCCCGAACTTGAACTGTTCTTCGCTACCAGAGCGGAATTTGATGTGGATGACCTGGATGCTGTTTCAACATTTTTTGAATCACACATATTCGATGTAGTGATCAATACCGCTGCCTATACTGCGGTCGATCAAGCCGAGGAAGAACCGGAGAAGGCATACCACACAAATCATACAGCCGTGGCACATCTGGCAACGATCTGTAAAGAACAGCGTATGGTATTAGTGCATTTTTCTACCGACTATGTTTTTGACGGAAACAAAGGGATGCCCTATACCGAAACCGATCCTACACATCCAATCAATGTCTACGGGGCATCAAAACAAAAAGGAGAAGAAGCGGTTTCAGCATCGGGAGCAGACGCTTATATTTTTAGGACCTCCTGGTTGTATTCTCAATACGGAAAGAATTTTTATACCACGATGTTGCGTTTGGCGAAAGAGAGAAAGATACTTAGCATTACCACCGGAGAGCGTGGGACGCCTACCAATGCTAATGTGTTAGCTGAGGTGAGCTTGCAGATCATTGCGGAAAAAACACTTCCCTTTGATTACTATCACTTGAGTAATGAAGGCGAAGCTACTTGGTTCGATTTTGCTGAAATGATCTTCCAAGAACACGAAAATAACGACATTCACTTAGAGCGAACAGATCACTTTAAAACAAAGGCAAGACGGCCCGTCTATAGTGTGTTGAGCAAGGAAAGGATAAAAGATGTTGGAAATGTGATGCTTCCGCATTGGAAAGTGAGTTTGAAAAAGCTTATTGCAGACCAACAAAGCGCAACCTAACGCAATAATTATTGTAATTTTGTGCACGATTGCCGCACAGGGCAGACATTTTTAACAACCGATAGAAACAGTAAGATTTTGAGCAAGAAAGTAGCATTAATTACAGGAGTAACCGGTCAAGATGGGGCTTATTTAAGCGAATTCCTATTGAAGAAGGACTATATTGTACACGGAATTAAAAGGCGCTCTTCGCTTTTTAATACCGACAGGATTGATCATCTTTATCAGGATCCACACATAGAGAACCAGAATTTCTTTTTGCACTATGGTGATCTCACCGATAGTACCAACCTCATACGCATTATACAGGAAGTTCAGCCTGACGAGATCTATAATCTGGCGGCCATGAGTCATGTACAGGTATCTTTTGAAATGCCTGAATATACAGCCAATACAGATGCTTTGGGATCACTGCGAATATTAGAAGCCATACGAATTCTTGGCTTGGAAAAGAAGACGAAACTTTATCAAGCGTCTACATCTGAATTATACGGAAAGGTACAAGAAGTACCACAGACCGAAACGACTCCTTTTTACCCGCGAAGCCCCTATGCAGTTGCAAAATTGTACGCTTATTGGGCGACCATAAACTACAGGGAAGCCTACAATATCTTTGCCTGTAACGGGATCTTATTCAACCATGAATCCCCTATTCGAGGAGAAACCTTCGTTACCCGAAAGATCACGCGCGCCACATCACGCATCGCCTTAGGGCTACAAGACAAGATGTATTTGGGGAACCTCGATGCAAAAAGAGATTGGGGGCATGCTAAGGATTATGTGAAAATGATGTGGATGATCCTGCAAGCAGATGAAGCAGAAGACTGGGTGATCGCCACCGGGAAGACTACAGCTGTACGCGATTTTGTGAGAATGGCTTTTCAACACATAGGCGTGGAACTTGAATTTACTGGCGAAGGGATTGAAGAAAAAGGGATCGTAAAAAAATGTAATGATCCGGCGTACCAACTTGAAATTGGGAAGGAAGTGGTTGCTGTCGATGAAAAGTATTTTAGACCTACGGAAGTTGATCTTCTAATTGGCGACGCGACCAAAGCCTATAAAAAATTGGGTTGGAAACCGCAATACGAACTTCAAGGCTTGGTCGATGAAATGATGGCCGGAGACCTGAAATTGATGCGAAAAGAAAGTTATTTGAAAGATGGCGGCTATAAGATCATGAACTATTTCGAATAGAAGCCTATGGACAAGCATGCAACCTATTATGTAGCCGGACACAGAGGATTGGTAGGAAGCGCCATAGTAAAGGCGTTGAACGCACGAGGGTATACTAACATACTCACCCGAACACATGCACAATTAGATCTTACAGATCAAGTTGCAGTTGCTGACTTCTTTGAGCAACACAAACCCGATTATGTATTTTTGGCAGCAGCCAAAGTAGGAGGGATTGTTGCGAATAATGTCTACCGGGCCGATTTCATCTATGAGAACCTGATGATACAAAACAATGTTATTCATCAAAGTTATCGGCATGGTGTTAAGAAGTTGCTTTTTTTGGGAAGCACTTGCATCTATCCAAAGGAGGCGCCACAGCCCATGCCGGAATCTTCTTTACTAACCGACGTTTTAGAATATACCAATGAACCCTATGCGATCGCTAAGATTGCCGGGATCAAGATGTGCGAAAGCTATAACATTCAATACGGAACGAATTTTATTTCAGTAATGCCAACCAATTTATATGGCTATAATGATAATTTCGATCTTGAAAAATCACACGTACTTCCGGCCTTAATTAGAAAGATACATTTGGCAAAATTACTTTCAGAAAATAACGAAACCGCCATTTTGAACGATCTAGGCATTGCTGATTTTCAGGAGGCAGAAAAGATATTACATACGTTCGGTATTTCTAAAGAAAGCGTGGAGATCTGGGGTTCCGGAAAGCCCAAGCGTGAGTTCTTATGGTCACAAGACATGGCGGATGCCTGTGTTTATATCATGGAAGAAGTAGATTTTAAGGATGTGATCGAAGATCCTTCAGAAATACGCAATACCCATATTAATATTGGAACCGGAGAAGATATTTCGATAGCGGCATTGGCCGAGATCATTAAAGAAACAGTTGGTTTTAAAGGGAATTTCAAATTCAATGCTTCCAAGCCGGATGGCACGTTACGCAAATTAACCGATGTCTCAAAATTACATGCGCTAGGGTGGAAACACAAGGTGGCTTTGGAGGACGGCATTCAAAAGATGTATCAATGGTACTTAGCAAAAAAGTAACCTATGCTATTTAACTCCTTAGATTTTGCGCTCTTCTTCCCGGTTGTGTTTTTGCTGTATTGGGCATTCGCAAAACATCTAACACTTCGCAACACATTTCTTTTAGCGGCCAGCTATTTTTTCTACGGTTGGTGGGACTGGCGATTCTTGTTC
>NZTP01000085.1 GCA_002696485.1 Altibacter sp. | reverse complement strand
CCTCCAGCGGCCATCGGGTGTCGAGTTTCAGAGCGTTGAGCAAGCTTGACCCGTGGGTAAAGTCCTCCTGCAACGATACGCGCTGCCAGGTATCATGCACCAATTGGTTCGATCGTTTCCATGTGGCCCATCCCCACATGTTGAAATAACGGGTAAGGCCATAGGGATGCTCCTTGTTCTCGTAGCCCATGTTGCAACCATTGATCGAAAAGATGTCAGTATCGTATTGGTACCGGTGTAAGAGGGTTGATGCATACGAAAAGAAAGAAGAATGTGGGATGATATCATCCTCCAGGATGATACCCATTTCTTCTGTTTCGAAAAACCAATCCAACGCCCCTTGTACCGCTTTTCCGCATCCTAAATTCTCTTCCCGAAACAAGGTTCGTACCTCACAATCCCAGTCGATATGGGTCCGTACATAGTCCCGAACCTCAGCACAAACTGCTGCTTCTCCCGCAACGGTACGACGCGGACCGTCGGCAGCGATGTATAACTTCTTGGGTTGCACCTTTTGGAGCACCGCAAAACTCTCCTTGGTTTCAAGGGGCCTGTTAAAGATCAAATAGAGAACGGGTGCTTGCAATGTCGTTTTGGTTTATTCAATTAGGTTGCTGTATCCTTTTTATCAGTTGGGTGTCCTTTTGAGTTTCCGTACCACCCTTCGAAACAAGTTCATATAGTAATTCGGTTTGAACGTAGCCTCGATGTGTTGTAACAGTGATGACTTGACCGTTTCCGACAGGGTGGACTTCCGAACCAGATCACTGTAAAACCGTATAGCTCTTGCATTATGATGGTAATAGTTCCCTAAGGACTTTATACATACACGGGACACCCGCACGGCCTCTCTGTAAAATACTTCATTATTATACAGGCCTTCGGTCGTAGCCGTATGATGCTTTCGGTAATACGAGAGCGGTTGGTTTACAAAATAGACATTGGCTTTGGTGAGTATGTGATTCCAGAGCGACCAGTCCCCACAGATCCTAAAATTACAAATATGTGCTAACTGACGCTTACTTACGAACTTCTTATTGAACAACACACAGTTGGCGTTGATAAATAGATTGCCGGTGATCATTTCTGTGCTGAGCAACGCGGTGCCCTTATGGTAACCTTCATCCAGCGCAATGTATTCCTTGCTTTCTTTATCTTCCACAATGACCAAGCCTGAAAAAACGATCCCAACCTCTTTTTGGAAATAAGGGACTAAGGTCTCGAGGAACGCTTCGTCGGTATAATCATCACTTTCTGCAATCCATACATAATCGCTCTTGGCCAGTGCTATCCCTTTTTTCCATTGGTTAAAGGGACCGCCTGAATTTGTTTCATTGACGATGAAATGTGATACCTGAGGTCTGTTCGCGTATTCCTGTAATACAGCTACGCTGTTATCTGTGGAGCAGTCGTCCAAAAGGATCACTTCAAAATCGCTGTACGTCTGATTAAAAATAGAATCCAGCCGTTGCCTGAGATACGGTTCGTGATTATAATTTGGGACGATAATAGAGACCATCATTATGTATAGTTTTCTAATACGCTTTTTGTCGCTTCTAAATAAGACAGCCCGTACTTTCGACAGGGCTCCAAATGATTGCCCTCGGCCCATTCATTCATGGCATTGATAAAGATGAAGTTCTCATCTTCACTGTACACTACCGATTTCCGAATGGCTTCCTCCAGCCATTTTTTATACAGCTCGGGACTGCTGCCTACTGCCACGGTACCATGAATCCCTTTTCTTGGTGTATTGTCCCAGGCAGGTGTTACCGATCTGAAGAACGGATATTCCGGTTGTTGCCTTGCCAGAGAAACCTGTACCCCTTTTTCAAAATCCTTGAACGATAGTTGATGCTTTTCTTTTTTAAAGAAGGATCTCTTGTGTTTGGGTGCACAGTCGTAAGACAGGATGGCATGCGCCGAAAATTCCACAGCCGCATCAAAGCCATACGCTGTGGGGTCATCATGGGTATTAAAGCTTTCCGTCATACACAGATAAAGGCCGGGGAAACCGTATTCTTCCACTGCAATGGTACGCCATAAGGCCAAGGTTTCTTTGATATCGGGAAACAGACTGTGCCGGTAGATCATAAAGACCGGAGCACCCTTCACTGTAATATATCTTTTATCGTTAAACACGTTTTCGCACAGCCAGCGTATGTGCGCTTTATCATCTTCTTTGGAATAGGTCTGTTCCATGAGGATATCCTGTTCTTGCCCATCCCACCGTCGGGTCCAGTTCTCATTGGCCCAACAATACATAAAAGGCATATCGGGTCTCCCTAGCTCTAACATAGCGTCGAGTGGTCTGTGAAGCAATCGTTTTCCGTTGAACCAGTAGTGGTAGTAACAAAACCCGTAGATATCGTATGCCTTTGCGAGGTTTGCCTGTGCCTCTCTGGCCTCGGGTAAACGCAGATCGTAGAAACCGAGATCGGCAGGTAACTGCGGCTGATAATGACCATCGAACAAGGGACGTGCCTTGGTGACATTGGTCCATTCGGTGAATCCCTTGCCCCACCACGCGTCGTTCTCCGGAATGGGGTGGAATTGCGGTAACACAAAGGCTATGGCTCTTCTTTTACTCAAATTCTTGGTTTTTTAGCGACAATGATCTCTCTGAACTCAGCTCGTATACCATGATCCAGATCGTCGTAATAGACGATTTCACATTCGGCTCCTGTGTGTTCCTTAATGTAATCAACAATGTCATATCCCCAGTGCATGGTCACGGGAGACCCCTTATGGTCCACCGGGTTACCGTGCCATTCGGGTTCAAAGAGGAATACAGGCTCCCCTTGAGCCCCTTTGGTGGCCCAGCGCTGGGTGGGTTTGAATCTGTTGATCAACGGTACCGAGAAAATATGTGCCCCGCCGGGCTTAAGGGTTCTATGGATCTCCTTAAAAGCTTTGTCGGGCTCGTAAATATGTTCCATCACGTCGGAGGTGATCACGAGATCGAAACGCTCATCCTCGAACGTCTGTTGCTCCAGATCTTCGTTTCGTACGCCCTTGACGATGGCTCCCGGTGTTTCCCCATAGAAAAACTGTGTTTCCAGATACGATTCGGCTTCTTTCTTTAATCGTTTGCTATGGCCACTGTTTCCCGGTGAGGATTCGTGGATCGTTAGTTGTTTCCACTGAGGATACTGCGCCATGATCGTAAGCATTAATGCCCGTTCTCTTGGAATGGAGCCGCACTGCGTACATTTAAAATAATCCCGTAACCACTGATGCCGTGAAATGAATACCACATCCTGTTCACAACAGGGACAGTACCCCTGTTGCTTGAAAAAGAAAGAACCTATACGATTCTCGTAGAGGGACTTCACTTTCTTTCGTATATATTTCTTTAGCCGGTTCTTCAAATTGGGTATAATTTACGGGTTATTTTTGTAACATTTTACTAAAATAATATCGTAAAGGTGCCTGTGCACGTTGCCTTCTTTTGACTTCGTGATAGCATTGAAACATAGGTGTATTGACCAAGGCATTAAAGAGACCAATGTTAAAATACCGTAGGATATTATCGACTCTGTCCTTAGCGAATGCTTCATCGATACCTTCCGTTGAAACTCCTCCGGCGGCAAAATAGGCAATGGTTTGGTCTATGTATTGAAAGGGAGACCTCGCCCAACATCTTAAATTGAGATCCCAATCGGATACGACACGATAGCGTGTATCAAACAGACCGACCACATCTTTTATAAATCGGGACCGGTACAGCATGGCCTGATGGCAAATATTCTTATTGAGCAGTTTTGGAAGATCGAACGGACCGTCGTACAGCGTTCCGTCGTTCGCCCACCCTGTATCCCCTTCGATTTCTGCATTGCCATAGACCACATGGGCCTTTGTTTCAGAAAGTATCGTATTGAGTTTTTCAAGGGTATCATCGGCATGCAAGCGGTCATCGCTGCCCATAAAGTATAACCAAGCACCATTTGAGCAGTGGATACCTTTGTTCATCGCATCGTAAATACCGGTATCTTTTTCACTGTATACTGCCAAGTTCGGAAGAGATTCTTGAAAGGATTTGGCTACGGCTACCGTATCGTCTGTAGAGGCTCCGTCCATGATCAACACCTCAACATCTTTGAACGTCTGATTGGCAATACTCGCCAAAGAAACCGACAAACTTTCTTCAGAATTAAACGTGGGTATGATGATGGAGAATGTTATCATAGATTTTCAATCCAATTAATTGTGGCTGCTCTCGTCTTCTTACGTTGCTTTACCCATTTCAACCGTATTCTTTCTACAAACGACATTCTTTTGAGGTGGCTGTGAACGGCACGGTCTGCTTCTTCCATATAATTCTTTGCGTCTGCGGATTTCTGACCTTCTCTTTTTCTGAAGGCTGCCAGTTGTCTTTTGGTACAATACATGGGTTTGTACTGAAAGAACCGCAGCCATAGTTCAAAATCGGCTGCAACCTGATAGGCTGTATCCAATCGCCCCCCTGTCTTTTCCCACAAGGACCTGCGCCAAAAGGTAGATTCCTGCTGAATGAAGGAAAAGTCTTTTCGGTATTGGTAGCTGTAAAAATAAGCTTTTGTCGCCACGGGATCGCGCTGAAACAGCAGTACTCCCTTTTCATCGATCACCGAGGGGTATCCCTGCAGCCATGAAACTTCCCGGTGGCGTGTAAAGACCTCGGCCACAAACTGTAAGGAGCCCTCCCACAGTACATCATCACTGTTGATCCAGCACATGATCTCGCCTGTAGCTTTCTGAAATCCTTTGTTGAGGGCGTGGTACATGCCTTCGTCCGCTTCACTTACCCAATAGTGTAAACGATCTTGGTATTCCTTTAGGATCGTAACCGAATCGTCCGTGCTGCCACCGTCCATCACAATATACTCCAAATTGGGATATCCCTGATCCAGGACCGAACGCAGGGTTTGTTCCAAAAAGGCACCCTGATTGTAGTTGGGCGTTACGACTGATATCTTTGGATAGTGCTGCTGCATTACTTGTATTTGATATAACGGAATGTCGGGTCGTCCTTCTTGATAAAAAAGATATCCATCTGCCAAAAGGCCCCGTCGTATTCCCGCGCCATAAGATCGACCACTTCCAACGGACGAAAACCCAATTTCTGCATGTAGTCACAGAGCTCCCAAAAGCAAAGGCTGTTAGATTCGATATTAAAATTATACGCTTCAATAATGATGAGATTCGCTTGTGAGATCACCTGTTCGGCCCCCTCCAAAATAGGAACTTCAAAGCCATGGGTATCGAGCTTTAACAGAAAGGGGGGCTGCAATCCTCTTTTCTCGATCTCAGAATCCAAGGATATCACAGGCACTTCAATGGAGTGTTCGTCAAACGGGGTTTCGGAAGCAATGCCTCCAAAGAGCTCCGCATTGTTGAAATAGATAGTCCCGTTCGCTTTCCCTGCGGCCGCCAGTACAAACGAGGCGTTCGCATGTGTGGCGGCAAACTGTTGCAGCCCGTGGAGATGCTCCTGTTGGGCCTCCACCAAAAAGTAGTGGGCATCCGGATAGGCAGCCATACACTCGGCCGACCACCGACCGTCGGATGCACCCACGTCTATCACGGTCTGTATGGGTAGGTTTCGTTGTTTACACCGTTGCAGCGCTTCGCGGGTTGAAAAAGGATTCCCCCGGGAAACGACTTTCTTTTGAGGCGGTCTCGGCTCGATCTTGGAAACCTTATACCCTGCTTTTCGCAGTATTTTTTTTACCAGCTTTTTCATGGAGTGGTGATCTGTTTCTTACCTAACAGCGTATTATATAATTGCAAATGATTCTCAACCTGTACATTTTGATCGTAGGTATGCATCGCCTCATTTCTTATCTGTTCTCGATTGAGATTTTGTCCTTCATTTAAAAACTGTACTATCGTTCTGCGAAGGGATTCTGCATTTTTCTCCTTTGTAAGATAACCGTTTTTTCCGTGTTGCACCATATCAACAATCCCACCAACCGGAAAGCCAATAACCGGTGTACCGCACATGAGGGATTCAAGAACGGTATTCGGCAAATTGTCCATGAGTGAGGGTATCACAAATACATCTGCTGCAGAATAGGCGTGACTCATGGTAATCTCATCTTCAATTCGTCCCAAGGCAATGTATTGATTGTTACCCGTCATTGCTTGCGCTTGTCCTCCTATTGAACATAGAATAATTTTTTCATCATCCATGAGATCAAAAGCTTTTTGTAGAAAAGCAAATCCCTTACGAGTCTTGTCCACAGAATCGGCTACAAATAAAATGACCTTTTTATCCAAAGGTAAATTCAGAAGTTTTCTTGCGTCCGAGCGATCTCTGTTTTTAAAAACTGAAGAATCTATTCCGTTAGGAATGATGCTTCTGGGATAGCGCTGGAAGAAGCTGTTTTTGCCTACTTCATTATACATCCATCTACAAAGTGTCACTATATGTAAGTTAGCCACACCTTTCAGGGCGCGTTGTTTTAAGGCTGTATTCTTTTTAAAAATGCTTTGTTCTTCCTTAGATACCATACGATCCATGGGGAAGCCATCTTCATTCATGCCCAAATAGGTTTCCTCGTAATGTTCTCCTCCCGAAAAAGGGTTCATATCGTGGAACGTCCATACAACTGGCTTGGTATTCTTCCTGAAAAAAGTTTCAAAGTCCAAGAATTCAGCTACCCAATGCAGATGGATGATATCCGCTTCTTGGTACAGAGGCGAATTCGTAATGTCGAATGGTGTATCGGGAAAACTGAAATATTCCAAACGTGTATCCCTTTCCTTAAGGAACTGAACTTTTTTATCGTTTGGATCAACATGTAAAATACCGAATCGCTTTAATAGCGATTTGATCTTAGTTATGAACTTTTGGTTTTTGGTTTTCCTTTTTGGCTGGGGTTGGTACACAAATACTTGATGTGTTTTCTTCTGTTGTTCACGCAGCAACACTTTTGACTGAACTCCTGCTCGTAATAACCCGGCGTGCAAACGCAAACACGCGTTCGCGGCACCGCCACTGTCAAATGTATTTACAAGTAGTACTTTCATTTGGGTTGTTTTTGAGCGTAAATACAAATTCCCGAAGAAAGACCTAATGCCTGCAAGAGTTTTCTAAAGAGTAGGTTGGCATAAGACACACTTAGCGCCAGGGCTTTCCTTATTCTTAATTTTAAGATTGACTTGATTATATTCTTCGCCTTTGGGGATGGAATATTTGGCCAATACACCGGATGCCCCAGACGATAATGTACTTTTTCTTTTGGCTTTAAATTATTGGATTCCAGCAATCCCGCTAAATTATTCATTCTAAAACCAAATAAATGCCGCGGTGGATCAACTGCAAATGGTCGCTTGAACAAGAGATTCAAAAATGACACATTCTGGAAATTCTTTTTATATAGATCGAGATAGAATTTTCGAACACCTCCTTTAATTAAAAGTTCGATACCGGCATTATTATCAGTTTCAATAATTAATAAGCCGTTTGGTTTAACAATATTGGAAATCCCTTCCATAACTGCGGTGGGATCTGTAACATGTTCGATCACGTGTCTAAAAAAAACAATATCGTAGCGCTCTTTGTTAGTGCTAAAGAATTCAGATAAATCCTTCTCAATAATATTCTCAAGTTGTAAATGTTCTTTGGCAAATTGAACTGAAACCGGATCTTTTTCAACTAAAATGGCATGCAGGTCATGAGAAGCTGCCGCCTTTGAATAATACCCCAAACCTCCGCCAAGGTCTAAAAATGTTGTGGTGCTGTCAGGTGAAATACGCAACTTTTTTAAAACATCTAAATACCCTTGCATGGAGTGTGCTGCCCATGTCATCTTCTTTTCATCAAATGAAACAGTGAGATCAGAATACATGCCATTGTAGTAGGTATTTAAAACCTCATCTGTGGGTTGCGGAAATACAAAGGCGACTTTACATTCCGGGCATCGGTGAATGTTTCCAAAACTACCCTTATTTTTAAATAATAATTTGGGCTTGATGTCTGTTTGGCACACCTTACATATCATGTGGTTGTATATTTTTATTCAAGATATCCTCTACCTTCATAAGGTGCGTTAGGCTTTCGTTATCGGTTAGGTAATTCAATATCTTGCCTCCTAGCGTATAATCTATGGCAATAAAATTGGTTTCCAAGGTGTGTGCAAATAAGACGGAATGAAAACGCATGCAAATATTGAGACGAGACCTTTTCATGGACTCCGCTATATTCGCTACGGTAGATAATCGTTTATTGAAATAGATACGTTTGTCGTCTTTAAAATATTTTTGAATGAAATAACGTGAAAAATCTCTATCATCGTTACCAATTACAAAATTGTGCATATGGTGCAATTCTATCCTCTCAACGCCCAATTCATCGGCCTGTTCTTTAATGAGTGCTGCGAGACCTTCTTCTAACTTGTGCTTCGCAACTATGAATTCGTCTTTGGTACCATTAAAATATTCAAAAGTCCACTCGCGCAGATAACAGCTAAGAATGTTCTCCTTCTCTACTTCTAAAGTGGCATTGATCTTTGTTAGATACTTTTTAGCAGGATCTCCGAAAAACTCGATCTCTTTCTCAATTCCATACGCTTTTGCCGTTTCGATACTCTGCTTGTCTCTTAACTTTATTTGGTCACTAAGTTTTAGAATATCCTTTACGGCAGTTTCAAATCTTTCAGACTTTAAGGGACCAATACCGCAACCAAAGACAACAGTTTTCTTTTTATAGGCTTTGGCTACTTTGAATCCTAATAAAGGAACAAACAATTCATTGATATCCATTAAAGGCCCACCGCCCATTACGATAATGTCAGAGCTCTTGGCATATGCCAATAGATCAAAGGTTTTTGTAGAGACCACTTTCGCATCTATCGCTAATTCCATACAGGTTCTTTCTGTTATGAAAGGATAGATGCTTCCGATAACAAATTCAGCATTGGAATACAGGTTTTTGTAATGATCCACAATGCCTCCCAAAATTGCCTTATCCCCTACGGTTTCAGTACCATACCAGCCCACAATAAAGATGCGAGTTTTGGATGCAACTTTGGGGATTTTCTTGATCCATCTGGCTATGGAGACAATTTTTTGAGCGTACTCTATGTTCAGGTATTTAGCATAAAGTTCTTTATTCTTTTCAATTGCTATTTCACGTGGCGTGATAGGCGCGTGATAATCGTGAATGCAACTGCTACAGTTTTCTCTAAGTATCCGTTCTTTTTCGGCAAACTGTTCTTTATAGATGTTTTGTGAAGACCCTTCCAATGCGTTACCAATCTCCTTCGATTTTGGTGCACAATAACTAAGTTGCCCTTTGGAACCTAACACAATGCCATCGTTATGATACGGGCATCCTATCAATCGGTCTCCTCCCAAAAGTATGTTTTGAATACTCGAATACGTACGGTTGAACATTTCAAACGTCTCATAGGTATGTTTTAATTTTTCAAAGAACAGTAATAAATGATAGGTCT
>NZTP01000084.1 GCA_002696485.1 Altibacter sp. | reverse complement strand
TATAAATATCCACGGCAATCTCCACCTCTTTGTCTTGGGCACCACGTATATCAGCTTGTTTGATCTCCGGGAGGTCCTCGATCTCATCTTCTAAATATTCAGCAAACTCCTTTAGCTTTTCAGTAGGATAGTTTCCTTTAATATTAATATTACTAATGGGCGCTTCTTCAGAAAAATTTAGATCGAAGACATTAGGTTCTACCTTGGCATTGTTGAAGGTAGGCCAATCTTCACTTGCTTTTTCACTGTCTACTTCATCCTTCACCTTTTGTTTGGCTTCCTCTACCGTGATGTCCTCATCAAATTCAACAGTAATGATCCCGTAATCTTCCTGAGAGGTGGAAATGATCTCTACAACGTTACTGATGTTCTTCAACTTGTCTTCTAACGGATCAACGATAAGCCGTTCAATGTCCTCGGCCGTATTTCCGGGATACGGAGTGCTTATATAGATCTTGGTTTCCTTTATTTCGGGAAAACTCTCACGAGGCATACTACTGTAGGCCGAAAAACCTAATACCAAGATGATGCCGATCATTACATAAATGGTCGTTTTATTATCGATCGCCCAGGAAGAAAGACGGAACTCTTTATCGACACTCTTTTGTTTTTTACTCATTGTTTTCTATACTTTTAAGTTCCACTAGCTGACCATCTTTTACACTTCGGGCTCCTTCTTTTATAATGGTGTCACCATCCTTTAAACCTTTCAAAACTTCCACATAGTCTCCTTGAGTTTTTCCGGTTTCAACGATCACACGTTTTGCGACCGCCTCATTTGAGCTAGCTGTCGTGGTCGTGACATATACGTATTGCTCACCGTTGGCATTTTCTGAAATAACACTTTGAGGTACAAGAATAGCTTCAGAATTGGTGTAGTCGTTGATCTTTACCTTGGCCGTAAGATTGGGTTTTATGTTTCCGTTCTTATTAGGAACATTGATCTCGATCTTGAAGGTTCGGTTGTTGGGGTTGATGTAATTCCCAACCTGCGCAACTTTGGTGGTTACTGTCTCTCCTAGAACCGGGAAATAGACTTCTACATCCTTGTCTTCAGAAATATTGGGGAGATACCCTTCCGGAACATCGGCCTGGATATACATGTCACCTAGATTTACAAGTCGGAAAACAGCAGTTTGTCCCGCAGAAACTACGGTACCCTGTTCGGTAAGAACGTCGTCGATGATGCCCGAAAAGGGAGCTCGAATGTTGGTTTTCGCCACTTGAGAGCGCATTTGATTCACCATTTTTTGCTGACCTTCGTAACTGGCTTTTGCCTGTAGAAATGTAATCTCACTGCCAATCTTTTGTTCCCACAACCGCTGCTGACGTTCAAATGTTGTTTTGGCAAGATCGGCTTGCACTTCCATTTGTGCCAACTGCTGTGAGAGTCCTCCATCGTCGATGGATGCCAGTAACTGACCGGAAGACACGCGTTGTCCTTCCTTTACATAGACTCTGGTGAGAAGTCCGGAATATTCGGGGTATAGCAGTATGTTCTTCTTTGTCTCAACACTCCCTTGCAATTCCAAAAAGTGATCGAATGTTTCCTGCTTCGCCGCAAAAGCAGTTACCAAAGGAAGTTTTTTTACGGTATCCAATCGAGAGAGAGCCGCATCGATCTCGTCTAGTTGTTGGTTGATCTCTTGTTGTTGAAGCACGATCTCTGCACGCTTAGCACGGATCTCCTCCAAATTTCCGGATTCGACAATGCTTTCCACCGACTTCGAATCACCTCCGCAAGAGGTAATGGCCAAGGTAGTTACAAGTAGTATGAATAATTTTTTCATGGATATGGTATTTCAGTATGATTGGTTATTCTAATGATTTTAATTGCGGTGTATTTAACAGGGTCTCTAAATTTGCCTTGGTGTTGACTACTTCAAGCATGGCTTGAAAATATTGTTGTTGGGCCGTGTAAAGTTGCGTTTGTGCTTGACGAAGATCAAAACTAGTACTAAGGCCTTCGGTGAACTTTACTTGGTTCTTTCCTTCAATACGCTCGGCCAAAGCAAGATTCTTCTTGGCGTTCTCATAATTTTCAATAGCGAATTGGTAGTTGCTCTTAGCCGAATTTACTTCCAATCGGACCGTTTGGATGGTTTGTTCCAATTGCGTTTCTGCTTGGTCCAAAGCTATTTTTGCACGTTGCGTCCTTGCCGCCCGCATTCCGCTGCTAAAGATCGGGATATTCATATTTACACCCAGTATGGACGACTGGAACCAGCGCTGATCATTATCAAAAAAGGTAAAATCGTCACTATTGGCCATTGTTCCGTAGTTTAAAAAAGCTGTGATACGAGGCAGGGCCTTGCTTTTTTCCAATTTTAACTCCAGGGAGCGTTGCTCGGTTAAATTGTATGCGATCTTGTAGTCTACATTTTCTTCAACGTTAAGCGTACGGTCCAAAAAGCCTAGCTGCGTATACTCTTTGGCCAATTGATCTAAGGAATCTTCAAAGACCACCTTGGCAGACACATCAATTCCTAATGCTACATTAAACATTTGTCGGGCAATACTAGCACTGCGTTGAGCATTGTTTAGTTGCGTTTCAACATCGAGCAACGTTACTTCCAATTGTTCGACACTTTCTTCCTCGGTGAGGCCATTCTCATAGATCTTTCGGGTTTCGTAAAGGTTCTTTTCAAGTGTGGTTTTATTCTTCTCGAAAATGGCAATGAGTTCTTCGGAAAGTAATACACTGCCGTACGCATTGATGACACCTTTTCTCACTTCCAAATTGGTTTTTTCTGCCGCATTTTCAGAAAAATCCAAAAAAGCACGCGCTGCTTGCAACCCGACCAAATAACTACCGTCAAAGATAAGTTGGTTGAGCGTAGCGGTGGCCGATGCATTTTGTTCGGTGCCAAAAGTGACGGGTACGAAGGTTCCGGGATCTCCACCGGCTATTTCTCCCGGGATGAGTGTGACGGGTTGCTTTAAATTATTTTGATAGGCAATATCGGCGCTAATCTGAGGTAATCCGCTGGCTGTGGTTTCCCATTTTTGTTTAATAGCTTTGGCAATATCACGCCGTGCATTGAGCGCCGTATAGTTGCTGTCTAAGGCAAATGTGATTGCCTCCTGCAAGGTAAAACTATAGGGTTCTCTTTGTTGTGCGCTACTTAGTGAATGAAGCAGCAAAAAAGCAGGTAGCATGAAAAAATACTTCATTAGTTGGTCTGTTGATTTATAAATTGATTGAGAATTTTAAGTCCGTGAGGTGTTACGATCCCTCTAAGGTGATATTCCAAATAATCCTCCATGAGTTTTGCTTTCGGGAACTGTGATGAGGGAAATAAATGGTCGTCTTTAATGCCGCTTACTCCAATAAAATAGATACGTGAGACAAATTCAATATCCAACTTTTCCCGATACAGACCCAAAGCAACACCTCGTTTCAGATTGGATAAGGTACAACTGGCCATTTTTTCGAACTGTCGCTCCTTTAACGTTGCAAAAATCTCTGGATAGTACTTCTGTAATTGATATTGTGGCGAGGACTTTTCGTTCTTGAGTTGTTGTAAAGCGAACTTCTTTATCTCGTACAGCTCTTCAATAGGATTTTTTTGTAACGCCTGTATATGATCGATTCCACACGTGATCTCATGAAAAACGGCAAGTACTGCTTCAAGAACAAGTTCGGTTTTATTGTTAAAGTGTGTATAAATGGTTTTTTTGGAAATACCCATCTCATTGGCTATATCGTCCATAGTAACACTCTTAAAACCAAGGTTCAAGAATAGCTCTGATGCTTTTTGAATAATTTTTTCTTTCATAAACGACGGCAAATGTACAACGTGGAAACTATAAAAACAATAAAAGTTTCCAAAGTTTTACAATAATTTAACATGAGATCCGGTGGCATATTTTAGTTCATTTTATCAATTATTTATGTTTGTTCTCGGCCTCAACTCGTATTTTAGCGGCAAATATTCTTTTTGAATGGAGGTATTAAAAGTATACAGTGAGGCGCTCGAAAAACAATTACAGGCGTCTGTTGCCATCAAGCAACCCGTGCAATTGTACGAACCTATTCACTATATAATTTCTTTGGGTGGGAAACGGTTACGTCCCATTTTAACATTGCTTACCTGTGATTTCTTCGGAACCGATTTTAACAAGGCCATGAATGCTGCTTTGGCCGTTGAATTATTTCATAATTTTTCATTGATCCATGATGATATCATGGACGATGCACCGTTGCGCAGAAGTAAACAAACCGTGCATGAGAGATGGGACCTCAATACCGGTATCCTTTCCGGCGATGCCATGTTGATCTTAGCGTATCAACTGTTTGAAGAATACGAAGCACCTCTTTTTCGGGAATTGGCGAAATTATTCAGTAAGACGGCTTTGGAGGTTTGTGAAGGTCAGCAATACGATGTCGACTTCGAAACAAGAGACGACGTTACCCTTTCGGAATACATTCAAATGATCGACTATAAAACTGCGGTGTTGCTAGGTGCCGCCATGAAGATGGGGGCCATAGTTGCAAATGCCTCAGATAGTTGCCGGGATTCCATCTACGCATTTGGACGCAATTTAGGGATCGCTTTTCAACTACAGGATGACTACTTGGATGTCTTTGGAAACCCAAAGACCTTTGGAAAGCAGTCCGGGGGTGATATTATTACCAATAAAAAGACTTTTTTATACTTGACGGCGGTTTCGCGCAGTATTCCTTCGGAAGCAGAGGCCTTGCAACATTTATACAGTATTTCACCTGCCGATCCTTCAGACAAGATAGAGACCGTGAAAGGCATCTTTGAAGTTTCCGGCGCGGCCGAAGCCATTCAGAAGGAAATAGAAATGTATACCAACAAAGCGTATGATGTGCTCGAAACTATTCAGCTTTCAGAAGAAAAAAAACAAACATTGCGTGCTTTTGGCGATTGGTTAATGCAACGAACCGTCTAAAAATAGAATCTTACAAAGGGTAGCCAAGGGCTTATATAGATACTTTTTTCTTCATCGTACAATACATCATACCGAATACCTACTGTAAAAGTACCTGTCCGAAATCCTGCGCCGGTGAACAAGGCAGGGTACCAATACAGGTCATTTTCCAATCCCAGTCCGGCCTCGAAGGAGCGTGAAACATTCAGCATTTCAAATTCTGCCGATAGCTGTATCTCCGGAATTACATTGTACAGTCCAATGAGACTTCCGCCAACAATAGTGGAATTATAGAAGTTCCTTTGCGAATTATAGGTGAAAGATGTTCCCAACCCCATGGCTAGTTGCTCGTTGAATTCATAGACTGCACCGGGAGCAAGTGTTCCTCCAAAAAAACCATTACCTACACTAAGTCCCAGTCCTCCTCCATAACGCACCTTAGCCCAAAATGAAGGTGGGGCGTCTTGTGCAGATATTGACAAGCAAATAAGCAAGGTTAAAACAGTAAGGACCGCGCCTCGATGGGGTGTTTTAAAGGCATTTTTCATTAGGAAATATTTAAGACTTTTCTCTTATAAATATATACATTCCAATCAGGTAGTTTATGGATTTGTTGTACTTTTGTAACGTTTTTAGTAAAAAGACCACTTTATTCCTATTATGGATAGATTTTCATTTCTCAATGCGGTTCACCCGGCGTATATCGCAGAACTCTACGATAAATATTTACAATTTCCAGACAGTATCGAGCCTAGTTGGCGTGCCTTTTTTCAAGGGTTCGATTTTGGCATCGAGAATGGTTCTCTGGAAGCCTTGGGAATTGAGCAAGAGGGTACAGACGGATCTCAAAAAGTACTTAAGGAATTTCAAGTCCTTAAATTAATCGACGGGTATCGAACCCGGGGGCATTTGTTCACCAAGACCAATCCGGTTCGGGAACGTAGAAAATATACGCCAACCTTGGATATTGAGAATTTCGGTCTTTCTCAAGGCGATCTAAACACCTCTTTTAAGGCGGGAGAAGTTCTGGGGATTGGTGAAGCCACCTTAGAAGAGATTATTCGGCATTTAAAGAGTATCTACTGTGATTCTATTGGGATTGAATATATGTACATTCGAAAACCGGAAGAAATCGAATGGATCCAAAAGAAGCTGAATGTTAACGATAATCAGCCCAAGTTCACAGCGGAACAGAAAAAGCATATTCTTAAAAAATTAAATGAAGCCGTTTCTTTTGAAACCTTCTTACATACTAAATATGTGGGGCAGAAGCGATTTTCACTTGAAGGTGGGGAAAGCTTGATTCCGGCGCTGGATGCGCTCATTGAGGGGGCGGCAGAGAAAGGTGTCGAAGAGTTTGTAATGGGGATGGCTCACAGGGGCCGACTTAGTACCTTGACCAATATTTTCGGTAAAAGTGCCAAGAACATCTTTAGTGAATTTGACGGGAAGGACTATGCTCAAGATATATTCGACGGTGATGTAAAGTACCATTTGGGTTGGACTTCAAAAAGAAAGAGCCATTCGGGAAAGGAAATCAACTTAAATATTGCACCTAACCCCTCTCACTTGGAGACGGTAGGAGCAGTCGTTCAAGGGATCGCCCGTGCAAAACAGGACGATCACCATAAAGACAACCCGATGGCCGTGTTGCCAATTATAGTGCACGGAGATGCCGCCATTGCCGGACAAGGATTGGTCTATGAGATCATTCAAATGGCACAGTTGGACGGGTATAAGACAGGAGGAACAATTCATATTGTGGTAAATAACCAAATTGGTTTTACTACCAATTATTTGGACGCGAGATCTTCTACCTATTGTACCGACGTTGGAAAAGTTACATTGTCACCCGTACTGCATGTTAACGCAGACGATGCCGAGGCAGTGGTGCATGCCATGATGTTCGCGTTGGATTTCCGAATGGAATTTGGACGTGATGTATTCATCGACTTGTTGGGATACCGAAAGTACGGTCACAATGAAGGAGACGAGCCCAGATTTACACAACCAAAACTTTATAAGGCCATTGCCAAACACAATAACCCGCGCGATATCTATGCCGAAAAGTTATTTAAAGAAGGTCTTATTGATGAAGGGTATACGGCAAAATTAGAACAAGAGTATAAGGACAAACTGGAAGAGAACCTGGAAGATTCCAGAAAAGAAGAAAAGACCGAGATCACGGCCTTTATGCAGGATGAGTGGCAGGGATATATCTATGCCGAAGAGGACACGATGATGGAAGCGGTCGATACCCGAGTAGAATTGGATACCCTTACCGACATCGCTAAAGTGATTACCCAACTGCCGAAGGATAAGAAATTCTTGCGGAAGATATCCAAACTTATTGAAGCGAGACATACGATGTATTTTGAGGACAATAAGCTGGATTGGGCCATGGGAGAACTCTTGGCTTACGGAACCCTTTTAAAGGAAGGCTATGATGTGCGCATGAGTGGACAGGATGTAGAAAGGGGAACCTTCTCACACCGTCACGCCGTCCTTAAAGTGGAGGAAAGTGAAGAAGAAATAGTATTGCTGAATGAGTTGAAGGACGCGCAAGGAGACTTTTATATTTACAATTCGTTGCTTTCGGAATATGGCGTTGTTGGATTCGATTACGGATATGCGATGGCAAGTCCGAAGACACTCACCCTGTGGGAAGCACAGTTTGGTGACTTTAGCAATGGAGCACAGATCATGATCGACCAATACATTTCGGCTGCTGAGGACAAATGGAAATTGCAAAACGGATTGGTGTTGTTATTGCCTCACGGATACGAAGGACAAGGCGCCGAACATTCCTCGGCACGCATGGAAAGATATCTTCAATTATGTGCAAAGGATAATATGTTTGTAGCAGATTGTACAACTCCTGCCAACATGTATCACTTACTGCGCAGACAGATGAAAGTACAGTACCGTAAACCACTTATTGTGTTTACGCCCAAGAGTTTGCTAAGACATCCCAAAGTGGTTTCCACCAAAGAAGAATTGGCCAATGGGTCTTTCCAAATGATTATTGATGATGCCAATGTAAAGGTCGCATCGGTTACTTCATTGGTTTTTGTGACAGGTAAATTCTATTACGACCTTCTGGAAAAAAGAGAGGAATTAGATCGAATGGATGTTGCACTGGTGCGGGTGGAGCAATTGTTTCCATTGCCAACAGAGGGCATGAAGGAAATCATTAAAAAATACAAGAATGCTCAAGATGTGGTATGGGCACAGGAGGAACCCAGAAATATGGGAGCCTATGCGCATATATTGCTGCATTTTGAAGAGGCCAAGAATTTTAGAGTATGTAGTAGAAAAATGTATGCAGCACCTGCCTCAGGAAGCAGTGTACGTTCAAAATTGCGTCACTCTAAAGTGATTGAAAGTGTTTTCAATCGCGAAGAAGAATAGAATAAAAACTCCTATTAGGAAAATAGATATATTATGGCATTAGAAATGAAAGTCCCGTCTCCGGGAGAATCCATAACCGAAGTAGAAATAGCACAGTGGCTCGTTGCCGATGGTGATTGGGTGGAAAAGGACCAAGCCATTGCAGAAGTAGACAGTGATAAGGCGACCTTAGAACTTCCGGCTGAAGCCAGTGGAATTATTACACTAAAGGCGGAAGAAGGGGATGCCGTGGCCGTGGGTGAAGTCGTTTGCCTAATTGACACGGAAGCTGAGCGACCAGACGGAAAAGAAGATATAGAAACCTATAAAAATCCGGGTGATGAGTCGGGTGGAGAAAATGCTGCCCCGGATCTGGATAAACAGAATGCCAAGCAAAAGGATACAGGAGAGAAGGCCGCACCCAAAGCCGAAACGCCTTCTAAATCCTCGACGCAATCACAGGCACAGGATACAAAGAGTTATGCAACAGGTACACCCTCGCCTGCTGCCAAGAAGATACTTTCTGAAAAAGGAATCGATGCCTCTAGCGTGAAAGGATCGGGCAGAGATGGAAGAATCACTAAAAGCGATGCCGAAAACGCCACACCGTCCATGGGAACACCGGGCGCAGGAGGACGCGGAACAGAACGCAAAAAATTATCCATGCTTCGCCGTAAGGTAGCGGAGCGATTGGTGGCGGCTAAGAATGAGACTGCCATGCTTACTACTTTCAATGAAGTAGACATGGGCGCTATTTTTGAAATTCGGGAAGAGTACAAGGAAAAATTCAAGGAAAAACACGGGGTAAGCCTAGGCTTCATGTCTTTTTTCACCTTGGCGGTAGTTCGCGCTTTAGACCTGTACCCGGATGTTAACTCCATGATCGATGGTGACTACCAAATAAAACATGATTTTAAGGACATCTCTATTGCTGTGTCGGGTCCAAAGGGTCTTATGGTGCCGGTAATTCGCAATGCAGAGAATCTAACATTTAGAGGTGTCGAAGCCGAAGTAAAACGATTGGCAATACGTGCACGAGACGGACAGATCACTGTTGATGAAATGACGGGAGGGACCTTCACCATATCCAACGGTGGAGTCTTTGGAAGTATGTTGTCGACCCCAATTATCAATCCGCCTCAATCGGGGATCCTGGGGATGCACAACATTGTAGAACGTGCCGTGGTGCGGGATGGCGCCATTGCCATTGCACCAGTGATGTTCGTTGCGTTATCCTACGATCATAGAATTATCGATGGAAGAGAATCTGTTGGATTCTTGGTTGCTGTAAAAGAAGCATTGGAGAATCCTACAGAACTGCTTATGAATAATGACATAAAGAAAGCCTTGGAACTGTAGTTTATAAGCCTTTTAAACATAAAAAACCCGATGCAACTGCACCGGGTTTTTTCATTAGATTAGTTAGTTGAAATTCTAATCAAAAACTTATTTATAAGAAACAAAATAATTTATTACGTTTAGTAAGACGATGGCGACGATGAAAATAACCAGAAGCACCACAACAACTTTTTTGCCCCGGTCCTTCTTATGTTTTTCTTCGCTTATCAACATCGAATCTTTCATAGGGTAAAAGTGAGAAATTATTGACAAATTTGAAATACGTGTAAACACGTAAATTGGATAAATAATTGAAGAACAAGACTTATATAAGCTTATCGTGATGCTCTTTAGCCCAAATGAGAAGGCTGTTGGTCTTGTGTTCCAAAGCGAGTTTTGAGATGATATTGCTTCGGTGTTTCTCGACGGTTCGATACGAAATAAAAAGAAGGGAGGCGATCTCCTTATTGGTTTTGTCGTTTGCAATAAGCTTTAATATTTTCTTTTCGGAAGGGGTCAGGTCTTTCAGTGCTTCATTTTCTACATTGTTGTCGCCCAGCAGTTCTTTTATTTTAGGACTAAAGAATGGATTACCTTCAGAAACCATTTTAATGCATGTCTCAATTTCTTCTAAAGCAAACTCTTTAAGAACATATCCAAAGATATTGAGGTCTTGCGCTTGCTCATACAATTCCTTCTCTTTGTGAAGTGTAATTAAAATGATCTTGGTGTCCAAGCAATTGGTCTTACATTTTTGCGCAATTTCTAAACCCGACATAAAGGGCATTTGAATGTCTAAAATTGCAATGTCAGGGTTTAATTTAGTGATTAGATTATACGCTTCGCGACCGTTATTTCCACTTCCTATGATGTTGTACTTTTTTTCCACCAAAAAATCATTCAGCCCCTTTAATAAGAGCGGATGATCGTCTGCAATAATAATGGTGTCTTTTTTCATTATACAGGAAATTGAAATTCTAAAGTAGTCCCTCCATTGATCTTGGATTGTACCTTCATTTGACCCTTTAGGAATTTGGTTCGCTCAAGCAAGGTTTTTAATCCCAGCGAGCGTGTGTCTTGAAACTTTTCAGCAAAATCGAAGCCTTTGCCATTATCACGAATCGAGATTACAATATTGTTGGTTAGTTTCTTGATAGCAACCTTACTTGCTTCCGCTTTGGCATGCTTTATTACATTGTTCAAACTCTCTTGAACAATTCGGTATATATTAACTTCTTGCTCCGGTGTAAACAGATCGTCTATATTATCTATTTCCGAAGAGATAAATAGGGTAGTGTTCTCATCGATTTGGGTAAGTGTGTGTTGTATCGCTTTGGTGATTCCCATCTCCTGAAGCTGGAACGGATGAAGGTCACGTGATATGGTACGAACTTCATCAATGGCGCTGTCGACCATTTTCTTGGTATCATCATCCCCATTGGAAATCACTTTATTTTTAAGCAGGAGAAGTCGCTGGCCAAGGCCATCGTGCAAGTCTTTAGAGATCCTTTTTCGTTCTTCTTCCTGAGAGACCAGTAATTTTTGACTAAATTTTTCTTGAAGGTCTTTATTGTTCTTCAAGTTTTGCTGATTTCTAAAAAGCAAGATCAACCCAAATAACAAGAGAACGGCCAAACTGGAAAAGGCAACCACTTTTTTAAAGGCTTCGTTGTCTTTTTCCAGTAGTTGTATGTTTGTGTTCTTTTCAACGAGTTCCTTTTCATTTTTTTCAGTTTCATACAAGGTTTGGTAATAGGCCAAAGCATTTGCAGTACTTCGATTGTAAATGGAATCGCTTATAGACGTATATGCATCCCTGCTTTCCAGGCTTTTCTTGTAGTCTCCCTTTTCAGCGTAGATCTTGGCTAACAGACCGTAGGAGTCTAGGATGGCGTCCATATAATTATACGATTTGGAGCCCGCCAGCTTTAACTTCGCATATTTCAGCGCCGTATCGAGATCGCCCAGCGCAAAATGATAATGTGCCAACGCTCCGTAAAAACTTACCTGTGTGTTGAGATCATCAATATTTACAAACCATTTTTGCAACAATTTCATTTGTTCTGTAGCCTTTTCGATGTCTTTTTCGGTGGAGTAATATTCTACCAATTTTGCATGAACATAAATGGATTGAAGAAGGTCTCGTTCTTCGGAAGAAGATTGGTCCAGAATGGCAACAGCTTTGTTGAGGTATTCCAACTGAAGCTCTTTCTCACCCATCTTTTTAAAATCGAGAGCTTGATTGTAATATTCTAAGGCAATATAATCGTTGAGTTTAAGGTCCTGTAACTTCTTAATAATTTTTTCACGCTCTTCAAGGGCTTTCTCATAGAATCCATTCATGCTGAACATAGTGATGATCCCTTGCTGCGCATGTACCATATACGGATAATCCTTTAACGCCTCGTAATAATCATAGGCTTTTCTATAGCTCTCACCTGCCGGCACAAAATTTCCCAAATTTGAATATGCCTGTCCTCGAAACAGGTACGCATCGGCAACATAAATAGAATCACCTTCCTTAGAAAAATTTTCCAAGGCCAGGGTATAATCTTCAATAGCTTCTTTAAGATCTATGCGGTAGTTGGCACCTCCTCTTTTAAGATACAAACCCCCTAACAAAAAACTGTCTTTGATCTTATACTTGTGCGCTAAAACACCATTGATAACCGAAACAGCCTTCTTGGGTTTGTTTTTTTTATTAGTTAGAATGAACTGTAGGTTCATAGCCTTGCGGGCGGCCTGTTCTATACTGTCTAGGTCCTTTGCCAGATCAATATACTCAAGACTGTATTGTACAAAACTGTCATCGTCCTTTCTGCGAAAGGAATTTATAATAACCGAATCGAGCATTTCCAACTTTACAAGAGGATCGCGTGCTGTATCTGCGGCCTTTTGATAATACCCAATATCCTGAGTATACCCAAAATAAGGGTATAAAAAGCTAATGACGAGAAGAGCCAGGAATTTAATCAAAATTTGTTAGGTTGTTAGGTACTATTTAAAAGTAACAAGTTTTTTTAAAGTAAACTGTTAATATTTCGCTTTTTCTACTTGACATACAGGCAATTTCTGCCATAATCGATCACGGCTCTTACATCTTTTAGGAAATCGGCTCCTATAATACCGTGAACCGGCCCTTCTTCCACTTGCCGCAAGGCTTCATTTACATGTGAAAGGTCGAACAATACAAAATCTACCTTCTTTGTGGACCAAAGGCCAATGGCAATGTGATTGTTGCGTGCAACTTCAGTCTTCATATTTACGGCACCTGCTCCGGCTGCGGTTACATCACTTTTTTCATTGTTTAACTGAAAGTATTCAATGCTTTCAAAACCAATACAGCTGGTTGAAGCACCACTGTCCAAAATAAAGACCCCCACATTTTTGTTGATCTTAACTTGAAAGCAATAGTGTCCCGATTTCAGTTTTTTCAAAGGAATTCTGTAAAAACCCTTGGTTTCTAGTAAATTTCTTAGTTGCATCACACAATTTTTTTCAAAGATAGGGAACAAAATAGTTAGCTTTGCCATCATGTTAACAGATACCCACACGCATTTATACAGTGAGGCTTTTGAAGAAGACCGTAAAGCAATGATGGAGCGCGCCATGGATGCCGGGGTAAAAAGGTTTTTTATACCTGCAATCGACAGTACGTACACCAAAGCGATGTATACTTTAGAACAGCAACATCCGGAAAAGGTATTTTTAATGATGGGATTGCACCCAACTTCGGTGAAGGAAAATGTTGATAACGAGCTTCGTCACGTCGAAGCACAATTCCAAAAAAGGAAGTTCTACGCGGTAGGAGAAATCGGGATTGACCTGTATTGGGATACGTCCACACTCGAACTTCAAAAAAAAGCATTTCGACATCAAATACAACTTGCCAAAAAATATAAGCTTCCTATAGTGATCCATTGCAGAGAAGCGTTCGATGAGATCTTTGAGGTATTGGAAACGGAGAAGGGTGATGATCTCTTCGGAATTTTTCACTGTTTTACCGGAACCTTATCACAAGCAAAGCGAGCGATCTCTTATAATATGAAATTAGGAATAGGAGGCGTAATTACGTTTAAGAATGGTAAGGTGGATACGTTCTTGAACCAGATCGACCTAAAGCATATCGTATTAGAAACTGATGCACCTTACCTTGCGCCTGTGCCTTACAGAGGAAAACGCAACGAAAGCAGCTATCTTTCATTAATTTGCAAGAAAGTGGCAGTGCTCTACGGATGTTCTGAAGCTGAGGTCGCAGCTGTTACCACAGCCAATTCGAAAGAAGTCTTCGGCATATAAACCAATAAAATAGTCTAAGAAGCCTATGGATACAAAAGCGAACATACTCCTAATATATACAGGGGGAACCATTGGGATGATCAAGGATTTTGAAACCGGCACCTTGCGTAATTTTAATTTCAAGGACCTTTTAAAACACATTCCGGAATTAAAACTGTTGGATTGTACCATTGCAACGACCAGTTTCAAACAACCTATTGACAGTTCTAATATGAATCCCGGCTATTGGGCAGATATTGCCACCATCATCGAGGAGCAGTATGAAGCTTTTGATGGTTTCGTGGTGCTTCACGGAAGCGATACCATGTCGTACACTGCCTCTGCGCTTAGTTTTATGTTGGAAAATTTAAGCAAACCGGTGGTGTTTACAGGCTCTCAATTGCCTATAGGTGACTTGCGTACAGACGCAAAGGAGAATTTAATTACTTCCATTCAAATCGCAGCCTTGCGAGAAAAGGGACATTCTAAGATAGCCGAAGTTTGCCTTTATTTTGAATATAAATTATACCGCGCTAACAGGACAACAAAGATAAATGCCGAACATTTTGAAGCATTTGCCTCCTTAAACTATCCTGCCCTCGTGGAAAGTGGTGTACATCTCGTAATAAATAATGAGGCCTTATACCGACCCAACAGAAGAAAGAAATTACGCGTTCATAAAACGATGGAATCGAACATTCTTTTAGTAAAAATGTTTCCCGGTATTGATGAAACGACGGTCTTACATTTGTTCAATTATCCTGAAATAAAGGGACTTGTGCTAGAAACTTACGGCAGTGGGAATGTTACCAACGAAGAATGGTTCATTCGCGCATTAAAAGATTTGATCGGAAGAGGAATTCCTGTAATAAATGTAACCCAATGTTCCGGCGGAAGCGTGGCTATGGGGATGTATGAAACCAGTATTGAACTAAAACGGATGGGTGTCATTTCGGGAAAAGATTGCACGACCGAAGCTGCCTTAGCTAAGTTGATGTACCTGTTAGGTCAGAAGGTCTCACCAAAGAGTTTCAAAACAATATTTGAAACTTCCCTACGCGGGGAAATGGTATAAATTAACAGTGGAAATAGTTGTTTTGACTCATTTTTTTTTGTTATTTGCCACCCCTTTGGCGAGCCCGTCAAATTAATGTAATAGAGAGGTGGCCGAGTGGTCGAAGGCGCACGCCTGGAAAGTGTGTATACGCCAAAAGCGTATCGAGGGTTCGAATCCCTTCCTCTCTGCGAATACATTTGCGAATAAGAAAATTTGTCGAAGCTTGCTTCAGCAAATTTTTGCGTGAGCAAATGAAAGCCGCGCAGCGGATGTTCTGTAATGTATTGCCAGCATTCAATTTGGGATCATCGGTTCGCCGAAGGCGGAGCGATAATCCACAGGAGTGTGCTTAAGCAAATTTTTGCGTGAGCAACTATAAGCCGCGCAGCGGATGTTCTGTAATGTATTGCCGGCACTCGTTATATAGAACTTTCCATAGTAAAGGGCGCTAGGTGTTGTTGAAGATGCGTGTTAGTTCTATAGAACAAGAGAGCCCCAATTTTGTGTGAAAGAGTTTCAAAAGAAATTAGTTCAAAATTGGCAGGGATAACAATAAAATTAATGTACTTTGTATCGTAAGATTACATTTCAACTTATATTGAAGGCATTAGCTCGAAATTATAGTGATTACGGGCGTAGAACAAATTTTATTCTTGGAGATTAACTAAATTATTTTATATCTTTAAACCTTTAACTAAAATCAAACTTTAAGTCGATAGCAATGAAAAAATTATTTTCTATTTTGGCGATTTCTGCATTCGTTTTTGCGGGATCCATGAACGCAAATGCAACAGCTGCACAAACCCTGCCTACTAATGTACAGGCATTGGTAACGGCGGCCACTGTAACTATTATTCAGGAGGAAGAAGCAGCGGCAGCTTCCGAAGAGTCTGTAGGATGGCATCAAAATTTAAAACAACGTTTTATCGAAGGAGGTCCTGAGTTTATGGGAATTGTACTTCTTTGTTTAATTCTAGGGTTGGCAATTGCTATCGAAAGAATTATCTATTTAAACCTTTCTACTACCAACACTCAAAAATTAGCTGAGAACGTTGAAGATGCACTAAACAGTGGTGGAATTGAAGCGGCGAAGGAAGTTTGTAGAAATACAAAAGGGCCTGTTGCTTCTATTTACTACCAAGGGTTGGATCGTGCAGACGAGAGTATTGATGCTGCAGAGAAAGCGGTAATTGCGTATGGAGGTGTGCAAATGGGGCAGTTGGAAAAGAATGTTTCTTGGATCTCTTTATTTATCGCCTTGGCACCTATGCTTGGTTTCATGGGTACGGTAATTGGTATGATCTTGGCTTTCGATAAGATCGAAGCTGCTGGAGACATGAACCCTTCCTTGGTAGCCGGAGGTATTAAAGTAGCATTATTGACTACAGTATTTGGTCTAATTGTTGCAATTATCCTACAAATCTTCTACAACTATATTATTGCAAAAATCGATAGTATCGTAAACAGTATGGAAGATGCTTCTATCACATTGATAGACATGCTTGTAGACTATAAAAACAAAAGATAATTATAAAAAACCAATAGAATGGGTTTACATAAAATATTAAAAATAGTAGCAATACTGCTAAGTCTGGCCGGTATCGTGTTTTTAGCCATGATCCTTTCAAAAGGAGGAGATGTGGTGGCTCAAACGGGTGAAGGCGTAGACGGATATCTATACATTGCGTATATCACTTTGGCGATTACACTGGCCTTTGTTCTAGTCTTCGTACTTAAGGGGGTATTTTCTGGAAATGTAAAGAATACACTTGTATCAATCGGTGCTTTTCTTTTGATCGTAATTATTTCGTACGTCCTTGCCGATGGTACCGAGACACAACTTAAAGACGGTCAAATGCTTTCAGCCAGTGGTTCGAAATGGGTGTCTACGGGACTTTATGTCTTTTACATCATGGCTGTATTAGCTGTGGGTGCAATGATTTTTAGCGGAATCAAAAAAGTTTCAAAATAATGGCAAGAAGAGCAACACCCGAAGTAAATGCGGGGTCTATGGCAGACATCGCTTTCCTACTGCTTATCTTTTTCTTGGTAACAACAACCATTGAAAAAGACAAGGGGATTGCGAGACAGTTGCCACCCATGGAAGAAGTAGAACCGGAAGATGTTATCATCAAGCAAAAGAACTTGTTTGTGGTTAACGTGAACAAGAGCGATCAACTCCTCGTCGAAGAAGAATTGATGGATCTTAAGGACCTTAGACAGGCAGCTATCGCCTTTCTGGATAATGGAGGTGCACCTGCGGGAGATCCATTGTATTGCAGTTACTGTAAAGGACAACGAGATCCTGCTTCTTCAGACAATCCCGACAAAGCAGTTATCTCTGTTCAAAACGATCGGTTAACATCTTATAAGATGTATATCGCTGTTCAGAATGAACTGGTGGCGGCCTATAATTTTCTAAGAGACAGAGAATCACAACGTCTTTATGGTTGGAAATTTACTGAGGTTAAGAAAGCAATCGATGAAGGTAGTTTTCAAGGAGATGAAGAGGCTGTGCAGGAAAAACTGGAGAATATCCAACAGTTGTTCCCTATGAAACTCTCTGAAGCACAACCTAAGAAGCAAGGACAATAAACAATAAAGAACATGTCAAAATTCACAAAGAAAAAAAGTAGCGAAGTACCGGCAGTTAATACAGCGTCCTTACCGGATATTGTATTCATGTTGTTGTTCTTCTTTATGGTGGTAACCGTTCTGCGGGACAATAATTTATTGGTTCAAAATACCTTGCCTAAGGCAGATCAAGTTGAAAAACTGAAGAAAGACCGTTCCGTTTATATCTATGCAGGGAAGCCCAGTCAACGTTACCAAGATAAATATGGCACTGAAGGAAAGATCCAAATTGGAGATAAGTACACCGATGTTGGAAATATAAAATTCGCTTTGACCGAGCTACGAGCTAAGCTACGTCCTGAGCTTCAGGATAAAGTAATGGTTGCTTTAAAAGTAGATGAAGAAACCAATACAGGATTAGTTTCTGATATTAAGCAAGAACTTAGAGAGTTGAATATGTTGAAAATTATCTACATCACAACGCCAGGTAACGAAACCGAAAACTAAGTTATATTGCTATACATAATGTGAACACCTTGATATTTTTCAAGGTGTTTTTTTATTTTGGATATTGGCAAATACAATTATCTTTAACCTATGTCTCGCAGTCAACTTTATTGTATATTCTTTCTAACCTTTTTTGCGCTAACAAAAGGGATAGCACAGGACACTTTGGTCAAAAAGGTAGATTCCTTATACAGGGAAGATCAATTCTATCTTGGAATCACCTACAATTTCCTAAGTGCTGTGCCGGACGATGTTTCCATTAGGGGACTCTCCGGGGGATTACATTTTGGATATCTTAGGGACATGCCCGTTAATAAAAGGAGAAATGTTGCTGTGGCCATTGGAGCAGGGCTTGCATTCGACCGATTCGGACAAACACTTTTTATAGGTGAACTAGAATCTGAAGAGACCTTGTTTGTAGTACTTAATGATGAGGTCGATTTCGACTCAAACAGGCTTAGTATGGCTACCATTGAAGCTCCTGTAGAGTTTCGATGGCGCACCTCCACACCCGAAATCTATAAGTTCTGGAGGATTCATGCCGGATTTCGCGTAGGGTATACCTACTGGTATCGCTCCACGTTCAAGCAACCGGAGAACGAGGTGATCCAAACAGACATTCCTCAATTTCAACGAATACGACTAGGCGCTACGCTTAGTTTCGGCTATAATACCTTCAATTTCTACGGGTATTACAATCTGGCCCCATTTTTTAAGGATGCCGTCACAACAGATGGGGAGCCCTTCGATTTTAGTACTATTAAAATAGGATTGATGTTCTATATCCTATAGCCAGAAAGAGACTAAAATTAGTTGCGGAATAAGTCCCACGAAGAACCCGATAATTAATTCGGGATAAGTGTGTGATTGGGTATGCAGACGCGAAGAAGCAACCCATCCGTTGCTGAAAAAGAAAAATCCTATCCATAAAAGCATATTCACTTTAAAATGAACGCTTAGGGCAATTAGGAACATGGTGAGTCCGGCGATTCCCATTTGGTGCAAACTTACCTTAAACTTGAAGAACACTAGAAAAAGAGCCGTTATTGCCGAAAAAAGAATACCAATAAAAAAGTAATACATTTCCGGGCTGTCATAGGGATCAAAGACCATTTTTATAATGAGCAAGAGCAGTACGCTTTGAATCATTAAAGGAACCTTACGTTCTCTTACCTCCGCGAGATGAATGGATGCTATAACGCCTATGTTCTTCAGTAGGAAAAAAGTGATAAGGGGAATAAACAAAGTAATGATGGCAACAGCCGCCACCTTTGCTTGTATGAGCTCGGGTTCGACATATCTTGGGGTAATGCCAAAATAAAGCAACGTTCCAAAAAGTGGCATGAGAAGCGGGTGCATTACATAGGCTCCAAAGCGAAGGAAATAGTCCATCAGATCTCTTTTCTAAGGCGTGCCACCGGCAGGTCTAATTGTTCTCTGTATTTGGCGACCGTACGCCGTGCAATGGGGTATCCTTTTTCCTTCAGGATCTTCGCTAGCTTATCGTCTGTTAAAGGCTTTCGCTTGTTCTCTTCGGAAATAGTGATCTCAAGGATTTTTTTGATCTCACGTGTGGAGACATCCTCCCCTTGATCGTTCTTCATGGACTCACTGAAAAATTCCTTTATAAGCTTGGTTCCGTAGGGGGTATCTACATACTTACTGTTGGCAACCCTGGAAACTGTGGAAACATCCATACCTATCTTATCGGCAATGTCCTTAAGGATCATTGGCTTTAGTTTTCGCTCATCACCTGTTAAAAAATACTCCTCTTGATGATGCATGATTGCATTCATGGTCACATACAGGGTTTGTTGTCGTTGTTTTATCGCATCGATAAACCATTTTGCCGCATCCAGTTTCTGCTTAATGAACATAACGGCATCTTTCTGCGATTTCGACTTTTCCTTGGCGGCCTTATAGCCTTTCAGCATATTGGTATATTCGCGTGATACGTGTAATTCGGGAGCGTTTCTGCCGTTTAATGTGAGATCAAGCGCACCATCCACGATCTTGATGGCAAAATCCGGTACCACATGTTCTACAATCCTATTGTTGCCGGAATAGGTTCCGCCCGGTTTCGGGTTCAACCCTTCTATCTCTTGAATTGCATCGCGTAACTGATCTTCGGTTATGTCGTATTTCTGAAGTAATTTCTTATAGTGCTTCTTCGAAAAATGATCGAAACTCTCTTCTATTAATTGCGTGGCCAAGGCCACCGGCGGGGTCGACTCTTTGCGCTTCAGTTGAATGAGCAAACATTCCTGAAGACTGCGAGCTCCCACCCCTGCAGGATCTAGGTCTTGAACGATTTGTAAAACCTTTTCAATTTTTGCTTCGGAAGTATATACATTCTGAGTAAAAGCCAGATCGTCCACTATATCTTCCAAATCCCTTCGAATGTAGCCGCTTTCGTCTACGCTTCCCACCAAAAAAAGAGCGATCTCCTCTTCCTCTTCGTCCAGCCGATAGGTGTTAAGCTGCTGCATGAGGTGCTGGGTAAAGGATGTCCCTGAAGCATAGGGAGTTTGCTTGTCGTCATCGTCTGCACTGTAATTATTTGCCGCAAGCTTATAGCTGGGCGTCTCGTCATCACTAAGATAATCGTCTACGTTGATCTCGGTCTCGATCACTTCAGATCCGTCATCGTAATCGTCTTCATAGGAATCTTGGTTGTTTAGATCATCTTCAAAGGTGTCTGCATCCTCCTTTCCTCCTTCCAGTGCAGGATTTTCTTCCATCTCCTGTGCGATGCGTTGCTCAAAAGCCTGAGTGGGCAATTGAATAAGCTTCATCAACTGGATTTGTTGCGGAGAAAGCTTTTGTGATAATTTAAAGTTTAACTGTTGCTTTAGCATGATAATCTATAGTGACATATAAAGTTAAAAAAAACCAGCCACTAAAGAATACAAGTTGCTGGTTTTAATAAAAGCTTGTGATTTATACTTAAAATTCGGCATTGCCGGGAGTTCTGGGATACGGGATCACATCCCGAATGTTGCTCATCCCGGTTACGAATTGAACCAAACGTTCAAACCCAAGACCAAATCCGCTGTGTACGGCAGTTCCAAACTTACGCAGATCCAAGTACCAATACAATTCATCTTGAGGAATGCCCATAACTTCCATCTTTTGCTTTAGTACCTCATAGCGTTCTTCTCGCTGTGAACCCCCTACGATCTCTCCAATTCCGGGGAATAGAACATCCATAGCCCGAACGGTTTTCCCATCATCATTTAATCGCATATAAAACGACTTGATATTTGCAGGATAGTCAAAAAGGATAACGGGACAGTTAAAGTGTTTCTCTACCAAATATCGCTCATGTTCACTTTGCAGATCGGCACCCCACTCTTCAATGATATATTTGAATTTCTTCTTCTGATTGGGTTTAGAGCGTTTTAATAATTCAATGGCTTCAGTATAACTCACGCGCTTGAAATTATTCTCGAGGACAAACCGAAGCTTCTCTCTAAGGGACATCTCATTACGTTCTGCCTGTGGCTTGTTCTTCTCTTCATCCAGGAGACGATTCTCTAGGAACTCCAGATCATCTTGGCAGTTGTCCAAAGCAAACTGTATTACGTATTTTATAAAGTCTTCAGCGAGATCCATATTGCTGTCAAGGTCACAAAAAGCTACTTCAGGCTCGATCATCCAAAATTCGGCCAAATGGCGTGAAGTATTTGAATTCTCTGCCCGAAACGTAGGTCCGAAGGTATATACCTTCCCTAATCCCATCGCATAGGTTTCTGCCTCGAGTTGCCCGCTTACAGTAAGATTGGTTTCCTTTTCGAAAAAGTCTTCTTTATAGTCGATGTTTCCATTTTCGTCGAGAGGAGGGTTCTTAGGGTCTAGGGCACTTACCCGAAACATCTCTCCGGCTCCTTCTGCATCACTGCCCGTGATGATGGGCGCATGCATATAATAAAATCCGTTTTTCTGAAAATATTCATGAATAGCGAAGGCCAGTTTAGAGCGCAAACGCATCACGGCACCAAACGTATTGGTACGTACCCGAAGGTGTGCCTGCTCTCGAAGGAATTCCATACTGTGACGCTTCGGCGAAAGAATGGTGCGCTTTACTTCTTCAGGATCTGCCTCACCAAGAATCTTAATCTTTGAAACTTGTATCTCTACAGCCTGCCCTTGGCCCTGACTTTCTACCAGATGACCAACAACCTCAATGGCAGCCCCTACAGTGATCTTTTTCAGAAGGGATTCTTCAAAATTTTCAAAATCGACAACGCACTGTAAGTTGTGAATGGTGGAACCATCATTCAACGCGATAAATCGATTGCTTCTGAAACTGCGCACCCAACCCCGTACCATTATTTCGTGTAGCGAGGGCTCAGTGCGTAATACCTTAATTATTTCTGTATGCTGCATGTTCAAAATTTTTAAGGGCATAAAGATACTTCTTAGTACGAAAAGGAGCAACTAAAGCACAGTCTCATCTTCGTCTTCTTCTTCAGAATCCGGGATGATCTTCAATGCGGGTTGTTTTAGGGTCTCTTTGTTAGCAATACTCTTTTCCAAAGATAATAACAGTGAGGGGAGCAGTAATAAATTAGCCAGCATGGCAAACAATAGAGTGGCAGAAACAAGCGCCCCTAAGGCCACAGTCCCCCCAAAACTCGAAATGGTAAAGACCGAAAAGCCAAAGAACAATACAATGGAGGTATAGAACATACTCACGCCTGTTTCTTTTAAAGCTGCATACACCGACTTTTTAATACGCCAATTGTTCGCAATAAGTTCTTGCCTGTATTTGGCTAAAAAATGAATGGTATCATCTACTGAGATCCCGAAAGCAATACTAAATACCAAAATAGTAGAAGGTTTTATGGGAACGCCTATAAAGCCCATAAGGCCCGCGGTAATTATCAGCGGAAGCAGGTTGGGAATAAGGGAAACTAAAATCATTCGCAAGCTACGGAACATCCAGGCCATGAATAAGGCAATGAGAAAGATGGCCAGAGACAGTGAAATGATAAGATTGTTTACCAAGTATTTTGTTCCCTTTTGAAACACTAGGGCCTTTCCGGTCAAGGAAACCTCATAACGATCCGGAGGAAAGATTTTATCGATTTTTGACCTCAGGTCTTCTTCGATCCTTTCAAAACGCTCGGTCTTTGTATCCTTCATAAAGGTGGTGATACGGGCATATTGACCGGTGGAATCTACGTAACTTGACAACAGGTTGGTGCGATCTGCACTTCCTTTGGCGTACGAAAGTAAGAAGGTACGCTCTTGACTGTTGGGTAACTGATAGTATTCCGGGTTATTGTTGTAGTAAGCCTGCTTCGAATATTTTACGAGTTCAACGACGGAGAGTGGTTTTGCGAGTTCCGGAATTTCGTGAAGGTATTCTTGAAGCTCATCCATTCGTTGTAACGTGGCAAGTTTCATAACCCCTTTCTGGCGTTTCGTATCAATAAGGATCTCAAGCGGCATGATCCCCTCGTATTCGGATTCGAAGAATTGAATGTCCTTGAAAAAATCTGCATTTTTAGGCATGTCCTCAATGATGCTTCCGGAGATCTTAATATTGTACATCCCTACAATGCTTAAACAAAGAAGACATACCGCCGATATGTAGATGGCGATTCGATGGTTCTTAACCATGCGCTCCATCCAATTCACGAACTTACTTATCCATTCTTTGTTAAGATGTTTTAAATGTTTGTACTTCGGAATGGCCATATAACTATACACGATGGGTATAATAAACAGGCTCAATAGGAAGATGGCGATAATGTTGATGGACGCCACGATCCCAAACTCTTTTAATAACTGACTATTTGTAAGAATAAAGGTGGCAAAACCCGAAGCGGTCGTCACATTGGTCATTAAGGTGGCGTTCCCTACTTTCGCGATCACCCGCTGCAAGGATTTTGCCTGATTCCCATGCTGCTTGATTTCCTGCTGGTATTTATTAATCAAGAAGATACAGTTTGGGATCCCAATAACAATGATCAACGGCGGAATGAGCGCAGTCAATACCGTGATCTCGTAATGAAGCAGTCCCAACGTTCCAAAGGCCCACATTACACCAATGATCACTGTCGCCATGGAAATGAGGGTCGCCCGTACCGAACGGAAAAAGAAGAAAAATATAAGCGATGTAACCAGCAATGCCGCCCCGATAAACATCCCGATCTCGTCGATAATGTTTTGAGAGTTGAGCGTTCGAATATACGGCATTCCTGAGGTATACACCTGTACACCTGTTTCCAGTTCAAACTGTTCTATTCTGGGGATAAGCACGTCCACAATAAAATCCTTTCGCTGGGGCGTGTTTACAATGTTCTTTTTTAAATAAACCGCTGTTCTTACAGATTCCTTGTCAGGACTATAGACCAATCCGTTGTAGAAAGGAAGCTTATGGAAGAGTTCGTTCTTGTATTTAGCGAGCTTTTCGGTAGTGAAAATAGTATCCTGTATAAAAGGTACAAGCTTGAAACCGGCGGTATCTGAGTTTTTTTCCAGTTTCTGAAGATCGCCCAATGCGAGGGTTAGTTCTACTGCTTCAGAAGCACGAAGATCATTAGACAATTGTGCCCAAGCGTTGAATACTTTAGGGGTAAAAATCGCCGAATCTTTAATTCCAAGAACGATAAGATTGCCTTCTTCGCCAAATTCTGAAAGGAATTTATTGTACTCGACATTGATCTCATGGTCATCCGGAAGCAAATTCGCTTCGGTATAGGTAAAGCGCATGTGTTTCCACTGCATGGCGAAGAACACAGTAATAAGTGCAATTGCAATAAGAAGCAAGGTTCTATTCCGAAGAATAAATCGCGCCACCGTACTCCAAAAACCGATGCTGAAAAGTTTGTCCAATAGATGCCATTTTGGGCTGTGCAAAGGTATGAATTCCCCAGAAGGATAAAATTCTTTTTAGCGGCGTTTTTTACAATTTGAGGTAAAAAGTAAACTTGAAAGAAATGTTGTCTTCAAATTTCGGCAAATGATAGAAACCATACCGATAAGAGAAACTGAGACCGAAACCAAAGAGTAATTTGTTAAGTTCAAAACCAGATTCAGAATAGATCTCGTCCAAAGTATTAAACGTAATTCCTAAATGCTCTTCGGGCTTTTCCAGAGTTCCCAATGCATGCCGGGTAATGAAAACTAGTTCCGGCTGAAATCGCGACCCGAAATTGAAGCGTCGTAGACTGTGTTTTACTTGAAGCGTGGCCAGCTTGTCGGAAAAGAATTCTCCAAAATACATGGTCTCGAAGCTGCGGCGTCCCGCTACCGAGAAACGCTGCAGGATCTCATCTTTGGTGGGGCTGTTGGGATAGGCGTGAAACAGATGGGTTAAAGGAATATCTCCGGTAGCATAAGATCCTTCCAGCAAAATGTTGGTAGAAGAGAGATCGGTGCGCTTAATATAATAGTCCAATTTCAACCCCAGCTTGGTATAATTGAAATCGCTTTTTGTGATGCCTTTTACACCCTGTGTGATCTGTGCACTTATTTTCGGGAATCCGTCGAAATATTCAATACGACCGTCTTTTGTAGTAAAGAAGTTTTGTTTTGGGGAGATACGTATGGAAGCGGTTACTTCGGCCAATTCATAATTCGTATAGATTTGTTCATCTGTAACAAATTGATAATTCTCAATTTGATCGATCCTGCTTCGGGAAAAGCGCACTTCGGAAAGGATCTTGGGCGTGAACTCATGCTGAATGTTCGTTTGCCATGATCGGTGCTTATAGAATTGGGTCACATTCACCAAGCGCGGTTCAAAAACCGAGTAAACACGTGCATCGGTCAAATAGCTGAAACTTCCAATCTCGTTGATATCATCGTTGTAATATAAATTTAACCATGTATTGTGTGGGTCGCTAAGACGCAAACTTCCCCCAATGCCAAATTTAATATCTTGATCCTTAAAACCACGTGCGAAATACCCTCCTATCTTGAAGCGTTCAGATAAACGATCATTGGTAACACCGCCCACGCCCAAGCGGATTCCTTCGTAATTGTTGTACTTGATCAAATAACGAAGATCGAAATCGAAGAACCCCAATGGATAGAACCCCGTATTAAACGGATTTTGTTTTTTCTCGGTACGAGTTGCGGTAGTGTCCTGTTCGGTCTTTATGGCCGGTTCTTGCGCATACAAGGAATATCCCAGTAAACATAAAAGGATAAGGTACACATAGCGCATAGCGAAAGGATTATTGGGGGTTAAAAGTAAAAAATATAGCGGCAAATCGCCGCTACATTGTGTTTTGTTTAACGTAAAAAAACGTCTAGACCGTCATGATCTCCTTTTCTTTTCGCGCCAGGATCTCTTCGATCTTAGCAATGTGTTTGTCGGTCATGGTTTGCACATCGATCTCCAGATTCTTTTTAAGATCTTCAGAAATATCTAAGTCCTTGATTTCATTATTTGCGTTCTTACGATCATTTCGCACGCCAATCTTAGCTTCTTCAGCTTCGGCTTTGGCTTGCTTCGCAAGATCCCGGCGTCGTTCCTCGGTAAGGGGGGGGACATTAATGATCACGCTCTCGCCATTGTTCATAGGATTGAAGCCTAAATTAGCATGATGTATTCCTTTCTCAATCTCGGGAATAAGATTCTTTTCCCAAGGTTGGATGGTGATTGTCATTCCGTCCGGGGTATTTACATTGGCTACTTGATTGAGGGGAGTAGGACTACCGTAATAATCGACCATGACACTGCCCACCATTGACGGACTCGCTTTTCCGGCACGTATGTTCACCAGTTTCTTTTCTAAATGAGTGATCGCTTTCCCCATTGCTTCCCGGGTACTGTCGATAATAAAATCAATTTCTTCTTCCATGGTTACTTTTTTATAATCAGTTTTCAAAAATCACGCCATTTAAAACGTGGTAGTGACAGCTGTTATTATAAATTCACTTTGGTTCCAATTTTTTCTCCGGAAACTACTTTTAATAAGTTCCCTTTTGTATTCATATCGAAAACGATGATTGGCAATTCGTTTTCCTGACTTAAGGTAAAGGCCGTTGTGTCCATGACCTTGAGTCCTTTTTTAAGGACATCTTCAAAGGTAATAAAATCGAATTTTGTAGCCGAGGTGTCTTTTTCCGGATCACTGGAATAGATGCCGTCCACACGGGTTCCTTTAAGGATCACATCGGCACTTATCTCAATGGCACGAAGAACCGCAGCAGAATCTGTAGTGAAGTAGGGGTTTCCGGTACCTCCACCAAAGATCACTACACGTCCTTTTTCCAGATGCCGAATGGCTTTACGGCGAATAAAAGGCTCTGCCACTTCATTGATCTTAATCGCAGTTTGAAGCCGCGTAGGAATCCCTTCGTCTTCCAAGGCACTCTGAAGCGCCAGCCCATTGATCACCGTGGCAAGCATCCCCATATGGTCGGCCTGAACCCGATCCATCCCACGACTGGCTCCGGCCACACCTCGAAAGATATTACCACCTCCTATTACAATGGCCACTTCCACACCACGATCAACAAGTTGCTGAATTTCTTCGGCATATTCCTTTAGCCGTTGCGGGTCAATTCCATACTGTCGCGTTCCCATTAAGGCTTCGCCCGAGAGTTTTAAAAGAATCCTTTTGTATTGCATAGTGTGAGTTTACAGGCGCAAAAATAAAGAAAAATGTTGGTGTTTACAGAAAAAGAAAATTTCGTTTCAAGAAATTGCAAGTGATTTATTGATGACAATTTAAAAGTTGTACGATGAACTATATATAAATACTTTCAACATATAACATACGTGTAACAAGACAAAAATATCATTCTATGAAAATTCAACTACTTTGTATCGCACTATTTATCACATTCGGCACACATGCCCAAGAGAAATCCTTACCAAAGTCTGCTCCGGTTCAAGAAGGTTATACTGTGCCGAGTACCCATGTGTATTCAAGAAACAATGCAACCGTTCCCCCGGCATTCTTTAAGCCCATCCATTTAAAAAGTACACAATGCCTTTCCGACACTGAAAGGACACAACTTAAAAGAGATATAGAAGCAAATAAAAAAAGAATCCTTCAGAAGAATCCAAATGCATTTAAAACGAAGGGGAGTGCCCCTCTATTTAATCTGCCCATTCGTGCCAAAGCAGGTTTTAATGATTACGGATATTATACACTCAATTTTCAGGTGGATCAAGATCCCACTCCCAATGGCAATTTGTTAGACTACAACTGTGGAGCCCGCTCCTATGATTGGGCAACGGGCAATCATGCGGGGACCGATTATATTTTATGGCCGTATCCTTGGCGACGCATGCAGGAAGAGGTGATGGAAATTGTGGCTGCGGCACCCGGAATTATAGTAGACAAAAGAGATGGGTTCTTTGATCTGAACTGTAACAATAATGGCAATCCTAATTGGAATGGTATTGTATTGGAACACGGGGACGGCTCACAAACATGGTATCTTCACTTTAAGGATGGTTCAATAACTTCAAAAAACATTGGCGATAGTGTGACTATTGGAGAATATTTAGGCGCGGCAGGAAGTTCCGGAAGCAGTTCCATTCCTCATTTACATTTTGAGGTGTACGATGCGGCCGACAATCTTATTGATCCGTATGCGGGACCTTGTAATTCATTGAATACTGATAGTTGGTGGGCTTCGCAACCCGACTATCATGTGCCAACGATTAACAGGATTCGGACGTTAAACTCACAGAATTTTGACGATGCTTGTCCAACGGTAGAGAATACTTACGAAGCATTGAATTTTGACCCCGGAGATGAATTGGTAGTACGTGTGTTTTACAGGGACATTCAACTTAACTCTCAAACGCATTTTACCATCACCGATCCCAACGACGAGGTGATGTTCGACTGGACCTTTGATTCGCCTTGGGACTTTGCCACGGCATGGGCGCATTGGGTCTATAATGTAGACAATACCTGGCCTGAAGGAGTGTACAACATCACTGCCGAATTTGGAGGGAATTCCTACGAGACGATTTTTGGGGTGGGCACCAACCTTGGGATAGAAACTATTGAAAATACGAATTTCACTTTTTACCCGAACCCGTCAAACGGACTGCTCTATATTGAATCTGAATCGTTCATGCAGAAAGTAGAAGTTTTTGATCTTTCCGGAAGAAAAATGACGGAACTATCTCCTAACAGTACGCTGGCTACAATAAATTTAGAAACGGCAGCTACGGGACTTTATTTGGTTACTGTCTTTTTTGAAGGCGGCAGCCGTTCCTTTAAGATCGCAAAAGAATAGAATTTTGCGAACGTACTGTACATTCAATCGCTTATTAGGTATATAAAAAAAGAGGCTGAAAATTTTCAGCCTCTTCTTTTATTTAAAATGATCTTCAACAGTTACATCAAAGAAACACGTTTAAAACCAACTACTTCTACGTCTCCGTACGTTTTTACGTATTCTGCAACGCTCTTTTTATCGTCTTTGATAAAGTTCTGATCCAACAACGCTTTCTCATGATCCAGCGTTGTGTTGTCTGAAATAAAGCGTTCGATCTTTCCGGGAAGGATACGGTCCCAAATCTGTTCCGGCTTTCCTTCGGCTTTCAATTCGGCTTTTGCGTCTGCTTCGGCTTTTGCCAACACCTCATCTGTTAATTGCGATCTTGAAATGAACTGAGGAACATTCTTCAATGTTTTTCCTAAACGGCCCAATTCAATATTCTCTTTTTCTATCGCGGCGATGCGTGCCTCTGTTTCCGAAGCAACATATTCCGGAGAGAAATCTTTGTAAGACAGGGTAGTCGCTCCCATTGAAGCTACTTGCATAGAAACGTCTTTTGCCAATTCTTCGGCGTTGTCTACATTTTTAGACAATCCGGTTAAGGCACCAATCTTGTTTCCGTGGATATAACCTCCCACGAAAGGAGCTTCCAGAATTTCAAATCCGCCAATCTCGATCTTTTCACCGATAACACCGGTTTGCTCGATCAACTTCTCTTCAACGGTGATGTTGTCGAATTTCGCTTTTAAGAACTCTTCTTTAGAAGAAGTGTTCAAGGCGATATCGGCCATTTTATGTGCCATTTCCACGAACGAATCGTTCTTGGCTACGAAATCTGTTTCGCAGTTCAAGGAAACGATCACTCCTTTTGTATTGTCATCGTTCACTTTTGCGATCACAGCACCTTCGCTGGAATCACGGTCTGCTCTTTTTTCAGCAATTTTCTGTCCTTTTTTTCTAAGGATTGCAATCGCTTTATCGAAATCACCTTCTGCCTCGACCAATGCCTTTTTACAGTCCATCATCCCGGCGCCGGTTGCTTGTCTTAATTTATTTACTTCTGCGGCTGTTATATTTGCCATCGTTTTAAATGTTTAAGTTATGTATTAGTAAAAAAGTCGTTCAATTTATTTTCAGAAAGAAAAAGAACCAAACGACTTTGATATGTTTATAAGGGTACTCTTTATTCTTCTTCTTTGGAAGCGGCTACAGCTGCTTTTGCTTTTTTAGCCTTAGGAGCCTTTGCTTCAGGCTGTGTATCCTCATCTTTTCCACCTTTGCGTTCTGCCAATCCTTCGATGATCGCTTCAGAAACAGAAGCCATGATCTTTTCGATAGATTTTGAAGCATCGTCATTTGATGGGATCACGTAATCGATTTCCCGAGGATCGCTATTGGTATCCACCATGGCGAAGATAGGAATGTTCAATTTTTGAGCTTCCTTTACGGCAATGTGTTCACGGGTAGTATCCACGATAAATAACGCTCCGGGAAGACGGCTCATGTCACTGATAGAACCAAGGTTCTTTTCCAATTTTGCACGAAGACGATCTACTTGTAAACGCTCTTTCTTAGAAAGGGTGTTAAAAGTTCCGTCTTGCTTCATACGGTCTATGGAAGCCATTTTCTTTACCGCCTTACGGATGGTCACGAAGTTGGTCAACATTCCGCCGGGCCATCTTTCAGTAATGTAAGGCATGTTAGCATTTCCTGCTTTTTCAGCAACAATGTCCTTAGCTTGTTTCTTGGTAGCAACGAAAAGGATTTTTCGTCCACTGGCTGCGATCTTAGAAAGGGCCTCATTTGCCTCTTCCAGTTTTGCAGCTGTTTTGTAAAGATTTAAGATGTGGATCCCGTTACGCTCCATATAAATATACGGGGCCATGTTTGGGTTCCATTTTCTGGTCAGGTGACCAAAATGTACGCCTGCATCGAGCAGGTCTTTTACTTCTACTTTTTTTGCCATTTTTGTTTTAGTTTACGTTCTGCGTGTTTAGATGGTCAATCTTCCGGTGAATGCTTACGCGTTTGCGTAAGGATACGTTGGCTTGATTTAGATGCTAAACTAATCGCTACATCTTGCAACTGTGTAACAAGATGCAGCTAACAGCTTATTGATAATTAAATGTATGAACTTTGTTTCCGAATCCAGTTCGGAAGGTAACTCTTAAATAAAATTCAAGTTTCTTGAATCCTGTGATGCGCCAGAACGTTGTCGTGCCGAACGCTGAAGGATTAACGTTTAGAGAACTGGAATTTCTTACGCGCTTTCTTCTGTCCGAATTTCTTACGCTCAACCATTCTTGGATCTCTGGTCAATAGACCTTCCGGCTTAAGGATTCCTCTGTTCTCATCGTTTAACTCGCACATAGCGCGAGAGATCGCCAAACGAATCGCTTCGGCCTGGCCTGTAATACCTCCGCCAAAAACATTTACGGTAATGTCAAAGGTCTTGTCATTTTCGGTAAGTGCTAACGGTTGTTTTACTTTATACTGTAACGTAGCGGTTGGAAAGTAGTTCTCCAGTTCGCGTTTGTTCACAGTGATATTCCCTTTTCCTTCTTGAAGGTATACACGAGCTACAGCGGTTTTTCTTCTACCTATTTTGTGAATAACTTCCATTACTTGATATCGTTAAGGTTAATGGTTTTTGGTTTTTGTGCCTCTTGATCGTGTGATGCTCCGGCATATACTTTTAAATTTCTGAAAAGCTCAGCACCCAATTTATTCTTAGGCAACATCCCTTTGACCGCTTTTTCAACAACGCGTTCCGGATTTTTACTTCGCATTTCACTGGCAGTCAAACTACGTTGTCCGCCAGGATAGCCTGTGTGACGAATGTAGGTCTTGTCGGCCCATTTGTTTCCTGTAAGGTTGATCTTTTCGGCATTCGTAATAATTACATTGTCACCGCAATCAACGTGAGGGGTAAAGTTTGGTTTGTGCTTTCCGCGAAGTAATTTTGCAACTTCACTGGCAAGACGTCCAAGGGTTTGCCCTTCAGCATCTACGTGCAACCATTCTTTGGTCACAGTCGCTTTATTTGCTGATACTGTTTTATAACTTAGTGTATCCACTTTTATCAATTTTACCACCTGTCTTCACCTACAGGCAGTGTTAAACATTCCTTCTTTTGGATAAATCGGGGTGCAAATGTAGTATTATTTATTTGAAAAACAAGGGGTGTAAACTATTTTTCTACAAACAATAACATCCCTAAAAACAAGCACACGCAACAACGATGTTTAAATGTTAAAATTATCTTAAAATAGACTTCGAACTGTCACTTTCTCCTTAATTGTGTGTCCTTTAAGGTATCAATCAACAACGACCAACCACCCATGTTCCTCAAAACCGCCTTCTCTCTGCTGTTGTGTATTGCAAGCAGTTCCTTCCTGTGGTCACAAACAGAAATGATTTCCGAAGCGACCGAAAACAAACCCGAAAAGCGTGTATATACCACACGATCCATTGATGGTAAGGAGCCTATTGTGATCGATGGGAAGTTAGATGATGCTGCTTGGAATGAAGTGGATTGGACGACAGATTATGTTGAATTTGAACCCGATAATGCTACTCCGCCTACTGAACAGACCAAAATGAAGATCGCCTATGATGCAAGAAACCTATATGTGGCATTTCGATGTTATCAGAAGGATCCTTCTACCATTGAACGACGCATGGGGAGACGGGATGATTTTCCTGGGGATTGGGTAGAGATCAATATAGACAGCTATGGTGACGACCGCACAGGATTTTCCTTCACGATCTCTGCCTCCGGTGTAAAAGGAGATGAGTTTATTTCCGATAATGGAAATTTCGACGGAAGCTGGAATCCCATTTGGTATGTAGACACGCAAATTGATGCCGAAGGCTGGACTGCCGAAATGCGCATTCCATTAAGTCAGTTGCGTTTTAGTGCAGCCGACGAACAGGTTTGGGGTCTTCAATCCACCCGAAGGTATTTTAATAACGAAGAGCGATCCTTATGGCAACCCTTATTGCCCAGTCCTCCGGGTTGGGTGAGCGAATTCGGGGAATTACGCGGCATTAAAGGAATCAAACCGCAAAAGCAGATTGAGATTCAACCTTATACCGTGGCACAATGGGATACGTATGAAGAAGAACAAGGCAATCCTTTTCGAGATGGAAGTGATGGCCGACTCACCTTCGGATTGGATGCTAAGATCGGCGTGACCAACGACCTCACATTGGACGCCACAATCAATCCTGATTTTGGGCAAGTGGATGCCGATCCTGGAGCGGTCGCGTTGGACGGATTCGAGATCTTCTTTCAGGAACGTCGTCCTTTCTTTGTAGAGAACAAAAGCGTGTACGACTATCGCGTGGGAGGAGGAGCCGATAATTTATTCTTTTCAAGGCGTATAGGGAGGAGCCCGCAGGGTTCTCCATTTGGACCCACTACCGTCTACGCCGATCAACCCAACAATACCACTATTTTGGGAGCCGCTAAATTTAGTGGTAAGACCAAAGAAGGATGGACCATAGGGGTTTTGGAAAGTGTGACCGATAAAGAATTTGCCGATGTGATCAATGAGGATGGCACTGAGGAGGAGACCTTGGTGGAACCTCTTACGAATTATTTTGTTGGAAGAGTCCAAAAAGACTTTAACGACCGTAAGAGCAATGTAGGTGCAATTTTTACGGCAACACACCGTAATATGGATCCTAATGTTTCTTTTTTACACTCACAAGCCTATTCCGGCGGGTTGGACTTTCAGCATAATTGGAACGAACGAAAGCATTACATTAGCGGAAAAGCAACGTTTAGTCATGTACGCGGAAGTGCAGAAGCGATTACTGCCACCCAAACATCGCTAACACACTTATTTCAGCGAGTGGATGCGGAGCATGTTTCGGTAGATCCTACTAAAACGAGCCTTACCGGTACTGGAGGTAATTTTGAGGTGGGTAAAGGCGGTGGGGGTAATTGGCGCTATTATTTTGGCGGTAATTGGAAATCACCGGAGTATGAACTAAATGATATCGGCTTTTTGCGTCAGGCAGACGATATTCGCCAATACTCGGGAGGTCGCTACCTATGGAACAAACCTACTTCATGGTTTCGACAAGCGAATATTCGTGCCGATATCTCGACCGCATTCGATTTTGAAGGAAATTATAACCGAATCCAATATGAAATTGGAGGTTACGTGAATTGGAAGAACAATTGGTGGAGCGAACTAGGAGGCGCACACAAACCCCGAATATTTGTCAATACATTCTTAAGAGGAGGTCCGAGGTGGCGGTATAATCAAGAGAATTATGTATTCTTCTTTAGCGGGACCGATCAACGAAAGAAGCTAAGTTTTAGGGCCGGACATGTACACTCAAGAGCAACGCAAGACCAGTTCTCGTTTTATAATTATGAAGTAGGAGCACGATACCAACCGCTAAACAGCTTGAGTCTGTCTGTAGATCTCAATTATGAGGAAAGCCCCAGTAAGACGCAGTATGTTACGCAAGCAGATTTTAACGGAACGACACGTTATATCTTAGGGGAGATCGATAATGAAGCACTTAGTGCAACCTTGCGCATAAATTACAATATCAATCCTAATCTTACCATCCAGTACTACGGACAACCTTTTATATTTAGGGCAAAATTCTCCAATTTCAATTTTGTGAATAATTCCATCGCAGAAGATCTCAACGAAAGGGTTACCTTATATGGAAACGACCAAATAAATTTTTCTGAAGGTAGCTATCTGGTAGATGAAAATCGCGACGGAACGACCGATTACCAGTTTGGAGATCCCGATTTTGCTTTTGTTCAGTTCCGATCGAATTTGGTCGTGCGTTGGGAATACATTCCGGGTTCCGAAATCTTCTTGGTATGGTCTCAAGGAATCACAGGATTGGGCGATCCGGATAATCGGTTCTCCACCATTATTGATAATCAGATCCTGCAACAGCAACCACAAAATACTTTTTTAGTTAAGGCAACGTACCGCTTTGTGTTGTAAACAAAATAAGTTAAATCCTGAGGGTTAGTGGGCCTCCAACCAATTTTCACCCACACCTAACTCCACTTCCAGAGGTACTGAAAGTGTATAGGCTTTTTCCATTTCTTCTTTGATTAATACTTTCAATTCTTGCAATTCGGGTTTGTAAACATCAAAGACCAATTCATCGTGCACTTGTAAGAGCATCTTGCTTTTATACGCTGCCTTCGTCATCTTCTCGTGAATGCGAATCATTGCGATCTTAATGATATCTGCGGCGCTACCTTGAATGGGTGCATTCACCGCGTTGCGCTCCGCCGCACCGCGCACAACGGCATTACTACCGTTAATGCCGTTGAGGTAGCGCCGTCGTCCTAACACCGTTTGTACATAGCCGTGTTCCCTGGCGAAATCAATCTGTTCACTGATGTAATTGCGCAATTTCGGATAGGTCTTGTAGTACGTATCAATTAATTCCTTCGCTTCGCTTCGGGAGAGGTCGGTCTGGTTGCTCAAGCCGAAGGCGGATACGCCATATATAATCCCGAAGTTTACGGTTTTTGCATTGCTTCGTTGCTCGCGGGTCACTTCCGCTAAAGGAACATTAAAAACCTTGGCCGCAGTAGAGGCATGAATATCCTCGCCATTGGTAAAGGCTTGTATCATGGTTTCTTCTTCACTCAGGGCAGCAATGATGCGCAGCTCTATCTGTGAATAATCCGCTGCCAAAAGCACATGCTCCGTATCCCTTGGGATGAAGGCTTTTCGTACTTCCCGTCCGCGTTCGGTGCGTATGGGGATGTTCTGTAAATTCGGATTGTTACTGCTCAATCTGCCGGTCGCTGCTACCGTCTGCATATAATCGGTGTGAACGCGCTGTGTCGAAGGCTCTACTTGTTCTGGCAACGCATCGACATATGTACTCTTTAATTTTGACAACCCGCGATATTCCAAAACATCCCGAATGATCTTATGGTCTTTGGCCAGATAGGAAAGGACGTCCTCTGCGGTAGAATACTGGCCCGTCTTAGTCTTTTTTGGTTTATCAACCAGTTTCATCTTATCGAACAGGATCTCGCCCAGTTGTTTGGGGGAGGCAATATTAAATGTTTCACCCGCAGCTTCATAAATGGATTTTTCAAGTTTCAGGATGTCATTATCCAACTCCGCAGAAAGCTTTTTCAAGAAACCTTCATCCAGATTGATCCCTTCCAGCTCCATATCGGCTAGAACTCGAAGCAACGGGATCTCGATCTCATCAAATAATTTTTGTGTATTCGCTTCGCCCAATTCATTCTGGAAGTGTTCTTTGAGCTGCAGCGTGATATCGGCATCCTCTACGGCATATTCGGTTTGTTGGTCAATAGGCACATCCCGCATGCTGCCTTGATTCTTCCCTTTTTTCCCTATAAGAGCTTCAATTGCAACCGGAGTATAGTTGAGATAGGTCTCTGCTAGAACATCCATGTTATGACGCATATCGGGATTGATAAGGTAATGAGCGAGCATAGTATCGAAAAGTTTTCCTTGCACCGAAACATTGTACTTTGCCAGTACCTTGATGTCGTATTTTAAATTCTGACCGATTTTCTCAATAGCTTCAGATTCAAAAAAAGGTCGCAGTTGTTCAATAAGTTCTTGTGCTTCGGACTTGCTTTCCGGAAAGGGAAGATAAAAGCCTTTGCCCGCCTCCCATGAGAATGCGATCCCCACAAGTTCGGCAGTTAAGGGATTCAAACCCGTTGTTTCAGTGTCGAAACACACACTTTTTTGTTTTAATAGATTCTGAAGGAAGAGTTTGGTGCCCATTCCTGGCTGTACGGTCTGGTAGAAATGTTCGGTCGTGTCAATGGTCTTTCGGGAACTGTACTCCTTAATATCTGAAGTCGGCTCGCCATCACCTCCAAACAGTGAGAATTGACCGCTTCCGGCCGTTTTTTTCGCGGTTTTCTTAGCAGATTCCGAATTAGAGATTTGTGTGACTTCTTCCGAAGCACCTTCCGAAGAAAACAACTTTAAGAATTGATCCTTTAAGCGTCTAAATTCGAGTTCTTCAAATATTTGCTGCACTTTTTCAGCATCCGGCATGGACATCTCGTAATCCTTCTCGTTGAAGATAACGTCACAATCTGTCTTAATGGTGGCTAGTTTTTTGGACAGCAAGCCCAGTTCGGCATTTTCCGCTACTTTTTCCTTCATCTTTCCGGTGAGCTTGTCGGTATTGGCCAACAAAGCCTCCATAGACCCGAATTCGGCAATGAATTTTTTGGCTGTCTTTTCGCCTACGCCCGGTAACCCCGGAATATTGTCACTCGCATCGCCCATCATTCCCAAATAATCGATCACCTGTTCGGGACGTTCCACCCCAAACCGTTTCTTTACTTCCGGGATTCCCCAGATCTCGATGGCATTGCCCATGCGCGCGGGTCGGTACATAAAGATATTTTCTGAAACCAACTGCCCAAAATCCTTGTCGGGCGTTACCATAAATACCTGGTAGTTCTCTTTCTCCGCTTGTTTTGCCAAGGTGCCAATGATGTCGTCAGCTTCCATTCCCGAGATTTCCACACAAGGAATATGCATGGCCTTGATAATGTCTTGAATTATGGGTACCGATTGTCTTATCACATCGGGTGTTTCATCGCGATTCGCTTTATAATCTTCAAAAAGCTCGGTACGTTCGGCGCTGCCGTCTTTGTCAAAACACACAGCCAGATGATCGGGTTTCTCACGCCGTATCACGTCGAACAAGGAGTTCATAAAACCCATGATTGCCGAGGTGTCCTGTCCCTTCGAATTGATCCTGGGGTTCTTTATTAGCGCATAATATCCGCGAAAAATCAATGCATAGGCATCAAGAAGGAAAAGTCTTTTTTGGTTGGCCATGGGTCATACTATTGAAGTGTATAAAACTACAAAACTTCTTCCGCCAACCGAAATTAATTGAGATGCAATTCGTATTTTTCGGCATTGAACAATACATCTATGAATTCCATATCGATAGCAATACACGGCGGCGCCGGAACACTCGTAAAAGGGCAGATGACGTCAGAAAAAGAAGCGGCCTACAAGACCGCCTTAGACACAGCGCTAGAAGCAGGATATGCAGTGCTCCGAGAGGGCGGAACAGCGGTAGACGCTGTTGAGATTGCTGTACGCTTGTTGGAGGATTCGCCTTTATTCAACGCAGGTAGAGGCGCTGTATTTACCGCAGAAGGGACACATGAGATGGATGCAGCTATCATGGAGGGTAAAGAGCGAAAGGCCGGGGCCGTTTCTTTGGTAACAGGAATTAAAAATCCGATTGCCTTGGCTCGTGATGTGATGAATAAAAGCGAACATGTTTTTCTGGCTGGCGAAGGGTCTGTGCTGCATGCCAAAGGGCTGGGGTATACCTTGGAGTCTCCTGCCTATTTCTACGATTCCCTTCGGTATCAGCAATGGCAGGATATTAAGGGCACCAATGGCTTTCAGTTGGACCACAGCATAAAAAAGGAGAGTAAGTTCGGGACCGTGGGTGCGGTGGCCTGTGACAAGGACGGAACGGTTGCTGCGGCAACATCAACAGGGGGGATGACAAACAAGAAATGGGGACGTGTAGGTGATAGCCCTATGATTGGAGCCGGAAATTATGCGAATAACAAAACCTGTGCGGTAAGTTGTACCGGAAGTGGCGAATATTTTATCCGTGGGGTCGTAGCCTACGATGTTTCTTGCCTTATGGAATACAAGGGCTGTTCTCTGGAGGAAGCGGCCTTAGAAGTGATCCAAAATCGTATGGGAGAACTGGGAGGAGATGGCGGTTTAATAGCTGTCGACGCCAAAGGTAACATCGCGATGCCGTTTAATACCGAAGGTATGTACCGAGGGTGTAAAAATTCCGAAGGAAAAAAAATAATTGCGATCTACAACGATTGAGCATCCGTCACCGAAATTCCCAACGGTGAAACTCTAACTTTTTTCTTCTTGATATTAAAGCGGTCCCCGTTTGCCAATATGTGTGTTTTTAAATTGGTGAGTGACATAGGAGATCCTTTTGGCACCGACTTTCGGTTGTTGTGTTTTGCCTTTCTAGCGTTAAAAACGATCACCATTCCCGATCCTACTACTTCAAAAGTTCCGTTCTTAATAATGAGTCCTGTGTCTTCTGCCAGTCCGATCCCGATAATGTTAGGAAACTTGGCTACGGCTTCCGCCAAGCGGCCAAAGCGGCCTCTGCGAATAAAGTGAGAATCGATAATAAGGTCCGGGATAAAGCTCATGCCTTTTCCCATACCTGTTGCACCTTTGGTAAAGGCTTCTTTAATACCGCCGCCGGTGATCATCTCTTTGCTCATACACATGGCACCTGCACTGGTGCCGGCAATTACGAACCGTTCGTTCTCATAACGCTCGAGCATGATCTTATGTAGCGATGTACCGCCAATCTCACGTGTGATGTTGGATTGATTCCCACCAGAGAACATGACGCAGTCTGCCTCTTTCATCCTACGAATATTTTCGGGATCTTCAGACTGCGCGCGTTCACGTATGTCCATAACATGGAGATTTGTACATCCCAATTTTCCGAACGCCTGTAAGTAATTCTCACCCACTTCTTCTGGAATACTGGAAGCAGTAGGGATTATTATTATAGAGGCATCTTTACCACCGCTTTCTTTTACAACACGCGATAAGATGCCTTCTTGTATAAATTCCAAGTGGTAGATCTCACTGGTTTCAATGCCTTTGTCTTCGTTTCCGCCTATGGGGATAAGAATTCCTTTTACACTCATGAAGTCAATTTATTGACGGCAAAAATAGCGGTTTTGTTCTAAAAAAAATTATATATTTATAATCTTTCACCCTTTAGAAATAAACCAACCCAATATGAGAATACGTGAGATAAATGCCATGCGCGGACCAAATTACTGGTCGGTACGCCGCCATAAACTAATTGTGATGGTTTTGGACCTCGAAGAAATGGAAGAACTGCCTTCCAACAAAATTTCGGGTTTTAGTGATCGGTTAAAGGAAATGTTTCCCAGCATGTACTCTCACCGTTGCAGCGAAGGTTGTGAAGGTGGTTTTTTTATGCGGGTGGATGAAGGAACCTGGATGGGGCATATTATTGAACATATTGCGTTGGAGATCCAGACCTTGGCAGGAATGGATACCGGCTTCGGAAGGACTCGTGATTACGGCGAAAAGGGGGTTTATAACGTGGTTTTTTCGTACATGGAAGAGAGCGTGGGACGTTATGCTGCTGAAGCTGCAGTGCGCATCTGTGAAGCCTTGATCGCTTCTGAAGCATACGATCTGGAGGACGACATTCAGAAAATGCGGGAACTCCGTGAAGCAGAACGGCTAGGTCCCAGTACAGGGTCTATTGTGGAAGAGGCGGCCAGTCGTGGTATTCCGTGGATTCGGCTCAACAAGTACTCGTTGTGTCAGTTAGGGTATGGGGCAAATCAGAAACGGATACAGGCAACCGTTACTTCAGAAACCAGTAGCATAGGTGTTGAGATCGCCTGCGATAAAGAAGATACCAAGTATTTATTGGAACAAGCCGAAGTTGAGGTGCCAAGAGGAGACATCATTAGTAGGGAGAGTAGCTTGAAGGAGGCGTGCAATTATGTAGGCTACCCACTGGTGATTAAACCCATTGACGGGAATCACGGACGTGGAATTACGGTGGATATACGCACGTACGAAGAGGCTGTAGTAGCCTTTCATGCGGCGAAGGAAGTCTCTCATCGCGTGATTGTTGAAAAATTTATCACGGGAGAAGATTACCGTTTGTTGGTAATAAACAACGTGTTGGTAGCAGCCGCTAAGCGCACACCTGCCCATGTGATCGGGGACGGGAAATCTACCGTAAAAGAATTGGTAGATAAGGTAAACGAAGATCCACGAAGGGGCTATGGTCATGAAAATGTCCTTACCATGATTACCATTAACGACCTCACCAAGACCATAATTAAGGATGCTGGTTATACAGTAGATTCGGTGATTCCTGAAGGGGAGCGTCTTGTTTTAAAAGATACGGCAAACTTGAGTACGGGAGGAACAGCCGAAGATGTGACCGATATTGTACACCCTGCGAACGTTTCCATGGCAGAACGTATCTCGAAGATCATCGATCTCGATATTTGCGGGATCGATATCATGACCACCGATATAAGCAAACCGCTTTCAGACACGGGCGGTGCCATCTTAGAAGTAAATGCCGGTCCCGGTTTTAGAATGCATTTGGCCCCAACCACAGGGTTGCCAAGAAATGTCGCTGCTCCTGTAGTAGATAAACTATTCCCGAATGCGGGAGATACCGGGCGCATTCCCATTGTGGCTATCACAGGAACCAACGGGAAAACGACCACCAGCCGCCTGGTAGCACACATGGCGAAAATGAAAGGCTATCGTGTAGGTTATACTACCAGTGATGGGGTATATATCCAGAATCGACTATTGATGAAAGGGGATTGTACGGGCCCGGCAAGTGCAGAATTTGTACTCAAGGACCCAACAGTAAATTTCGCTGTCCTCGAATGCGCCCGCGGGGGCTTGTTACGCGCAGGATTAGGGTTTCATAAATGTGATGTGGCTATTGTTACGAATGTTGCTGCGGATCATTTAGGCTTAAAAGGGATTCATACCATTGAACAATTGGCTAAAGTAAAAGGCGTGATCCCCGAAACGGTACTTCCGGATGGGTATGCCATTCTCAATGCCGATGACGATCTCGTGTATGAGATGCGTAGAAGTATCAATTGTAACTTAGCCCTATTCTCCATGGACGAGGAAAATCCGCGCATTCAAGCCTTACAGCGAATGGGAGGGATTACAGCAGTATATGAGAACGGGTATGTTACGATTTGCAGGGGCGCTTGGAAGATGCGTGTGCTAAAAGCTGAGAATATTCCTTTAACTTATGGAGGCAAAGCAACCTTCATGATACAAAATGTGTTAGCAGCCATATTAGCCGCTCATGTACGAGGCATCAGTATTGAAGATATGAAAGTAGCGCTCGAAACCTTTATTCCTTCTGCCTCACAAACACCCGGTAGATTGAACTTATTTGAATTCCAGAATTTTACCATACTTCTCGATTATGCCCATAACCCGGCAGGAATGCGAGCGCTTCAGAAATTTACAGATGCTTTGGAAGCAACAGTAAAAGTGGGGATCATTGCGGGTGTAGGGGATCGACGTGAAGAGGATACCAACGAGATTGGCAGTATTGCTGCCGAAATGTTTGATGAGATCATTATTCGTCAGGATAAACGCTTACGGGGACGTACCGAAGAAGAACTTATTAAGATGCTGAACGATGGAATTCAAATGAAAGATCCGAATAAAAAGACAACGATCATTCCTTCAGAAAAAGAGGCGATTACTTATGCTGTGAATAACGCTAAAAAGGGATCTTTGATCATCTTGTGTAGTGACGTGATCCCGGATGCGTTAGACCTTGTAACTCGATTCAAGGAACAAGAGGCGCGCGGCGAAATTGTATTTGCTCAATAAAAAAAGCCCCTGCGATGGCAGGGGCTCAACCACTCCTCCTCAAAAGCGGTTGTATGGTTTGTTGGGTTTTATTGTATTTCAGAAGGTGGAATGTAACTAGGCACCACATTCTCAATAGGCTTAATGGACATCAAATACATATACATTGCACGAAGATCCTCATCCTTCATTTCTTTATAGGATTGCCATGGCATTGGCGGCATTAAGGGGCGAGAATTCTCCATACCCTTGAACTTTCCTTCCGTCATAGCTCTTTTAAATTGTTCATAAGACCAAGAGCCGATCCCTGTATCATCGGGTGTTAGGTTTGCGCCAAAACTGGTTCCCCAAGGTCCTACGGCAACCGTAAGATCATTGTTCATGAGTATCCACTTCCCGGGCCCCACCACATTTTCCGGAATTTCAGGAACGGTCGCATTTGCCGGATGACCCATGAGCCAACGATCCATGTCCGGTACAGGTCCTTGATCTGTCATTTTCTTTGGTGTATGACAATGGTCACATCCAATGATTTTTACCAAGTATTCTCCCTTTTTAATTAGGTCTGTTTCTGAAGTTTCAGTAGTAGTACCGTCCTTCTTCGAAATGTAGGCTTCTTCTTTTTTCTTGGACATACACGCTGTGATACTAAAAATGAAGAAAAGCATGAGGAAAGGCCGTAGTGAAGTACGTGTTTTCATGAGAGTTGGTTTTTATATAAACACTTAAGTATAGGTGGTTAAGCGAATTAAAGAGGGGAGATTAAAGGTATAAAAATTAGAAACAGGTCCTATCTATGATTTCATAGATTTTTGAAAGTATGGGAATTCATTGCGTGAGAAGAAAAAGAGGAAAAATAGAAAAGCCATCACGGTTGTGATGACTTTTCGCCCCAAATTTGATCGATAACCCAAGTTATCAACCTACTTATGTCACGTAAAATTACAAAAATAATTCCATTGAAAGCCTATTTAAGAAAATTATATGACTTTCAAGTCTGCATTATGATCTATATAAAAGACTTGTTTTCAGTTTTTTATACGCGAAGAATACAATATATCCGTAACAAGCTATTAACAATATCAACGCCCATTTAAAACCTACTTGGTCTGTAAGAAACCCATACGCAGGAGGGACCACAGCTCCCCCAACAATGGCCATGCACAATAAACCTGAAGCTTGAGGCTTCAGGTCGTCAAGTCCGTTCAAGGTGAGTGTAAAGATGGTTGGGAACATGACAGAATTGAACAGTCCTACTGCCAAAATACTCCACATGGCGATCAATCCTTGTGAGTTCATGGAAATGGACAGAAGCACAATGGCGCCAAGCGAAAACAGGATGAGTACCCGGGCAGGAGCAATTACTTTCGTAAGATAAGCACCTATAAAGCGACCTATCATAGCACCGCTCCAGTAGAACACTACAAACGCTCCTACGATCGCCTTTGCATCAATTTGTGTCATATCCTTTCGTAAGATACTTTCAGAAATGCTTCGCATTAGGGGAGTGTCTGTAATGGTCACTGCTAAGTTCATATCCAAAAAATAATTCACTAGATAACTACCAATGGCTACTTCAGCCCCAACGTACAGGAAGATTCCAATCACACCCCATAAGACCATGCGATTCTTTAATAAAGTGAAATAACCCGATTTTGTACTTTCCTGAATTAGCTTCGGAAGTTTTAAAAACACAAACAACAAAGCTAGTACACCAATAAAAGCCGCGATCCACAAAAAAGGTTGTTGTACGGCAGTTGCTTCAGCCGTAAAATAGGCTTGTTGTTCTGCTTCAGATAAGAAAGAGATCTCTTCAGAATTCTTTATTCTATCGCTCAATAAGAACAACGCGCCAACCACCGGGGCGATGGCAGTTCCCAGCGAATTAAAAGCCTGCGAAAGATTTAAACGACTGGCGGCTCCCGCCTCTGTCCCTAACACCGAAACATAAGGATTGGCAGCGACTTGGAGGATCGTGATCCCGGCTGCTAAGATGAAATATCCAAATAAAAAAATACTGAAAACACGGTACGAAGCCGCAGGATAGAACAGCAGGCATCCCAAGGCCATGGTGACCAAACCCAATATGATCCCTTTTTTATAGCCTATGCGTGACAAGAGGTATCCTGCCGGAACAGAAAACAAAAAGTAAGCGATAAAAAAAGCAAATTGAACCAGCCCGGCTTGAAAATAACTTAACTCAAAAACATCCTTTAATCTAGGGATAAGGCTATCTACCAATACTGTAATGAATCCCCATAAGAAGAAAAGGACCGTAATGATAATAAATGCCGTACGATAATCTCTTTTTTGATCCATGAGGCTCCTTACTTTTTGTGGTAAAAATCGACCGCTATGGCTTCATTGTGATCATTTTGATATTTCATCATAGTAAAGCCTTCGTGAATACAGTACGCTCCGGTTTCACCGGCTTTGTTCATCGCTATATAAGCGACTTGAAAATCTGTATAAGCCTCATTTTTGCTAACGATACGCCTCACCGCTTCTTCGCAAGCAGCTTGAGGCGACAAACCGTTTCTCATGAGTTCCACAATAAGAAAACTACCCACGGTTTTTATAATTTCCTCCCCCATGCCCGTTGCCACGGCTCCTCCTATTTCATTATCCACAAAGAGACCGCTCCCTATAATGGGCGAATCACCCACGCGGCCTTTCATTTTATACGATAAACCGGAAGACGAGCAGGCTCCGGCAATGTCCCCGTTGTGATCTAAGGTTAACATTCCTATCGTGTCGTGATTCTCAATATTGATGATAGGCTTGTATTCGCTGGTCTTTAACCATGCATGCCATGCCTCTTTGGAGGCTTCCGTTAAAAGAGTTTCTTTTTGAAAGCCTTGGCTGTACGCAAATTCTTCTGCCCCTGCTCCCGCAAGCATTACATGGGGCGTCTCCTCCATTACCGTACGAGCTAAAGCAGCCACCTTAGTAATTGTTGCGACATACACCACCGATCCGCAATTTCCATCCGAGTTCATGACACACGCATCCAGTGTGACATTCCCTTCACGATCTGGAGCGCCTCCTTTCCCTACGGTAGTATTCTTTAGATTCTCTTCTTCAACTTCCACTCCTGCAATGGCAGCATCCAATGCGGCTTTTCCTGCTTTCAGTGCTTTTCCTGCAGTAGCATTTGCCTCAGTGAATCGCCAAGTACAAATAGCGATAGGGGACGGTGTCTTAGTTTGCTTCATAACAGTTTTTTCAATTTTTTCTTCGGAAGGATCTTTACAACCCATAGCTGCAGAACTAGCCACGAGGCCTATGCCGGTTAGTGATGCATTCTTTATAAAATGTCGTCGTTTCATAAGAATCTATTTTATGCTGATCTCGTCTGCGAAAATCCATGCTTTCCCATTCATCGGTGCACCCAGATGCCATGCGGGGAGTGCTCCTAAATTAGTCGCTTTTATTTTTATATAACGCCCTTTTTGACCACTGAGGTCGAATGGGATGGTCTTTATTTCAATTTTTTCTGAAGGTATTTCCGAAGCAATCGTTTTTGTAAATAATGGCGTACTGAAACTGTTGGTATTTGACACGAAGCATTCTATTTTCGTGGGATAAAAGATCCAACTTCGCTGATCTTGTAAAAAATTGATGTTTAGCATATCTAAAGACTGGACGCTTCCCAAATCGATGACAGCAACAAGATCTGTGTCTTGGTATCCCTGCCAGGCTCCGGTCCTAAAATCTCGCTCACCATAGATGCCGTCGATCAAGGCGGAAGCTCCACCGCCATTGTACTCATTCGCATATTGGGTGTGCAGACGAATGCTTCGGTTTGGGTCGATCTTAAAGAATTTTGTGGCAATAATGCTGCTTTTTATCCCTTCGTATTCAGCATACGTAAAAAGGGTAGATGCTTCCTTGACAACGATTGGAACCTGATAGCGTTTAAAAATAGTATCATTGATACTATAATAGAGTGTCGCATTCTTTTCTGCATTCCCTAACGTGACCACAGTCTCTTCTTTAAAAGCTACATCTCCGGAGGCGATGTAGGGCGCAGGAACAATGGGATGTACAGTGATCTCAGTACTTGGAATCTCGTGGTCTTTGGTAGCCCAGTTTGATGGGGTTTCTGTCATCTCAAAAGTGATCGTTCCTCCCTTTGTTAATTCTTCATGCCATAGATAACTGCGGTTAAGCGGCACACCGTTCAAGATAGCCGAGGCTATGAACTTATGCTTCGGACTGTGATTATTGGCTACGATTGTAAACTGATTTCCATTTTCGAAGTGCATGGTAGCTTTTTCAAAAAGAGGAGTACCTATAATGTATTGGTTGCTTCCGGGAGTAACCGGATAAAAACCCAAAGAACTTAATACATACCATGCACTCATTTGCCCACAGTCTTCGTTGCCGGAAATGCCGTCGGGACTGTTTTTGTATAAGGTTGTAAGGATCTCATGCACTTTTTCTTGGGTCTTAAAAGGCTGGTTTACAAAATTATAAAGGTAGGCCATGTGATGACTGGGTTCATTGCCATGTGCGTATTGACCGATAAGTCCGGTAATATCGGCTTGCTCCCTTCCCGAAGTAGTTGAAGAAGTTTCGAATAATGTATCCAAGTGATTAGAAAACACATGTTTTCCCCCCATTAGTGCAATCAATCCGGAGATGTCTTGAGGCACATACAAACTGTATTGCCATGCGTTGGCTTCGGTATAATTGAAATTAACCTCAAACGGATCAAAAGGAGCGAACCACGTATTGCGAAAGCGTCCCTGCATGAAGTTTGTTTGTGGATTGAAACTGTTCTTGTAGTATTGGGCTCTTTCAGAAAAAAGTTTTGCATCGGCATCCTTACCCATGGCCTGCGCCATTTGAGCTATGGTCCAATCGTCGTAGGCGTATTCAAGCGTTTTCGACACCGATTCGCTTTCGGCTTCCACAGGAATAAATCCGAGTTGCTTGTAAGATTCCAATCCCAGATGATCCTGCATGGCACTGTGTTTCATGGCAGCAAACGCCTTTTCGGCATCAAACCCTCTAATCCCTTTTAGATAGGCGTCTGCAATCACGGGAACCGCATGATAGCCAATCATGCAGCCGGTATAATTACCGGAAAGGTCCCAAATAGGGAGGATGCCGCCCTCGCTATATTTGGTAAGGAAGGTGTTGATGAAATGAGTAGTGCGTTCTGCTTCAATAAGTGTGTAGAGCGGATGTGCGGCTCGATAGGTATCCCAAAGTGAAAATACCGTATAATAATCAAATTTTGAAGTTTGATGGATTTCCAGGTCCATTCCGCGATAGCGTCCGTCTACATCCTGATATAGATTGGGTGCTAGCATAGTATGGTAGAGCGCTGTGTAAAAATTGACCTTATGAGTCTTATTCTCAGTCTCAACAACGATCTTATTAAGTTGTTTTTCCCAAACAGATTCGGCTTCTTTTTTAACTTGTACAAAGCTTTTGGAGCCTATCTCTGCGTCGAGGTTTTTCTTGGCTCCGGTTACATCAACTGCCGAAATACCCACCGATACGGTTACAATCTCATTTTTCGGATTTTCGATCTGAAATGTTGCTTTTGTAGGAGATAAGTCTTCGTTCGGGGGGTGGGTTACTGTGACCGGGTGGGAAAATTTGATATGGAAATACAAACGCTGATCTTTTGCCCAGGCTTCAGAGAAACGATATCCGTTAAATTCGGTGCTCGAGAGTTGCGTTATGGTATGATCCAAGAGCTTATCGCGATGTTCGAGATCCAGAATAACGAACTGATTTTCCGAAGAAGGGAAGGTATATAAGTGCATGCCGGCTCTATTAGTAACGGTAAGAGCCACCGCTATATTGGTGCTGTCCAGGGTTACTTGATAAAAACCCGGAGAAGCCTTTTCATTAGCATGCGAGAAGGGAGCCCGGTATCCTTTTTTTCCGTCTGCCCCATTGTGAAAGTTGATTTCGTTAGTAGGCATTAGGAGTATATCGCCGTAATCGCTTACTCCTGTACCGCTAAGATGTGTGTGCGAAAAACCGTATATGTATCGATCGCTGTAATGGTAGCCACTACAGCCATCCCAACCCTCTAAACGCGTATCAGGACTGAGTTGCATCATCCCAAACGGAAGTGTAGCGCCGGGATAGGTATGGCCATGGCCACCCGTGCCGATAAAAGGATCTACATAGGAGAGAAGCGATTTCGTCTCTTTTGAGTGTGTAACAGAAGAAGCGTCTTTGCAACTAATGAGCAGCAGCATGCAATAACAAAGATAGAAAAGCTGTTTCATAGGCGTTGACTTCCGAAAGATAGTGAAAACCGTTAAAAAAAAGTGAATCACTAAAACGCCCTTTGGAAAGGTAGTATCTTTAAAAATTAACTCAGTAGCTTTCATGATACGCTGGATCATCTTTATTGTTATATATATTCTTATTGACCTCTATGCTTTTCAGGCAATACGTACGGTAACGCGTAATGCTTGGGTCCATTGGGGTTACGTAATTGTATCTCTAAGTGTTTTGGCAATGCTCATTTATCAATTGACTGCTGGCAGCTCTACACGAACCATGACGCCGGAGCGCATGTATGTGTTTGGGATCTTTTTGGCGGTTTTTGTTCCGAAACTTATCTTAATCATTTTTATGTTTGGCGAGGACCTGTTTAGAGTATTTGCCGGTCTATTCTCTAAAATGGGAATTTCAGATACTTCGGAAGGGTTTCATATTCCTTCACGCCGTAAATTTTTGAGTGTCGTTGCCTTAGGGATCGCTGCAATTCCCTTTACAACGCTTCTATATGGCATGTATAAAGGGAAATACAATTATAAAGTTTTGAAATACGCTTTAGAGTTTGATGATCTGCCCGAAGGATTCGACGGGTATACCATAACGCAAATAAGCGACATCCACAGCGGCAGTTTTGATAATGCTAATATGGTGAGCTATGCCGTAGACCTCGTGAATGCGCAAAAGAGTGATGCCATTTTCTTTACAGGGGACTTGGTGAATAATTTAGCCGAAGAAATGCATCGGTGGAAGGATGTTTTTTCCTTATTAAAAGCGAAAGATGGCGTTTTTTCGGTATTGGGGAATCACGATTATGGCGATTATGTTCGGTGGGAATCTGAAGCGGCCCAAGCCGAAAATCTTTCAGAATTAAAGCAACTGCAACGAGATATGGGATGGGATTTACTCTTAAATGAACACCGTACCTTGGAAAGGAATGGTGACGCAATAAAATTGATAGGTGTTGAGAATTGGGGGGCCGGCGGATTCAAAAAAGCAGGAGACCTCAATAAAGCGAGTGAAGGAGTTGACGCAAATGATTTCAAGATCCTCTTAAGTCATGACCCGTCTCATTGGCAGGAACAGGTAAAACAGGATGATCGAAACTTTCAGCTTACACTAAGCGGTCATACCCACGGCATGCAGTTTGGCATCGAGATCCCGGGTTGGTTCAAATGGAGTCCGGTAAAATATAGGTATGAGAATTGGGCCGGGATCTATGAAGAATTTGGACGTTATATCAATGTAAATCGCGGTTTCGGTTTTATCGGTTACCCGGGACGCGTAGGAATATGGCCGGAGATCACTGTCATTCAACTTAAAAAACGACGCACTACTGCTTAATTTGCGGGAAATGCTATATTTGTAATACAATTGTTGAAGTAACACATTAAATAGATGTCAAAATTTGGGGAATTAATTGAAACGAGAGTTCCTGTATTACTCGACTTTTATGCCGAATGGGATGAGGCATGTAAAGGAATGCACCCGGTGCTAAGGGACGTCGCCGCAGCGCTAGGCGATAAGGCCCGTGTCATAAAAATTGATATAGAAAAGAATAAAGAACTCGCCGATGCCTTACGCGTAAAAGGACTTCCAACACTCATGATCTACAAAAACGGAGAAATGAAGTGGCGGCAGAGTGGCGAACAGGACGCCAATACACTAATCGGTTTGGTGAAAGAATTCGTTTAATTCATTTAAAATATTATTCATAGGGACCGGAAGCACTTGCTTCCGGTTTTTTTTTTAACAAAAAAGTAACAGTTTCAGGATCAATAGTTTATATTTAAATTCTTACATTTTTGTTAAATGGGTTGTAAAAAATCGACAAAATGTTTATTTTTTTCGATGAAAATTAATTTATTTGCCTCAAAGTAACCCCACAAATCTGAACCTATGATACTTAGTAAACCTCACGATTCCCTTTTTAGGAAAGGATTATTCCTTGTATTTGCGTTTTTTATCACAATTCTTACACACGCTCAAGTAGGAATTGGAACTATCACACCGGATCCTTCTTCGGTTTTTGATGTTACATCAACCTCGAAAGGTCTCTTAACTCCTCGTATGACTACTGCGCAACGAGTGGCCATTTCTTCTCCTGCCGAAGGACTACTGGTGTTCGACACCGACTTGGATGCTTTCTTTTTTTACGACACCAAGACTTCCACTTGGAAAAAATTATTAAGCGACAAGCTTGAACGAGATAATTATGTACTGGTGAAGAGTCAAGCCGATCTTCCAACTCCCTCCGGAGGAATCATAACCTTAGACGAGAATACCTATTACGAGATCAATGGAACCATAGCATTGACCAATTCTATTAATTTGAACAACGCTTATATTAGCGGGGTCGATGCAGGAGAAGATATTTTGTCTTCTTCAGGAACTGTATTTGTAGGTAATATGGGAGGTAGTATTCGAAATATAACGATTACCGGTGGCGGTACGGCATTTAATGTTACAGGAGGAACCTCGCTATTACTTCAAAATACCATTATAGATGGTATGAATAGCGTTGGTACCATAGCCGGGGTGGGACTTTACTTCTCTAACATCGTTCAATATGTGAACAATACAAATGGAGTCACCTATAATAACATTGGAAATTTACTGTTAAGCAATCAAGGATGGTTTTCTTCCAATGCCGGTACCTATGAGCGATTTACAGGTACTTTCGCTCTAATACAAAAGGTAAGTGGCTTTAGTACGGTAAATGGTGCGGCTATAGGTGTTGATGTAAGTGGCAATCCCACTGTGGGTAACGGAGTAATTTTTGGTAGCGCCTTTTCCGGAACCAGTACGCAATATGTGAAGCGATACACTACAGGCTCGTTTCCGGGCTATAATTTTACCAATGCATGGACCGTAAACTGTCCCGGAATCCCAAGAGAAAGTGATGATGTCGCTGCAGGGAACCTTTACTATAATGGGACAATCACCACCGGATTCGTTCAATCTGTTACTAATAACAATGAGTTTAACTTAACCGGAAATTCCGGGAGCAATTCAACCACAGCGGTAAACTTATTCCGTGTTACTTCACCACAAAATAACCGAATTACTTATACGGGAAAAAAAACGAGAACCTTTCAATTTAATGCAGCCATATCTGTTAGAGGTAATAGTGGAACAGGAGATTACTATGCCTTTTTCATTAAAAAGAATGGGATAACGACACTTACGGAGACAAACACCATATTTAGAGTGAATAACACGGCTGACATTTCAAGTAACTCGATCTCGGGAACGGTAGAACTAGCTCCTAATGAGTACATAGAAATTTGGGGTCAACGACTGCTAGGAAGCGGGACCACCTCAATTACGGTGTTTTCATTAAATCTCAGTATAAAGTAGAGCTTCTCTGCATCCATATTCATAGATACATTAGTGTTCTAGTGGTAGTTACGTTGAGAATGTAATATTTAACATATTCTTTTAACAAGCTGACCCTTTGTAGTGTACATTCGCACGATTTTTTAAAACATTTAATTTTTTATGAATAACCCCTTTACCTACTTAATTTTTGCGCTACTACTTTTCTTGGCGCCCTGTATGGTTACCCAAACAACTGCTCAAGTTGGTATGGGAACTGTTACTCCAGACCCTTCATCGATGCTAGATATTAGCTCATCGAATAGCGGATTGCTCGTTCCTCGAATGACTACGGCTCAGAGAATCGCCATTACGACGCCAGCCAACAGTCTGTTGGTGTATGATACAGCAGTTAGGGCCTATTTTTACTATGATGTCACAACCACATCATGGATAAAAATGGCTTCAGATTCGGACAAAAGAAATAATTATAAGCTCGTTAGAACCGCTGCTGACCTCGCACCTGAACTTACAGCCGGTGGTGGCACAAAGTATCTGCTTACAGCGAACACCTTGTACGAAATAAATGGAACAGTTTCCTTGGCGGCACCTATAGAGATGAACAATGCCTACATTGCAGGGCGCGACACCAACGAGGATATCCTATTGCGATCTGGAGGAGTACTGTTTACCGGGTCAACCGGAGGAAGTATTCGCGGACTTACATTATCAGCACCGGGAGCAGGCGGTACTGTATTTCAACTCTCCGGAACAACTACCCAGAATATCATTTTTAGAGACTGTGTTGTAGCAAGTTCCAACTCTGTAGGGACTATAAGCGGTTTCGGATTAGTATTCTTAAGTATTGTACAGTATGCCGGCAATACCAATGGAATCACTTACTCGAATATTAATCGCTTGCTACTTAGTAATGAAGGTTGGGATTCCAACAACACGGGAACTTTTGAAACATTTACAGGGACTTTCGATCTTATTCAAAAGGTAGGGGGTTATAGTCACGTACTCGCCGGCAGAACCGGCATGCGAGTGACCGGTGTAACCACTATCACCAGTGATGCCATATTAAAGGACGTAGTATTTTATGGAGGCGGGACGTATGTAGCAGGGACTTCACCGTATGTAGGATTTAATTTCACCAAGAAATGGACAGTTAGTTCTCCCGGAATTCCCGTTGAGAACGATGAAACCGCTACCGGAAATATTTATATCACAACGCCTGCAACCACAACATTTACTGCTACCGGAGCTGGGGGCAGAACAAAGATTTTGGGAACCACTACCGCTACAGAATTATTTAGAACTACCTCAGCTACTAGCAACAGAATCGTCTATGATGGTTCTAAAACACGAAAATTTAATATACAGGCTTCATTTACTGTCGATGCTGTGGGGAGCAATAAGTTCTTCACCTTTTATATTGCCAAGAACAACGTTGTGCTAACTCCAACTGCAATTTCTACCAAGGTAGTGGGAGGCGGGGATGTGCGTGCTCTGTCTTTTACAGGTACGACTACTTTAGCCCCAGGTGATTATATTGAGGTGTGGGCCCAAAACGACAGTGATACCTCAGGATTGATCGTGCCGTTTTTGAATCTTTTGATCAATTAGGTAATCACCGTAGTTTCGAGGCCGTTACTATTCAAAAACTCAAGAACCTTCGGTAATGTGTACCGAAGGTTTTTTTCTGCTTTTAAACTGTCATGAAACACAACTATGCTTCCAGCTTGAATATGCTTGGTTACATTCTGAAGGCATGCATTTTCTGAAACAGTCGCGTCAAAATCGGCACTTAGAACATCCCACATTACAATGCGATATCCCAGTTTCTGAAGCATTTTCGCTTGGGACGAACGCAGTTTTCCATAGGGAGGTCTAAAGAGAAGGTTTTTAGGCGTTTTTTGTCTGTATATTTTGAAGATTGCTTCAGCTGAACGCACTTCTTCAAGATATGCTGAAGGGCCTAACTTCCATCCGTTTACATGGTGAAAGGTATGATTGCCAATGGCATGTCCTTCAGAAAGTATCCTTTGAAATAGCGCAGGGTGTTTCCTCGTATTGTCGCCAATGCAAAAAAAAGTGGCCTTCGCATTGTAATGCTTCAGTGTATCTAATACCCAAGGGGTGACTTCAGGAATGGGGCCGTCGTCAAAGGTTACATAAACAAGATTCGATTCACGTGGAAACGCCCAAATTCTTTTTGGGTAGATCCACCGTAGAAATTTGGGCGTTTTTATGAAATAGGCTCTCACTCTTTAGTTTTCGGCTTCTAAAGCCTCTAGTAAGGCAGAGTCTAGTTCTGTTTGCAGACTGCTATCTTCTAAAGGAGGTTTTTCGTTTACATCCACCCCTTCACTTTCATCATAAAAATGTCGGAACAGCTTCAAATAGTCATTGAATTTTTGTGCTTCTTGCTTGGCAAATTCTTCAGTATCCATTACAATAAGGATGTCAACCAGACTTCGATAGCGTTCCATATTACTAATAATCTCATCGGCCAGCGCATATTGACGACTCACTTTCATGCCGCTAAAGAACAGTAAATATTCTTGGTATTTTTGTGCTACAGACTCATATACCGCACGGGCTTTTTTAGGCGCACCCACTTCATAATACCCCAATACATAGGGTTCTAGCAATGAATAATATTCAAAATATGCTACCGGCATTTTCTCCATAGCGAGGTCGAGTACCTTTTCGGCCTTCTCCTTTTTGCCTTCGTTGATGAGTGTTTCGGCTAAGCGAGCCAGATTGCTTCGGTAGGTAATACCATTACGGCGTGTTTCTGTATCGTGATAGATATCCGGACTTCCACTGTTACCCCAATCCCAGCTCATTACAATATCGTACATTTTGTCACTATCAATCCTACCCATATCGAAGGGATTTCGTTTGTCTACCTTGGTTCGAATGGGAACCAGCTTATAGACTACTCCATCCAACTGAAGGTAATCCTTCATCCACAAGTAATCGTCATCACCAAATGCACCACCGCTGAAATAGATAGGGCGTTCCCAATTATTATTGGCAATAACATCCAACATCATCATTCGGTTCTTATAAAGAACATCCCCTTTTAATTGAATATCGATATAAGGTACGATCTGATCTGCATCCTCCGGTGCTACAATACCGTTCCGAAGCACAGCTTCTTTATCTACAGGAATACGGATGATCTTCGAGGGAAAAGTATTGGCCATTTGACCGCTTTGTAATTCTACCTGGGTGGCCGGACTGTCATTAGCGACCCAATTCATCCACGTATTTATATCGATAGTATCCTGTTTTGTTTCTTGGAAGAAAAGGAAATCACGAGCCCCTACCCTATATTTATCATGCGTAAGCTGTGACGGTATAGGATCACTGCTGAAAGCTTTTTTCTTCATATCGTCTATATACCAATCCGTCTGGAACAAGCTCGTATTCACAATTCGTACATCCTGCCGATATCCTTCGACATTCTGAATATACCATAAGGCGAAAGTGTCATTATCCCCAATGGTAAATAGAATAGCATTCTCATCAACCGAATCCAGATACATTTTCCCCATGGATTGGGCCGTATAACGATTGGATCTGTCGTGATCATCCCAATTTTGAGTCGCCAGAAGTACCGGACCTGCAAGTGTGGTTGCGATCAGGACGATAGGGATGGCTATTTTAGGTTTCACGTATTCTTTAATCACTTCATATAATGCGTACACACCATAACCGATCCAAATGGCGAATACGTAAAATGAACCTACCAAGGCATAATCACGCTCTCTGGGTTCAAAAGGGCGTTCATTTAGGTAGACCTTTAAAGCGAGACCCGTAAAGAGAAAGAAGACCAATAAGACCCAAAAACTCCTTAGATCATTCTTTGCGTGAAATACAAGACCCAAGATCCCGAGGATAAGCGGAAGGAAGTAATACGTATTTCTCGCCTTATTATCTTTCATATCGCTAGGGAGATTGTCCTGTGACCCCAACCGAAGTTCATCAATAAATTTGATCCCGCTAATCCAATTTCCGTGTAGGTCGGTGTACTGACCCTGCACATCATCCTGTCTGCCGGCAAAGTTCCACATAAAATACCGCCAATACATATATCCGAATTGATATTCGAACATAAAGCTCATATTATCCCAAAACGACGGCTTTTGAATATCCAAAAAGGGGCTAAAATCTGTTAAGAAGTCATGATAATCTTCACTATCCACCAGGCCGTTGGCATTGGCTTCCCTAAAAGCATTTACTTCGTCGATTAATCGTTGTTCGCCGCGGTATTCTCTTTTAATACTGAAATCTACGCCACCGGTAAATTCAATATAATTTGCATTGTGTTCCAAACTCCACATTCGAGGCAGAATTGCCTTTTGTGCGTCGTCTGTATTTTGGCTTGCGTTCTTATAATTATTTACGATCACATATTTGCCAAGCGACTCATCCTTTTCATACTTGGGCTTGTCGTCCTTATATGGATTGTCCGGGTCTAAGCCAACATAAGCTTCAGTAAAGAGCGGACCGTAGAATAAATGAGTTTCTGGATATTGCTCACGATTGTAATACGCTAGTAATTCGCGAGCGTTGTTAGGATTGTTCTCATTGATCACCGTTCCGGCATTTGCGCGAATGGGTAACATGAGCCAGCTGGAGAATCCAATAAAAATGAAGAGCACGCATAACAGCATGGTGTTGAGTTGTGCATATCCCTTTTTGCGCGTATACTTCAGTCCGAAATAGAACAAAGCGATAAAAATAAGTCCGGCAATGACCGTTCCTGAATTGAATGGCATGCCTATACTATTCACGAAGAACAATTCCGAAGCACTAAAAAACTTCATTGTCATTGGGAGGAGCAACTTGAATATAAATAGAAGGATAGCCACCGTTACAACATTGGCAATAATAAAATTTCGAGTGGTTACTGTCTTATAATTCTTGAAAAAATACAAAAATCCAATGGCGGGGATTGTAAGGAGTGCCATAAAATGTACGCCAAAGGTAAGCCCGATTAAAAAGGCAATTAGGATCACCCAGCGATCGCCGCGTGGGGTATTCATTTCTTGTTCCCATCGTAAAGCCGAATAGAACAATACTGCCATAATAAAAGCAGCCGAGGCATACACTTCGGCTTCTACGGCGCTATACCAAAAACTATCGGTAAAAGCAAAAGCCAAGGACCCTACGGCAGCACTTCCTAAAATAGCAACGGCGTTATTTTTTGTAAGTTCTTGGTGTTTGGCAACAATATTCCTCAATAAAAGCGTAAGGGACCAAAACATGAATAAAATGGTAAAAGCACTCGCAAATACCGACATGAGGTTGATTGTTAAAGCAATGCTGGTTGCTTCCATGGCAAAAATGGAAAAGAAAGCCCCAAGTAATTGATACAAAGGAGCTCCGGGTGGATGCCCTACTTCCAGATTGCTTGAGGTAGTTATGTATTCGCCCGCATCCCAAAAACTGGCAGTGGGTTCCACAGTCATCCAATAGGTAATAAGTGCTACGGTAAAAACGAACCATCCTAAAATATTATTCCATTTGGCAAAGTGAAAGGAACCCATAATTTTATTGAATTATTGTTGGGGACGAATTTACTAATAATATGAATAGCCCCAAATATGAAATAGTACTAACGTAGTTAGAATACGGGATATTTTACATAAGCGTCTTGAAAAATATGCTTTTTTGTGAAAAATGTTTGTACAAGACAAAGTTTGTTTTAAATTTGCACCCTCCTTCGCTTAAAAACAGAGGAGCTTCGAAGGGCTTAGCCCTTATTTAATGAAGTATTGGCCCATGGTGTAACTGGCAACACGTCTGGTTTTGGTCCAGAAGAGTCTAGGTTCGAGCCCTAGTGG
>NZTP01000083.1 GCA_002696485.1 Altibacter sp. | reverse complement strand
GTTATTCAAAAGATCTACATTGGTTAGCGTAAGGAGATTTCCTCCGGAAGCTACCTCAATTCCGCCACCGGCTCTCATGGAAGTGTTTCCACTCAATTCAGTGTCGGTTACCGTTAAGGTTCCCATGTCATTGAGTATACCACCACCGGAACCTGCAGCTCCGTTAGCTATGTTATTGGTGATCGTAGCGTTCGTCACCGTGAGTGTTCCTCCGGCGTTAAAGATTCCTCCACCACCTTCATTGGCAGCAGCGCCACTGGCGGTGTTTCCATCAATAGTTGTATTGTTAACGGTCATTGATCCGCTACCGTTCCACAGTCCGCCACCTTCAAGTGCCGCACTGTTCCCATTAACGGTACCGTTGGTTATTGTAGATGTACCAGGTCCCGTCATATGCAATCCTCCACCGTTACCCGGTGCAGAAGCTGTTGCGTTATTGTCTAAATTTACATTGAACAACGTGATACTTCCGACCGCAACAGAAGAATTGTCTTCAATTCCACCACCGGCTCTCTTGGCCGAGTTGTTTTCGATTGTTGTATTATTGACAACTACAGTTCCTCCATCTACATTTAGGATTCCTCCTCCGGAACCTGCAAGACCGGTAGCAACGTTGTTGGAAATGGTTGTGAAATTTTGGACCATGAGCACTCCTCCATTGTTGAAGATGCCTCCTCCTCCATTAGTTGGGTCATCTCCTCCGGCAGTGTTGCCATCTAAGATAGAGCTGTCAACTGTCATTGTACTTCCAGACTGATTCCATAATCCGCCACCTTCACTCGCAGCATCATTACCTGAAATAGTAGCTCCCGCAATATTAATCGTTGCTGTACCTGTAACGTGCATTCCTCCTCCGTTCCCCGGAGCGGGTGTTCCCGCAGAACCATCTACGCTGTTGGTAATAAGGGATGTATTGAACATATCTAATGTACCATCTACAATCTCAATTCCTCCTCCTGCACGGTTTGCAGCATTGTTATCGATCATTCCGCCAATGATAGCTACTGTTCCAGCTGTGGAGAAAAGACCTCCTCCAGATCCTGAAGTTCCGTTCGCTATGTTATTCTGAACTGTTCCGTTGACGATTCCAAGATTTCCACCGTTATTGAAGATACCGCCACCGCCATCGTCAGCAGCCGATCCGCTTGCACTGTTGATGTTGACCATGGTATCAAAAACATTCATGGTGCTTCCGGCTTGGTTCCAAAGCCCACCACCTTCACGAGCAGCTTGATTTGCAGAAATAACGGCGTTGTTAATGTTTGTGGTCGTTATTCCTGAAATATGGATTCCACCTCCATTACCGGGAGCAGGTGTTCCCGCTGTTCCGTTTACATCATTAAATGCGACCACGGTTCCGTTAAGATTTAACGCTCCATCGATCACTTCAATCGCCCCTCCGGCACGATTCGCATAATTTGAGAAAATAGTTATATCAGCAATTGTTACCGTTCCATTGGTGGAGAAAATACCACCTCCCGAACCTGCGGTTCCATTTGCGAAATTATTATTAATTGTTGTGCCACTAAGAACATCGAGTGTTCCTCCGTTGTTGAAAATTCCTCCACCACCATTATCAGCGGCAGCACCACTGGCAATGTTGTTGGTCACCGGCACGGCATCCACTGTCATTGTTCCAGTACCGTTCCATAGTCCACCACCTTCAGAAGCAGCGACATTGCTGTCTACTGTTCCGCCGGTAATGGTTGCATTGGCAGCACCGGTAATGTGTAAGCCACCACCGTTTCCAGGGGCAGCAGTCGCAGGAGCAACTCCGGCGTTGTTTGTATCTAAGGTTGTTCCTGACATAATCAGAGAACCTTCTATCAATTCAATACCCCCACCTGCTCTATTGGCAGTGTTGTTGGTTATGGTTGCGTCCGTAACGGTAACGGCTCCATTAGTAGAGAAGATTCCTCCACCCGATCCGGCCGCACCATCGGCAACGTTATCGGTAATCGACGTTCCTGCAAGGACATCCAAAGTTCCTCCATTGTTAAAGATCCCACCACCGCCATTATCGGCAGCAGCACCACTGGCAGTGTTGTTAGTCACCGGCACGGCATCCACTGTCATTGTTCCGGTACCGTTCCATAGTCCACCACCTTCAGAAGCAGCGACATTGCTGTCTACTGTTCCGCCGGTAATGGTTGCATTGGCAGTACCAGTAATGTGTAAGCCACCACCGTTTCCAGGAGCAGCAGTCGCAGGAGCAACTCCGGCGTTATTGTTATCAAGGGTTACATCGGTTAGATCAAGGTCACCATTAATAATTTCGATACCTCCTCCGGCTCTGTTGGCACGGTTTCCAGTAATAACCGTTGACGCACCAATAGTTACTGCACCATCCGTTGAAAATAAACCTCCACCAGATCCTGCAGTACCGGTAGCTCTGTTATTTATTAATGTACTTGGACCAGCACCCGTTGATATGTTCAACGTTCCTCCATTGTTAAAGATACCTCCTCCACCATTATCGGCAGCAGCACCTAATGCCTCGTTATTTACAATTTGCGTTGCGATGACATTCATAGTAGTACCAGCTTGGTTCCAAAGACCCCCTCCTTCAGAGGCAGCATCATTACCCGATACTATAGAATTGTTAAATGTAATTGTAGCAACACCCGTTACATGGAAACCACCACCATTACCCGGATTAGGTATTCCCGCGCCACCATTTACATCATTATTGCGTAATCGTGTTCCTGTTCCATTTAGGGTTCCATTTATTAGTTCAATACCACCTCCGGCTCTGTTTGCCGAATTGTCTTCAATAATCGCTTGCCCCATAGTAACCGTTCCGTCTGTACTAAAAATTCCACCACCACTTCCGGAAGTACCCGAAGCAGTATTATTGGATATCAATACAGAATTTCCAACAAGTGTTAAGGTTCCACCATTATTAAAGATACCTCCACCACCATCATCCGCAGCATCACCTTGGGCTGTGTTTCCAGAAACTGTGGTTGAAGAAACAACCATTGTCCCAGCGTTGTTCCAAAGACCACCGCCTTCAAGTGCAGCTTGGTTGTTTGATATTGTACTTCCTGTGATGTTTGCATTTGTGGTTCCCGATAGGTGAAGAGCTCCTCCATTACCCGGATTGGCCATCGTTCCTAAGCCGATATCCACTCCTGCAGTGTTGCCGCTCATTGTGATACCATTCAAGGTCAAAATTCCATTGGAAGCATCCTCAATCGCTCCACCGGCTCTACTGGCATAATTTCCAGTAATGGAAAGTCCCGAAGCCAATGCAAGAACACCGTTGGTGTTATTGAAGATTGCTCCTCCACGTCCGCCCGGAGTTGCCCCCATAGCGATATTCGTTGATAAGGTTGTAGCCGCATCGACATCTACCGTTCCGTTTCCATTGTTAAAGATTCCACCACCTCCGGTGTTTGAACCTAAGGCACTGTTGTCCGTAATCGTTGTTCCATTAATATCCATCAGTCCACTTCCGTTCCAAAGTCCCCCGCCTTCATTGGCGATATTATTGGTAACCGATCCTCCGTTCAATGTGACGTTTCCTGGACCTGTGATGTGAAGTCCACCTCCATTACCAGGACTTGTTCCTGCATTGTTTCCGTCCAATGTAATGTTCGTAAAGGTTGAAGTAGTTGTTGCAGCCACATTAATTTCAATTCCTCCACCGGCACGGTTCGATGTATTGCCCGTGACGGAAATTCCATCAAGGTTAAGCGTTCCGTTCAGGTTCAATATTCCTCCTCCAGAGCCCAATGTGGATCCTGAAGCTGTATTGTTCGTGATGGTACTTCCACCATCTACGGTAACGGTTCCGCCATTATTGAAGATTCCTCCCCCACCATCGTCGGCAGCGGCACCACCTTGGGCATCGTTCGCATCAATTTGAGTTCCAGTTACGGTCATTAAACCCGTATTGTTCCACAATCCACCTCCTTCTCTTCCGGCAATATTATTTTGTATAAGTCCACCGATAAAGGTTGAATTGGCCGTTCCTGAAATATGAACTGCACCTCCGTTACCTGGATTTGCGCCGGCATTGTTCTGACTTAAATTATAATTTCCGTCTACTGTCAGGGTACCGTCAATAAGCTCGATAGCACCTCCGGCACGATTTGAGGTATTGAAAGCCATTACCACATCAGTAATGGTAACAGCTCCATCAACACTCATAATGGCCCCACCAGAACCTGAGATTCCGTCGGCTACATTATTGGAATAAGCACCCCCATTTACATCTAGCGTACCTCCATTATTGAAGATTGCGCCACCACCGTTAGTAGCATCGTCGCCACTTGCTATGTTACCATCCATAATAGGAAGGTTTACGGTAAGCGTACCTAAATTGTTCCATAAACCACCTCCTTCAGAAGCAGCTAAATTATTTGAGATGTTACTGAAAAGATCTACGGTAGCACTAGTGGTTCCAGAAAGGTGTAAAGCCCCTCCATTTCCTGGATTAGCCGTTATGGTATTTCCTAGACCAATATCTACTCCGGCAGCGTTTCCTTGCATTGTCACTCCGTTAAGAAGCAATAATCCCCCTGAAGTATCTTCAATAGCTCCACCGGCTCTACTGGCATAGTTTCCATTGATTGTTAGTCCTGAAGCCAGTACAAGGCTACCGTTTGTGTTGTTGAAGATGGCACCACCTCGGCCTCCTGGAGTTGCCCCAGAAGCTATATTTCCTGTTAAAGTCGTAGCGGCATCGATATCTACGGTACCTCCACCAAGGTTAAAGATCCCTCCACCGCCGGTATTGGGCCCTAACGCACTATTTCCTGTTATGATCGTTCCGTTAATATCCATCAATCCACTACCGTTCCATAATCCGCCTCCTTCATTCGCACTATTGTTAATGATTGAACCACCGTTAAAGGTTGTATTAGCTGGCCCGGTAATGTGCAATCCACCTCCGTTACCCGGATTTGGAGTTGTTATTGAGTTTGTATTCAGTACTAGATTATTAAATGTATAGCTTGTTCCACCATTAATCTCTATACCCCCACCGGCACGATTGGCCGAATTGCCCGAAATAGAAATATTATCGACTGTTAAGCTTCCACCAAGTGTGAAGATTCCACCACCAGAACCAGCTGCTCCTGAGGCTATGTTTCCAACAATGGTACTTGTACCGTCAACAATGAGTGTTCCTCCATTATTGAAGATACCACCACCACCATCATCGGCACCGGCTCCTTGAGCGTCGTTCCCATTAATGCTCACATCTGTAACCGTCATGGTTCCTGTACCGTTCCATAAACCTCCACCTTCACGTGCAGCTAAATTTCCATTAACGGTACCACCGGTAATGCTTGCATCTCCAGCTCCGGTTATGTGAAGACCTCCACCATTGCCAGGGTTGGCTACGGCAGGTGCAACACCGGTATTGTTGTTATTAAGGGTTACATTAATTAAAGTAAGGTTTAACCCTGCTCCTGAATTGTCTTCTATTCCACCTCCCGCACGATTGGCTCTATTTCCATTAATTATAGTTCCGGTAGCACTTAAGGATGCACCAGTACTCATAAAAATACCTCCACCACTTCCAGAAGTACCGTTAGCTATATTGTTCGTTATGTTTACTGAATTATCCAAGGTTAACGTTCGACCTGAGTTTAGGTAGATACCACCACCCCCTTCTGTAGCTCCAGATCCACTGGCCGTATTACCATCAATCGATGTATTAGTAAGAGAGAGTGTACCTAGATCAAAAAAGATTCCCCCTCCATTTGACCCCGCTGAGTTACCAGAAATTGTGGCATCACTAATGGTCAAGCTTCCACCTCCGAAATTCACAGCCCCTCCATTTACTGAAGCTAAGTTACCTGTAAATGAGGTATTATTAGAAACAGTTACTGTCGCACCAGCTTCAATCTGTAGACCGCCCCCTACGAAACCAGCTTGGTTTCCAGATAGGGTAGCACCATCAATAGTTAGGGTTCCTCCTTGTGAAAGAACGCCCCCTCCTGAACCGGTAGCGATATTACCGCTAATTGTTCCGAAGACATTTAATGTTCCCCCGAAATTTTCAATGCCACCACTCCTAAAAGAAGCCGCATTAGATATAATTGAGGTAGATGCTCCAATATTCATAATACCTCCATTATTTAAGATCCCACCTCCTCTTGAAGCCGTATTGTTGGATATTATTGTACCAGAAATTGTGGTCGTTGTAGCTATACCACTGGTGCTATTATCGACTAGAATTCCACCGCCTATTGTAGCCGTGTTATTCGTTATTGTTCCCCCGGATATATTTAGCGTTTCTGTTTCGGTTACATATAGACCACGTCCTGTATTTCCTGAATCGATGTCTACGTCCGTCAGTTGTACACTATCAGTCGTTGCTAATCCTCCGTTAATAATTAGAGAAGCTGCATATGCTGCATCCAAGGTATTTACGTTTAGGATATCACCCGAGTCTCCCAAGTTTATCGTTAAGGTGCTTGTAGGGTTAGGGATAACTGTATCCTCAAAAGTAGCACCATTATCAACAATTTCAATTTCACCAGCATTTGCACTGTTTTGCAAAGTGGCATTATTCGCAACTGCAGAAGGCAGGTTTAATATTGTGTTAGCTGCATCTCCAGCATTAATAGGTTCTAATCCCGTATAGGTAATTGTCGAACCATCCAAATCTATATTTCCATTATTTCCATCCGCTCCTGGAACGTCGTAATTAAGTGTTTGAGTTGTAAAAGTAGCTCCCGTTACGGTCAATACATCACCAGGAGCACCGCTTTGAGAACCTCCATTGAAAATAATCGGGAAACCGAAAGTACCTCCGGAATAATCTGTAGTTGCCGAATCATTTCCACCAGCTCCATTCAGTGTTAGTGATGAAGTACTCGCAGATGGTTGTCTAAGTAGCTCCATCCCCCCATTAATAACTACAACATCGGCTCCGTCTAAAACTATCGTAAAAGTATCATCAGCCCCCGTACCCGGCACCATAGGATTTGAGTCGAACTGAACGGAAATGGTCACAATACAACTTGTTATTTGACCATTCCCATCGTCTACCGACCAAGTAATTACTGTATCTCCAACAGGGAATGATTCCCCGGCTAAAGTTGTGGTTCCATTCACATTGTTGGTAATAGTTATCGGAGGGCAATTATCTGAAGACGCCGTAGGGTCAAATTCATTTCCAACAACTGTATACATGTTTGATCCCGAATCCACATTTCGCGTACCGTTTGAAGCACACGTAATGGAGGGGGCTATATTATCCTGTACGGTTACCGTTGCAGTACACGTATCCATATTGCCTGCAGCATCCATCACGGTAAGAGTTACTGTATTACCTCCAATGTTTGAACAGGTAAATGACGAGGGTGAAACAGAACGACTTGTAATTCCTGTATCGTCAGTTGAGCCCCCATCTACCTGAGCTGCAGTAACTGAAGCATTCCCAGATGCATTCAATTGTACAGTCACATTTTGGCACACTGCGTTTGGAGGTGTTGTGTCCCCAACTACACCTGCACCAGAAATTTCTACCGGCCAATCTTCAGTTTCACCATCAAATCCGGTTTCGCATGGGCCCGCAACGGGTGTAGTACCGTTTTTTACAATAAACCGCATTCTGGTAATACCGTTTGTAGCCGACATAGGAATCATTGGAGTAGCATTCAAAGAGCCACCTCCTCCAGTTGGAAAATTAATATTACCCGAACCGGAATTCACCAATTCATTGGGATCATTAAAATCACCATCTATATTTAAATCAATGTAAAACGCATATGTGTAATTTTGGAGTCCCCCGGCATTGGTATTATATCCGACCGATAACTGATCGTTTGTTGTACTGTTTGGGGTAAAAATTGTAATAGGTGCTCGTCCGGTTTCATCTGTATAAGAACCAGGAATCGCACAACAGTTTTCACAATTTGGAAAATTTGATTGCAAGCAAGTTTGGCCTATGTAGAATGTGCTTCCTGCGCTTCCACTAGAAGCACAATATGTTTGTGCATGTCCATTGAAAGTCAAGGCAACCAGTGCTATCAACATAATTAAAATTCGAGTAGTTTTGTTTTTCATGATTGGTTTATTGAAGATTAATATTTTCCTTGGAAACAGAAATAAAAAAAGTATCACAAAGCGTCAATAGCCTATAATACTTCTTTACAATAACATTCTATTTTTGATTCCATAGTTTGCAGGGTATTTTTTTTATATAGTTATTTTTAATTTTAAGATGACCGTGTAAAAATTGTCCTTACCGCTGAAGCACTTCCACGTACTAATACGCATCTTTTCATATAGTAAGTCACATTAATTGTTATTATTTCAGTTTTAAATACCTACTTATTTTTTTACCTATTCTTTACATGTACGCAAAAAAAGATGTTTCGGTTTTATAAAATTTCAATTTTATTGCAATAGTTGTTGCTATATGATAATTAAAAGTAAATTTTATTGAAATATGCTTAGAAAATAGCAACACTTATTGAAAAAAAAACTACGTGGAAACACGTAGTTAAGGTCAAGCAAGAATATAGTTTATTGTTTTTCAGTTATTTATACCGGGACGTAAATACTGAAAATCCATAATATTAACAATAGATTGTGAGAAATGAAAGAAAGCGACTACAGCGTTAAAAGTAGGAATTATCGCTGTTCCAAATAATTCAAGACATTGGTTTTAATGCGATTATGCAGGTCTGAAAGATCCCCCTTTACAAACGGTTCGCCGGTAATATTCTCATACAATTCAATATAGCGCTCGGAAACACTGTTGATATAAGCATCGCTCATTTCCGGAACGCGTTGCCCTTCCAAGCCCTGAAAGCCGTTCTGAATAAGCCATTGACGTACGAATTCTTTTGACAGTTGCTTCTGCGGTTCTCCTTTTTGTTGTCTTTCTGAATAGCCTTCCGCATAAAAATAACGCGAAGAATCGGGTGTGTGGATCTCATCGATTAAAACGATCTTCCCCGCTTTCGTTTTTCCGAATTCATATTTGGTATCAACAAGGATCAATCCGCGTTTGGCTGCGATCTCGGTTCCACGCTGAAACAATTTTCTCGTGTAGTCTTCCAACTGAAGGTATTCCGTTTCAGAAACGATCCCTCGTGCCAAAATGTCTTCCCGAGAAATGTCTTCATCGTGATCCCCTGCATCGGCTTTGGTAGCCGGGGTAATGATAGGTTCCGGAAATTTATCATTCTCCTGCATCCCTTCGCGCATTGCTACACCACAGAGCATGCGTTTTCCTGCTTTGTATTCACGGGCTGCATGACCGCTCAAGTACCCGCGGATTACCATTTCTACTTTATACGGTTCACAGGCTGCCCCAACCGCAACATTCGGGTCGGGCGTGGCGATCAACCAATTGGGTACCAGATCTTCGGTATCCCGCATCATCTTCGTAGCGATCTGGTTTAGGATCTGCCCCTTATAAGGTATTCCCTTTGGCATGACGACGTCGAAAGCACTAAGCCTATCGGTCGCAACCATGACCAAGAGGTCGTCTTCTAAGGTATACACTTCGCGTACTTTTCCGCGATATACTGCTTTTTGTCCCGGAAACTGAAAATCTGTTACTGTTAGCGTTTGCGCCATTTCTTAATCTATGTTTTCGATATTCTTGTATGCGGCGATCACTTCTTTCACCAAACGGTGACGGATCACGTCCTTGTCGTCCAAATAGATCATCCCTACGCCATTAACATCCTTTAGCACCAATAAGGCCTCTTTTAGCCCGGAAATCACACGTCTGGGCAGATCAATTTGCCCCGGGTCTCCGGTGATCATGAATTTGGCATTCTTACCCATACGGGTTAAGAACATCTTCATTTGTGCATGGGTGGTGTTCTGTGCCTCGTCAAGGATAACAAAGGCGTTGTCCAAAGTACGACCGCGCATGAAGGCTAAAGGTGCGATCTGAATGGTTCCATTCTCAATGAACATCTCCAATTTCTCATGCGGAATCATATCGCGAAGGGCATCATACAAGGGTTGCATATACGGATCCAGTTTCTCTTTGAGATCTCCGGGAAGGAAACCCAGATTTTCACCCGCTTCCACCGCCGGACGGGTAAGAATAATACGCTTCACTTGTTTTTCTTTCAAAGCTTTAACTGCCAGCGCCACTCCCGTATACGTTTTTCCTGTTCCCGCAGGACCCACGGCAAAGACCATGTCGTTCTTTTGCATTTTCTCCACCAACTTACGCTGATTGGCCGTTTGAGCCTTGACCAGTTTTCCGTTCACGCCATGCACCAATACTTCATTACTGCTTGGCGAGGTCTCGTATTCTTCGGGACCGGCACTCTGAAGGATTCGCTCGATGCTGTTCTCGTCGATCTTATTGTATTTGGCAAAATGATCCAACAACATAGAGATACGCGAGTCGAACTCTTCGAGAACCTCTTCGTCCCCGTAGACCTTGATCTTGCTACCGCGAGCAACTATTTTTAATTTAGGAAAGTATTTTTTAAGCAGATCGATATTAGCGTTTTGGAGGCCGAAGAAATCACGTGGGCTAATCTCTGTCAATTCGATAATAAGTTCGTTCAAAAGCGGTGTGATTAAATTTATGAATACAATATGCAAAATAGTTTTGCTACTCACAAAAGTAACCTATTTTTGTGGTACTTGTGTAAACAAAATATCAACAATTAGCCCATGCCCATCATTACGTTAACGACCGATTTTGGAGAGAAGGATCACTTTGCAGGTGCGGTTAAAGGGGCTATCTACAGCGAACTGGATACGGTTCGTATTGTTGATATCTCGCACTCGGTTTCACCCTTTCACATCACCGAGGCTGCCTACATCATTCAAAATGCGTATCGCAGTTTTCCGGAAGGTAGTATCCATATCATAGGCATCGACAGTGAACTGAATCCGGAGAATACACATATAGCCGTATATCTGGACGGGCACTATTTTCTATGTGCCAACAATGGTATCATTTCGATGTTAGCTTCGGAAATAAAGCCGGAGAAGATCGTAGAGATCAACATTCACGATCGCATTACCAGTAACTTTCCTGTGTTGGACGTATTTGTGAAGGTTGCATGCCATCTTGCTCGTGGCGGTACCTTAGAAGTAATCGGTAAAACCATTTCAGAAATAAAAGAGCTCACGGGAATCCGGCCGGTGGTGAATTCAGATTCCAACCAGATCATTGGAAACGTGATCTACATTGATAACTACGGAAATGTGATCTGCAATATTACTAAGAACCTATTTGACGATGTAGGGAAAGGGCGTGATTTTAGTATTGCGGCACGCGGCGCCACCTTTACGAAAATTCATACGCATTACAGCGATGCCATTAATTTTGACGTTCCCCCGGAACGCCGAGAAGAGGATGGTAAGAAACTTGCTTTGTGGAACTCGTCCAATTATTTAGAATTGGCCATTTATAAAAGTAATCCATCGACCGTGGGGAGTGCGTCGACCTTATTCGGATTGGGTTTTCGAGACACCATTACCGTAAATTTTAGCTAGCATGTTCACAAGAATTGTAAAAATGGAATTTCAAGAGGCGAAGGTGCCGGCCTTTTTAGATAATTTTGAATCTGTAAAGGATAAGATCCGAAACTTTCCGGGATGTGAATTTTTGGAATTGTACCGTGATAAGGATGATGATACTATCTTCTTTACCTATAGTAAATGGAAAGCCACAGCGGATCTGGATGCTTATCGCAACAGTTCACTTTTTAAGAAAGTATGGGCAACAACCAAACCGATGTTCCGTTCTAAACCAGTTGCCTGGAGTGTGGATACGGTATGGGTGAGTTAGGAATTGGGAGTTAGGAGTTGGAAGTTGGGAGTTGGGAGTTGGGAGTTGGGAGTTTGGAGTTGGAAGTTGGAAGTTGGGAGTTTGGAATTTGGAGTTAGGGGTTGGGAGTTGGAAGTTGGGAGTTAGGAGTTAGGAGTTAGGAGTTAGGAGTTAGGAGTTAGGAGATAAAAATAAGAATGACAGCTATTATTAAAAGAGAGATCAATGCATTTTTTGCCGGCCCGGTCGGGTATTTGGTGATCGCAACCTTTTTGTTAATCAATGGGTTGTTCCTTTGGGTCTTTGCCGGAACCTTCAATATACTAGACGCCGGGTTTGCCGATCTTTCTGCATTTTTTGAACTGGCTCCCTGGGTGCTGTTGTTCCTTATTCCAGCTGTCACCATGCGTGCCTTCAGTGAAGAAATGAAGATGGGTACACTGGAGCTGTTACTAACCAAGCCTATTTCCTTACGCAACATTGTTCTTGGCAAATACTTTGGCGCTGTAATCCTTATCGTGATCGCAATCCTACCTACTTTGTTGTATATCCTAACCATTTCCAATCTTGGGAATCCGCCGGGAAATTGGGACGTTGGGAGTACCTTGGGATCTTATATCGGATTGCTGTTCTTGGTGCTTGCCTATACCGCCATTGGCGTGTTTGCCTCCACCCTTTCCCAAAACCAAATCGTAGCCTTCCTTATCGCTATGTTTCTCTGTTTTGGCTTGTATTACGGTTTTGAAGCTATGGCCGAACTAACAAATGCTGCCGTGGTTCAAGGATTTGGTATGAAAGCACACTTTAACAGTGTGGCACGGGGTGTCCTTGATACGCGAGATATTATCTATTTTTTAAGTGTCGCGGGGCTGTTTCTTGCGGCAACCGTTTTAAAAATAAGTAAAGAGTAGTGATACATACCAACAAAAAACATATCACCTCCTTTGCGGTCCTTGTTCTGGGACTTATCCTTTTGAACGTGCTCTCGCAGCATGTGTACCATCGTTTCGACCTTACCCAAGATCAACGGTACACGCTTTCGCAAGCTGCCAAAGAAACCATTGCGACGGTCGACTCCCCCATGATCGTGGATGTCTTTCTCACAGGAACATTTCCTCCTGAATTTCGGCGATTACAGCTAGAAACACGCCAATTATTAGAAGAGTTTGCCGCCTATAATCCAAATATTACCTACGAATTCATCGATCCGTTGGAAGGGGAAGAAGATCCGGCTGCCATTAGACAGCAATTAGCCAACTTCGGACTCAAGGCGGCACAGATCGAAGTGCGGGAGGATGGTAAAATAAGCACAGAACTCATCTATCCCTGGGCGCTGGCGTATTACAAGGACAAGACCGTCAAGATCCCCTTGCTCAAGAATCAGTTAGGGGCCACTTCGGAAGAGCGGGTGAACAGTTCCATTCAAAATCTTGAATACGGCTTTGCCGATGGGTTCAACAAGCTGGGATTTCCGAAGAAACGAAAAGTAGCCGTACTCAAAGGAAACGGTCAGCTCGATGAACGATACATTGCCGATTTTTTTACCACCTTACGTGAGTATTACTTCATCGCGCCCTTTACACTAGATTCTGCTGCGGTGAATCCTAAAAGGACCTTAGAACAGCTCAACGGATTCGATCTAATTGTATCTGCCAAACCACAGCAAGCCTTTACAGATTCAGAAAAGTACATCCTCGATCAATACACCATGAACGGCGGTGCCTCCCTTTGGCTCATCGATGCGACCGAACTCCAAACCGATACCATTTCCGGAAAGACCATAGTCTTTGGGACCGATCTCAACCTCACCGATCTCTTCTTCAAATACGGGTTGCGGATTAACCCCAACTTGGTGAAAGATGTCTATTCGGCTCCCATTGTCTTGGCTACGGGTTCCGAAAACGAGGCACAGTACAACCGGTATCCCTGGTTCTACAATCCGTTGAGCGCCAGTGGCAGCGACCACCCCATCACCAGCAATATCGAAGCCGTAAAGTTCTCGTATGCCAGTGCCATCGATACGTTACCAAGCCGTTTGGAAAAGACCGTACTACTCTCCTCGTCCCCTATCACCAAGATCGTAGGATTGCCTGCGGAAATCGATTATGACAAGGAGATCCCGAAGAACCTTCAGGTAGTGAACGAAGGCCCGGACCCTTCAGAATATACCGCAGGTGAAACCCCGCTGGCGGTACTACTTGAAGGCAGCTTTCCTTCGGCATTTACGAACAGAATAAAACCTTTTCAACTTTCCGAAGATAAGACGCAAAGCGTCCCTGCCAAGATGGTGGTGATAAGTGACGGTGACGTGATTGTGAATCAGCTGGACCGCAATCGGCCGCTGGAACTAGGCTTCGACAAAATGACGAATGCCTTCTACGGAAATAAAGAATTCTTGCTCAATACGGTGAATTATTTGCTGGATGACAGCGGACTTATAAACATTCGAACCAAGGAAATTGCGGTACCCTTCCTCGATCCGCAACGCACCGCCGAGCAGCGCGGCCAATGGCAACTCGTTAATGTCTTGCTACCATTGGTTTTGCTGGCACTATTCGGTGTGGTATTCTCCTATCTTCGGAAGCGAAAATACGCCCGTTAGTTGTTAATAAGTTAGTTTTCTTATACGTCCCAATTGAAATATATTTGTAGGGATGCATCACGGCCAGTGCGCTAAGAACAGCGGCGCAAGATGACACACGGAAACTAACAGATAGAAATTTAACGTAGATGAAATTTATTGTATCGAGTTCGTATTTATTAAAGCAATTACAAGTATTAGGGGGCATTATCAACAATAACAACACGCTGCCTATTTTAGATAACTTCCTGTTCGATCTGGACGGAAGCACCTTAGTGGTATCGGCATCGGATCTGGAGACGACCATTTCCTCCAAACTGGATGTAGAAAGCAACGAGAAAGGCAAGGTATGTATCCCTGCCCGGCTCTTATTGGATACGCTAAAAACCTTTCCGGAGCAACCACTCACCTTTACCATAGAAGACAACAGCACCGTGGAAATAAGTTCCAACCACGGGAAATACGCATTGGCCTATGCCAATGGCGAAGAATTCCCGAATGCGGTGGCCTTAAAGGACCCCTCTAGCACTGTGGTACAAGGCGATATACTGGCCACGGCCATCAGCAAGACCATCTTTGCCAGCGGAAACGACGATCTGCGTCCGGTGATGAGCGGGGTGTTCTTTCAGTTCTCTACGGAAGGGCTCACCTTTGTTGCAACCGACGCACACAAATTGGTAAAATATACACGCGAAGATGTTTCGGCCTCACAAACTGCCGAATTCATCATGCCGAAGAAGCCACTTAACCTTTTAAAAGGCATCTTAGCCGGAAGCGAGGACGAAGTGGTGATCGAATACAACGAGAGCAACGCCAAGTTCTCTTTTGACGGCACCCAGATGATCTGCCGCCTTATAGACGGGAAATATCCTAACTACGAAGCGGTGATCCCTAAGGAGAACCCGAACAGACTCACCATAGACCGCAACCAATTCCTTAACTCGGTACGGCGGGTGTCCATCTTCTCGAACAAGACCACGCACCAAATACGTTTAAAGATCGCAGGCGCCGAACTGAACATCTCTGCCGAAGATATCGATTACAGCAACAAGGCCGAAGAGCGCCTCACCTGTGACTATCAAGGAGACGATATGCAAATAGGGTTCAACTCCCGTTTCCTTACCGAAATGCTCAACAACCTTACCAGTGACGAAGTCTCACTGGCCATGTCGCTGCCCAACCGGGCGGGGATCCTCACCCCTGTGGACGGCCTGGACGAAGGCGAGCAGGTGACCATGCTGGTGATGCCGGTGATGTTAAACAATTAAACAGAAAAGGTTGCGAAAGCAGCCTTTTTTGGTTTAGGAAAAAAATTAATGATAGCCGGTGTTGCCAGTAATACCGACCTTGAATGCGAAGAAATTTAAAAAAGGAATTAGAATACTTTAAAATGCGAAGTCCATCTCGGATTTACGTAAGCAAATCATTTCCTTATTTGAAATTTAGAAGCATTTTTACCAATGAAAAACGATTCGTAAAGAAAGTTTTCAAAAAGGAAACCATCAATGAGTTTGCTGAAGTAAAAGGAGAAATTGTACTACGAGAAACTGGAATTTTTGAAGACAAATATCAAGTCAGTGCAATTGTTTACTCAATAAAAGACACCAACCTATTAGAATTTACTTTACAAAAGTTTACGGAAAATCAAGAAACAGGAATAACAACACCTATTCAAGAAACAGCTTTTTCATTTAGTCAAGAAGAATTTACTGCTTTATTAAAATTTTTAAGCGACTTAAAGTTTTTAGATTTTTCAAACAAAGAACGTTTTGTAATTGAAGAAGGAACATTACCAAACAGAAAAATACTTCTAAACTTAACAAAACCAGATCCAAGTAAAGTTCTTGTTGATAAAGAATTGGCTGATATAGTTGACAAATTATCAGATTTAGAAAAAGAAAAAAGAGAATCTGTTTTAGAGACTTTACGTAATAATGTTTTGACAAAAGAAGACTTGAATATTCTATCTGGACGAAAAGAAGGTTTGGAGTTATTTAGTGAACTTCTTGAAAAGGACGTTACTGAACCAGAATGGCAATTATTCTTCAAACAAAATTCTTGGATTTTCGGATATGGACTTGACTACAGATTTTTGAGCATCCTTCAAAGAGAAGCTTCGGTTTCATCAACTGACCTCGATGGAAAAAATGAAGTGAAATCGGACTATCTACTTGCCGATAAAAATTTCACTGTTTTGGTTGAGTTAAAAAGGCCAGATACAGCTCTATTCGAAAAAGACAAAAATCGTTCTGAATCTTGGAGATTGTCAAAGGATTTGACCTATGCTGTTTCACAAATCCTTGCTCAAAAAGCAGAATGGAAAATAAAATCACAAACAGAACAGTTTGACGGAGAAGGAAATAAAATTGAACAAAAGACATTTGACCCAAAAACAATTTTAATAATTGGTAATTCTAATCAATTTTCAGGTTCTACAAAAACTGACTTAATAAAGAAAAAGACATTTGAACTTTACAGACGAAATTCAAGGAATATTGAAATCCTGACTTATGATGAGCTTTTTGCAAGAGCAACGTTTATTGTCAATGACGGAAAAAATAATGAAGAATCTGAACTGAATAATGTATCGGATGAAGAATATGATGATTTACCATTTTAAAAAAGTACTACTGGCAACAAAGAACTGAGGTAAAAACCAACTCTTTTCTGCATTAAATTTGAAACATATTGTGCCTGGGCCAATACGCTATAATTTAGATTTTGGCCATTAAATTTATCCTTGTTTTGTCTCATCCCCTTGCCAAAACAGACACATAATTTTCATCGTACGGCAATCCTGATGTAGCTATAGCAAAAGCTTGTTTTAAAAGTTTATTGGCCACAGCGATCAATGCTAATTTCTTGCTCTTTCCCTTTGCTACAATGCGCTCATAAAGCATTCTACATCCCCGGTTGTGCTTGCAGGCATTGAATGCACATAGGAATAAAAGGTTTCGTAGCTTTTTATTACCTACTTTGCTGATCCTGCTTCTGCCCCTTACACTACTGCCAGATTCCCGTATCGTTGGTGTGATCCCTACATAGCTGCACAGTTGTGAAGCTTTCTCGAATTTAGAGAACCCATCAGTTATAACAACCAAGAACAATGCAGTCTTGATACCTATGCCTGGTATGCCGGTCAATAAGGTTAATTGTTGTTGTTGCTCCTGTTTTACAAGCTCCAGCAGGCGATCTTCAATACCTTTCACTTCCATATTCAAATGTTTAAGGTCGCGCTTTAGGGATCTGTAAGCGTACCTGGAGGGGATCCCCAAGGCTTCTTCGCCGTGAAGCTTGTTCTTGGTGGCCGTACGCTTCTTTAGATAACTATCCATTAATCTAAAGAGCTGTAAGCACTCTGCCTGTACATCGGTAAGGGCATTGTAGAGTGGAGGTTGGTTTGACAGAGCATAATCACAGATAGCTTGGGCATCACTCTTATCTGTCTTTACCTTGGCCAGTTTCATCTGAACAAAACGCTTGACAGATAATGGGTTTACTACCGATACGCTAATACCGTTCTTGTAAAGGAACTGTGCAAGTCGATAGTGGTAATAGCCCGTAGCTTCCATAACAACAAGACTGTTTTGCGACAGTGACTTTAGAAATTGCTTAAACCCCGAAGCTTCATTCTTGAATTGGGAATGACCGCAAACGCTGCCATAGACATCAAAGACATCCTTGCTGATATCAACTCCAAAAGTTTCTTTATATTTATTCATAAGAACTGATTTATGAAAGAACATACTACCTTAAGCACAACAACTTGAAAACGAGGTCCGGCCTCATAGAACTGAACGTGGTTGAAGTAGTAAAAGAGAGGGGATTATCATTGTTGACGAAGTACAGAGCTTCTACGTATATCTTAATCCTCTCTTTTGTTCTTTCTGATTACAATATTAATTTAGTGAGATTCAAACTTAAGACGTATATAGCTCATAGCTGTGCAGTTTATTAATCGTAGTTAAGGCATATTTGCAAGTCCGCCAAATTTTTTAATTTGGCTTATTGAGAAAAAAAAGGTAATAAGAAAATTAAAAAATTCGGCTCGTGCTTAACCGAAAAATAATCGCTAATTAACACGCTACGAGCCATATACAAGACCGTTAACTCCTATATTTACAATGGAACTTATCTGTCTTTCTCACCACCATCACTACAGATTCCACTTTCAATTCCCTTTTCCCTGTCCTAAGAAATTCGTATTTTGAAATCCGAAAAAGAAAAACGCTTCCTAATTTATAAAACACACACCTTCATGACGCAAAACGCATACCCTACTCTCTTAAAAAGAATCTTTCTATTTCCTGTACTTTGCCTCTTATGTTATACGCAAACCCATGCCCAAGGTCCCGATGAGGATCAGTTGGGTGCTTGGTATATGTATTTTTTCAATACTTCTTTCGGGGAATCTGATTGGGGGCTTCAGGGCGACTTTCAATACCGGGACTGGCGCGGATTGGGTGACAGAGAGCAGTTATTATTGCGTTCCGGTGTTACCTATACTCCTAAGGATCTGGGCGTCAAATTTACACTGGGCTATGGGAACATCAGTTCCGGTGCCTATGGCACAGACAGCGATGCGCTCGTGATCGAACATCGTGTGTATCAAGAAGCGCTCCTTTCCAATACCATTTTGAAACGATTGCTCGTGACCCACCGCTTTCGTTATGAACAGCGCTGGGTGGAGGATCAGGATTTCAGAACCCGCTATCGGTACAATTTGTTTGTGAACATACCATTCAACGCCAACGAACTGGTGAAAAACACCTACTATTTTGCCTTTTACAATGAGCTTTTTATCAACGGAGAGCGCCAAATTGGGGACGGGCGCAGTGTGGGTTATTTTGACCGAAACCGAACCTACTTGGGATTAGGGTATGTACTCAAACCCAACCTCCGATTTCAGTTGGGCTGGATGCAACAGACCACCACCAACTGGCAAAAAGGTCAGTTGCAAATTAGCGCACACCACAGCTTCTAACCCGATATTAAAATTGCACTGACCTTACCAACGCACAAGGGAAATCCGTATCTTGTTATATCCTTATCTTGAGCGTCATGGTGAAGCACAGACTCTTTACAACTCCCTTTTCCAGCGTGTATCCGCATTACATCTATAAGGCCGAAAGCAAGGGCTACACCAAAGAAGAGGTCGATACCATTATCAAGTGGTTGACAGGTTATAGCCAAAAAGGGTTGCAACACCAATTGGATGCCCGTACCGACTTTGAGACGTTCTTCGAGGAAGCACCGGAGATCAACCCTAATGTTGTAAAGATCACCGGAGTGATCTGCGGACAGCGCGTAGAAGACATTGAAGACGAACTCATGCAAAAGATCCGTTATCTGGATAAACTAGTGGATGAACTGGCACGCGGTAAGCCCATCGAGAAAATCCTGCGTAGGTAGCCGTTACTGCAGTCTCTAACTGTTATTAAGTTTATTATGTATCTTAGCCCCTACCAAGGACAGACGATCCCATGCTAAAATTCTTCCGAAACATTCGCAGGAATCTCCTTACCGAACACCGCTTCGGAAAGTATATGTTGTATGCCGTTGGTGAGATCGTCCTAGTGGTGATTGGTATTCTTATTGCATTAAGCATCAACAATGCCAATGAACGACGCAGTATTCGTGAAAAAGAACAAACCTATCTCAAGGGTTTGGAAAGCGAATTTGAAGCCAGTAAGCTGAAGCTTCAGACTCTTATCGAGGTTAACAGACGCAGTTATGAAAGTGCCAAGACACTGCTGGTGTTGCTTGAGGATACCACACAAACCCCCCAAGAAGCCCGAATATCAAAACTTCTCTATGATGCTTTTGCCTTTGAGATCGCTTACAATCCGAACAATTCCCTGCTTGATGAGATCATCAATTCGGGGAGTTTGAATGTCATCTCCAATGACGAACTCCGGTTACATCTTACCTCGTGGGAATCGGTGCTGGAAACCCTGCGTATTCAGGAAGCAGACCTTCGGCAACAACGTGAAAGCGTACGGCAGTTGCTTGGCAGCGAGCAAGGGAGTATCCGAACCATTTTCGATCAGACTGATGTAACTGCGACCTATTTAAAAATGCCTTCAGAAAAAGAACCCTTCAGCAATTTGCCGCTACTACAAAGTCGGCTGTTTGAGAATAAAGCCTATTCTTTTATACTTACCGGGATCAGTGCCGAGTCCTCACATTACCTGCCGCTACTTACAGAATTGGACATTCTACTGGCGCTGATCGCTTCGGAACGGACTGACTAGCAGTTTACCCTTGGTGAATATGGCTGCACCGAAGGGCGTTCGTTGAATATGTGTTTGGAAGCTTATGATGAGGCAGGAGTCTTCGACAGGCTCAGACCAGATTATTCAACGAGCTCCCATTACTGAACTTAGTAACGAATGTGTACCTTTACTGCTTACGAATCTATAAAAGAAACCATATGACCTTAGGTGCTTTTTCCATTAGTTTGAGTGTGAAGGACCTCAAGATATCCAAAGAATTTTATGAAGGTCTGGGCTTTGCCGTCTTTGCAGGCGGTCTTGAGCAAAATTACCTTATCATGAAACAAGGCACTTCCCTTATCGGGTTGTTTGAGGGAATGTTTGAAGGCAACCTTCTTACCTTTAATCCGGGTTGGGACACCAACGCACAGCCATTGCCGGAGTTCGATGATGTTCGTGACATTCAAAAACACATGCAAGCGCAAGGAATTTCGCTGGAGCGTGAAGTAGACACCTCTACATCAGGGCCGGGGAGTATTGTTTTTAAAGATCCCGACGGTAACATCATACTAGTAGACCAACATCGTTAGGAGACTGATTTTGTAGCGAATTTTCACTTTTTTAACATTATATCATTGGTTTGTTGTATTTTTAATAGACCTAACAACAAACCTCATGACGTACCAACCAACAACTGATCTCATTCGGCGATTCAACATTCATACCGGTGGCAAGGGTTCACAGCCCATGCTTTTCGCACACGGATATGGCTGTGATCAGAATATGTGGCGTTTTGTTTCTCCACATTTTGAAAAAGGTTATAAGACCGTACTTTTTGATTATATAGGTGCGGGAAAATCGGATGTTTCGGTTTACGATCCTAACAAGTACAGTTCTCTTGAGGCCTATGCGGATGATGTGATCGCCATCTGTGAAGGATTAAAATTGACTGAAGTGGTCTTTGTAGGGCATTCTGTAAGCAGTATGATAGGCGTACTGGCTGCCAATAAGCGCCCGGACCTCTTTGCCCGTTTGGTATTGGTGGGGCCTTCTCCCCGCTACATTAATGATGACAACTATGTAGGAGGCTTTGATGAAGACGCCATAGAGGAGCTGTTGGATACCTTAGATACTAATTATTTAGGGTGGTCAACCACCATGGCGCCTGTGATCATGGGAAATCCGGAGCGACCCGAGCTTGGAAAAGAATTAAGCAATAGCTTCTGTCAAACCGATCCTGAGATCGCCAAGAACTTTGCTCGTGCTACTTTCTTATCCGATAACCGAAAGGACCTAAAAAGACTGCAAATTCCTACGCTTGTACTACAATGCTCACAGGATGTGATCGCTCCCGTGGAAGTGGGTACATACGTGGCAGAAGCCATCCCTAACAGTTCTTTAAAAATTCTTAGTGCCACGGGACACTGTCCCAATCTTAGCGCCCCGGAAGAAACCGTGGACGCAATAAAGGAGTTTTTGGAAAACTGAGCCTATGGAAGAAGATGAGCCACAAAATGCAACCTTTTCCGAAGCACACATTATCGCTTTGGAGCTCTATGATAATGCGCCCTGTGGTTCGATTACGTTCTTTAAAGATGGTACCATCTATGCCATCAATCAAACCATGCTTACTTGGTTGGGATATAAGCGAGAAGAGCTCTTACAGAAGCAAACTTTAACAAGTCTTTTTAGAATAGGAGGGCAAATCTTCTTTGAAACCCACTTCTTTCCCCTTATCAAAATGCAGGGGTTTATCAACGAAGTGTACTTCGATGTGGTTCGGAAGGACAAGAGTATCTTTCACGCTTTAATCAATGCCCGAGAGCTCCCATCTAAGGAAGGTGAGCCTGCCAAGTATCAGGCGACTGTTCTGGACATTTCCGATCGTTGGAGGTATGAGCAGGAGCTACTTCACGCCAAACGCGCGGCTGAAGCCGATATAAAAGCAAAAGCCGAGTTCCTGGCTACCATAAGTCATGAGATCCGCACGCCGCTTAATACCATATTGGGAATAGGTCATCTTTTGCATGAAACACCGTTAAATGAGAACCAAAAAGAATATGCCCGATTACTGCTGCATTCATCAGAAAACTTATTAAGTCTGGTTAATAATCTTCTCGATCTAAGTAAAATTGAAGCAAAGAAAGTACAGCTGGAACAGATACCTTTCAATTTGGAAGAACGATTGGCGATCTTACATGAAACTTTTTCAGTTAAAGCACGCGCCAAAGGCATTCAGCTGGAGGTCACCATTGCCAAAGGGGTGCCAAAATATTTGTTGGGTGATCCTGTAAAACTGAATCAGATACTCACCAACCTAATAGGAAATGCCATAAAGTTTACTAAAACAGGTAAGATAACCTTGGAAGTAACGACCGTGAAACGACGAGGAGAAGAGCGACAGCTGCATTTTTCGGTCACCGATACCGGTATGGGAATCCCTCCCGAAAAGTTGGAAGCTATTTTTCAAGAATTCTCCCAAGCGAGTTATGATGTAAGTGTAGAATTTGGAGGTACGGGATTGGGTCTCACCATAAGTCAGAAATTATTAGAACTCCACGGCAGTACGATGGAAGTAAAAAGCACCTTAGGTGAAGGTTCCTGTTTTCATTTTTCTATCTGGTATACCGAGAGTAAGAAAACCTCCTTACCTCAGAAGAAGGATATCACCAAGATCGATAAACGCGCATTGAAAGGCATACATGTTTTGGTTGTGGATGATAACCCCGACAATATCTTTATCGCTTCCCAATACCTCTCACAATGGAATGTACCGTTTAAAAAAGCACACAGTGGAACGAAAGCGTTGGAGTTGCTAAGCGAGGATTCCTTTGATCTTGTATTGCTGGATCTTCAAATGCCGAAAATGGACGGGTATCAAGTGGCTACCACCCTTCGCTCCGATCCCTCAAAAAAGCAGCCCGTGATCATTGCATTCTCGGCATCGTCCGTGGGTGAGGTTTCCGATCGATTGGCAGAAGCAGGTATTGATGATTATCTTCCTAAACCTTTTGAACCAAATGAACTCTTGGAGAAATTGTTACAATATAGTGTGCAACGAACACCACATTCTAAGAAGAAGAAATCAAAAGCTGTACTTTCCAAGCGTCCTACACAGCCAAAAAAGAAATCCGATGCTCCCCGAATCGCTGACCACCCTTCGGATACCCCTAGTTTTACCATAGACAAGTATGTAAAGATGGCAAATAACCGACCCGAATATATCAAGAAGTTCGTGTTAAGCACGTTGGATGCATTCGAGACGTATCACCAAGATTTCGAGAAAAGCGTTGCCGCCAAGGATGCGGAAGGTCTTTCGGGGCTTATTCACAAAAGCACCATGTCTTTTTTCTATATTGAAGCCAACCGTTTAGGAACCTTGCTAAACGCCTGTAAAGAATCCTTATCCAATCTCCCGGAATCGGAAGCAGATTTCAATGGCCTTGTTGCGCAGTGCCGGGAGGAGTTCACGATCATACAACACGGACTCACGGAAATTGGCACTAAACAACAGTAAAAAGCTATACCTAAGTTACTTACAACAATATTAATTTGATGCAAAGCGTTACACTGTAACGGTACTTATCCACATATTATGAAATACTACTCCTTCCTGCTCCTCCTATGTTGTTGTTTTGGCTGTGCAGAAAGCGGCAGCAAAGCCCAAACGGATTCGACCCCAACCGTGTCACAATCCCGGTCTGCCCTACCCGATTGTGAATGGTGTGGTGCCATGGATGCTCCCAAGGACCTAAGTTGGTCTACCCGGATCGCCGATGCATCGGAGCCCGGGGAACCGCTGGTGCTGAGCGGGACCGTGTACTTGCCGGACGGGAAGACGCCTGCTTCTAACGTATTAGTCTATGCCTATCATACCAATGCCGAGGGTATCTATCCGAAACGCGGAGATGAGACCGGAAATGGACAACGACACGGGTATTTGCGCGCTTGGGTACGCACTAATGCAGAAGGAGCGTATCGGTTTGAAACCATTCGTCCGGAGGCTTATCCTTCCCGTTCGGAGCCGGCACATATGCATCTTACCGTCGCCCATGATAGCATCCCGGAATATTGGTTGAATGCTACACAATTTCAGGGCGATCCCTTACTGCCAAAAACGCTACCCCCTCTTACCGAACGTGACGGAGGTTACCCTTCAACTATCAAGCTCATTAAGGATGCGCAAGGGGTTTGGCAGGGCACCCGTGATATCATCTTACGATCCGCTACCGATTGATTATGCGTTGTCTTAAAAGGGGTCTGTTCGCATTTCAAGCGCTTTCTCCCATAGTACACGCACCGGAATGATAGGTTCACTGCATACATAGACCGTGGTACCAAATTCACGCGCATTCACATTGGTAATTCTTCCGGCCACTTCGATCTTGTCGAATGCAGCTTCCACGTCGGTTCCCAGCTCGTCATTTATATATATGAAGTATTCAACGTCCTTAGAAAGGACATCCGGTTTCCAATAAAAAAAACTTTCGTGAAAGCTAATAGGTTCGGGTAACCCATATCGCTTACCAATGACAGCGATGGCTCCGGCCTGACCGTAATTTTCAGCATAGATCACCACCTTATCTTTGTCCGGCAATGCATGATACGCCTTAGAAGTAATCGCTGTAAGTTCCTCCCACCCAAGCTGGTCTGCATAATCTTGTGGTAAGGCGTGCACAGTGCCATCTTCAAAACGCCGACCGATCTCCAGTCCATATTCGGTCTCGAGTCGTTTAAAATATGCGATTAGACCATCCTCTTTGTAAACAGGTACCCCGATAGGTAAAGCAGGCAGTGTCAGTCCGACGACGACCAACGGTATCATCACCCGGAATAGTACGTTGTAAACGGTGCGGGCTACCGCTACACTGCCGGCGGCTACAAGGAAAGGATACACACCTATCGTATAATAGCTTTTGCCTTGAAGTGCCAAAAGTACCAAGAAGACCAAGGTTGCAGTGATGGCAAGAAAGCGATATTGCCGTTGCTTTGCTAGAAATACCCACCCTGCCACTACTAGAAAACACACCGAAAATGTGAGCAACAACTGCTCCATTACGAAACCTATGCGATCTACATATACCAGTTGATTTTCCTGTAAGGCAGCCATATGTCCCAACACCGGAAAATCATGATCCCATTGCCACAACATATTGGGCAGTATGAGCAAGAACGTAATCCCAGCACTTAGATACAACGCTTTTCTTTTAAACACGATTCGGTGAGGCGAACACAGTAGTCCGATACTGAGCGCCAGAAGTAGTAGGAGGATTAAGTATTTGTTTAGCAATGCAATGCCTGTAACCAAACCGGCGAGATACAAATAGCGGTCTTTCGTTGTTTCTACATATCGAATGACCATGTAGCATAGAAGTGTCCATAGGAACAGATCGATGGGTACAGGCTGAAATAGATGAAAGGCCCGTAATCCAACAGGTAGGCACAAAATGGCAACTGCCGTAAGTACCCGCGCGTATCCTTTGCCCCCAAACGAGATCGTTATACGGTCGGTCACCAGAATTAGTGCCCCGCTCAGCAGTGCCGGAAATAATTTTACGGCAAAGAGGCCATGGCCAAAGAAACTTTGCATAACCCATGCGATCCAGCCAATTAAAGGAGGTACAGTAGCATAACCGAAGGCCGGGTGATTTCCCAAAGCGAAATAAAGCAACTCATCCCTGTGGTATTCCAGATTCGCATGCACGGCAAGATGAATGAGAACGTTCATGAGGGCGACCCCCCACACGATATATCTGACAGAATTGAAACGAGATGACCCCATACAATGGTAGTTCCGATCTTAACGACCCTAGTGTTCAATACCGAATGTACGAATAATTAATCATACGAATTACGCGCAGGATACCTATATCGTTAAGTCTGAACCTATGACAGTACCCTCAATTAAGAAATAAACCGAATGGTCATAAAGTAGCTGGGTGCTTGGCCGTTACTGGCTTTGATTGCGTTCACAATAGGCAGTACAAACCCTATGATAGCGATACCAATAAGCATTAAGATACCAAGTCCCAATAAGAGAATAGCCGGAATGCTGATGATGATATACAATAATATACTTAGTTGGAAGTTCACGACGGATTTTCCGTGCAGGTCCATGCCTTCCACCTTGTCTTTAGAAGAGAGCCAGATAATAAGCGGGACGATCAAGCTTCCGAAACCGATAAGGTAGCCCAAAAGCTGAGAAAGGTGGGTGATGACCAGAAGGTTGGTATCGGTTCGTTTGTGGGTGTGGTTGATGACTTCCATTTTGATTGGTATTTAAGGTGATTAAAATAAACTAATGACCCATGTCGTGAGGAAAAATGCAGCAACGGCCACCCCTACAAATATCAGTAAGGGGATCCAAAGATGTTTCATTCCGTTATCGGGTTTTTGCTCTTCCATGGTCTTGTTTATTGTATTGGTAGCAGAAATTTACAAATTGTTACAGAATCCGGCAAGGTGCCGCTTTTAGAAAAAGGTAGCACCAACTAAAAGATACTTTGTACTTTTGCCAAAAACAATCCCTTTGCGGGACATGCCCATGACGTACTCAGATACCATTGTTGCCTTAGCCACGCCTTCGGGTGCGGGTGCCATCGCCGTGATTCGGTTATCGGGAGCACAAGCCATTGCTATTGCTTCCGAGGTATTCCATTCGGTTTCAGACAAAGTGCTGTCCAAGCAGAAAACCCATACCGTGCATCTCGGACACATTAAAGACGGGGAACGTATGATCGACGAGGTGCTGGCCACCCTCTTTAAAAACCCCAATAGTTACACCGGTGAAGATGTGGTAGAATTCTCCTGTCACGGAAGTCATTACATTCAGCAAGAGATCCTGCAATTATGTCTTCGGAAGGGTTGTCGGATGGCTACAGCGGGCGAATTCACCTTACGAGCCTTTTTACACGGAAAGATGGACCTGAGTCAGGCGGAAGCCGTTGCCGATCTTATCGCCAGTGATTCTGAAGCCTCCCACCAACTCGCCATTTCCCAAATGCGAGGCGGTTTTTCGAACGAGATACTAAAGCTTCGGGAAGAACTGCTCAATTTTGCGTCGCTCATCGAGCTGGAGTTGGATTTTGCCGAAGAAGACGTAGAATTTGCCAACCGAGAAGCCTTTCAGCAACTCATAAGCAAGATCACTCACGTCCTTAAGCGCCTTATTGATTCGTTTGCGACAGGGAATGTATTAAAGAACGGGATCCCTGTAGCTATTGTAGGCGAACCCAATGTGGGCAAATCGACCCTACTCAATGCCCTACTGAACGAAGAGCGCGCCATCGTAAGTGACATTGCCGGTACCACTCGAGACACCATAGAAGATGAGATAAACATTGGCGGTATCGGGTTTCGGTTCATTGATACGGCCGGAATACGCGAGACCCAAGATGTCATTGAAGGGTTGGGGATCCAAAAGACCTTTCAGAAAATGGAACAAGCCCATGTCGTCGTGTACTTGTTTGATGCGTCTCACCTGCAACTTGGTTTGTCAGCTTCGGATGCTACCCGACAAGCCGCACATCCGGAAGCACTGCGTGACCTTGGTGCCATTCAGCAAGAACTGGAAAAAGTAAAAAACCGGTTTCCGCAGAAGCCCTTAGTGGTGATAGCGAACAAAACAGATACCCTCACCGAAACTGAAAAAGCACACCTACAGGACCGTTTGAGCGCTGTGGAAGGGACGCACCCCCTCCTCCTTTCTGCAAAAACAGGTGAAGGCGTAGAGGAATTGAAGCATCGCTTACTTGCGTTTGTGAATTCAGGCGTCTTGCGGAACAATGAGACCATAGTCACCAATACCCGCCACTACGATGCCCTGCTGAAAGCCTTGGAAGAGATCCTGAAAGTACAAGAAGGACTGAACAGTAATCTAAGCGGGGACCTGCTTGCCATCGACATCAGGCAGGCGTTGTATCACTTTGGGGAGATCACGGGCGAGATCACCAATGACGATCTGTTGGGGAATATCTTTGCAAATTTCTGTATCGGGAAGTAATACCCACGAGGATCCTGCCATCATACTGCCGGTATACTGCCCGTATACAAGAGTTGTAGTGCGCTCCTCGTTAGGATATCCATGAAGTAACTACGCTATGACTACGCTATAAGAACGCTATAGGTACGCTATAGGTATGCTATAACGTAGCCGTATTCCTACTTTATACTAAACCTAACTTACTAGCGTTTATATACATACCTCGAAGTTGATCGGTTGCCCCTCTAAAAACGAGATCATGGCACGACAAAAAGGAATTATCACATTGGTAGGTACCCTAGGGGGTATTAATTTTTATGTTGACAAGATCAACACGAAAAAAGGGAACGAGGCGCCGGCACGAATAAAAGGGGGCGGCTTCACCAGCGAACGCATCAAGAATGACCCCAAGATGAAGCGGGTGCTTGAAAACTCCAGTGAATTTGGACACTGTTCTGCGTTGCTGAAGGCCTTCCGTCGCGGATTGGAGGGATTCTTTCCCGAACATCATTTCAAATACTTGCACCGACGGCTTATGACGCTCTTCAGTGCGTTAAAAAAACTCGACACCGTACACAGACGCGGCGAACGGCGTGTGGGTGAAGGATTGCAGGATCCCTACGGAAAACATCTCTTACATACGCATACCTTTACACCCCAATGCGATGTCTATACCGTACTTCCCTTCGACATTCAATACGATCCCGAGAGCTTTTGTACACAGATCACGCAGATGGATGTTGGGGTCATCCCCTTTCCGTCCGGCGCGACCCATGTACAGCTGCGTTACGGAATTTTGGAATTTGATTTTGACAGCACGGCATGGGTGCGGCATATCGCAGCCCCCATACAGCTATCGCGTGAGGATACTGTAAGCAGTCTGCAACTCACCCCTACTACCCTTCCGCAAGGGATCGGTGAGCCATTGGCTGTGTTGGGCGTTGATTTTTTACAGGAAATAAACGGTACCTTTTACACCCTGCGATCGGAACAAAGTGCCGGATTCTGTTTGCTTCCCTGTCAATAGGGTGCCCTGCGGAAGCGTTGGAAGATGCACCTATTGTAATTAGCTTGTATTTAGTTGTTTACGATGTCTAAAATATTTTTTCACAAAATGTTTTTCGTGTCAAAAAATAATCTACATTCGCGCTCAATTTAACATCTAATTTTTTCAACAAATGAAAAACGTAATTTTAAGTGCTTTCGCATTAATGGTATTAGTAGCATTTTCTTCATGTCGTGAGACTACTGAAGAGAAAGCAGAAGACGCAGTAGAAGAAGTAACTACTACTGAGGTTATGGAAACTCCTGCAGCAGAAACTGCAGAAGCTACCGAAACTGCTGTTGAGACTACTACTGAAGTAACTGATTCAGTTGCTACCGAGAAAGTAGAGATCAAGTAAGAAGCACTTTAGACATAGTATGCTGTTGAGCATACCGTACGAAAGCCTCCGCCATTGCGGGGGCTTTTTTGTTTTCAAATCAGGAACTTAGTCTGTGGTGTATTTCTTGGCGATCGCATCCACACAGTTAATACCGTCGATAGCGGCGGAAATGATCCCGCCTGCATATCCTGCTCCCTCCCCGCAGGGATAGAATCCACGTACGGCAATATGCTCCAAGGTCTCGGGGTCTCGCGGAATGCTTACAGGAGACGAGGTGCGGCTTTCCGGGGCATGCAGCACTGCTTCGTTGGTGTAATACCCTTTCATCTTCTTACCGAAAGCTCTAAAAGCCTTCTTTAATCGTTTGGTCAAAAGCGCGGGAAGTACCTCATTAAGGTCTACCGACGTAATCCCGGGCTGATAGGAAGTCTTCGGAAAATCCTTAGATACACGTCCTTCTATAAAGTCGATCATGCGTTGGGCAGGCACATGTTGCGTACGCCCTGCCGCCTCCCAGCAGCTACGCTCTACGAATTTCTGGAAATCTAGGCATACAAAAGGATCTTCGGGCGTGTAGTTTGGAAGGTCTTTGGGTTCCACACTCACCACGATACCCGAATTGGCATAGGGGTTGTTGCGTTTGCTGGGGCTCCATCCATTGGTCACTACTTCCTCCTGCCGGGTCGCACAAGGCGCAATGATACCGCCGGGGCACATACAGAAGGAGTATACGCCCAGACCGTCTACCTGTTCCACCAAGGCATACGAAGCCGGTGGCAGATACGGGTTATCGGATTCTCCGTGGTATTGGATTGTATCAATAAGTTCCTGACTGTGCTCCACGCGTACCCCAATCGCAAAGGGTTTGGCTTCCAATGTGATCTTCTTATCGTGAAGCAGGTAAAAGATATCCCGGGCCGAATGGCCTGTCGCCAATATGAGATCGGTGCAAGGTATGTGTTGCGCATCGTTGATCTGAATCGCCGTAACGGCTCCGTCTTTGATCTCAAGATCGGTGAGTTTGCTTTCGAAGTGTACCTCTCCCCCTGCTGCGATGATGGCTTCCCGCATGTTGGTAATGATCTTGGGCAATTTGTTGGTTCCAATATGCGGATGCGCATCCACCAGTATATCAGGGTCGGCACCAAAGTGCACGAACCATTCCATTGCTTTAAGCACATTCCCCCTTTTCTTAGACCGCGTGTACAGCTTTCCATCGGAATAGGTTCCCGCGCCCCCTTCGCCAAAACAATAATTGGATTCGGGGTTTACGATCTCGTCCTTATTGATGGCAGCCAGGTCACGTCTACGGGCACGCACATCCTTTCCGCGTTCGAAGACAACAGGTTTCAAACCAGCCTCGATCGCTCGTAGCGCAGCATAGAGCCCGGCAGGTCCTGCACCAATAATGTGAATGCTTCGAGCGTTGTGTACCTGCTTCGGAAGAAAGGCAGGCATGACATCACGAGTTTCGTTCTGCAACCAGAATTCGAGTTGGAGATTGACCTTAATAGGTTTTCGGCGGGCGTCGATAGAACGTTTCCGAATGCGCCAATCGGAGATATCTCCTTTCCGAAGCTGTGCCTTTTCAAGGCCTACTTCCAAAACGTAGGCCGTATCGGCTGCCTGTTGCGGCGTCACTAAGAGCTGAACCAGTTTGCTCATGGCTTTTGGGAGCTAAAACGATACCGGTATGTGAGTCCGCCTCCTACTACCGTGGGAAGTGTATTGCTTCTATCTAAACCGCCTTGAAGGATGAAAGACCCAAACCTTTGTGTATTATACGTAAGTGTAATACTGTTGTACCAATTCTTTACCGGCGGATCGATAGGTGCCCGATAGTTTCCCAGAAGCGTAGCGTATGATGACTTGATCATCCAATCAAAGTTTTTATAAGCTCCCGCCACCCCCAAGTGATGTACTTTTACCCTGTTGTTGCGCAAAGGCGACGTTGTTTCGGTAACAGGGATGGTGGGGTCATAGATAATAAAAGGGAAACCGATCGTGGTTTGATCATAGCTCCAGCCACTTCGGTATAAATTATTCGTAAAATAATTGTCAACCGCACTATCGCCGGTATCCCCACTTTGATCGGATGTATCCACATATTCATAGAGTATCGAAGAAATCCATCCCTGTGCTTTGGTAGTATACATCACTCCCCAAATACCGTCCGGAAAATTGGCCCATCGTGTTCCCGAACCATCTTCAAAGGGATGCTCATGGTACACCGTAAACGTACCCCTATCTAAACTACGTTCGAATTCTAAGTAATAGGTTCCTAAATGATTGCCCACTGCGTTGTTAAGTTGGGTACCGTTGACCGTAATGGTTCTTTTTTTGGCTATGAACACATCGAAAAAAGTATCTAATCCATCTGGAAAGTCTCCATAGACGGGGGAAGTGCCACCCCACTGAGCGACATGCTGGATACGTGCCGTGATCGTGTTGCGTTCGGTAATCGAGGTGATCAATCCCAGCCGTTTGTAATGAACTCGTGTATCCTGTACGTAGCGATCGTCGTTCAATTGATAGTGTGCAATGCCCCAATCCAAAGCAAAGGTATTCGACAAACGTATAGGGTCGTTAGCCTCCAGACGTATTCCCGGCAGCGGACGTGCATTCTGAGACCAAAGAAAGTTCTCATGAGTTGTTGACAATCCGTTGCGAGCGGCCTCTCTCTTTTTCGCACCCAGCGTGGCTTTTAAAAAGGAGTTTTCAAAAGAAACATACATGTCACGTCGCTGAAACGCGTCTGAAACGCCATCCCGGTAGAATGCGGCTACGCCTGCTCCTATGGATGAATTCTCGAAGGAATACACCGCTTGAAAGCTCGCTGTCCCTGAAATATTGGTTTCAGCGTTTAGTGCTGTATTCGTATTGGTGTAAAACCAGAATGGAAGTTCCTCTTCGTTCGAAAAAGCGCCGGTCGCTTCGATGCTTCCGTTGTAATCAAGTTCCTGAGCAATTCCTATACCACCCAAAAGTAGAAAAAGCACGATAAGGTGAGACTTCATGAGTGGGGTTGTTTTAGATCCATAGTGTTTATACTACCTTCGCAACATACGATCGCGCAGGGATCTTTTTTCGTTGGAATACGTATACCCGTATTTGTTTCCGTAGCCAAAATTGCTCATGGTCACATTGTTAAGGACCACGGCCATGTTGGACAGGCGACCATCGTTCATGGCATCCTTAGGGAACTCCAGCAGTCGTTTGTCTGTATAGCCCGCCCGCACCACATATAGCATGATATCGGCCATCTTATTGATAAGAATGGTATCCGTTACCAACATGGAAGGTGCCGTATCGACAATAATATAGTCGAAATCGGCACTCAGTTCATCAAATATCTTTGTGGTACGTTCCTGCATAAGCAATTCGGCAGGATTGGGAGGGATCACCCCCGATAGCACGATACTGAGGTTTGGATTGTATTCACTTTGCGACGCCAATTCTTTGGCCGTAAGTGATGGGTCTATAATGTATTCGGTAAGTCCTTTGTTCTTTCGAAATGCTTCAGGAAGGTATCGGTGTAGCTGCGGATTTCTGATATCGGCCCCTAACAATACTACTTTCTTCCCGGTAAGGGCAAGCGTAAGCGCCAAGTTAAAAGCAACAAAGGTCTTTCCCTCTCCTTTAATGGTTGACGTAACAAAAACGGTCTTGGTCTCCGCAGTACCCTTCTCCTTACTCACAAACAAATATTGCAGGTTGGTACGCAGAATGCGGAAAGATTCGGCCAGAATACTACGGTCGTTGTGCTGAATGAGTTCGTCATCGCTCTTTTTCAGCTTAGGGATCTCCCCGATCAAAGGCGTATCTTTAAGTGCCCGTTCCACATCGCGACGGTTCGCCACCTTTGTGTTCAGCAAGAAGCTTCCGTAGACTCCTATAAAAGGAACCAACAAGCCTGCCAATAAGGCGCCCATATAAATAAGCGGTCGGTTAGGAGCGACCGGGGCCTTACTGCTGTATGCCAGGTCCACGATCTTGGCCTTGGGAGCCGTGACTGCCAAGGATATAGAAGCCTCTTCCCGTTGCTGCAGTAAAAAGAGGTATAATTGTTCTTTAATGGTTTGCTGACGCTCGATGCCTCTGTACAGTTTTTCCTTTGTAGGCACTTGTGCAATCTTAGAATTGAGCGCAGCTTCCTGATAATTGAGGTCGCGCATGGACACCTTTAGCGCATTGCTGGTATTCTTCAAACTGCTAAGTATGCTCTCGCGTATCTGCTCGATCTGGTTGTTCACATTCACCACAATAGGGTTCTTGGCGGTGGAAGTCTTTAACAATTTGTTTCGTTGCAGGATCAACTGATTGTAGTTGTTGACTGCCTCCCCTACTTCTTGTCCGTCCAACCCAATATTGGAAGGCAAAAGATCGTTGGTGGAAGAGCTTTCCATATAGTCGATCATGGTGTTCGCTAGTTCGAGTTGGGTAGCGATCCCCGACTGGCGGTTGTTGTATTCGCTGGCATTTTGCAGAATGATCTGTGCTTCGGTCTCGATATCGGTCAAGCGATTGCTACTCTTAAATTGTTCTTTGTTTCGTTCTACGGAATCCAGTTCGCGGGTGATGATCTCGAGACGGGAATCGATAAAATTGGAAGTCTTTTGTGCTACCTGATTCTGGTCGTTGATCGCGTCCTTGTTGTACTGAAAAATAAGCTCGTTGATAAAATCCTCGGCCTTTTCAGGAACCGGTGATTGCAAGCGCACATTCACCACATTGCTGTTCTTGATATCGTTGGCGACCGTGATACGCTGCTGGTACGCCAAAGCCACTGCTTCAACGGGGCGATAGGTTACAGATATCTGCTTATCGATAAAGCTTTCAAAAATAGAAACATTCTCTAAATTAGGAAGTACGGTAATGTCTCCGAAGGGTAACGAGACCCGCTCCCCAAACGTATGGGTTCCCTGCATAGCCCCAGATTGCGTTTCGACAGCATATTGGGTACTGGACTTAATTTCGAAAATAAGTGTAGGCACCGGATTTGTACGGGTACTGTCTGAGAAAGATAAATACTGCACCGTAAAGGGTTTGTATTTGTAGAGTTCGGAAGCCTTCACGGTTCCCAAAGACTGATAGGTAATATTGAGGTCCAGTTCCCGAACCACATCGGATATGATGCGTTTTGAATTGAAGATCGCCAATTCATTCTCGATCTTACTGTTATTGAACTTTGAGAAGAATCCGCCAAGATCGGCAAAGGCCGCCAATTCCGAAGGACCGCCACCGCTGCGTTCGTCTTTGATAATCACCGTCGCATGCGTTGCATACGAAGGCGTTGTGTATCGCAAGTAGATAAACGCCAACGCCAAGGCTATGATCACTCCTAATACAAACCAATACCAGTGTCGCAGGTACTTTTCGACCAGCTCTCTAAGGGATGTTTCTTTTGCTTCGGAATTGTTCATGGGTGTGTTCATATAGCTTCCTTATCGAGTTAAGATGATCACGGTGCTCAACACCACAGTTACCAGCGACAACAAGGCCGGAATGTCCGGCAGAAATCCGGATTTCTTTACTCCTTTTAAAGAGGGCTCCACATAGACCACATCATTCTGTTTTAGAAAATAGAAGCGGCTGTTAAAAAAGTCGGTTTGGGTAAAGTCCACGCGTCCTACAATGCGTTTTCCGTCGTTCTCACGAATGATCACCACTTCATTTCTATTGCCGTCCAAGGTAAAATCACCCGCCAATCCAATCGCTTCCGGCAAGGTGATTCGTTCATCCTTTACCGCATAGACCCCCGGATTGTTCACTTGGCCCAGTACGGTGATCTTAAAATTCATGATACGAACATCCACAACCACGTCCTTTATATATTCTGAAAGCTTTTCCTTTAAAATTGTTTGCACTTCTCCCCGAGTCTTCCCTGCCACCGAAACATCTCCCAAGACCGGAAACCGGATCATCCCTTCGGCATCCACCAAATACCCCTGTAATCCCGGATTGCTGTTCCCTACATTGTTCTCAAGACCCGTAACACGCTCGAACGGTTTTACTACCTCATTGTCGATAGAAGAGATGGAAATATGTAAAATATCGTTGGGTTCAATAATCGGTTCAAATGTCTCTTGGATCGCTGCCTGATCCATGGTTTCGGCATCCTGAAAATAAAGAATTTGCTTCTTGGTAGCGCAAGACATGAGACTTGCCAAGGAAAGAATGAGTAAAACTACTTTTTTCATGCGGTATCTTAATGATGCAAATATAAGGTAATAAATAGAACGTACTTTAGAAACCTTCACCCTGTTACGGTACTTTATGCAATTGAACATCTTTAGGACCATCCAAGGATTCAAATTGGGAATTTTCACTCTTAAATTCCGGTACCATTTCCTTTAAGAGTTTTACCACCTTTTCATCTTTACGTTTAGTAGCGGTTTTGACAATTTGTTTTACCTGGGCCTTAAATTCTTCGAAGCGAACCACGGGTACCTTTGTGATCATGATCTTTGGGTGGTGTGTAGGCATGGAGGTAGATGTATCGTTCAACAATTCTTCGAACAATTTTTCACCCGGTCGCAATCCCGTGATCTTGATATCGATATCCACATACGGCTCAAGACCCGATAAACGAATCATACGTTCTGCCAGGTCCAGGATCTTCACCGGTTTCCCCATATCGAACACATAGATCTCCCCGCCGTTGCCCATGGTACCCGCCTGCAATACCAACTGACAGGCTTCGGGGATGGTCATAAAATAACGAATAATATCGCGATGGGTTACGGTAACCGGCCCTCCTTGTGAAATCTGTTTTCTGAAATGCGGAATGACCGATCCGCTTGAGCCCAGCACATTGCCGAAACGGGTCGTGATAAAACGTGTACGGACCCCTTTCTCATTCTGGAGGGATTGTACATACATCTCTGCCGCTCTTTTGGAAGCCCCCATCACATTGGTTGGGTTGACCGCTTTATCTGTAGAGACCATCACAAACTTATCGATATCGTGGTTTAACGCCAAAATGGAAAGGTTTACAGTCCCTAGGATATTTACATAGATCGCCTCATGCGGGTTTCGTTCTATAAGCGGCACATGTTTGTAGGCTGCTGCATGATAGATGATGTTAAAACTGTATTTAGAGAACAGCAGTCCCATGCGATACATATTGCTAATGTCTGCCAATTCGGTAATAAAATTAAGCTTCGGATAATTGAGTTGCAGGTAGATCTCCAATTCATGCAATGCCGATTCGGCCTGATCCAATATGATGATCTGTTCCGGTTCGAATTCGGCTACTTGCTTTACGATCTCGCTTCCAATAGAACCTGCTCCGCCTGTGACCAGGATCGTCTTTCCGAAGAGATCGTTCCTAATGAGCTCATTATCGATCTCGATGGGTGTACGTTCCAAGAGATCTTCGATCTCAATGGGGCGAATTTGATTTTGAATATCCTCTTTCTTATTCCACGTTTCCATATTAGGCACGTTAAATACCTGTTTGTTATGAGCAATACACACTTCAATGATCTCATTCTTTATTTTACCCGGAAGGGCACCACTGATAATAATCACACCATCCAGATCAAGTTGTGTAAGCGTTTCGGCAAAACTATTCTTAATAGGAATGATTGGTTTCCCCAGAATTTTAAGACGTTTTGAATCTCGCTTCTCGGTAATGAACCCCATTAATTGAAACGGCAGATGCGATTCGGTGGTGATGGCTTTCCCCAGCGAGATGGTATGATCGTCTAATCCGATAATCGCCACCCGCTTTTTAAGGCTTCCGCTGGCAGAGCTTCGCAGGAACTGATAGCTTTCCTTTACAGCGACCCGAAAGAGCAGCATTAATGTAAAAGAAAGCAATCCGTATAACAAGACAGAAGTTGTCAAGAATACCTTACCTTCTTCTGAAACCAAGGCATGCATGCCGTTAAAAATAAGCACTGACAGCATGGTAGAGAAAGATGAGAACGCCAATTTCAAAATGTCGGTAAAGGTCGAGTGCCGAATGATCCCCGAATAGGTCTTATAGACAAAAAAGAATAACACATTGACTGCCAGGATGGCCCCGGCTTGCCATGGTACGGGGATCACTTCCAAAAATTGTATGGGTGTTCCCAGAAGAATAAAGAAGGTTAAAAACAATGAAAGTATCCCAATACAAGTATCGATCGCTATAACGATCCAGCGGGGTAAATACCGTTGATCGAGGAGTTTTATTTTATTGTCCCCAATATAAAATTGTTTGAAAATTTGTTTCATAGGTTTTAATAAGACTGGGAGTCAGACAAATATAACTATAATCTACTTACATTTTTCTAAAACAGCACATATCCTTTCACGGTCCGTATCTGTAAGATTCGAGCCCGAAGGAAGACATAGTCCCTGTTGGAAAAGAGTTTCAGAAATCTTTGCACCATAATAGGGTGCGTCCCAATATACAGGTTGCAGGTGCATAGGTTTCCAAAGCGTGCGGGATTCGATATTATCTTGAGCCAAGGCTTCCCGGATCGCTTCGGAAGAAATCCCGGCACGAGTAGCGTCTACTGTGATGCAACTAAGCCAATGATTAGAAAACAGCATATCTGAAGGTTCAGAAAAAACTGAAATACCCTCCCGGTCCTCGAATACTAATTTATAGAAGTCATGCATCTTTCGGCGTAACTGCACATGCTCGTCCAACACTTCCATTTGTCCGCGACCGATCCCCGCCGAAATATTACTAAGTCGGTAATTATAGCCTATCTCGCTGTGTTGGTAGTGCGGTGCTTCATCCCTCGCCTGTGTGGCCAAAAAGATCGCTTTTTCCTTTATTTTTTCGTTCTTTGAGACCAATGCCCCACCCCCGGAGGTCGTGATGATCTTATTACCATTGAAGGAAAGGATTCCAATAGCACCGAATGTCCCGCATTTTTGTCCGTTATAGCTACTTCCCAACGCTTCGGCACTATCCTCGATCACGGGGATCTCATACCTTTCGGCCACTGCCATCACTTCATTCACTTTAAAAGGCATACCGTAGAGATGTACTGCTATGATCGCTTTGGGTTTCTTGCCTTTTGCGATTCGATCCTTGATTGCCGTTTCCAGATGACTTGGGCAGATGTTCCAGGTATCCGGTTCACTATCTATAAAAACGGGCGTTGCACCCTGATAGACGATCGGGTTCGCTGAAGCCGAGAAGGTCAAGCTTTGACACAGCACTTCGTCGCCCCGCTCCACACCTAAAAGAATAAGCGCCAAGTGGATCGCGGCTGTACCGGAACTCAGGGCTGCAATATGACTGCCTTGGCCGAGATACGCTTCAAGGGATGCTTCAAATCCGTTCACATTGGGACCCAAGGGAGCCACCCAGTTGGATGCAAACGCTTCTTGCACATATTCGAATTCCTTGCCCCCCATATGCGGAGACGAAAGCCATATTTTTTCAGGTTTCATTCTTCTGTTTCTTGAATAACTATTTGCACTTTGTATTTTTTGCCGTCCTTTTTAAAATAAGCTGCTTCTTCCCAAGTATTGGTAGTAAGAGCCCGTAGTCTATCAATAAGGTCTCCTGCGGTGGTAGGTTCGTCCAGCTCCAGTTCCTGTTTTGCTTTCAGGTCCTTTTTTGTATGCGCCGAACCCTTTTCGGTTTGACCTTCACGATTCGGGCGCAAAGATTCCAGCTCCGGTAATGCCTTTTGGAATACTTTTTCTTCTAGTAAAAGAACCTTTTCATACAGTGAGTTGGCCGTATCATTAGGCAGCACTTCCAACTTTTCTTGATAAATAATATCCCCTTTGTCCAATGCAACGGACATGAAATGCAGTGTTGCACCATAGGGTGTGCCGTCCAAAATGGCCCAGGAAGGCGTATGCCATCCTTTGTTGTACGGCAGATATGCAGGATGTAGGTTTAAAAACCCAATACGCGGTATTGTTAGTACTTCAGAAGGAATAATATATGGAAAATGAATTCCGAAAATATAGTCAAGCGCAAGCGCTTTGAGCTTCTCAATATTCTCTGAATTGGTAAAATCCTTTCCTTCAAAAACCATTTCTTTATCAAGCCCGGCAAGGGAACACAGCTCCTGTTTATGTGTGGCGTGTATTCCGTTGGTCACTAAAAGAGCCTTGGGTCTATGTCCTTTTGCAAGTAACAAGTTTAAAATGTTCACGGCGATCTGTCGATCCCCTGCAAATGCATATCTCATGCGTTTCTTTTTAAATTTGAAACAAAGTCTTTTGGGTAGGCTATTGCCCCTTCGATCCTTTCGAACACAAAGTGGTCTTCAGGAGCCGGATTCCTTGATGACACCTCGAAATCAAATCTGCCAAACCAGTCATCTAAATGAAAAAGGTATTGAAAGATATGCTCCTTTTCATGAGGCGCCTCGAACATATAGGATTCCAACAAGCCATAGACCATCAGGTTGGCGCTGTATATACGCTGTGCTTTAAAGAAACTCCGATCCACAAGGTAATATCCGTAAGCAGTCTCGGACCTGTCTACAGCCATAATAAGTCTATTCTTTATTGTCATTTCCTGTAAAATAAGTTACTGTTTGCGTTCTTCCATCGCTAATACCTTCAGAAGCCATGACTTTAAATAGAGTTTGAAAAAGGATCTTTAAGTCTAAGGCAAAACTTTGATTTTGCACATAGTACACGTCCAACTTAAATTTATCGTGCCAACCTATCGCATTCCTGCCATTGACTTGAGCGTACCCAGTAATTCCCGGTTTTACGTTGTGACGTAATCGTTGAAAATCGTTGTACAATGGAATGTATTGAGGCAACAAGGGTCTAGGTCCTACCAGACTCATATCACCTTTTATAACGTTGATTAATTGCGGGATCTCGTCGAGAGAGGTCTTTCTTACTATTTTCCCAATAGCGGTTATTCGCTTCTCATCGGGTAATAATTGGCCATTTGAGTCCATTTTATCATTCATGGTCTTGAATTTCACAATTGTAAAAAGACGTTCATGCAATCCGGGTCGTTTTTGCAGAAAGAATGGACTCCCTGCATTTACGAATGCCAAAAGCACCGTAAGCAAAAGAAACACAGGAGTTAACACTAAAAATAGTGCCAATGCCACTACCCAATCCAATATTACTTTAACAAGGTTCTTATACACGTTGCAAAGGTATTAAAGCTTTGCTTGAAGAGCACGATATTCTGTTAATAAAGCGTTACGAATTTCATTTCGGTCGTATTTCTCAACAATCTCGTTACGAGCGTGTAAGGTTAGTTGATCGTACAGTACTTTATCGTTTTTAAGCTTTTTCATGGCATGATACACACTGTCTGTATCTTTCACCGGAATTATGATTCCGTTATACCCGTGTGTAATGATCTCATTACAACCGTTGATATTAGTCACAATAGCCGGCAATCTCATTGCATTAGCCTGCAGTACTACATTAGGAAACCCTTCACGGTAGCTAGGGAATACCAAGAGATCACTAATAGCAAAATAAGGACGCACATCCTGCTGATAGCCCACCGATACAATATTGGGGTGGTTCTCTATATACCGGGATGTTTGCATCGGCAATGGGTCTAACTCTGCTTCGAGCGGTCCTACAAGCAATAATGTACAACTGTTATGCTCTTTATGTAACCGTATGAACGCATCTATCAATTCGGTAATACCTTTGTCTTTAACGACTCGCCCCACGAAAAGGAAAACGGTGTTCGTTTCCGGGATGCCCAACTGTTCCTTACATAGTAGGTTCGATTGCTTCGGAAAGAGGTTCGGATCGAAATACGAAAGGTCAATACCATTGGAGCTACCGTTTCCAAGTACCTTCAGCTTGTATGGCCTTGTAAACCTTTCAGAAAGAATAAAATCATACAGTCCATGCGAATTAGGGTACACATGTGTCGCCCAAGCATAGGTCCATTTTTCTACGGTGTTGAGCACAAAACGTTTAAAACCCGAAGCTTCCATTAGAGGTAGACCGGCTACCGTATGAAGTCGCAGCGGAACTTTGGCCAACCATGCAGCCAACATACCCACGGTACCAGCTTTGGGCGTGTGTGTATGCACAATGAGCGGTTTCTCTTTTTTTAAAAACCTATAAAGTTTATACACCGCACGCAGATCCTTGAAAGGTGTGATCTTTCGTGTAAGCTCCAAGTGGAACACCGCCACGCCTTCTTTTTTACCATACCGTTCCAATCGTTCCTTATCGGATGAAACAGCGATCACCTGGAAATGTTCGCTCATGAAAGCAAGTTGGCCTTCTAATAGTTTCTCCAGCGACAATGGCACTGTGGTGATACGAATTAGCTTTTGCTTTGGCATAATTGATTGTACACGTTTCTATGTTTTTCGATCATTTTTTCTTGTGAGTAATGCTTTGCCCTTTCAAAACCAAGATTCGCAATTCTGTCATAATGCTTCGAATCTGAAAGCAACTGTTCTATTTCTCTGGCGAGTTGCACTGCGTCTCCTGTGGGAAAGAGGACGCCTGCGCCTTCCACCACCCCGCCCAGGCCCGGAGCATTTGAAGCTACAAACGGTTTTCCCGATGCCAAGGCTTCCATGCTTGAAAGAGAAAGACCTTCATAATGGGTAGACAGTACGATAATATCGGCCATTTTTAAGAGTGCCGGCACATCCATTCGCTGCCCAAGAAATTGAACCTTTTCCTGCAGCTTCAGTTTCTTGACCAAATCTTTGCATTCGGTTTGTAAAGGTCCTTGTCCGACCAAAAGTAACTTCACCGGCGTCTTGAGGAGTCGCAGTGCCTCAATAAGTGTTTTCTGGTCCTTTTGAGGGGTAAAACTGGCCACTTGTACTAAAATGCGAGTTGAAAGTGCCGCGGTAAACTCATTTCGATTGGCAGGTTCTGTTCTATGAATCTTTTCAACATCCACGCCATTAGGGATTAGATGAAATTTTGAATCAAGTCCACCAAGATATGCCTTAAGCAATCGATCTACCTCTGGAGCAATGGTAATTATTTTGGTGTATTTGCGGTATATTACTTTGTCAATATGTTTGAGTAAAAAATGGCTACGTCGTTTGTTTGTTGTATTGTGTTCTGTAAAGATAAGCGGAGTTTGAGACCGAGTTACTATTTTCGCTAAAGCCACCCAATACAATGCCGGAAATAAATGAACATGTATTACATCATAGTTCTTTAGATAGCGTTTCAGTTTCAGAATTAAACAAGGATTGTACACAGATCCCATTCCCAGCAGAATTACCTTTGCATCACAAACTTTTCTAAACTCTTGCAAGAAAGGATGGGGTGCTCCATTGAGCAAAAGCAAGTCCATGGTTATCCCCTTATTGCGATATTTAGGAATGGTTTCCAGCAATAACTTCTCTGCCCCGCCCGTATCTAAACTATTGATCACCTGTAGCACTCTCATACACTTTGAAGCTTATGTAATTTACGATAATAAAGCACCCAGATTCCGAAGAGAAGAAACCCCGGAATAAACATATTCTTTTGGCGAAGCATAATGCCCAGATTTCCAAGGATTAATGAAAAAGAGACCGATCCCATGATAAAAAAAATGATGGCCCCTTTGAGAATATAGCTCCCCTTTCTGAAGGCAATGATAGGTTTGTTTACCAAAACAGTCACAGTAAAAAGAAGCAGTATTACATTTTCGAACGAAGACAAGATGGCAAAAACTCCAATAATATCGAAGAACAATGGGCGGTATAGAAAAGTAAACACCTTCAATGGGAAGGGGTAGGCAGAGATATCTACCCCAGACTCCGTGCGTTGTTCACTAAGATTAGAAACCCGAGTACTTGCGAATTCCTCCACACTGCTTACCTCCAGGCTTTCCAGTTGGATAAATTGTACTACATAGTTAAAAATAGAGGCAAATCCAATAGCCAAAACCAAGAATACCGCTATTTTCTGGTACACTTTCAATCTTCCGTCGATCAAATACCCCAAACTAAAGGCCAATAATAGAAACAGTGTGATGTGCGGCCTTATGAGGAGTGACAACAGTATACTCACCCCCATTAGTCCCAAGCGTTTTTTAATATCCAATAATGCGTACAGAAAGATACTGATGCAGAAAAAAAGAATAGCGTCTTTTCCAATTCCCGATGACCAGAAATGTAAATTAGGAAGGAACAACAATAGGGGGAATAAAGGCACCCTGAACAAAGTCAGACCGTTTAAAATAACACCGTTGGGAAATAACGATTTAAATATCTTGAACCAATATATAAAAGCCGTGTAGCCCACCAATGCATATAACATATTTCCTGTGAACATACTAAGGTCCAGTACATTCGATGGGAAGTAATTGAAAAAGTAGATAAAACTGGAAGCACGCTGATTCACGACCAAAAACCACACGTCGTCGAACGTACCGTTCTTGGGTAGCATCCAGTATTTAATGGCATCCCCACCATTGGTCGCAATGTAAAAGTGAAATACTACAGCAATAAAAAAATGGAAGAAGAACAAGCCGGTGAGCCATCGCTTTTCGATGTTTGAAAACCCGGAAAAGAAATTCTTAAGGTTTACACCCACCAGGAATATAATGGTGCAAATACAAATATCTAAGAGGACCATTGTTGTGATTCTTTTTTAAATACTTCCACTAACCTCAATGTAGTAGTTTCTGTTAAAACCATTTCTTGCTTTTTATTCTTAGTCACCTTGCGAAACAACCATTGTCTAAAGGTAGCACTAAAAATCTTGGAGAAATAATCCTTTAATCCAAATTGCTTCAGCACATAAAAAAGTTTTTGAAACCGCAACGCCTTACTTTCATTCTTATGTTCTGTTGCAATTCTAGTAAACGGTGCAATGCCTAAGAAGTTTTCCAAGGCACTGAAGACGCTTTCAGGGTGTTTCATAAGATCCTCAAAACGGATGATATGAATATGACTGAAATACTTCTCGAACCGTTTCACAGCATGGTCGTAGCAACTCATTCCCAGATAACTATGCCAATGTAATGTGTCATTGTCATATTTCTCAAGATCATTTTGCATTGCTTTTTCGAAGGTTCTTTTTTCCTTTCCAAGACTAAGGTTCATCTTGTAATGTGAAAAAGCACGTTTAAGCGGATCTCTCAATATCATAATAATGCGTGCCTCTGCATTGTATGCATGAATTAATCGGGCAGCTTCCGGCGCATGCAGATAGGCGGTACTGGCTTCGGCTTTGTAAGTTTCTTTTTGAGCCAACGAAAACAGTCGCGCGTATTGTGCTTCGGTTTTGATCTTGGTAATGTGAAGGGGTTCGGGGAATTGATGGTCCAAATATTTGTCAAGGTCAAAAAAGCGAGAGTCTTGGTACAGTTCCCGCGGCAATTCCTTTACAAAATAGTGCGGTTCTTTTACCGGTGACACGTAGATCTCCGGATGCGTTGATAGCGTCTCGATAAAGGAGGTTGTACCCGCTTTCATAGCGCCAACAATAAATAAATTCGCCTTATTTTCCATGGCGCTTTTTAAAAAGTTTAAAGAATGGATAAGTTCTTTTGTAGGGGACTAGAAACAACATCCACAACAGTTGCTTTTGCCACCCCGTTACCAATTTCTTAGCCACTTTATACACTTCGCGATCTTGGGCTCTGGTATAGGAGCCGTAATTCTTAATATAGGTAAGCAGCACGAAACGATTACAATACTTCACAAAATACGTCTTTTCTTTTGCTGAAAGTTCTTGCTTTGTATTCAGTAAGGTCTTTAAGAACAATTTGAAATCGGAAGGATGATAATACGCCTTTGATGCTCCGCCACTTCCGGAATTTCTATAGAAAGACAGATTTCTATTACTGAAGACCACATCTTCTCCTTTGCTAAGACGAATCCAAAGATCGTGATCCTCATGCTTCTTTTGTTGCTCTTTGAAGCATCCGCAGGCGAGCAAGTGCGTTTTTGAAATCACCGCATTAGAAGAGTTGATAAGCGGCAGGTACTTACTAATCACCTTAAAGTAATTAAGGATCGCTACCTCACCGTCTTCAGGAAGATACGGATTGTCATAGCGCATAACGTGATCGCTAAAAACGTGGCTTCTGCCTGATGCGAACAGTTTGTGCTGCGGATATGCTTCAATGCACTTCACTATTTCTTTCAGAAAATCGGGTGCCCACCAATCATCTGCATCGAGAAAGGCAATCCATTCAAAAGATGCTGCTCCGATACCTTTGTTTCTTGCTACAGAAACGCCTTGATTCGGTATGGAGATCAATGTAAGTCGGTTGTCTAAAAAACCCGAAGCGACCTCCAACGATCTATCTGTGCTTCCGTCATCGATGACAATAAGTTGGAAGTCCCTGTACGATTGCTGCAATACCGACGTGATCGCTTCTGCGATATAGGCCTCTTTATTGTATAATGGAATGACTACCGATATCATTTCGTACGCTTATGATCCAATGAATGTAATAGAAAGTCTTTGGACGCTTCCCGCCATGTTGCAAGCTTCGTATCCACTGTCGCATAATCGATAGCTCTAGCACATATCCCCGAATCAATGTCTGCGGGACTTTTGACCAGTCGTTCCTCGAGACCCAGTTCCTTTAGTAAGGAAATGAAGCGTTCAGCTCCTCGTTTCTTATTTGCAATGGCAATAAACTGCTTCTTAAATATAATGGAAAATAACATGCCGTGATAGGAATCGGTAATAACGAAGTTGGCGTTATACAAATGCTTCAGCCATTCGCCCGGGGTGGGTTTAAGTACACCGGCATCTTTTTCTCTGTTAGCGGTATATCCCCGCATCCTATACACACTTTCCTTACGTTCCTTTTCTACCTTAGAAAGTAAGGTAACCCAATCATTTTCATCGTCCAACACATACGTGAAGATCCCTTTGTTGGGTGTTACTTCAGTATCCCTATCAAAGAATTGGAAATAGTATGTTTCATCCACGAGCATGGTTGGATCTAAAACGTGGGTTGCAGTGCTACATTTAAAATTTTCGGAACACATACGAATACCGCTCGATTCCCGAACCGAGACCGCCGAAAAGGAACCTAACAATTTTGTGATCTCTTTTGAATGTTGAGGATGCTCCCATTGTGCCGTACCGAAGGAAGCTGCGTAAGCAATCTTCCTAACCGAAGGATCATCAATGAAATTTAAAAACGCATTCCTCCATATCGTCTGCATGTATTCCATGCGCCACACTTGATCACTGCCAACGATAACCGCATGTAAAAGCACCTTATCGACAACTCTTTGCAATTGGGCTTCAGTATAGATTGGTCGCGTTCTTTGAGGGATGAATTCTTTCAGGAATCGCTCGATGGCAAGTGCCGCTTTTTTGCGGGCTCCCACACCTTTATAATCAAAAAAGGCTGTCCGTTCCAACGCAGTTTTCAGAAGGCGAAGCCCTATAGAACTTGGATACCTCCTATCCAGGAGTAACGGATCGTATCCCTGCGCCTTTAAGAACTCCATAAGCGCCATTGCCTGAAGAATTCCGCCATAGTTGGTCCCTAATGGCATCGTAAATATCCCTATTTTTCTTGTTTGCGGCACTATATCGATCTTGGTTTTGCGATTATATCATGGATCAATTTTCTGTATGCCTTTTCACTGCGTTCCATACTGAAATGCTTAGCCCGTTCTTTTCCGTTCTCTGAAAGACGCTGCCATACCTCTTCTTTCGAAAAAAGCATATCCAATTGTCTTGGCAAGGTATCGCTCGTCCATTCGTTAGGTTTAGGTATAAGGACTCCGTTTTCATTTTGAAAGGGAAGTATCACTTCTTGTTTCCTATTCGGCAAGAGTATTTCTCTAGGTCCGCCACAGTCGGTTGCAATCACAGGAACACCTAATGCCATCGATTCAACCACCACTAAGCTGAATGATTCGGAAGAAGAGACCATCAGGGAGGCTTTAGCGTTAGCGATCACAGGATACGGATTCGTTAGATTGCCCATTAACACTACGTGGGAAGTGAGTCCCCTACTTCTAATCAGCGTCTCGATCTCGGGGCGTAGCGGACCATCACCCACAAGGACCAGATGTTTATGGTTAGATTTCAGGTATTCTTCCAGGTGTGTAATGAGTTGGAGGTGATTCTTTACCGGGCGGAATCCTGCCACATATACCACATAGGTTTCAGGAAGTCCAAGAGGTTTTGGCTCCAAGGTCTTTTGTATCACCGAGCCAATGTCGATACCGGCATAAATGACATGATGCCGATTGGGTAGCTTGTATTGCGCATCGAACATCTCTTTTATATAATGCGAAACAGAAACAATACAATCTGCTTTCCTATACGATCTCCCTACCAACAGATCGAGCCATCTTGATCTCCCCGTTCTCACACTCCACTCACCGTGAAGTACACAAAGGGTTACTTCCTTGTTTTGGCTCCATACATTGAGCATGTTGGGCATAAGTAAATGACTTATAGATACGTCGGGTCGTGTTTGACGCTTTAGTTTTTTAAACGCCTGTAATAGTTGCCACTGTCTGCGTAGCTTTCCAAAAATATCTTGTCGTTCGGGAATATTAAGATCGATAACGCAACCCGCATGATCATATTCGTGTTCGCTGGAATTGTAACAGGCAAAACTATGATCGAATTCTTTGGAGAGTCCGAAGCTAAGGTCGGCCGCAAACTTTTGAGCACCGCCTTCATACAGTGTAGGAATAATGGATACTATTGCCGGTTTTCTCATTCCAATAGTGGTTCTAGGTTTGAGACAATTCTTTTTCCATATTCTGAAACAGGTTCGGAGCGCTGTATATATGCTTCATTAAACGAACGAAGTTTTTGTGAAATTAAAAAAGGCTGTACTTCACAGTGTTCCTTTATTCCCAAAATAAGAGCATGCATGCGAGCAGAATAGACATGCGATGCGCTTTCTAAATACCGTTTTAAATCTTGTAAGGAAGCTATAGACGCTATTGAGAGTTGCACATTATATTCTTTCTTTACAAAGGTTTGAAATTCTCTACATTCGGAAGCATCAGTTAATGTAGTGTAAAAGAGTAACACTTCCAATGATTTGGCGCGATACTCTTTAGAAACCTTATACAAAGCTTCAAAGTAATCTGCTTTAGTGAAAGATGCATCATCGTTATATTTTTTGAACACTTCAGTAAAATTAGTAATCCCTATTAAGGCTAGGTCTTTTTTTACTTTATTTGGAGCTGTTACCTTTTCCGAAGTATAAAATGCAACATCCGGAATCACAATGGAATCTCGTTTAAAAATTTCTTTGCAGATCTTTTTAGAAAAAGAGTCACGCACATAGATGCTGTCCACGCGATCCATTCCTTTTTGATATAACGTTCGCTCCAATTTATTGTAATTTCCTGAGAACCCTACACCAATTAAGTGGATGGGCGCCTTGGTGTGTTTTTTGATGAGATACGACACTGCATTAATTGCGATAGCAAATCCGCTGGGGGCCCTCGTCCCTGCGCTATTTATAAGTTGTCCACCTCCAATTACAATGAGATCGAAAGAGTGCTTTGTAAGAATGGATTGAATTTGTTTTTTATGTTTTATAGACCAATATTGAACATACAACACCCCTTTAATCTGACTCCATAACGAGTTTCGTTTTCTTTTTTTAACGATAGCTTTTGAGTAAGCGTATGAAGGCAAAGATCGTACGGAAGGTTTGGATAGGTAAAGGAATTCGGTCTCGAAATCACGGTCTGATAACATGGCGATCATCGCCTCTCTAATTGCTTGATCCCCCAAATTATCACTAAAACCTTCATTGATCACTAGCGCCTTTTTCTGTTTCATCCATTATTATTTTTAAGGTTTGTCAACTGCTTCTTTGTAAGATAGAACAGATCGTGGAACAGCTTTTTGTTCAGGAATATCAATCCAAACAAAGAACTCCCGATTAAAAAGAGATCAAGATAAAAATTTGTGAGCTGCGTTAAAAAGGCAAATACGATCGCTACACAAGTTAGCGAAACGAGTTTTATGTTATTAACTTCAATTTTAAAGAAGTGATCGGTTTGTACCTTTCGTAATATATACATCACTAAAAAACTGAAAAATGTTCCCACTGCCGGCGCATAAAGACCGATATGCTTTAAGAGTAACAAACTAATTGCAATGTTTACGATCCCACCGGCCAACGATGTTGTGAAAATATGCTTGGTACGTTTGGCGCGTTGATATCCCACGCCTACGTAAGATGCAAATGCTTGAAAAGCCACACCAATGAATAGAAATGGCAAATATTTCCATGCTTCCAAGTAGACCGGGTCGATAAGATACCGAACCAAATAATACGAAATAGAGATCAAGAAAATGACCAGCGTAAGTTCTAAGGTGATGAACTTATCGAAAAGTTTCGAAAAAAAAGCGGTATTCTCTTTATCCTCCTTCACACTTATGCCGTGATCCTGCCACGCTAACAGAAAGATAGAATTCACCAGGGTTACCACGGCCGGAAATCTGGTAGATACGGCGTAGATACCGTTGGCTTGGATATTTAAGATGAGGACGATCAAATATTTATCTGCAGCGTTAATGAGCCACCAACTCACCGCATTTGGCACTAACGGTAGCGAGTAGCCTATCATTTCGCGCATTTCGGACTTATTGAAGCGATTGTTAGAAAACACCCCTTTCCACGAAAGATTATATATAACAAAGGTGATGGTCACCAATCCCGAGATAATAGATGCTAGGAGCAAACTCTCCAATCCCATTTTCAATACAGCTAGAAAAAGGATCGTACACCCTAGAAATGATACGGTATATAGAATTCCCGAAGCTGCAAACACCTTTGTTTTCCCCAACCCTCTTAAAATCTTTTGAAGGAAGGGCAAGTAGCAGCTTAGTAGGAGCATGCCTGCAAAATACCCGGTGTATCGGAAGTCGATGAAAAAGGTAAGTACATAATAGACCACAAAGAAGACTGCTGCAATCGCTGTTATTATGGTCAAACCGTGGAAAATAATCCTTGCTTGCTTACCGGTATCATCTTTAGCCTCCAACAGCCAGCGATAGATTGCTTCTGAGGTTTGCAAGGTAATGATGGGAGCAAGGAGATTTATAGAAACGATGATAAGATCGTAGGTTCCAAATTCATCTTTGGTAAGATAGAAGGAGTATAACGGAAGCAATAAAAATGTAAGAGCCTTGGAACCAAAGTTCCCTATAGCATAGATCAATGTGTTCTTTAGAATGCTCTTTCCTTGTCCCATGTACAATTTTAAACGGTCTCGATAGCTATACTATCGCTATTCTATTCTGAAACTCTTACAGTATCATTCCTGCGGCGACGGTTTCATGCGTGGCATCATCTATCAGGATAAAGCTACCTGTTATCCTGTTGTCTCTGTACTCGTCGATCATGAGAGGTCTGGTGGTACGAACCTTGATACGCGCAATGTCGTTCATGCCCAATTCCTTATTCTCTTCTTCACGCGAATAGGTATTGATATCAATCTTGTAAAGAACTTCTTTGATCATGGCTTTTTGTTCGTTCGAGGTATGTAAGATGGTGTATTTGGCGCGAGGTCTTGCCGCATCATTATGAAGCCAACACAACATGGCATCGAACTCTTGCGTAGGTGTTGGTTTGTTATTGGTCTTGACGATCATGTCACCTCTGCTTACGTCAATATCATCTTCTAAGGTTATGGCGGCAGACATAGGGGCGAAAGCTTCCTCCAGAGTGCCCTCCAGTGTATCGATGGATTTGATTTTTGAAGTGAAGCCTGAAGGTAGTACGGTGATCGCATCCCCGGGTCTAAATATACCGCTGGCTACCCTACCGGCGTATCCTCTGTAATCTATAAATTCGTCGCGTTGTGGTCTAATTACCGTTTGCACCGGAAAGCGCGCATCAATTTTGTTGATATCACTGCTTATATGCATGTGTTCCAATGTATGAAGCAGCGGTGCCCCTTGGTACCAGTCCATACGTGTAGAGCGATTTACCACATTATCGCCATCTAAAGCACTAATGGGCAGGAATTGAATATCCTTGGTATAGAGTTTTGATGAAAATTCCTCGAACTGAATAATAATATCATTGTATACTTGCTCTGAATAATCAACGAGATCCATTTTATTGATACACACAATAAGGTGAGGTATTTGAAGTAAGGAAGCAATAAATGCATGTCGCTTTGTTTGTTCGATCACTCCGTTCCTTGCATCAATCAAAATGAGGGCGGCGTTGGCAGTAGATGCACCGGTAACCATATTCCGGGTATATTGAATGTGCCCGGGTGTGTCTGCGATAATGAATTTTCGCTTTGGCGTGGTAAAATAGCGGTAGGCAACATCTATTGTAATCCCTTGTTCTCTTTCATCTCTAAGTCCGTCTGTAAAAAGTGCCAGGTCTACTCCGGCGTGTCCTTTTTTCTTGCTAGTCGTTTCTACAGCGGCCAACTGATCCTCAAAAATGGCTTTACTATCGTAAAGTAGTCGACCAATGAGTGTGCTCTTACCGTCGTCCACACTTCCGGCCGTCGTAAATCGTAGTAGCTGATTATTATCAATTTTCATATTGGGTTCTTTACTAATTATCTTAAAAATAACCTTGTCGCTTTCTGTCTTCCATGGCAGTTTCACTGCGCTTATCGTCACTTCGGTTACCTCGTTCGGTTTGCTTCATAGCAGCCACTTCTGTAACGATCTTTTCCAGTGTGTCTGCTTCACTTTCAATGCCCCCTGTTATGGTGATGTCACCCAAAGTTCTAAAACGAATCTTCTTTGTGAGAACCTTTTCTCCATCCTCTAGTTTCAAATGCTCGGATACGGGTATCCAAGAATTGCTTCGCCATACTACCTCGCGCTCATGTGCAAAGTACAACGATGGAATCTTGATGTTTTCTCTAAGAATGTAGTTCCACACGTCCATCTCGGTCCAGTTGCTTATTGGAAATGCTCTGAAGTGCTCTCCTTCAAAATGTTTTCCGTTGAGCAGGTTCCATAATTCGGGTCGTTGGTTCTTAGGATCCCATTGTCCAAAATCATCACGATGCGAAAAAAAGCGTTCTTTAGCTCTTGCTTTTTCTTCATCACGTCTTCCGCCCCCTATGGCACAATCTACCTTGTGCATCTCTATAGCATCTAACAAGGTTGTGATCTGTAAGGCATTCCTGGTAGCGTTCTTACCCCGTTCTTCCGCTACCCGTCCCTGATCGATAGATTCCTGTACGGAACCTACAATCAATTGAGCCTCAAGTTCATTGATGAGATCATCCCGAAACCGAATGGTTTCAGGAAAATTATGCCCGGTATCCACGTGCATAAGTGGGAATGGAATACGTGACGGATAAAAGGCTTTCTTAGCCAAGTGGGTAACTACAATGGAATCCTTCCCTCCGGAGAATAGAATCACCGGATTTTGAAATTGAGCCCATACTTCGCGTAATATAAAAATTGCTTCAGACTCCAATTCGTCCAAATAGTTCAAATAATACCTGCTCATTATATGTTAAGTTTACTTTCTATCGCTTTTAAAATTTGTTCTACGGCATTCGCCACCGTAACCTTCATGGTGTCTATCTGCACATGGGGTGCTACCGGAGCTTCGTATGGCGCATCTATCCCTGTAAAATTCTTTATCTCGCCGGCCCGCGCTTTGGCATATAAACCCTTTACATCCCGGCGCTCACACTCTTCTAAGGGTGTATTGACAAATACTTCAATGTAATTGGTATATCCTACGATCTTTTGGATTGCTTCTCGATCCTTTGCATAGGGCGATACAAACGCCGCCAATACTACCAATCCGGCATCGATCATCAGGTGCGAAACCTCTGCTATTCTTCGAATATTTTCGGTACGGTCTTCGGGTGTAAAGGATAGGTTGGTATTGAGTCCTTTTCGCACATTATCGCCATCCAAGGTATAGGTATGAATGCCCCGTTCTAGAAGTTGTGCTTCTACGGCATTGGCTATTGTAGATTTTCCGGAACCGGACAAGCCTGTAAACCATATCAAGAAGCTTCCGTGACCGTTAAGGCGGTTTCTTTGTTCTTTTTTTACTGAAAAATCATGCGGGACGATATGCTTCATTGCTGTTAGTATTTGCGTGCTTTTAATCCGTAATCCGTTCGATACCAAACTCTTTCGTGAAGATAATATAAAATCATCTTTGTGATCAACTCTGCGAATCCAATTTTCAGTCCGGTAAACGGATTCCCCGAAATGATCCACGATATGATCATTGTATCCAAAGTCCCCAGACCGCGCCATGTGAATGTCTTGGCTATGTGTCGTTTTCTACTTTCCAGTACCTTACCATTCTTCGATAGGTTCACTCTAAACCAAACCCGTTCATGGATAAAGTAGAGGATCATTTTGGTGATGACCTCAGCTAGACCAATTTGCAACCCCAATAAAGGATCTCCCGTGATCAACCAAGAAAGCAGAATAGTATCAACGGTTCCAACAATACGCCAAGTGATGGTCTTGGCGATGTGCCTTTTATAGGATGTGTCTTTCATTAGGCAGTTACCAAAAAGTAAGGATTCAATAAATTCTCCTTGTTATAGCGCAACGGTTTTTGAGTATCGTTATCCAGAACCTTGATCTTCACTGCTTCACAAATAGCCTGACCTGCAGCCGTATCCCATTCCATGGTAGGTGCAAACCGCGGGTACACATGGGCAGCCCCTTCAGCCACCAAACAAAATTTTAAAGAACTTCCTTTAGAAACGATTTCAACCAAATTCTCTTTCTCTATTTCTGAAATAAATGCCTTGGTATCCTCATTTAAATGAGAACGACTCCCTGCGATCCTTACCGGAGACCCCCCTTTTGTATCGGGTTGTATTTCCGAAGCATTTGCGAAGATATCATCTACGGAAACCGTTTCCGAAGCTAATTCGATCTTATATGCCTTGGTACCGTCCTGTGACGTAAAATAAAGTATTTTGCTTACCGGGACATAAATAACACCCAATAGGGGTGCATTATCCTCAATTAAGGCAATGTTCACCGTAAATTCGCCATTCCGTTTAATAAACTCTTTCGTTCCGTCCAGCGGATCCACGATCCAGCAGCGTGTCCAGTTTTTTCGTTCTGAATAAGCAATGCGTTTGTTCTCTTCACTTATAATGGGTATATCCGTTTGCCTGAGGTAGCGCATAATGGCATCGTTGGCCAATGTATCGGCGGTAGTTAGTGGTGAATTGTCGTCCTTGGTCTCGATGTCAAAACCGGTTTCATACACACTTAAGATCTTTTCACCTGCGTCCAATGCAGCCTGTATGGCCAAGGTTAAATAGGGTTTCATAGATTGGGAGCTATTTGAAGCGCCAAAGGTACAATAATTACAAGAAAGATACTTGGCGATTACCGGATAACCCTCATTAAAATGTATTCTTTACAATTTCTTAAAATGCAGAATTTCAGCGTTAAAAAAACATTAAACAGCGCTCAAAAATTGGCACTCCCTTGCTTTGCTCGTACTTTTGAAAGAACCAAAAAATTAAAATCTATGAATTACTTGAACCTGGATAAGACTAAAATCACCAAAACGGCACAAGAACTCAATATCTTATTAGCCGATTACCACGTGTACTATCAAAAATTGCGAAATTTTCATTGGAACGTTGTTGGAAAAAACTTTTTTGATCTTCATATAAAGTTTGAAGAAATGTACGACGATGCTAAACTCAAGATCGATGAGATCGCAGAACGTATTCTTACCTTACGGTTTCAGCCTGTGAGTAATTTTTCAGACTATTTAGAAAAATCCAATTTAAAAGAATCTTCTTCTACCATCGACGATGTGCAAATGGTGAAGACCCTTCTTAATGACCATGGCACCATAATTCAGCAAATGCGAAAGGTGATCGAAAAGGCAGACGCTGCGGGCGATGAGGGAACCATAGACCTCATTGGATCGTATATTGCCGATCTGGAAAAGACTAGTTGGATGCTAGATGCTTGGTCTATGAAAACAAACGATACGCATCCCACAGCATAACCTTTACTAAAACCACAAAGTCTGCCTTCGGGCAGACTTTTTATTATGAAAAAGTTTCTGCTCTTTTGTTTTATTTGTGTTTCGATAAGCTGTCAAGACTTTGGAAAGCTAAAAATCCTTGCCTCCTTACCCCTAGCGTTGGATGAAGTGAGCGGAATTGAATATCTTCCCGATAGTGAGCTAGTCTGGATGGTGGCCGATGCAGGAAATGCGCGTGCCGTTTTTGGTGTCGACCCCGCTACAGAAGCCGTTAAGAGAACCATCAAGATCGAAAATGCCAAGAATCATGACTGGGAAGATCTTGCGGCTGATGAAAAAGGAACGCTTTATATAGGTGATTTTGGCAATAACAATAATGCGCGCCAAAACCTAGCTATCTACACGGTACCAAATGTTGTTGCTATCCAAGACGACAGAACCACTGCCACAAGGACGGCATTCTCCTTGGAAGATCAAACTGAATTTCCTCCAAAGAAGAGCGAGCGCAACTTCGACATAGAGGCTTTTATCTATTTTAATGCGCATTTTTACTTGTTTACCAGAAACCGTAGTGCTAGTTTTGATGGCACGACAAAGTTGTATAAACTTCCTGCGCAGGCCGGTACTTTTGAAGCCAAATTAATCAGTTCTTTCCAAACTTGTAAGGATCCTTCAGATTGTGATGTGACTGGTGCAGCTATCGATCATAAAAACGGTACTATAGCACTTCTTACCTATAACAAAGTGTTTATCTTCAAGGACTACCCTGAAGATCGCTTCTTTGAAGGAACTGTGGAGAAGATAAAAATAGGTCATAAATCACAAAAGGAAAGCGTGAGTTTTAAGGATGCCAATACTTTGTATATAGCCGATGAACGCAATGGATATGAGGGAGGAAATCTCTACGAATTATCTCTTAAAAACTAAGCCCGAAACCATAGGCTATACGTAAACCTTCAGCCCCATGGAATGCACTTACATTACCCAAGATCGCATCGGTCCATTTCAGTAGCACTCCGCCGCCATACGACTGGTGCCATTGTTGGGAATCTTCACCTGAGACCCAAACCCTGCCTATGTCGTATCCCGCAAAAACATTGATCGCCAATGGAAAGAGAAAGGTCTTAAGTTCTTCAAAACTGTAATAGAGATCTGCACTTCCCAATAGGTCTTTATCACCCGTAAACCTTTGATTGCGATACGATCGCAATCCGCGTGCAGCCCCTAATTGAGCGGATTGATAGAACTCAGGGCGATCTCCAAAAGTGATATAGCTCTTTGCTTCGGTCTTTAACACCAACCTATTATTACTTAACAGTGAATTGTAAAACGTGATGCCGGTATCTACAAAAGCGCTTATAGTTTCTGAATCCAATGCTTCAATGGCACCCCCTTCAATTTGAAACAGCATTCCTTTAGTTGGAAAATAGAGATCGTTAAAGTTCTTATAGCGATACGTCAATGAGGGTTTCAAGAAATAAGAGCGTGCACCAAATGCTTCGGAAAAGTTCTGGTCGAAGAAATTAACCCCATTACGAATTTCATCTACCGCTTGAAGGTTCAAACCAATTTGAAAAAAACTTCCGTACTCTGAAGCAGTCTCGAGACCAATTCCTCCTTCGTACCAACTAAGGTTTACCCTGTTGAAATCAATTCCTAAAGTTTCTTCATCATTGCGGGTCTCATTTCCGAAGCCAAAGAAGTTTTGAGTATAATTTTTGGATGTTGCACGTCCTTGTAGCAGCATGTTGAATGAACCCACTGCCGCAGCATACCGCTTGGCGAATTTAATATCTAATCCTTGGGTCAAAAAGTGGTATTCGGCGCTTAGGTTGAATTTTCGACCGTACGGATTTGCAATAAATTGATTTACGGTCTTCTCGAATTGGGCTGTTACAGAGAGCCCGGTATCGGGATTGTAGCCTGTAAATAAGCCTATGCTGCCCCCTGATGATGGTTTCTTTTGGTAATCGTACAAATTCGCTTCATAAAAGTTTGTAAACCGAAATTGCGCTCCTCCTTTATTCACGATCTCATGGTCCATAGACCGGCGATCGTATACCTTGATTCTTTTTCCGTTCTGTATGTTGTAGCGATCCTTTTCCTGCCCGCCGATAATGCGAAGCAATACCGGATGATCTCCCTCTCCGGTGACCGTAAATACGTCGTCATCATCCAAACCGTAAAGCCAAATTTCTTCAGTCTCCCGACTATTAAAAGTTCTATCGAACAACAAATCTCCTTTCTCCCCATCTTTGATCCTGTATCCTACAATACGGGTCACCCCATTCGGGAGTCGGGTAATTTCAAAGTAATCGTCTTTGTCGGTTCCGGTGATCATTTGAAACCTAATGAAAGCAGAATAATAACGATCAACGATGGAGACCAAATTGTCCTTACGTGCCAGCAGATGGGATTTGATCTCGACGACGGTACTGTCTTGCACCTCTTTAGGAAGTGCGTTAAAGGCTTGATCGACAATCTGTTCGTTGATGGCGGCCTGCAGGATTTTAGCCTGCTCTAGCCATACTTCTCTGGCGCTGCGTTTTACCAAAGCTCTGTCAAGTTTGGAGCCCGCCACATTAAACCATTTCACATCGTGAATGTCCGGTCCATAAACCCCAAGCTGATTGACACCTCCCATGAGTTTGCGCAGTACATTCAAAAAACTTCCATCAAAATTGGCAAATACCTGATCTCGATCCCGAGGGATTGGAACGAAAGCGGTCTTGCCTCCTTCATTTTCAAAAACGGCCCATCGCCACTGGTCGCTATGACGGTCCCAGTCGCCTATAAGCATGTCGAAGATACGTGCCCGAATGTAGGCCTCTTCATCTAAAATATAATCTTCGTCTTCTCTAAGTTTATTTAAGAGATCATCGGTACTTTCAACATCATCCGGATAGCCAAAATTCTTCTTGTCAGTGTACTCATCAGAGGGTTTTTCAACGATCATGTATAGTTGGTCGCCGTATTCCTCATTGTATTTGCCTAGCGCTTTTTGTTGCGGTACATAAAATAATTCAGGCGTAGTGTAGTACACTCCGGCCGCCTTAGCGAGCGTTGGGATGGCAAATGCCGCATAGGGGTGTGCCGCTGTATAGAAATCCAAGATCAGTTCTTCGGTAACGGTTTCAGAAAAATACTTCTCTCCGTCTATCCCCTTAAACGTAGTACTCTTTAGAAATTGAGTGGCACTTTTCTTCAAGGCACGCATATTGTACTCTTTCCCTTCTTTGGTCAACAGTCGTAACGACTTTGTTTGGTGTCCGCCTCCGGGTCGCTCGATAGTAAGCCCTCCGTAAAGCGTATCCAATACCGCGACCTTGGCTTCAACCTTGGTTCCATACACCGCGCGATAGTGATTGCCCCAAAACGACTTAAAGAAATCGGAACGATCTACCAGATCCAGATCGTAGACCGAAGCTTTCATTGTTTTAGGAAAATTTGTGGGGAGATGATCCAGCTTTGGAGGGATAGGTGCTGTAATGACCTTCTTCTGAAAGAGTTCACTAACTTTCCCTTCGGCATTTACACCAAAGAAGGTAGCCCAAGCACTACCATCTTCAAAAATTGCCACTTCGGTGAACCCTTGTCCTCCGTGAGAAAATAATCCGTTATCACTAATCCCAACAGGTCTGGTATCATTTCCGGCACCTGAAATAATTTGGCGTATGGCTCCTTTTTCTATATACTGGAGGTTTTTCTCGTGTCCCGAAAACACTAAGATACGTTGATCGTTTTCCGTGAGCAATGGAAGCAAGGCATCAACCATCTCCCTATACCGAAGGTTAAACCGATCCTGCATAGAGGGTCCGCCTTGCGATCTAATTTGTGCTACTAAAGTACCCACACCCGGAAGCGGGATATTTCCTTGAAACGGAAACAGATGATCGCGAGCCGAAAACCGTCCCCCATAAAAACCATTAGTATACAACGGATGATGGATCGCAAACAGCACCAGTTTATTGGCATGATCCTTTAATTCTCCTTCAATCTCTAAAAGCAGCTTCTCCCGTGTTTTGATCTCACACTTATCATTCATACCCGGATGCTTGTCCCAATTTTCCAGATACCACTGACTGTCCATGACGAGAAGTTGAATGGACTCTGATATCTCGATACTTTCCAGCGGACAACCATTATTGGGTGTTAGGACCTCATCGGTTTCAAGGGCTTTTTCCAAATAATCCTCCATAACCTCCAAGCCTTTCGTTCCATCGAATTCCCATTCGTATTTACCGGGAACAAAGAAAGCTTTGGCTTTGCTGGCTTTTGATACGGCAATTTGCTTATCCAGATTCTCTTTAATTTTAGCTTCGCTATCCCCACGTATATTGTCTCCCACAAACAGGATGTAACGCTTTTCTGAAGGCGTTGCAACAATCGTTTCTTTTATGGCTGATAATACTTTATCACTATTAAAGCCGGACGCGTTTCCGGTTATAATGAATGTCGCCTTTACCGATACGGTATCCTTATCGTCTTGCCACACTTCTGAAGCATTCCTATCGATCACCGTACCTGAAGTGGTACAGGAAGCGATAAGAATCATACTAAAAAGTAAAAGGATACAACATCGCATCATAGCTATACATTATTTATTAAAAGGTAAGGCCGAAGCCAAACACGTAGCGCGTCCCTTCCACCGAATGAAAAGCACTGAAAGATCCATTGAGGCCACCCGAACCATTGATCCATAACCCGCCGCCTAAGGAATTGTGCCATTTATCGGATTCATGGCCCGGTACCCAGACCTTCCCAAGGTCGGCTCCTCCATAGACCCCCACCTGAATGGGGATGAGTTCTATTTTAAATTCGTTGAAACTATACCGCACATCGGCACTTCCAACTAAAGATGATTTTCCGGTAAACCGTTCCTCCCGGTACCCCCGTAAGCCGTTATTAGCGCCTAAGGTCACACCTTGATAAAATTCAAAATTGTTATCGAAGTTAAATCCTGCCTGAATATTCGTTTTAAGAACAACCTTCTTGTTTCTCGTTAAAGCATTATAAAAACCCAGTCGGGTTTTAAGAAATCCGAATATCCTGTCTAAATCCTTTAAATTGTCGGTAGCTCCCGCCGAAAGATCGAACATCATTCCTTTAGTTGGGTTCAACGGATTGTCGTAGCTGCGATAGTTATAAAGTCCTTCCAGCGTTCCGAAATAGGAAGTTTCGTCTTGTATCAAAGTCGCATTTGGTGAAAGTGAGGCGGGCAACGGACTGTGAAGCCGTATGGCTTCCACTTTTGTTTGAAGTTTAAAGAAACTACCAAAATTAGAGTTTCGAAGCAAACCAATGTTGGCAGCAATAGTCTGTAATTCGACCCTATTGTTCTCGATCCCTAATTCCTCTTCAGGATTAAGCGTCTCATTTCCGTAGCCGAAATAGTTTACCGTATAGTTTGGACTGGTAAAATAGAGGCCAAAACTAAGATTTCTATCGTTCTGAATATTAGCATATTCTGCATTGTATTCTACATCAAAACTTGAAGTGTCAAAATAGTAAGATGCTCGGGCCGTGTGTTTTTGGGAGAACGGATTTCGTTGATAATTATTTACCAGATATGTGAATTGTATACCCGCATTCATGCCGTCATCCGGATTGTAGCCAAAGACTGAAGCATAATCGTTGGAGCGCGTGATCTGTTTCCGGTAATCGTACACATTCAGATTGTACACATCGGTAAATCGAAGACTGCCCCCTTTTCGCACTTCCACATTACTTTCTCTGCTTTCATGATCGTACACCTTAGCATTTTCGCCTTCTATGAGTTTATAAGTGTCGATCCCTTGTCCTCCAATCAATCGGACAAAGATCAGATCTCCGTCTGTGTCGCCATGTATTTCGAACGTATCTTTACCATCCAAACCATAGATCCAAATCTCACGTGTCTCCTTGGCCCTGAACGTGCGATCGATGGCCGGTTCCTTCCGTGCATCCTTATAATTAGCATATACTTTAACATTGGTCATCCCTTCCGGCAGTCTTGTGATCTCAAAATAGTCGTTATAATTACTTCCTTCTATGGTTTGCTGCGTAGCCAAATAGGAATAGTAACGATCTGCTATGTCCACTAAGTTCTCTCTTCGAGCTTTCAAGGTTTCAATAATCTCTTTTAAGGATTCTTCACGTACCTCTTCAGGAACCCTCATAAAGGCCGCATCAATGAGCGAATCGGTTAACGTTTTCTGCATTGTTTCGGCCAAAAAGATCCATTGGGCTCTCCCCGAGCGCTTCAGAAGCGCTCTGTCCAGAATGATCCCTTCTTCATTAAAGTATTGCAAATCCCGTATGTCTTCACTATAGATATGCTTCTGGTTATTGCTTCCGAAGATAGACTTTGCCACATCGAGGATGCTCCCTTCAAAGCTGGAAAAAGCATCGTCTTGATTCTTCGGGATGGGTACAAATACATTAAGGCTGTCCCTGTTGTAGTACTCGGCCCAACGCCAGTGATCGCTTTCACGATCCCAATCGCCAATAAGCATATTGAATAATCTTGATTTTATATAATTTTGCTCATCCACTCGGAGATCGGCACGGGCGCGCATTTTAATAAGGATATCATCCGTGGTCTCGATATCGTCCGGATATTCGAAGGTGCGTTGGCCCTCGCTATCCTCATTGGGTTGTATTGAAATATAGTACAGGTCATTTCCAAAATTCTCGTTGTAATTACCTAGACGCTCCTGCTTGGGAATATAATACAACCTGGGTTTTGTATTAAAGATCTCGATCGCATCTGCCAAAACAGGAATCGCCATTTGGGCGTATGGGTGGGTAGCGGTATAGAAGTTACTATCAAAATTATCGGGAAACGATATCTCTTCCTTTGCATCGGTCTCTTGTGAGGCTTCTACGTTTTGAGGGTCTAAGGAAACATCTATTTTTGTTAGAAAATTTAGCGCATTTTTCTTTAGGGTACGCATTCGGTATTCGTTCCCATCCTTATCTTCTAATCGCAAGGCTTTAAAATTCTTATTACTGCTTTCACCAATTACGGTAACACCTCCAAAGAGGGTATCCAAGTAACCAATGGGAGCTTCAACGGGGAGAGCGTACACATCCTTATATTTTTTTCCCCACACGGTTTTAAAGAATAGCGCCTCATTGATAGAGTCTTGCTTGTAGATAGGTACGCTTATTGTTTTTAGATCTTTTGGCAATTTTGGCAAACTGCTGATGTCATAAGGTTTTGGAGGAGCGATGATCTCCTTTTGGAACAATAGCTCAGGGGTGTAATTATCTCCAACACCATAGTATTTTACCCACGACGATCCGTCCTCAAACACATCCATAACCGCAAATCCTTGTCCGCCGTAGCTAAATTCACCAAATTGTCCAAGATCTGCAAAACTCGATTTAGCACCGTTGCCTGTTTGGATCTGAATTAACCCATCTTGCTCAATGTGATGCATGCTGTGTTCGTGACCCGATGCAAAGACAAGGCGCTTGCTCTTTTTTGAAATGGTCGCCAAGCGCGTCATTAATTTGTTATACAATTCGTTATAACGGTCTTGCACCGAAACGCCTCCCTGCGACCGTATTTGCGCCACCAATGAAGCGAGAATAGGCATTGGTATCTTTTTTTGCAATGGATACAAATGTTTTTTTAAAGCGAAGTGTCCGCCATGGGCACCGTAGGTAAACATAGGATGATGCATTGCAAAAAGAATGGTCTTACCTTGATTCTTTTCCAATTCGGTCTCCACTTCTATAAAGAACTTTTCTCGCGTCTTTATCTCACAATTCTCATTGATACTAGGGTCTGTGTTCCAGTCCTCCAAATACCACTGTGTATCTATTACGATCAACTGAATGTTCTCGCCCAGATCAATGCTTTCAAGAGGGCAGCCCCCTGAGGGTCGTAATAGATTTTTACCCGACGCGAATTCTAAATAGAGTTCTTCACGGCGTAACCCTGCGAGACCATCGTTATACCAGTCGTGATTTCCCGGTATAAAAACAATCTCACCCTTAAAATCTTCGAGTGCTCTAAGTTGTGCATCCAAATGGTTCTCGGCCCACTTACGCCCTATGGGTTGATCTTGTGGAGGCATTCCGTCGGGATAGATATTATCACCTAAATATATCGCAAAATCGCCTTCGGTGTCCTTATCCTTTATGAGGTTTTGAAGTGTTTTAAGGGCGTCGCTCATACCGTCCATTGGGGAAAGTCCTGCGTCACCAATGAGATAGAAAGTTTTTTCCACCTTCTTTTCTGAAGGATAAACCACTTGCCTATCGGGTTCACGATAGAGCGCATCATAGGAGGCGCACGAACCGAATAGTACCATGACTAATAGAACGAATACACTTTTTTTGATCATAAAATAATTACATTGAAACGGCCAGTCCAAAGGTTAAACGTATCCCTTCATCTCCGGCAAATACATTGAGGGTCCCACTTAAGATATCGGCTGCATTTACCCAGAAACCACCGCCAACATCTGTGTGCCATACATCTGAATCCTCATTGGGAAGCCATACACGACCTGCATCAGCGCCTCCAAAGATACCTATTTGAACCGGTGTCAATCCGGTCTTGAACCTGTTAAAACTATACCGTAGGTCTACACTTCCCGCTGCTGCTGTTTTACCTGTAAAGCGCTCATCGCGATAGCCCCGGAGCCCCGTGTCGCTGCCTAATTGTGCTGCTTGATAGAATTCAAAATCATCTCCCAAACGTACTTGTCCTTGTGCAACGGTCTTTAGTACCAACTTTCGGTCTTGGGTGATGGCGTTATAGAACGCAACATACGGATTCACGTATCCAAACAGATCGTTGGATCCCTCGACATCTTGTGTCCCTCCTACTGTGAGGTCAAATTTCATTCCTCGGGACGGATTCACTTTATTGTCATAGCTCTCATAACCATACGTAGCTTCCAGAGTAGCAAAATATTTAGTCTCGTCCAATTCGGTTACAGGGAACATGCTTATAAAGCGGCCGGGGGTATCCTCTACTTCATAGCCATCGAAGCGTGCTGTAAACCGATACAGACTGCCGTAAGGAGAATCCTTCTGAATACCGAAGTGTCCTCCGTACCCTCCAAGACGTACCCTATTATAATCCAGATCGAACATATCTTCATCTTCATACTCGGGATTGATGGTCTCATTTCCGAAGCCGAAGAAATTCACTGCGTAGTTCGGATTCCTGTAATGAGCGCCTATCAAGAAGTTATAGCTTCCGAAGATATTTGCAAACTCACCTTCATAACTCACGTCAAAACTTTGCGTAGCGACATAATAACCGGCAGCAAAGCGGTGCTGTTGTGCAAAAGGATTCTGCTGAAAACCATTCACCGTGTATACATTGCTAATCCCCACCTTAAAACCGTCGTCCGGATTGGCGCCTATGGAAGGTAAGAATAAGTTGGTGGATTGGATCTGCTTGGTATATTCATAGGTATTAAAGTTATAATTGTCGGTAAGACGAAAACCGGCACCTCCTTTTTCTTCAATGGTATTTTTCTGACTTTTATGATCGTATACCTTTATCGCCCGCCCGTTCTTTATCTTATAGGTGTCATTATTTTGACCGCCTATAATTCGCATAAAAATAGGTTTATTACCGTTTCCGGATACTTCAAACACATCATCATCATCTAGTCCGTAGATCCATAGTTCTTTAGTGTCCTGTGCGGTATACGTCCTGTCTACGATCTTTTCTCCTTTTTCACCATCCTTTATTCTAAAAACCTTTACGTTGGTTTCTCCATTGGGTAAGCGCGTGATCTCAAAGTGATCATCTTTGTCGGTTCCCGTTACAATTTGAAGTTCTGAAAAGTAATCGTAGTACTCTCCGGCAATTTTTACAATGTTATCCCTCCGACCCTTTAATTTATTCTTTATATCCTCGGCCGTTTCATCCATCGCTTCCTTCGGAAGGTCGTTGAAGGCCTTATCGATGACAGCATCGGTAACATTCTGCTGTACGTAGGTTGCTTGGGCCAACCACTCTTCTCTTCCGTAGTTCTCCACCAAGGCTCTATCCAGTTTAATTCCGGCCGCATTAAACCATTTGGTATGCTTCAGTTCGGAACCATACACTTGAAACTGACGAGAGGTACTGAATAAGGCACGCACCACATCCAACAGTCCGCCATCGAAGTTTGCATAGACCTGATCCCGGTCCCTTGGGATAGGAACAAATACATCTTTCCCATCCTGATCTTTAAACTCTGCCCAGCGCCATTGGTCATTGTGACGATCCCAATCTCCAATTAGCATATCGAATACCCGCGCTCGAATATAGGTCTTCTCATCGACTACATTCTCTTCATCGCTTCTAATCTTGTCTAAGAGGTCGTCTGTGCTCTCTATGTCATCGGGATAATTAAAGATTGCACCATCGTAAGGTTCGTCCGGTCGTTCCACGATCATGTAAAGTTCATCCCCGTAGGCATCGTTGAATTCCCCTAAGGCTTTTTGTTTTGGAACATAGTACAACTTCGGGTTGGTATGAAACACGTTGGCAGCTGCTGCGAGCTTTGGGATCGTGAATGCCCCGTACGGATGTGCTGCTGTATAAAAATCCAGAATAAGATCTTCGGGCAGCGTATCTTTAAAATCGTCTTCCACTTCTTTATCTTTCACAATAACAGTTTGAAGGAATTGTACGGCACTCTTCTTCAAGGCTCGCATATTATAATCTCTTCCTTCCTTATCCTGAAGCCGAAGAGAACGTGTTTGGTGTCCTCCTCCTGCCCGGATCACTTTCAATCCGCCATATAAAGTGTCTATTTCTACAACCTTAGCTGTCACTTCGGTGCCGTATACTTTTCGGTAATGATCTCCCCAGACAGTCTTAAAAAACCCGGTTCGCTCTACCAGCGCATCGTCATAGACCGAAGCTTTCACAGTTGCCGGAAACGAATCCGGCAGTCCGGATGTATCGTATTTTTTAGGTGCTTTAATGATCTCCTTCTGAAAGAGAACCGTCGCGCCGCCGTCTTCTTCTGCTTTGTAAAATGTTGCCTGAGAAGAACCGTCCTTAAATACGGTCACAACCGCAAATCCTTGTCCGCCAAAACTAAACAATCCATGAGGTCCCAGCGCTGCCGCTGTTGCATCGCCCGCTGCTCCCGACACGATCTGTTTTGTGTTCTTATCTTCGGAATACTGAAGCGACTGGTCGTGTCCTGAAATAAAGACCAATTGATCGTGGTCTTTGGCCATTACATTCAGCCGACTCATAAGATCGTTGTACCTTTCATTATAACGGTCTTGTCTTGAGATTGCTCCTTGGCTTCGCACTTGGGTGATCACCGTAGCAAGACCGGGAATTGGTACTACTTGGTTTAAAGCTGTGTAGCGACCGCCATGCTTTCCGTTGGTAATGAGTGGATGGTGGGTTGCAAAAAGGATGGTCTTTCCTTTATTCTTTTTTAGTTCCCCTTCAATTTCTATGAAGAATTTTCGGCGAGTCTTGATCTCACACTTATCATTCATCTTCGGGTGATCGTCCCAGCTTTCGATATACCATTGCGAATCTATGACGATCAATTGTATATCGTCACCGATCTCGATACTCTCTAAAGGACAACCGTTATTGGGTTGCAGAATATCCTTCCCGTCATAACGCGCTTTCAGGTAATCTTCTTCATATTCAAGACCATCGACACTGGAGCGCCAGTCCAATTCTCCCGGAAGGATCATCACGTTCCCTTCGTGCCCCTCTATAGCCTTTAACTGAGCGTCAATATTAGAAGCTTTTGGAGGTGTTTCAGAAGACATCCCCGATGGATAAAAGCTATTCCCTAAAAAGATCACATGACTATTTTTTGAAGTATTTTCTTTGAGATGCTCCTGAAAGGAACGCAATGCCATAGAACCCGAAGGATCTTCGGCAAAGCCCGCATCACCCAATAAAAAAAAGGTGTGATCCACTTCTTTTTTTGCCGTGGGAAGTTCGTGATTGGTATTTGTGTTGCGATATTGAGGTGCATAGGAAGCGCATCCAAAAAAGAAGGAAACTCCTATAAAAGTTATAATGATGTTAATTTTCTTCATGTAATTTATGAGCGATTTATTTTTTAGTAATTTGGATGATTAATTCAACACTATGAGCGATATCGTCGAGGCAGCAGATCAATTTGTCCTTAACCTATTTAAGGAGAAATTACCTAACACATTTGTATATCACAACTACACCCATTCCAAACGTGTTTATAAAAGTATAAACGAAATTATTGAAGATTCACAAATTAATGTTAAAGATGCCACAGTGCTTAGATTGGCAGCATTACTGCACGATACGGGCTATACGGTGACTCGTGAAGGTCATGAAGAAGAGAGTGTAAAGATCGCTACAGAATTTTTGGAATCGCAGGGTGCAGATCCCGAAATTATAGAAGGCGTAAATAAATGCATCATGGCGACCAAATTTAAAGGAACACCGGACGGACCTTTGGAGGAAATGATACGCGATGCTGATTCTTCGCACTTTGGAAAGGATTATTTTGAGGAAGCCAGCGAGTTCCTTCGACAGGAATACAAATCTCAAGGAATTCAAAAATTCTCACCACGCGAGTGGCGCGATGAAAATATCAAGGTACTTATTGAAAAGCATCAATTTTACAGTGATTATGCCCTTCGAAATTGGCAGAAACAAAAAGAGGATAATCTCGCAAACCTTATAAAAAGCAGGAAAAAAGACAAAAAACGGCTAAAGCGTGAGGACCTCAAGGCACAACTCAAAATGAAATACAAAGATGCGAGTCCGGATCGGGGTATTCAAACCTTTTATAGGACGGCGCTTCGAAACCATATTAAACTAAGTGACATCGCAGATACGAAGGCTAACATTCTCTTGTCGGTAAACGCCATTGTAATCTCGGTGATCCTAGCAAATCTCTTCTCTAAATTCGACACCAATCCCTACTTAATATGGCCCACAGCGGTCTTTGTGGTATCCAGTGCCGTCACCATGATCCTAGCGGTAATCGCCACCCGACCTAATGTGACCAGAGGTGAATTTACCAAAGAGGACGTGGAAAACAAGAGTGTAAATCTTACCTTCTTTGGAAATTTTCACAAGATGGAGTTAAAGCAATACCAATGGGCCATCGGAGAATTACTAAATGACCGAGATTACATCTATTCGTCCCTCACAAAGGATCTTTACTTCTTAGGAAAAGTGCTGGATAGGAAATATAGAATCCTCCGTCTCACGTATACGATTTTTGTAGTGGGAACGATCATTTCCATTATTGCTTTTGGTGTCTCCTTTGGCGTGGCAGATATTCCTATTGAAGAAGTAAAAGAGATCGTCGACCCGAATGCTTAAGAACTGATCTGGGACATAAGGTCGTCGTAGGTATAATATTCCTTTTGTTGATCACTGGTCTCATTTACATAGAGGACACTAACGCGTATGGCTTTGAGCCCGGTCACACCTTGCAAGTCCTCCAATTCCAAAATCTCCACATCGGTATCTAATTTCTTTTGATCCTGGAGAAAACTGATGTATTTCAAATATTCTTCTTCATCTTCCTTTTGCGAATAAACGATAGTGATCTTACCGGCTTGCGTGATGCGCTCCTCGGTTCCTTTAATGAACGCTTTGTCGACACGCTTTTTAACCACTTCATAGCGGGCATTGTAGGTGCCGTCTACATCAAAACGTTTTTCATCCATACGGAAACGAAGCGATAACGAGCTGTTGAAAGACAATATCATGGAAGCCACATCCATCGCAACGGGTAAGCGTTCTTTGAGCTTATAGTAGTTATTTTCCATTTCACACATGACCTGTAATTGCCACAGTCTCAAATTATACAGATAAACCTTATTAAAACTCTTGGTCTTAGTAATGGCTTCACCAATATATAAGTTGTGTTCTACGCCGTCTGTTTTGAAACGTTCAAAATAATGCGGATACATTTGCTGGGCTTCAATCTGTTTTTTGTCAAGAATAGAAGCCATTCGTTTGTTGATGAGCATGACAGAATCATCATAATCCTTGCGGTGTTTATAGATCAACCCTGTTGCAGTATCGATAAGATCTTGGTATTTCTGTATAAGCTCTTTGAGCGTTTCGCTTTTCTTGCTTAAATGTGTAAATAATGGGATGATCTCTTTCCGAAGGAACGTAAGTACCTGTCGTTCACTATCTACTTGCAGTTCTTCATTTAGATCTTCCAAATATTTATTAATTCTGAAGGCGATATGTTCATAGATGGGAAGTTTCTCAATAGCATGAATCTTCTCAATGATCTTTTGGACATGATTTAGCTGAAGCACTAAATCCTTTTTGGTAGCATCGTTTCTCGCGGTGGAAGAACCCTTAACATCTATTTGTCCGTAGAGCGGATAGACGTCGTTAAAAACGATTTCTCTGAAATAAGAAGGTTCCCCTTTGGCCAAACTACTTAGATAACGCTTCGCTTCTCGTTTAAATTTCCAATGGACGCTACTGTGAATTGATGTACATTCCTCTTGGATCACCAGCTCCAGCTCGTTCTCTGCCTGCTCCTTAGAACGCACTACCGAATCGATTAAGAAGGGCATAACATCCTTAAGCTTATTCGCATTAATGGTATTCAAACCGTTTACGGTGGGAGACACCAATTCCAGCACGCCCAGCACCTTGCCTTCATCTACGATGGCGGCGAACAATGCGCTTTTGATATTTTGATCCAACAATTTTTTATAGAGCACATTGTTTGGATACAGTGTATGGTATTTTTGGGTGTTGGTTACACAGTACAATTCGTGTTTCTTGAATAGCGTATAGAAAGATGCATCGCACAAAGCGTCGGAACATACTTCGCTATCCTTATCGTCCAATATGTAACTATTCACATTCTTATAGAGAATCCGTTCGAAGGTACCGTCTTCTTCATTGAAATCTGAAAAGCCCATTTTAAGGTCTTTCAGATTAAAAATGGTTCTAAATATAGTCTCCATATCCTTGCCCAGATCACCGGCTTCCGATTCGTGTCGTAACAAATGCGATTTAAAATCGGATATGGAAACATCGGTCGTAACGTCAAACAGATTGGCGATCACAAACCCTTTGAATATCCAGCCTTCTTCGGGAAATTTTTCCTTCCAGATTTCGATATTCTCAAAGTTCTCCATGAGTTCATCCACATCTTCCTGGGTGATCTCTACAGCCTTATCGGTCTTTTCCACATCCATAAAGTCACCGTTGTATATCACACGATAGTTACGAACCGTCCCACCGGCATCGGGAATATTGTAGTAAAAGGGTCTTTTAAAATCGATCTTATAGCCGTAATACGCATTTAGGATAATGCTACATCCCATGATGTAGAAATATTTCTCATCGAAATTAACAAGCTCGGGTGTAAAGTCTTTTCCTGCTTGCTTTAGTATGTTCTTATACCTTTGGGTGGCTTTAAAGACCACTGTTTGAAATGGCGTAGTAGCCACCTTGATCTCGTTCAAGGTGAGTGCCTCGTTAAAGATATCGGCCAATAAGAAATCGATCTGCTCGGTATACCCGGCCAGATCAGCTTCTTCGTCGAAACCTTCGGACAATTCAGGATACTCTTTTTCCAGCTTTAAAACTTCACGTGCACGATCCTTTCCAAATTTGGAATCAGATTCCAAAACACTACGGTAGTGGTCGAAAAGCTTTTTAAAACTAATTTTAATATGTAGCGGAAATGCTTCCTGCTTTGCCTTCATCTTCAATTTGTTGAACGTATAAAATTACACAATTATCCCCAATCCATTATTGGATTAACAATAATTTGAGGATTCGGTTTTTTTTCAGAATAATTTGTCGCTATTTTTGTGCGAAACTTTCTTAAAATTATGAGACGACTTACTGTATTACTTGTTACACTGATTTTAATTTCTTGTGCTTCAGACTCCAACACCTTTTCTTTGGAAGGAACTGCCGAAGGATTTGCAGACGGGACCAAAATCTATGTATATGAAGTCGATCGCAACCAGCCAAAAGTGATCGATACGCTTACGATCACCGACGGAAATTTTTCGGCGAGCTATCCTAAAAGTGAAGCCATTACGGTAAACTATCTTCGTGTAGATAACACCAATGCTTCCGTTGTTTATTTTCCTGAAAATGAAGACATGAAGGCAACGATCTATAAGGACAGTATTAATTCTTCTTACATTTCGGGAGGAAAGCAAAACGAGGCGTACCGTTCATTTGCCCAACAGATTCGAAGTTTTAACAAACGAAAGCAGTCTAGTATGGAGCGTTTTAAACAGGCGCGCAATGAACAGGACAATGTTGCGATAGCATCCATTCAGCAAGAGAATGCCGCGTTACTGAATGAAGAGGGCGAGTATAAAAAACAATTCGCGCAAGAGAACAGCAATTCATTGTTTGCAGTGATGTTAATTTCTGAAATGCTTACCCGAAAAGAGATCTCTGCAGCCGAAGCAGCCGAATTTGTCGACAACCTGTCCCCGAAGATCGCTGCATTGCCTGTCACCAAGGACCTGAAGGCAGTAATTGCCAATGCCAAAAAGGCCGACATAGGTTCGAAGGCTCCCGATTTTTCGGCTCCTACACCTTCCGGTGAGACCATGGCGCTGCAAGATGCCTTAGGGAAATACACTATTATCGATTTCTGGGCCTCTTGGTGCAAACCATGCCGTATGGAAAACCCGAATGTGGTAAAAGTATACAACAAATACCACGATAAAGGGCTTAATATCATTAGTGTATCCCTCGATAAAGACAGTCAGAAAGATCGTTGGATACAAGCGATTAAAGATGACAACATGGACTGGTATCACGTATCCAATCTTATGTTTTGGAATGACCCTATCGCGCGAACCTATAATGTACGCTCAATACCCGCCACCTTCTTATTAGATGAGAACGGAGTGATCATTGATAAGAACCTTCGCGGGCCCGCATTGGAAGCAAAGATTGCTTCGCTCTTAGGCCAGGAATAGCATTATTCTAACAGAAAACTTACGTTTACCGTAGTTCTAATTTCCATCTCCCCGGGTGCCATGGTCTGTTGACCCCCAGCTTCGGCGTCCATAGCCATGGCCTTATACATGGGTGAAGGCGAGTTAACCATGCGATATTCGCTTATAGACACGGCCTTCCCAATTGTCTGATTTAGAACGCTGGCGTATTCTTCAGCTTTTTGTTTTGCGTTTGTCACGGCTTTTTTGCGCGCTTGCGATTCCAAAGAATCGCGATTAGAGGCATCAAAGGATATATTATCAATGTTATTGATTCCGCTAGAAAGCAGGGCATCCATCAACGATTCGTATTTAGAAAGATCGCGTAAAGTAACGGCAATCGATTGATTGGCCGCATAGTTATAAGTCTTCGTATTGTATTCGTAGTTCTTGTTCAATCGAATGTATTGTGTTCGAACATCCTTTTCGGGGATACCTAGCTTCTGTAAAGAGGATAGCACCTCATTGACGATCCGGTCATTCTCCCTCTTTACATCCTGTGCGACCTTTCCCGTGTTCTCTACGCGTACCGAAATGGTCACTTGATCCGGGACCACGCGCACGATACCTTCTCCTGTTACATCGACGGTTGGAGGCAAAGATGGGTTTTGTGCTGTTGTCATAATACTTGTAATTAATAGTGCTAAGGTGATGATCTTTTTCATAAAAGTAATATTTAAATTTTTCCGAGTTTATGTAACACAAAGAGCAATACTATGGGAACTGCCAGAACGATCACGATCCACAAACTGGTTTGCACTAAAGTGGGCACAAAGGCCAACGTGAGAGCGTATCCGGCAATGGCGCCGCCAAAATGAGCATCATGCCCTATGTTCCCTCTCCTGCTTTTCATGCCGTAGATTGAATATAATAAATAAAGCAATCCGAATATCCATGCAGGGATCGCTATGGGTATAAAGAACAAATACAATCCCATGTCGGGATAGAACAATATCGCGGCGTATAAGATGCCTGTAACGGCACCGCTTGCTCCTACCGCACTGTAATGGTATTCGTCCTTGTGAAAATACAGCGACAATAGGTTACCTACCAATAAGCTTGCCAAATAGATAAGCACAAACTTAGTTACGCCCAACGCCCCGATCACAACACTTGCAAAAAAATACAAGGTGATCATGTTAAATAACAGATGTGTAAAATCCACATGAAGAAAACCCGATGTAAACATTCTAATTTGTTCTCCGCGCCGAATGCCGGCAATGTTGAACTTGTATTTCTCAAAAAACGTAAAATCATTGAACCCCTTGATGGATATAGCAACATTGGCTGCAATAATGATCAAGGTAGCGATATGTATATCTTGCATAAAGTTTCAGATTGACAGGTGGTTTGTAATGCAATAAATTTAGTTAGTTTTGCGGTAACTATAGCTATGCAACGCGTACTTTATATTCTTTCGTATTCCTTACTTTGGTTGCTCTCTATCCTTCCTATGTGGATATTGTACATCCTATCAAACGGCTTGTATCTTGTTGCGTATTATCTTATAGGATACCGAAAAAAAACGGTTCGGGAAAATCTTTCTCTTGTTCTTTCTGAAAAGACCGAAGCCGAAAGAAAAACGATCGAAAAACAATTCTACAAACACCTTTGCGATCTTATTGTTGAGACAGTAAAGACTATTTCTATTTCTGAAGCTGAAATGAAAGAACGCTACACTGTGAGCAATCCTGAACTTTTGGAGCGCTATTTTAAAGCAGGACGCAGCACCCTTGTATTTTGCGGTCATTATGCAAACTGGGAGTGGAGTTCCATTATCAATAGACTCATGCCGCACAAAGGGTATGGCGTGTATAAAAGTTTGGACAATCCCTCCTTTAATACTTTGGTGAAGAACATTAGAAGTAGGTTTGGAGCGACCATCATTACAAACAAGCAAGTAGTGAAAGTCCTTTTCCGGAAGGCCAAAGAAGGGGTTAAGACCACCACGCTCATTGTGGCAGACCAAACCCCGCGGCCCGGTAACTTTAAGCATCGAGATACATTTATGGGTATCAAGGTTCCTGTATTCACGGGAACGGAAGAACTTTCCAAACGACTTGATTTTGTGGCGTTATATCTGAAGACAGAAAAGGTAAAACGAGGGTATTACAAAGCGACCTTCATTCCCTTAGCCGAAGATCCCGCGGCTCACCCCAACTTCGAGCTTACACGAATGTTTCTCAGCGAAATTGAAAAGCAGATACATGAAGCTCCCCAATTCTATCTGTGGTCACACAAACGATGGAAACATCGCGAAAAGTAGTTAGTTGGTCACCAAAGATCGTATTTCTCCAATAAAACGATCTGCCAGCGCATCGGCTTCAGCTTGTGTTTTAGCTTCGGTATAGATACGTATAATGGGTTCGGTGTTGGATTTTCTTAGATGCACCCAATTGTCCCGGAAGTCGATCTTCACACCATCTATGGTATTGATCTCTTCGGAAGCATAGGTGGACGCCATCTGCTTCAGAATAGCATCAACATCCAATTGAGGGGTCAGCTCGATCTTTTTCTTACTCATAAAATACGAAGTGTACTCTTTCCGAAGCGCACTCACGGAAAGTTGCTTTTCAGCCAAATGACTTAAGAACAAGGCAATGCCCACGAGGCTGTCTCGACCGTAATGTAATTCAGGATAAATAATACCACCATTGCCCTCTCCGCCAATCACCGCCTTGGTCTCCTTCATCTTTTCAACAACATTTACTTCGCCAACGGCACTTGCAGTATACTGACCTCCGTATTTTTGGGTAACATCCCTCAGGGCCCTCGATGAGGACATATTGGAAACGGTATTGCCCGGTGTATGACGCAACACATAATCGGCCACAGCCACCAAAGTATATTCTTCCCCAAACATCCCTCCTTGTTCATCCACAAATGCAAGTCGGTCTACATCCGGGTCCACGACGATACCAAGATCTGCTTTCTCTTCTACTACTTTTTCCATCAAGTCTGTTAAATGTTCTTTTAACGGTTCCGGATTATGTGGAAAATGTCCGGTTGGGTCGCAATACAATTTTACCGGATGCACATCCAAGGCATTGAGTAAAAGTGGAACGGCAATACCTCCGGTAGAGTTGACACCGTCAACCACCACTTTAAACTTTGCTTTCTTGATCGCATCGGTGTTGACTAAGGGTAATTCGAGGATCTCATCGATATGTAGATCGATATATGCGTCATTTCTGGTAATCTTGCCTAATGCATCTACTTCAGAAAAACGGATGGCATCCCCTTCGGCTAAGTCAAGGATCTCTTGCCCTGCGGCCGCATTCAAAAATTCGCCTTTATTGTTAAGCAACTTTAACGCATTCCATTGTTTAGGATTATGACTGGCAGTAAGGATGATTCCACCATCGGCATGCTCCATTGCTACCGCCATTTCAACTGTAGGAGTCGTTGATAAACCCAGATCGATCACATGGATACCCAGTCCTACCAAGGTTTGCATTACTAATTCTTGGATCATGGCTCCTGAGATACGCGCGTCTCGTCCTACCACGATTCGGTGATCGTTCTTGTTACGCTGCTGTTTGACCCAATGACCATAGGCCGATGCGTATTTCACAGCGTCTATGGGAGTAAGATTCTCTCCCGGAGCGCCCCCAATGGTACCACGAATTCCTGAAATAGATTTGATCAATGTCATAGTGCGTATTTTTCAGCAAAGATACTTTTTTAAAAACAGAATTCTTTACGGGGTTTTTGTAAATTGTACCGAATGAATTTTCTCGCCCATATATATCTTTCAGGGGATGACGAAGGGGTTGTCATAGGTAATTTTATTGCCGATGGCATTAAAGGAAAACGGTACATGAAATACCCGCCGCCCATTCAAAAAGGCATTCTCCTCCATAGGGCGATCGACAGTTATACCGACGCCCACCCAACCGTACGCGAGAGTACCGCTAGATTACACGAGAACTACGGCCACTACAGCGGCGTGATCGTGGATATACTGTATGACCATTTCTTAGCAAAGAACTGGGAAACCTATCACGATGTACCTTTAGCCAAGTTTGTGGAAAATTTTTATAACATGTTGCGGCACAATTTTTCGATACTTCCCGCACGCATACAACGCATGATGCCGTACATGATCGCAGATAATTGGTTAGTGAGTTATGCGACTATTCCAGGAATTGGAAAGATCCTTTCCCAGATGAACATACGTACCAAACGCGTATCCAAAATGGATCTTGCCGTAATCGAACTGGAACAGCATTACGATGCGTTTGAAGAAGAATTTACCCGGTTCTTCCATGATCTTATTTTATATTCGGAAAATAAACTGAGAGAACTATGAGGACAGTCCTTTTAGCATGTTTAACCCTTGCATTTTTTTCCTGCAAACAAGAAACGCAACAATCCCTTGTAGAAGCATCCTCCAAGCAGGCTGTTCATGCTCGGAATGCCATGGTCGTTTCGGCGCGGGAAGAAGCCTCCAAAATAGGTATTGAGATCTTACAGAAAGGTGGCAATGCTTTCGATGCAATGGTCGCAGTAGAAATGGCTTTGGCCGTCACGTATCCCTATGCAGGCAATCTGGGTGGTGGCGGTTTTATGGTCTATAGAACACAGTACGGTGAATTGGGAAGTTTCGACTACAGAGAAAAAGCCCCTTTGGCAGCAACTCAAAATATGTATCTGGATGCAGAGGGAAATTACCTTTCTGAAAAAAGCAAGACGGGTGCCCTTGCCATTGGGGTACCGGGAACGGTGGCGGGTATCTTTGCCGTTCGGGAAAAATTAGGAACCCTCCCCATGGAAGTCCTGTTGGAGCCTGTGATACGATTGGCCAAGAAAGGATATGTGATCACCGAAAAGCAAGCCATTCGATTGAACGAATACCGTCCCGCGTTCGATTCGGTCAATAAAAGCCCTTCCCTTTTTTCTAAAGTATATGTGGCGGGCGACACCTTGAAGAATACCGCGTTAGCATCTACGTTGGAACGTATTGCACAAAATGGACGCGCCGAGTTCTATTTGGGAGAAACCGCCAAGAAACTTGTGGGCTTTATTCAACAGAACGATGGCATTATTACACTTGAAGACCTTGAAGCTTACGAAGCCGAATGGCGGGAACCGCTCACCTTTAACTACAAGGATCTAAGGGTTATTTCCATGGGACCGCCGTCCAGCGGAGGTGTTTGCTTAGGGCAGATCCTCAAGATGGTCGCTCCGTATCCGCTCCAAACTTATGGCCATAATACCGTTCCTTACATTCAGGTTTTGGCAGAGGCCGAAAGAAGGGCGTACGCCGACCGAAGTTATTATTTAGGGGATCCCGATTTTGTTAAGAACCCTATTGATTCCCTTTTGAATGATTCTTATTTAAAAGCGCGCATGGATTCCTTCAGTTTTGAAACCGCCACACCTTCTAATTCGATTGCTCATGGCACTATTTCAGGATATGAAAGTACCGAAACCACACACTATTCCATTGTAGATCAGTTTGGGAATGCCGTAGCGGTTACGACTACCTTGAACTCGGCATATGGTTCTAAAATGTACGTTGACGAGCTAGGTTTCTTCCTCAATAATCAGATGGACGACTTTAGTGCAAAGCCGGGGGAGCCTAATATTTACGGACTAATTGGGGGTGCTGCCAATGCGATCGCTCCCCAAAAAAGAATGCTAAGTGCGATGACACCTACTATCGTAGAAAAAGATGGAGCCCTATGGATGGTGGTTGGAACTCCGGGTGGTGCCACTATCATTACCTCTGTCGCGCAAACTATCTTAAATGTCTACGAGTTTGACATGGACATGCAAGCTGCAGTGGATGCGGCACGTTTCCATCACCAATGGTTACCAGACGCTTTAAGATACGAATTAGGGCGATTCCCCGACTCACTCGTGAATGCGTTAGATCGAAAAGGTTATCCTAGAAATACCCAAGTGGACCCTATCATTGGAAAAGTAGATGCTATTCTTATTCTACCCGATGGCAGATTGGAAGGTGGTGCCGATTTTAGAGGAGATGATACGGCCGTGGGATTTTAATCGGTTTTTTAGCCGTTAATCGGAATTGTGATACCACATATCGAATTGTAAGTTTTTTACTACAAATTGAGCCTAAAAAGGCTAAATTTGATGATAATAACTATAAATTGTAGGAATTATCAGTAGTGAAGCTAGGGTGAATATTTGCCTTTGGGGAGCTCAACGAATCCATTCAAAAATACTATAATTAAGAACAAATGATGCTATACCAATTAAAAAAGCATCATGTTTTTTTTATGAGTTGGGGATACGCCGCTTCTTTTCATTGCTTTCATCAGGAAGGCCCATTTTATGAGAAATAAATCTTTCTTAAAGGATTTGTATGCCCTCATCCCACTCGTATTTAGTGGGCTTCTTTGTATTGCTTTAATCTTTCTACTTTGGCAAAAGAATACTGCATCACCAGAATTTGTAACTACGCTTTCCGGTCTTTCTTCTCTTTTTATTGCCATTAGCGGATTCCTGAGTGCCGTGATCATGGTGTATCTGGCGTTGGCTGCCATGAATCTTAAGAATACGCGCGCACATGTTATTGACAATTTGGGTAAGGTGACAGAAAAAATGCATCATTTTCGTACCATTGTAGATATACTCTACCGCTCAAAGATGTGGTTGCCGGGATTAAGGGAGTATATAGATGACGAATTTGCGGGACTGAACTTCTTTGAAGTTAAAGAGTTCTACAAGGGAAAATCCAAGATCGCCATTGAATTCCTTCAGGAGAACCACAATTACGCCGACACTGAAAACCTCTATCTGGAACTTAAATCGCTTTTAATGACGAGTCCGAAGGATAAAACCATCCCGGAGAATATTACCTACCCAAAGATTTACAATCAGGATATTGTGGCTAAGTGGTTGGAACACAAATGCGGCTCCGGATTGTGGTTCTATTTTGGGTATAAATATGCGGTCTACAAGGAAGCCTTAGACCTGAATGCAGTTTTTGAAAGACATCAAGAAAAGATCATGAAATTGGCGAACACCATAGACAGTGAAGCTTTTGAAGATTCTTCTTTCAATGAAGTCTTCCTTTCGAAGTTGGGTGAATATATGACTAAGGAAGTATTGCCAAAACTCTTCCAGTTTCAGTTCAACTCCACCAAGAGCATGCCTAACCTCATCAAATACCTGTACGGTATTTTCCTCTCCTTAGTATTCTTTGGTGTGTTGTTACCGCTTTGTTTTCTGCTGTTCGGCCTTTCGATCGTGGTACTATTTATAAGTTACTCTTTTGTAATCAGTCTTATCTTCTTTATTGCAACTACCTTCTATCAGTTCCTTTCCAAAGAGGCTAATTCGTAAAGGAGCTATTTATTATGAATTTCTTCTGAAAATTAACACCTTCACATGGGCATGGCTTCTAAATTTTCATATCAAATGAGTACCTTTGCAAACTATGATAAAAAATGAAGATTTTATTGAGGTTCTCGGGGCGCGAGTTCACAATTTAAAGAACATTGATGTGCGCATTCCCCGGGAAAAGTTGGTTGTAATTACAGGGCTTTCGGGCAGCGGAAAATCTTCATTGGCCTTCGATACGATCTATGCGGAAGGCCAGCGGCGGTATATCGAGACCTTCTCGGCCTATGCACGCCAATTCCTTGGTAGTTTGGAACGCCCGGATGTTGATAAAATCGACGGCTTGTCCCCCGTTATTGCCATTGAACAAAAAACCACCAGTAAAAGTCCGCGTTCTACCGTAGGCACCATTACCGAAATCTACGACTTTCTTAGATTGTTCTTTGCCCGTGCCAGTGATGCTTACAGTTATAATACAGGGGAAAAAATGGTAAGCTATAACGATGAACAGATCAAGCAGCTTATTATTGAAGAATTTAAAGGAAAGAAAGTAAGTGTTCTGGCACCTGTGGTTCGTTCTCGAAAAGGTCACTACAGAGAATTGTTCGAGCAGATCGCCAAGCAAGGATTCTTAAAGGTTCGTGTGGACGGAGAAGTACTGGATATCATAAAAGGTATGAAGATCGACCGTTACAAGACACACGACATTGAGATCGTCGTGGACCGATTAAAAATCGCTGAGGATATTGAAAACGACAAGCGTTTGTCCGAAACGATCGTTACTGCCATGTATCATGGAGATGATGTACTCATGGTACTGGATAACGACACGAATGCGGTGCGGTATTTTAGCCGATCGCTCATGTGTCCTAGCAGTGGGGTTTCCTACCCCAACCCCGAACCCAACAATTTTTCTTTTAATTCGCCCAAAGGAATGTGCCCGAATTGTAAGGGGCTTGGTAAGTTATACGAAGTGAATCTCGATAAAATCGTTCCCAACAAGCAGTTGTCCATAAAACAGGGTGCTTTGGCACCTCATGGTCCGCAAAAGAGTAATTGGGTGTTCAAACAATTGGAATTGATCGCAGAACGCTATAACTTCAAGTTGAGCGATCCTTTTGAAAGTATCCCAGAAGCAGCTCAACAAATGATCTTTTACGGGGGCAATGAAAAATTTGATATCGAGTCTAAGACGCTTGGAATCACACGAAACTATAAAATCGATTTTGAAGGTGTTGCCACCTTCCTTCAGAACACCTATGAAGCAAATGAATCCAAATCCCTGAAGCGATGGGCCAAAGAATACATGAATAAAATCGCTTGTCCGGAGTGTGAAGGTACAAGGCTTCGTAAGGAATCGCTCTATTTTAAAGTGAATGGAAAGAATATCGCCCAACTAGCCCACATGGACGTGGTGGAATTGGCCGAGTGGTTTGCATCCTTAGAATCTAAACTCTCTGAAACACAACGCAAGATCGCTTCAGAGATCATAAAGGAGGTACGCTCACGCTTGCAATTCTTGGTAGACGTGGGGCTCACCTACCTCGCATTGGACCGAAGTTCTAAATCTCTCTCGGGGGGTGAAGCACAGCGTATTCGGCTTGCCACGCAAATTGGTTCGCAATTGGTTGGCGTACTCTATATTTTAGATGAACCCAGCATTGGTCTGCATCAAAGAGATAATGAGAAATTAATCCACTCATTGCTACAGCTTCGGGACATTGGCAATTCGGTACTGGTGGTAGAGCATGATAAAGACATGATAGAACATGCCGATTATGTCATCGATATCGGTCCGGCTGCAGGTCGTCATGGCGGGGAAATTGTTTCGGAAGGAACGCCTTCAGAAATAAAAAAACAGCACACCCTTACAGCCGATTATCTCAATGGAACAAAGGAAATTGAAATTCCGAAGAAACGAAGAGTAGGCAACGGAAAGACCCTAAGCCTTACCGGAGCGACAGGAAATAATTTAAAGAATGTGAGTGTTAGCTTTCCCTTGGGAACCATGATCGGCGTTACAGGTGTTTCGGGCAGCGGGAAATCCACCCTAATCAATGAGACCCTCTACCCTATTCTCAATGCACATTTCTTTAATGGTGTAAAAAAACCGATGCCGTTTAAAAAAATTGACGGACTTAAACATATTGATAAGGTTATTGACATCAATCAATCACCCATTGGCAGAACTCCCCGTTCCAATCCGGCAACGTATACCGGAGTATTTTCAGAAATAAGGAATTTGTTCGCAAAAGTACCGGAGGCCATGATACGGGGGTACAAACCGGGTCGCTTCAGTTTTAATGTCGCCGGCGGACGATGTGAAACCTGTAAGGGCGGCGGATTGCGAGTGATCGAGATGAATTTTCTCCCCGATGTCTATGTCGAGTGCGAGACTTGCCAAGGAAAACGATTTAACAGAGAGACCCTGGAGATTCGTTATAAAGGGAAATCCATACATGATGTACTGGAAATGACTATCAATGAAGCCTGTACCTTTTTTGAACCCATCCCAAAGATCTACCGGAAATTAAAGACCATACAAGACGTTGGTTTGGGTTATATAACCTTGGGGCAACAATCCACGACCCTTTCCGGTGGAGAAGCACAGCGTATTAAATTAGCTACTGAGCTTTCAAAAAGAGATACCGGTAATACTTTCTACATCTTGGATGAACCCACTACGGGTCTGCATTTCGAGGACATTAGAGTGTTATTGTTGGTCTTGAACAAATTAGTGGACAAAGGGAATACGGTAGTGATTATTGAACACAATCTGGATGTCATCAAAACCGTTGATTATATTATAGACATCGGGCCTGAAGGAGGCAAAAAGGGCGGTGAGATCATGGCCCTTGGAACTCCGGAGGAATTGATACAAGATAAAAAAAGCTATACGGCACGTTTCCTTAAAAAAGAATTACATTAGCAACCCAGCTGTGCTTAGGGAAAACTAACGACAAACTGTTTATAAGTAGATGATCTGTCATTTTTGATCACAACGGAAGAAAGAAAACGAATTCATGAGACACGAGAACACTCCGAAAAACTGGAACGAAGTTAAGACGAACGACTCTTGGGCGATCTTTAAGATCATGGGAGAGTTTGTGAATGGTTACGAAAAAATGAGTCGCATTGGCCCTTGTGTATCGATCTTCGGGTCGGCACGTACCAAACCGGATCACAAATATTACAAGCTGGCTGAAAGTATTGCCAAAAAGATTACAGAGCATGGATACGGAGTTATTACCGGCGGTGGCCCCGGAATCATGGAAGCAGGTAATAAGGGTGCACATCTGGCGGGAGGAACGTCGGTTGGACTCAACATCACTCTTCCCTTTGAGCAACATGACAATCCGTATATAGATAGTGACAAGAGCATTGACTTTGACTATTTCTTTGTTCGTAAGGTAATGTTCGTGAAATACTCTCAAGGGTTTGTGGTCATGCCCGGCGGATTTGGTACTTTGGACGAATTCTTTGAAGCATTTACACTCATTCAAACACATAAGATCGACAAGTTTCCGCTTATACTGGTAGGTACCGAATTCTGGAGTGGCCTCATGGATTGGATTCGAAGTACTGTGCTGGAAATGAATAACAATATTAGCCCGGAAGACATGGACCTGGTCCATGTTGTGGATACTGAAGAAGAGGTGCTGGACATCCTTAACAGCTTCTACGATAAATATAATTTAAGTCCGAATTTCTAATTTACAACGCCCCACATTAATGCTTAGAAAAGTCCTCTATATTACCTTGATGTTCTTCGGATTTACGCTTTCTGCCCAGGAAGTGATCAAAACCATGTTCTACAATTTACTGGAGTTCCCTTCTGCACTTCCGGGTAGTCGTGCTGAGATCCTTCGGAATGTCTTGAATGAGTACGAACCCGACATCTTTATGGTGTGTGAACTTGAAAACGAAGTTGGCGCAGACCTGATCTTGAATATCTCCTTAAATGACGGTGACGGCCTTTACTCTCGCGCACCCTTCGTTCTTAACCAGTCGGGGTCCTCCAATTTGCAGCAATTGCTTTATTTCAGGACCGGCATGTTTACCTTGGAGTCTTCGGAAGTGATCACCACCAATATTCGTGATATCAATCGCTACAGACTAAAGCTTAGTACTGCAGATGGAACTACTAACCCGGTTTTTTTAGAAGTGTTCGTAACTCACTTAAAATCCAGTCAAGGCAGTAGTAATGAAGCACAACGCTTAGATATGGTTACAGCCTTCACAGATTTTTTAAGCACCATCGACCCAAATACCTATGTGATCTTTGCGGGCGATCTTAATTTGTACGACGCCAACGAACCCGCATATCAGGAGCTTTTGGACAGCTCGAATAACATCACCATGGCAGATCCTATCGATCGTCCCGGTGACTGGAACAACAATATCGACTTCCAAGACATCCACACCCAGAGTACCCGTATAAGCTCGGGTACATTTGGTGCAGGTGCCGGCGGCGGTTTGGACGACCGATTTGATTTTATTATGATATCACAGAACATGACCTCAGATCCTACCCTGCGCTACGTGCCGGATTCGTACAATGCTTTCGGAAATAACGGGAACTGTTACAATAACGATATTAGTGATGCCTCCTGTGATGGAGTGTACGGTCAGCTGTTGCGAAATTCATTGTTCAGTATGAGCGATCACCTTCCGGTAGTAATGGAATTGGAAACCGACAGGCAGATCGTGCTTAGTGTGGCAGATATGAATACCTCTGAAAGCGGTTTTCAACTGCAGCAGACCATGGCTTCGGAAACACTAACGCTGCTTATTGATGCGCTTTTGGAACCTATGACCCTTGACATCTATAATGTATTGGGACAACGATTGATGACTGTGGACGGCACTGCTTCCGAAGCGATCACCATACCGGTAGCACATCTTGCCAATGGCATTTACTATATAAAAAGCAGGGTTACCGGCAGTAAACCTCTCAAATTTCTTAAGACTTCTTGATTCTGAAACACCTTCTAATACTTGTTTTTTATTGCTGGACAGTAAGCCTGTTTGCGCAGCATGACATTGTTATTGATGCTACTTTGGATCCCGAGAAGAAAGAACTAAACATCAAACAAGCGGTAACTTTCAGAAATACATCCACGACCCCGCTTTCAACAATTTATTTCAATGACTGGGCAAACAGTTTTTCAAATAAAACAACACCATTAGCGAAACGATTTGCCGAAAACTACGACAGTTCCTTCCATTTTGAAAAGAAGGAGGATCGCGGAAGCACCACCCTGTATAGCATTGCCAATGCCGAAGGGCTTCCGTTGGACTGGCAACGTGGTGAAGAAGTAGACATTTTAGAGGTATCCTTATTGGAACCGCTGCTCCCGGGCCAAGAAGTTGTCGTGAAGCTTCTTTACACCATTAAACTGCCCAGTGATAAATTTACACGATACGGCGTCACTAGGAACAATGATTACAGGTTACAGCATTGGTACATTTCTCCGGCTGTGTACAATGGTGAATGGCATGCGTACAGCAATAAAAATACAGACGACCTGTTCTTACTGCCATCGCAATTTACCATCACGCTCCATACACCTCCGCGGTATCAGGTGATATCAGATCTTTCGGTTGTTTCTGAAACCATTTCAGAAAAAACAAAAACTACAATACTTGAAGGAGCAGATCGCGTCAAGGCGATCGTTCACTTGGAACAACAATCGAATTTTAAAAGTGTGGTGACAGATCGTGTTGAAGTGATCACTAATCTTGAAGATAAAAAGGTTTCACCGCCTATCAAAGCCTTATTAATCGATAGGATCACTTATTTCCTAGACAATAAATTAGGGGAATATCCATTTGAAAAGATGGTGATTAGTGAGTCTGACTACAAGAACAATCCTGTCTATGGGCTAAATCAGCTTCCCGATTTTATTAGTCCGTTCCCTGATGGCTTCGAGTACGACATGGAACAACTTAAAACCATCACCCGAAACTATATAGAGAACACCCTTCCGTTGCATCCCCGAAAAGATTATTGGCTCACGGGAGCGCTACAGATCTATTTAATGATGGAGTATGTAGAAACCTATTACCCCAAGATGAAGATCATTGGAAATCTTAGCAACTTTTGGGTGATACGCTGGTCACATGCTTCGAAGTTGGAGTTTAATGATCAATATCCGCTTCTTTACCTCAACATGGCACGTAATAATTTGAATCAGGCGCTTATAACCCCTAAGGATTCGTTGGTGAAATTCAATAAGAATATAGCCGGAGACTATTACGGCGGGGACGGTTTGGATTATGTTGCCGATTATTTAGGGCGTGATCAATTGAACCATGCGATCAAGGAATTCTATACGAAGTACCGTCTGAAACCGGTAACCTCTCAACAATTTAGAAAAACACTTGCTGCAAATACTACATTGCCAATTGATTGGTTCTTCGAGGATTATGTGGGCACAGATACGACCATTGATTTTAAAATAAAGAAAGTGCGCAAACGAGGCGATTCATTAAACGTCTTGGTGAAGAACCTACGAGATAATGCCATGCCTGTTTCATTATATGGAATCAACAAGGACAGCATCATTTTCAAACAATGGCTTTTACCTATCGACTCTACCGCAACGGTTACGGTTCCTGCCAAAGATGTTCGAAAATTGGTCCTCAACTACGAAGAGATCATCCCCGAATATAATCAGCGGAATAACTATCATAATGTCAGAGGCTTGCTCAACCGACCTATTCAATTCCGTCTCTTTCAGGATGTAGGTGACTCGAGGTACAATCAGTTGTTCTTTATGCCTGAATTCGATTACAACCTATACGACGGTTTGATCCTTGGAGCGAAACTCTACAATAAAACGGTGCTTCCCAAGGCATTTCATTATAACTTCACGCCAAAGCTGGGGCTGCGCTCCAATACGTTGTTGGGGAGTGGATCCCTTATATACACACAGCAATTTAAGAACCAACCGCTGTATGCGATGCGGTATGGTCTCGCAGGTAGCTATTTGTCGTACGACGAAGACCTCTTTTTCAGAAAGTTCACACCTTTTATGACCTTTGCTTTCAG
>NZTP01000082.1 GCA_002696485.1 Altibacter sp. | reverse complement strand
TTGGCATTGCAGATAACTCCCTTATTCTCGGACAGCGTTTGGGGGAACTTTGTGGACACGGGCCAAGCCTTGAAACCGATATAGCGATCACGAACATTTCTTTAGATCTTATTGGGCAAACCCGAAGTTATTATCAATACGCCGCAAAATTAATAGCTGGAGACAAAACCGAAGATGATATCGCCTTTTTGCGATTGGAGCGGGAATATAAGAATGTTTTATTGGTGGAACAACCCAATACACATTTTGGTTATGTAATGGCAAGACAATTCCTGTTCGATGTGTACCATCTCCTATTTTTGGAAAAATTACAGTACAGCAAGGACGAACAATTAGCAGCCGTGGCAAAAAAGGGTATAAAAGAAGTGAGCTACCATAAACGATTTTCAAGTGATTGGGTAAAACGATTGGGGGATGGCACAGAAGAAAGTAATCTAAAGATGCAGGAGGCCATTGATGATCTCTGGCGTTTTACCAATGAAATGTTTCAAATGACAGAATGGGACACAATGATGGCTTCTGAAGGAGTTGGTGTAGACGTCACACAATTAAAAGAAGCTTATTACACTGAGATTAAAGAAGTGTTGAAAGAGGCTACGCTTACAGTACCGGAAAGCACCTATTTTACAAAAGGCGGGAAAGAAGGAATACACACGGAGCATATGGGGTACATCCTGGCAGATTTACAGTATATGCAACGCACCTATCCCAATATGACCTGGTAGCGATATTTTATAAAGAATCAGGGGTGTCGTAAACGCTGCTTGTCTGTATTCGCACTGGAGTAAACGTTTTCGAGACATATTATAAATAAAAATGACCATTACTGCTCCCAACATACAAAAAGATCTCATCCCAATTCTGGAAATGGTTTCCGATCCCGAAATTCCGGTACTCACCGTATTGGACTTGGGGGTTATTAGGGAAGCTGTGGAGCAGGAGGGAACGGTTTATATCAAATTAACGCCTACCTATTCGGGGTGTCCGGCCATGGATGTGATTGGTGATGATTTAAAGGCGGCCTTCACCAAGATAGGAAAGAAAGCAGAAATAGAACTCGTATTGGCACCTGCATGGACAACCGATTGGATCAGTGAGAGCGGAAAGCGAAAGATGGAAGTGTACGGTATTGCAGCTCCTTTAGAGGAAACAGCCGATAAAGAGGCACTTTTGGGAAATGCAAAAGTAGTGAAATGTACCAACTGCGGAAGCACGAATACTCATTTGGTAAGTCAGTTCGGCTCCACGGCCTGTAAGGCACTCTTTAAATGCGATGATTGCCAAGAACCATTCGACTATTTTAAATGTCTAAAATAATGTTGGGCCTTCGAACTACCATATACATTGTGCCAAATCTTTCGGAAGCAAAGGATTGGTACTCCAATGCGTTTAAGGTTGACCCGTACTTTGATGAACCTTTTTATGTGGGCTTTTCAATAAAAGGATTCGAATTGGGTCTATTGCCGGAAGAAGGAGCATCGATACCCCGGGGGGAGAATGTATTATCGTATTGGGGTGTAGCGGATATTCAACAAGAATTCGAACGCCTCCTTACCTTAGGAGCTACACAGCACGAAGCCCCTAAAAACGTAGGTGGTGAACTGATGGTAGCCTCGGTAAAGGATCCATGGAATAATATTATAGGGTTGATTTATAACCCTTATTTTAAAATTGAATAAGTTCGTTTTCCTTCATAACGAAATTCGAAGAAGAACGAAACAGCTAAAATAATTGGTATGAGCGAAACATCAATTGCTTTAAAAATTGAGAAGAATACAGCGTGGATAACGCTCAACAGACCGGATGTCTTCAATAGCTTTAATCGAGAGATGGCATTGGGTTTTCAAAAACAACTAGATCATTGTGCATCTCAAGCTGCGGTACGAACCATTGTTATTACCGGAAGTGGAAGAGCTTTTTGTGCGGGTCAGGATTTAAAGGAAGTCACTTCTCCCGAGCTCAACCCCGGTTTCAAAACAATATTGGAAGAACATTACAATCCTATAATCCAACGAATCCGAACTATAGAAAAACCCATTATCGCTGCGGTTAATGGGGTGGCCGCCGGTGCCGGGGCCAATATTGCGTTGGCTTGTGATGTGGTGGTCGCTTCGGAAGCAGCGAGTTTTATTCAGGCATTCAGTAAAATAGGACTCATCCCGGACAGTGCGGGAACCTTCTTTTTACCAAGACTTATCGGATTTCAGAAGGCATCGGCCTTAATGATGCTTGGTGATAAGGTCTCTGCCAAAGAAGCCCAAGAACTGGGAATGATCTATAAAGTTTTTTCTGCCGAAGATTTTGATGCAGAAGTTACTGTTTTAGCCGAAACCCTGGCACAAATGCCTACGAAAGCCTTGGGGATGACCAAACAGCTGTTGAATCAATCCATGACGAACGATTTAAATGCGCAGCTAGAAATGGAATCTACATTACAAATTGAAGCCGCACAAAGTGACGATTATGCAGAAGGTGTTGCCGCCTTTGTAGCAAAAAGAAACCCTGTTTTTAAAGGAAAATAAATGATTGAAAAAGTAGGAATAATAGGTTCGGGAACCATGGGAAGCGGTATTGCACAAGTGGCTGCAACAGCCGGTTGTACAGTGAAAATTTTCGATACCCAAAAAGAGGCTCTGGAAACGGCCAAAGCAAGTTTGGAAAAAATCTTGAGCCGACTCGTGGAAAAAGGACGTATTGATGCGAATGAAAAAAATAGCATGCAAAAGAACATTCAATATGTAAATAGCTTAAAGGACTTGGCAGATTCACATTTGACCATTGAGGCCATTGTAGAGAATTTGGATATAAAAAAGAAGGTGTTTCAAGAACTGGAAAGCTACGTTTCTAAGGAATGTATTATAGCCTCCAACACTTCCTCTTTGTCGATTGCGTCTATTGCTTCCGCTCTGCAACTGCCGGAACGCTGTATAGGTATACATTTTTTTAATCCTGCACCCCTTATGAAATTAGTAGAGGTGATTCCGGCTATTCAAACTTCCGAAGCAACCTTACAATCGTCGGTCGAAACAATTAAAGATTGGGGAAAAACGGTTGCGATTGCAATAGATACACCAGGGTTTATAGTGAATCGGGTTGCACGACCGTTCTATGGAGAAGCGCTTCGGATTTATGAAGAAGGGATAGCCGATTTTGCAACTATCGATTGGGCGATGACCTCGAAAGGTGGTTTTAGAATGGGCCCCTTTGAGTTGATGGATTTTATTGGAAACGACGTAAACTATACCGTAACAGAAACTGTTTTTGAAGCCTTCTACTACGACCCTAGATACAAGCCGGCCTTTACACAAAAACGTTATGCAGAGGCGGGATACTTGGGGCGAAAGTCGGGGAAAGGATATTATAACTACACCGAAGGAGCAGAAAAACCTGCCCCAAACAAAAACGAAACTTTGGGACAAGGTATTTTTGACCGTGTATTGGTAATGCTCATAAACGAAGCGGCAGATGCCTTGTTTTGGAACATCGCTTCCGCCGAAGATATTGACAATGCCATGACCAAAGGGGTGAATTATCCTAAAGGATTGTTGGCGTGGGCAGATGAGAAGGGCATCGATTGGTGCGTTCAAAAAATGGACGAATTATACACAGAATATCATGAAGACCGCTACCGATGCTCGCCTTTGCTTCGAAAAATGGCCAGAGAGAATAAGATATTTTTTTAATATTGGATGACTTTCTCGATAGAGACCAATACTATGAGGGATGTAAAACGTAATTTTATAGCATTATGACGAAAACAGGGAATGGAAGGAGATAAAATACCATATAAGATGCTTTCTCAGGATGCATTTAGTCAATGGCTGGGCATTGAGATCCTTGACTGTGAGGTTGGGCGGTGCAAAGTAGGTATGACGGTACGCGATGATATGCTTAATAGTATGAATAAAGCCCATGGCGGAATCAGCTATTCGTTGGCAGATACAGCATTCGGCTTTACGGCAAATACTCACGGGAAATACGCCGTTTCTATTGAAACCTCTGTGAATCATATTTCGGCTTTGGAAGCAGGAGATTATCTTACGGCCGAAGCGATTCTGGATGAACAGCGTACAAAGCTAGGGTTTACTATTGTTGAGGTGAAAAGAGGAGACGAATTGGTAGCATTGTTTAAAGGTGTCGTCTATCGTACCGCAAAGGACTGGGAAGAATAGTAACGCTAATGAAAATAGCGAATATAGAATTTTAAAATTTTTAAACTTTGAAAGAAGCATATATTATTGACGGCATTAGAACTCCCATTGGAAACTACCAAGGTACTTTGAGTGCTGTTAGAACTGATGACCTGGGTGCCTTGGTGATTGCCGAGATTGCTAAAAGAAATCCAAACATTCCTAAGGAAGCCTACAATGATGTTATCTTAGGCTGCGCAAATCAGGCCGGCGAAGATAACAGGAATGTCGCTCGTATGGCGCTGCTGCTGGCAGGACTGCCATTCACCGTGCCCGGTGAAACAGTCAATAGACTGTGCAGCAGCGGACTCTCTGCTATTGTACATGCCAGTCGTGCCATTAAGGCCGGTGACGGAGATCTATTCATCTCCGGTGGGGTGGAAAACATGACTCGTGGTCCGTATGTGATCGCTAAACCATCTTCGGCATTCGGAACAGATGCAAAAATGTACGACTCGAGTTTCGGATGGCGGTTTGTGAACCAAAAGATGCACGACCTCTACGGAACCGATGGCATGGGAAATACCGCCGAAAATTTGGTGGAAAGGCACCATATCACACGAGAAGATCAGGATGCATTCGCATATCACAGTCAGATGAAAGCTGCGAAGGCGCAAGAAAACGGTAGACTGGCTAAGGAGATCGTGCCTGTTTCTATTCCGCAGCGAAAGAAAGATCCTATTATTTTCAAAGACGATGAGTTTATAAAACCGGGGACCACCAAAGAGATCTTAGCGAAATTACGTCCGGCTTTTAAGAAAGATGGGAGTGTAACCGCAGGAAACAGTTCCGGACTTAATGACGGTGCTGCGGCTACCATCATTGCTTCCGAAGCAGCAGTAAAAAAATATAATTTAAAACCCATGGCGAGAATCGTAAGTTCTGCCGTGGTAGGAGTAGAACCAAGAATTATGGGTATCGGTCCCGTGGAGGCTTCTAACAAAGCATTAGAAAAAGCCGGATTGACCATGGGCGATATGGACGTGATCGAGTTGAACGAAGCGTTTGCATCTCAAGCATTGGCCTGTATCCGTGAATGGGGACTTGCCGATGACGATGCGCGCATCAACCCCAATGGTGGTTCGATCGCGATAGGACATCCCTTAGGTGTTACCGGTGCACGTATCGCCTATTCAGCCGCATTGGAGCTTCAGCTTACAGGGAAACGCTATGCACTCATCACCATGTGTGTTGGGGTTGGACAAGGTTATGCCGCTATCATCGAAAATGTAGATTTATATATATGAAAATTCTTATCATAGGAGGAAATGGTACTATAGGTAAAAAAGTTTCTGAAAGGTTCTCAGAAAACCATGATGTCATCATTGCCGGAAGAACTTCGGGCGATGTTACGGTTGATATTTCAAACGTACAATCGATTTCTGAAATGCTTCAGAAAGTAGGGAATGTAAACGCTATTGTAAATATTGCCGGGGATGCGAAATGGGATAAATTTGATCATCTTTCCGAAGAAGATTTTTATATAGGTATCAAGAGTAAATTGATGGGACAGGTGAATTTAGTTCGTCTGGGTAGAAAGTATCTTAAGCCCGAAGGTTCCATTACTTTGACCACAGGAATTTTAGCAGATGAACCGGTAGATATGACCACGAGTGCTGCAATGGTAAATGGAGCCGTTCAAAGTTTTGTAAAAGCAGTTGCTTTGGAAATGGATAATGGTCTGCGCGTGAATGTGGTTTCTGCCGACTTAGTAGAAGATGCGTATGAGAAATACAAAGATTATTTTCCGGGGAACACACCTGTATCCATGCGTAAGGTGGTGGATGGATATGTGAAGTGCGTAGAGGGTAGAATAAACGGTAAGATTGTAAGAATAAGAGCATAAAGATGAGAACCGTGACGGTTTCAAAATAAAAATATAGAGTCGATGAAGACACAACATTATGTAACGGGAAAATGGGTTGATGGAAGTGGAGAAGGGAGTCCAATCCTTGACTCCATTACCGGAGAACAGTTTACCAGTGTTACCACAGAAGGTTTGGACATTCCTGCCATTCTTCAGTACGGAAGGGATAAAGGCAATGTACTTCGGAAGATGACCTTTCAGGAGCGGGGAAATATGCTTAAGAAGCTTGCTTTGTACCTTACCAAACGGAAGGATGCATTTTATGAATTGAGTTACCGTACCGGCGCGACCAAGATCGACAGTTGGATCGATATCGAAGGAGGTTTTGGAAATTTGTTTGCCAATGCATCGCTTCGGAAACTATTTCCTAACCAATCCTATCACGTAGAAGGTGACCCTATCGATCTTTCGCGAGGAGGACGTTTTATGGCCCATCACATCATGGTGCCTCGAGAAGGCGTAGCTGTGCATATCAATGCATTTAATTTTCCGGTTTGGGGAATGTTGGAGAAATGTGCCGTGAATTGGATGGCGGGTATGCCCGCAGTTGTACTTCCGGCACCACAAACGGCATACCTGACTGAAGCCGTGGTAAAGGAGATCGTGGCTTCAGGAATACTACCCGAAGGAGCCATTCAACTCATTAGCGGTACGGCGCGAAACATTTTGGATACAGTGCAATCGCAGGATGTGGTGACATTTACCGGATCCGCAAGCACGGGTAGAAAACTTAAGAATCATCCGCAACTCATTGAAGAATCAGTTCCGTTCACCATGGAGGCCGACTCTCTTAACGCATCTATTTTGGGCGAAGATGCTGTTCCGGGGACGCCGGAGTTCGATCTGTTCATAAAAGAAGTTCGTAATGAAATGACCGTGAAATGCGGACAAAAATGTACTGCGATTCGTAGAATTATCGTTCCTGAAAAAGTTATGGAAGATGTACAGATCGCTTTAGGAAATGCATTGGATAAGGTCACCATTGGCGATCCTCGCCTCAAGGAGGTCCGTATGGGTTCGTTGGTGAATGACGCACAGCGTACTTCAGTAAAAGAGCAAATTCATAAAATCGCGCAAACAGCGCAAATAGTATACGGCAATTTAGAAGAAGTTGAAACGATTGGAGCCGATGCAAAAAAAGGCGCGTTTATAAGACCTATTTTACTTAGAGAAGATAAGCCGTTACAGAACGAAGCCGCGCATACAACGGAAGCCTTTGGACCGGTAAGTACCTTGATGCCCTACAAGAATTTGGAGGAAGCTATTGCCCTTTCTAAGATGGGAAAAGGTTCGTTGGTGAGTTCTATAATAACCAACGACAATAAGATTGCGAAGGAATATACCATTGCAGCTGCCACACACCACGGCAGGATTCTAATTTTGAATAGGGAAAGTGCCAAACAGAGCACAGGACACGGTTCGCCACTTCCAAACTTGATCCACGGCGGGCCGGGGCGTGCCGGGGGAGGCGAAGAAATGGGAGGTATGAGAGGGATCAAGCATTATTTACAGCGATGTGCAGTTCAAGGGTCACCAACCACACTTACAGAGGTTACCGGGATCTATCAGCCCAAAGCAGAATACAAAGAAGTTCAAAAACACCCGTTCGCCTATCATTGGGAAGATATCGAGCCCGGAATGTCCCTGCAAACGCATAAACGTACGATCACCGATGGGGATATCGTGAATTTTGCAAACCTCACTTGGGACCACTTCTATGCACATACCGACATCACTTCCTTGGATGGAAGCATCTTCGAAAAACGAACTGCCCACGGTTATTTTATTTTAGCGGCTGCGGCAGGACTTTTCGTGTATCCAAACAAGGGCCCGGTCGCTGCAAATTACGGTCTCGAAGAATGTCGCTTCTTGCGCCCCATCTATCACAACGATACCGTATATGTGCGGCTTACCTGTAAACAGAAAATCGACCGCGATCCGCGAGGAAAGGAGCTTCCCAGCGGCATTGTAAAGTGGTATGTAGAAGTGTTTGATGTGGAAGATGAACTGGTTGCCATTGCAACCATCCTTACCATGGTTCAGAAAAAACAAACAGTATTTACTGAAATGACTTCGGAAAAAATTGAAGAATTGCTTCAGCAGCTCTCTGAAGATTCAAAACCGCAATGGGGCATAATGACCCCCCAACACATGCTTGAGCATTTGGAATACACCTACAAAATAGCTTCCGGAGAAATTCAGGATTTTGAGGTTGCTACGCCGGAGAAATATCTGGAGAAGACGCACGAGTCGTTATACAATTACGAAAAATTCCCGCGGAATACCAATTTTCCTTTATTGGAAAAAAACACCTTGGAGCCTTTAAAATATGATGATCTGGAAACAGCCAAAAAGAAGTTTCTGGAAGCGCGGGAAAATTATCTTACTTTTTTTAAAGAAAATCCGGATGCCCAACTTAAAAATATAGTTTTCGGTGACCTAAACAGATTTGAATGGTATTTATTAGAACGAAAACACCTAAACCATCATTTTGAACAATTTAATCTATTGGATTAAATTGTTCAAAATTCCCGCGAAAGCGGGAATCTTATAAAAACGTATTAGGTGTGAAAAAATATAGTTTTTATATGATTACAAATAAACCAAATGGGGTTTTGTATATAGGCTGTACCGAACGATTAAAAATTAGAATCAGTCAACATAAGAGAAAGGTTCACCCGAATACTTTTTCAGCTAGATATAATTTAAATAAATTAGTTTATTTTGAAAATTTTGAAACTAAAGAAGAAGCAATTAAACGAGAAAGGCAGGTAAAAAAATGGGAAGAGATTGGAAAATAAAAAGGGTTGAAGAAAGTAATCCTACATGGAAGGACTTATATGAAGTTCTATAAAAACTAAAAATTAATTTTAAAAGAATCCCGCTTTCGCGGGAAATAAATATGACACAACCATACGTAAAACAAGATATCGCAAACGGAATTTCAACCATCGAGTTCTTTCATCCCGCTCACAATAGTTTGCCGGGGGACATCCTTCAGAAATTAGTGGACGAGATCCAGAAAGCTAGTGTAAACGATGCTGTTAGAGTGATCGTGTTGAAAAGTGGAGGAGACCGAACTTTTTGTGCAGGAGCCAGCTTTAAAGAGCTTATAAACATTAATGACGCTGAAACTGGACGGGTGTTCTTTAGTGGTTTTGCCAACGTGATCAACGCCATGCGAAAGTGTCCTAAGTTCATCATTGGTCGTATCCAAGGGAAGACCGTTGGCGGAGGTGTAGGTGTGGCTTCGGCTACCGATTACTGTATGGCTTCGAAATATGCATCGATTAAACTGAGCGAGTTGAACGTGGGGATTGGTCCATTTGTGGTAGGACCTGCCGTGGAGCGCAAATTAGGTCTTAGCGGCATGTCGCAGATCGCAATTGATGCCGATAGCTTTTATGACGCCGAATGGGCCAGACAAAAGGGATTGTACGCACAGATATTTGATTCTACCGAAGCTTTGGACGAGGCCGTTACTACGATGGCTGAAAAACTATGTACCTATAACCCGGAAGCCATGAAGGAGATGAAAAAGGTATTTTGGCAAGGTACCGAAGATTGGGACGAACTGTTGGCCGAACGAGCAGCCATTAGCGGTCGATTGGTATTGTCTGAGTTTACGAAGGAAACCCTGAAACGTTTTAAATAAACTAAAAAGTTCAATAGGTCAAAATTTTCTAGAACAATGTATATTCTAATGTATGATTTACAGTTTTAAAGGACATATCCCGGTAATTCACGAAAGTAGTTTTGTTCATCCGTTGGCTGCTGTAACAGGTAATGTCATTATTGGCAAGAACTGTTACATTGGACCGGGTGCGGCCATTCGTGGCGATTGGGGAGAGATCATACTAGAAGACGGGGTGAATGTTCAGGAAAATTGCACCATACACATGTTTCCAGGGAAATCCATCGTGTTGAAGGAAGGAGCGCATGTAGGTCATGGAGCAATAATTCACGGAGCCAACTTGGGGCGTAATTGCCTTATTGGAATGAATAGTGTAATCATGGATGATGCCGAGATAGGTGATGAATGCATCGTTGGTGCGATGAGCTTTGTGAAAGCTGAAACTATTTTTGGTAAAAGAAAGTTGATCGTTGGGAATCCTGCGAACGCTATAAAAGATATTTCCGAGGATATGATCGCCTGGAAGACTGCCGGAACTAGATTGTATCAGCAGTTGCCTAAAGACTGCTTTGAAAGTTTAAAGGAAGTGGAGCCACTACGTGAAATTCCGAAGGACCGTCCTGTACAAGAAGATTTTTATAAAACATTACAAGAGCTTAAGCGAACCGAATAAATGAAGGAGTTTGAATTTAAAATGCCTAAAATGGGCGAAAGCATTACCGAAGGGACCATCATCAATTGGTTGGTCCAAGAAGGAGAGTCCTTTAACGAGGGAGACATCCTCTTGGAAGTTGCAACCGATAAGGTCGATAACGAAGTTCCGGCCCCGGCAGGAGGTACCATGCTTGCACATCGGGCAACGGCAAAGGAGGTAGTTCCCGTGGGAGCTGTAATCGCATTGCTAGACCTTTCTGAAATTCCTTCGGGAGGCGCTAAACCATCGAAGACGGGGGGTATTGCTTCCGAAGCAAAAAACAAGCCACGTAAAGAGCCTGCAAGTATAATACCAAAGAAATCCTCAGCAACTTCACAATTTACGCTGAATAAGAATGTGTTTATAAGTCCGTTGATCGATAGTATTGCCCGTAAACATCATATAAGCTATGAAGAACTGGCGCGTATTCCGGGTACAGGGAAAGATGGCAGATTACGCAAAAGTGATTTACTTCAGTATATTTCAGAAGGCAGGCCTTTCCGGTTCGCCCAAATGGTTCCTGAAGTATCCGGGTTTCAAATACCGGATCTAAAATTCGATAAAGGTACCGGTAAGATCGTGGAAATGGATCGTATGCGACAAATGATCGCGGATCATATGGTTTTCAGTAAGCATACAGCACCTCATGTTACCGCCTATGTCGAAGCAGATCTCACCGATATGGTCCAATGGCGGAATGCTCATAAAGAAGAATTTCAGAAAAAGTATACTGAAAAGCTCACCTTTACACCCTTGTTCGTTGCCTGTGTCGCAAAAGCCATACAGGCCTATCCCATGATCAATTCTTCCATGGAAGGCAATACCATTATTGTGAAAGACGAGATCAATATCGGAATGGCTACAGCCTTGCCCAGTGGGAACCTCATTGTTCCCGTGGTTAAGAATGCCGATAAGATGAACCTTCAGGAACTGGCTGCTGCAACCAACCAGTTGGTAGCTAAGGCCCGGGACAACAAGCTAAAAGGCGATGACACCAAAGGGAGTACCTTTACCATTAGCAATGTAGGAACCTTTGGCAGCCTCATGGGAACACCTATAATCAATCAGCCGGAAGCAGCCATCTTGGCTACCGGGATCATTAAAAAACGGGCGGAGGTCATGGAACGTGAAGATGGCGACCATATCGAAGTACGCCACATGATGTATCTGTCCTTGTCGTTTGACCACAGGATCGTTGACGGTTATTTGGCAGGTTCGTTCCTACGCCGAATCGCCGATGAGATGGAACAATTTGAAGGGAAAATGGATGTTTAGAGATATGACGGGTCCGTCCGTCGTTTCTCGTGACTCAAACTAGTTGACAATGAATAAAGATATATTAAACAAAGCCTATATAAATCTGGTCACAGCCAAGGCTATGACCGAGATCTACGAAGAAAATTTTAAGGTCGTATCCAAATACGTGCATGCCACCTCCAGAGGACATGAAGTGATCCAAACAGCATTGGGGATGCAATTGTTACCACAGGATTATGCCTTTCCGTATTATCGGGATGATAGTATGCTGCTCGCTTTAGGAATGGAACCGTACGACCTTATGTTACAGGTTTTGGCCAAAAAGGACGATCCGTTTTCCGGTGGAAGGACCTACTACTCGCATCCCAGTTTACGCAATGACGATAAACCCAAGATTCCGCATCAAAGCAGTGCTACAGGGATGCAGGCCATTCCGGCTACGGGAGTGGCATTGGGCTTTTGGTATAAGGAATCTGAGAACTTACACAATCCTAAGGAAGCACAACCATTGGTAGTTTGTTCGTTAGGGGATGCTTCTGTAACTGAAGGAGAGATCGCCGAAGCCTTTCAAATGGCTGCCTTAAAACAGTTGCCTATTTTGTATTTGGTGCAGGACAACGGCTGGGATATTAGTGCAAATGAAGCCGAGACACGTGCCCAGAATGCGTATGAGTACGCAGCAGGGTTTCATGGTTTAGAGGCTATTTCTATCGATGGCACCGACTTTGAAAGTTGTTATTCTACCTTAGCAGATGTTATTGATACCATACGAACCGAACGGCGTCCCTTCTTGGTTCATGCCAAAGTTCCCTTATTGAACCACCACACTTCGGGAGTGCGCATGGAATGGTATCGCGATGATCTGGAAGAAGCTCGCAGTAGAGACCCTTACCCCAAAATGCGAACTTTATTGCTAAAAAATGGTTTTTCTGAAAAGGAATTGGAAACAATAGAGGCATCAGCCAAGAAAAAAGTTTCTGCTGCCTTAGAGAAAGCACTTAAAGCCGAAGATCCAAAACCGGAAGATCTGTTTACCCATGATTTTGCTCCTACCGAAATTACTGAGGAGAAGGGGGAACGGTCGCCAAAAGGTGCAGAAAAGGTGGTGATGGTGGACTGTGCGCTATTTGCCATTGAAGAGCTAATGGCGAAGCATAAAGAATGTTTGTTGTACGGACAGGATGTAGGTGGACGGTTAGGAGGCGTCTTTCGGGAGGCAGCAACCTTGGCGCAAAAATTTGGAGATAATAGGGTCTTTAATACGCCTATTCAAGAAGCTTTTATTGTAGGCTCGACCGTAGGAATGAGTGCCGTGGGTCTTAAACCAATCGTGGAGGTGCAATTCGCCGATTATATCTGGCCGGGTTTGAATCAATTGTTTACAGAAGTAAGTAGAAGCTGCTATTTGTCGAACGGGAAATGGCCGGTTTCCATGATCCTTCGCGTGCCCATAGGAGCCTATGGAAGCGGAGGGCCTTATCACTCGTCTTCGGTAGAAAGTGTGGTAACCAACATACGCGGTTTAAAAATAGCCTATCCCAGTAACGGGGCAGATCTTAAGGGATTGATGAAAGCAGCGTATTACGATCCCAATCCCGTGGTCATCTTTGAGCATAAAGGGCTGTATTGGAGTAAAGTGCCGGGCACTAAAGGAGCGACATCTATAGAACCGGCAGAAGATTATGTGTTGCCTTTTGGTAAAGCATGGGTGCTTCAGGAGATCTGGAAGAAGGAAGAGGAAGAGACGCTATCGGTCATCACCTACGGTATGGGTGTGCATTGGGCGATGAATGCTTCCGAAGCTTTGGGTATGCAGGACAGCATAGAAATTGTAGATCTACGAACATTGCATCCTTTGGATTACGAAACCGTCTTCAAATCGGTTGAGAAATGTGGTAAATGCTTGGTCGTTACCGAGGAACCTTCAGAAAACAGTTTTTCAAGAGCCTTACAAGGTAGAATACAAGAGGAGTGTTTCCAGTACTTGGACGCACCGGTCATGGTGATCGGTTCAGAAAACATGCCTGCCATTCCATTAAACAGTACACTGGAAGAAACCATGATTCCATCTACCGAGAAAGTGAAAAAGAAGATATTGGAGTTGTTGGATTATTAATGGGGTGCTTTTTAAACATTATAAAGAAATAAAAAAGGGAGCTTTTCAGGCTCCCTCTTGTATTGGATAGTTAGTGACTCAATGCTATAACTTTACTAATTTCACAGTCTTAACTGCTTCACCCACTGTTACACTGGCGAAATAGGTGCCGGAAGCCTGTGCGGAGAAATCGATGTCCATTTTATTTGAATCTCCTTCCATAGCCAATACTTGCTGTCCTAACACGTTGAATACGGTAACCATTGAAATTGCTTCGTTTGCCTTGATAGTCACGATATCCTTCACCGGATTTGGATAAAAATCGAAGCCCTCAATGACAACATCTTCCGTTCCTAGCGTAGGGTCGTAAATGAGCAGATCGAAAGTCGCTCCCACGGGCATAGCAGATTGATCTTCGGTATAAATAGCCCAATTGCTGCCGGTATACCAAACTCCAATGGTCTTATCTAATACAACGTTAGAGGTGTCTCCGGTAACACCCCAATTGTGGCTTGCTACGAAAACCGCATCGGGATTACCATCCAACAGAGGGTGGGAGATCGTTGTCCAGTTGTTCGTTATATTTCCCACATCTGCTTGGTGACGCATGTTTTGCACCCCTTCTCCTTCCACTACCACAAAAAAAGCTGCATCAGTGGGAATGGAGGTAAGGTCTTCTGCGTAGATGATCCAATGGTTGGTTCCTGCTGTATCATCATACCAAAACCCGTAGTTTTGATCGTTGTAGACACCATTTGGGTTCCAATATGTAGTTAACAATGCAATAGCGTTTGGGTTTCCGTTCAGGGCCGGGTCGTTAAGGATGGTGTAGGCCGTACTCGACCCTTGATTTCCGGCATTGGAAACATGGGTGAAAGCCTCTGTTCCTTGAGCAATATAAATATTGAAAGAAACATCGGGTTGCATAGATGAATTGTCTTCATTAAAGACACACCATTTGTTTTCAGTAATGCTGTAAAAAGCTCCGGTCTTTTTATCGTTATAAACCCCGGTGCCATTGGAAGGATTCCAATTGTGGGTAACGATAATTTTTGCCGTTGGGTTGTTATTGAGATCCGGGTGGTCAATATAGGTCACGGCAGATGTGATATTTCCGGGATTTGATGTGTGCACGAACATATGGGGTTGTGCAAATGCGAAAGCTGTCCAAAGAACAACTAAAAAAGTAAGAATCGTTTTCATAAGTTTAGATTTATAGTTAATATTGAGAGCAAACCTATGAGATAAGTCTTTGTAAATCAAGAGTTAAAAGATCCTAAATGCACACGGGGGTTTTCCTGCTTTTTAAGGGAATAGCCCTTTTATGTAATTCAAAATGAGACGAAAGGGGATGATGGAGTGAAAACAGTTTTTTTGAAGCAACGCATATAAAGGCTTCTGAATAAAGGAATAGGAAACGATTTTATAAAAAGAACAAGCGAATAAAAAAACCCTCATTTAGATGAGGGTTTTTACTGTTACCTGGTCATGGTGCCGGGAGGATATTTTGCGAGTATCTCACTCACGATTTCTCTAATTCGTTCTTCTTTTTTATCCATATTGCGTGTCACGAGATTGGAAGTACCCATACCTTGCCAAACCAACTCATTGGTTTTTGCGTCGATAAGATCGATATAAAGGGTGCCCTCTGTTGTGGTAGAGACAGAAGTGTTGTATCCGTTCCCAAACCACCAAGGATTCCATCCCCAACCGAAACCAAAATTATTATTATACACATCTACACGCTCGCGCTCCTTTGTAAAGATGCTCACGAGAATGTCCGGTGTTTCCGATTTGTTCATTCCTTTCGCCGAGAGTTCGGTGTCTATCGCTCGAAGAATACGTTTCTTATCCAGATCGGATATCTTGGCCTTGTCGATCCCTGGCTTATAAAAGGCATACGTATTGTACGTGCTAAAATTTGCTTGTCGGTCATAATCGGTGGCAACGCGAACCGTGGTACACGAAGCCGCCACGAAAAGCAATAAGAGGGGTAAAAATTTTAAAGCTTTCATAGTAGATTTTTTAATTACAGTAAAGTATCATCAACAAAATTTGGAAGCGTGACCACTAAGTCCGGAGTGTTTTCCATAGCTCTTTTTATGGCGAAAATAGCTTCTTCGTTCCGTGCCCAACTGCGTCGTGCGATTCCATTATTCACATCCCAGAAAAGCATGGATTCCAGACGTCTTTGCGCATCATTACTACCATCAAGAACCATACCAAATCCACCATTAATAACTTCACCCCAGCCCACGCCACCGCCGTTGTGGATGCTTACCCAGGTAGCTCCGCGAAAGCTGTCTCCAATGACGTTGTGAATGGCCATATCGGCTGTGAAGCGGCTTCCATCGTAAATGTTAGAAGTCTCACGATATGGAGAGTCGGTTCCGGAGACATCATGGTGATCCCTACCTAGTATCACCGGGCCGATTTTCCCTTCTGAAATGGCCTTATTAAAGGCCGATGCAATGTTAATCCGGCCTTCACTGTCGGCATATAAGATACGCGCTTGTGATCCCACGACCAATTTGTTCTCCTGTGCCCCTTTAATCCATTTTATGTTGTCACCCATTTGTTGCTGAATCTCCTTCGGGGCATCTTGCATCATGGTTTCTAGGACATTGTTGGCGATGGCATCGGTCTTGGCAAGATCTTCTTTAGAACCCGAGGCACAAACCCAACGAAAGGGGCCAAACCCATAATCAAAACACATAGGGCCCATAATATCTTGTACGTAGGAAGGATATTTGAAGTCAATTCCATTAGAGGCCATGATATCGGCTCCGGCACGGGAAGCTTCCAACAGGAAGGCATTTCCGTAGTCAAAGAAATAAGTACCCTTAGCGGTATGCTTGTTAACCGCTTCTGCGTGACGACGCAGTGTTTTTTGAACTTCTTCTTTAAATTTTTTAGGATCACTTGCCATAAGCGCATTGGCTTCTTCGTAAGTCATCCCAACAGGGTAATAGCCACCTGCCCACGGATTATGTAAGGAAGTTTGGTCGCTTCCAAGATCGATGTGAATGTCTTCTGTGTCGAAATGCTCCCATACATCAACCACATTCCCATCATAGGCAATCGAAACCGTTTCCTTAGCTGCCAAGGCTTCTCGTACGCGATCACTCAAAGCGTTGAGGTCTGAAATGACTTCGTCTACCCATCCTTGACTGTGTCTTGTATGAGTTGCTTTTTTATTGACTTCGGCACAAACAGTCACGCATCCTGCGATATTTCCCGCTTTGGGCTGTGCACCACTCATGCCGCCCAATCCGGAAGTGACAAAAAGACCACCTTGGGGATCTTTTTTTATTTTTCTGAAACCATTTAATACCGTAATCGTTGTTCCGTGAACGATCCCTTGCGGACCGATATACATATAGCTTCCCGCGGTCATTTGTCCGTATTGTGTGACGCCAAGAGCGTTGAACTTTTCACAATCATCGGGTTGGGAGTAATTGGGGATCATCATACCGTTGGTAACCACTACTCGGGGTGCGTCTTTGTGAGAAGGGAACAAACCCAGCGGATGACCGGAGTACATTACTAGGGTTTGTGTTTCGGTCATTTCTGAAAGATACTTCATTACAAGTCTGTATTGCGCCCAATTTTGAAATACAGCACCGTTACCGCCATACGTGATTAATTCATGCGGGTGTTGGGCAACGGCATGATCTAAATTATTTTGGATCATGAGCATGATCGCCTTTGCCTGCTCACATTTCCCGGGATAATCGCTAATAGGTCTTGCAAAGATCTCATGGTCCGGCCGAAATCGATACATATAAATACGGCCATAGGTATTGAGCTCTTCTTTAAATTCGGGTAAAAGGGTAGCATGATGTCGTGGCTTAAAATAACGTAACGCATTTTGCAAGGCCAATTTCTTTTCTTCCGCAGAAAGTATTTCCTTTCGTTTTGGTGCGTGGTTAATGGAGGAATCGTAGGGTTTCGGTTGTGGCAATTGATCGGGAATTCCTTGCTGTATTTCTTCAGAAAATGTCATGAGATGCTTACAAATTTAAGGTTGCTGAATCGATGTGTCTGCAAAGGGCACTGATGCTATTCTTTTTGTTGTTGACTATTGGTTTTTTTGTTGAATCCATACGGGCAATGACGGCAGCCGCTTTCACAGCAATAACCGCGTTTTAAGTGGTATTGCTCAGTAAAGCACCGATAGCCCTCGGGAGTTACATAATAATCACCTTCCTCGAGAGGAATATTTTTCTTAGGGAATAACATCTTACAAAAGTAACATTTTCTTACCTTGAACACATGATAGTTGTGGTGAATCGATTTTTGCTTCGGAAAAATTTTTTAGGAATAACGCTTTGGCCCTTTATTATTCTGAAGCATGCTTCGCTTCGAGAAGATGTGATTTTTCTCAATCACGAGCGCATCCACTTTCGGCAACAGATAGAATTGCTCGTACTTCCTTTCTATGTTTGGTATTTGTTGGAATATGGGATTAGGCTCCTTCGGTATAGAGACCGTTACAAGGCGTATCGAAACATTAGTTTTGAACGCGAAGCTTATAGGCACGAAAAAGACCTCGATTATTTAAAAAAGAGGTCTTTTTGGCGGTTTATCTATTTCCTGAATTAATTTTCTTTTTCTAGCGTAACGTTTGGTTCCTCTTTCTCCTTTGAAAGTGCTGCTGCATCGCTCAGATCCTTACGGATCTTCGGAACGTCTTTTTTAGCCGGTTCCACCAAAGTCGCTTCTTTTAATAGAATGGAACTGTTTTGCTCTGCTTGCAGTGTTAGTGTTTCTGCTTTAGAAGCAGTCATTTGCAAAGGTCCCGGTCCCACGGGGAGACGCAGTCCAACATGTTTGGACGTTACCCTACCTGAAGCATCCTTGGTGTCGGCACGATTAGCCACAATTTGCCAAGAAAAAGAAACATTGCTAGTGCCTCCTTGTAATTCTTTTACCGTAAACCCGTCAGCAGATTTGTTTGTAACATAGACACCGTTGCAATCGCCTTCCAGGGTAACAAAGACCTTTAAGGGATGATCGCTATCTACAAAAATAGCTTCCTTTAAAATAGGATCTATTTCAATACGTGCTTCTCCATTCACCAAGGTTCCTACACCATAATCCTGAAATAAGATCTCCGGTGTTTCCGGGGCGTACATGATGCGTGGAATTCCCTGTGAATCATTAATCAAAGTGGAAACAGATCCCGGACCAATGATTTTATAGTCGGTACCGGAGCTTCCGGCTGCATTGGTGTTGTGCCGAAGCCCGACAAAAGCATAACTGGGGGTTCCGTTGTTTACGTTCCCTCCGCTAAAGTAGCCTCCAAAGTAGCTATCGGCAGCAGCAAGAACGGGAATACCTCCGGTTCCCGTCGCGGCAATATTATCAAATCCTGCCAAAACTGCTGTTGCTCTAGTACCATTATTTGCTGCATTGGTCGTAATATCGTTATCGGTATCTAGTATAAACTGACCTCCATAATTTCCACGATTTCCATTAACCCTGCTTCCAAGACCTGCATAACCGTATACGCCCAATCGAGTGCTTGAGGCTGCAATTCCCGCACCGTTGGTTGGAATAACAATATTAGTGCTGTTATTCCCCACAGCTACTATACCACTGCCGGTAGTTGAGTTGCTTAGCGCATAAACTCCGGTATTCCCGGTTCCGGCTACTCCCGATCCTGTTGTGAGGGTATTTATACTTGTTCCGTTATTACCGACGCCACCTATACCCGTTCCGGTAGCGCTTGTAGAAAAACCAACACCCCCCATACTGCCATTCATCGTCGCTCCGGTACCCGATAAACTTACAAGACCGGCGTTGGCTCCTGAAGCAACCAAGCCCACTCCACTAGTACCTTGATTTCTAATAAATCCACCATATCCGGAATTGTTGTTTGCAATACCGAAAACTCCTACACCCGCACCATCTACTTGTCCTTGTATCCCTGTACCGTTAGCAGTGTTATAGCCCAGAACTCCTCTTCCCGTTCCTGTATTTTGTCCTATAACACCATTACCACTACCTACACTAGCTCCAAATACCCCTATTCCTGTAGCATCATTTTGCCCTTGAACACCGTATCCCGTACTGGTGCTAAAACCAATGACTCCACGGCCAGTGCCGGTATTGTCTCCAACCACGCCATAGCCTCCGCCCGAACTTGTCCCAATAACACCAAAGCCTATGGCGACATTTCCATACACACCAACCCCGTTCGTAGTTGCATTTTCTCCATAAAGGCCGATTCCATTGCCTCCTGAAGCATAGCCATTAATTACAGATTCATCTGTAGCACCGGTAACAGTAAAACGGTCACCGGCCACGGGCCCCGGATTGTTTACAGAAACCTGGCCATTCGCCAACAAACGAAGTCGTTCCGTGCCTGCGGTAGAAAACAGTAAAATGTCCGGGTCATTCCTATACATTCCGGTATTGGGATCGGCACTCCACGAATAGATAGGAGTTGCTGCCGTACCATCAGCATACGCCCAAAGCCTACCGCCGTTCGCTACTGTTGTTCCACTGCTAACTTCAAATCGGTCCAACGAATTGGTCTTGATTCGCATCGCCATGTTATCAGTCGTTCCCAAAAAATGTACCGTGTTGGTTGTTCCGGCATTTCCCAGTTTCGTCCAATCATCACTGGGAACAGAAGCTGCCGCGATTCGAACCCAACTGCTTCCGTCATTGTAATAATAGCCCGGAGTAACATCTCCTGCCGTATTCTTGTTGTAAACGACCATTCCTTGTATGTTTCCCGAAAGTGGTGACGGATTGGTCGTGGCGAGAAGATCTACACGAGGTAACAATAAACCTTTTGTATTGGTGGTAGCATCCCCAATTTCAAGTAATGCATCGGGATTTGGATTGGTATTTCCAATACCAACTTGACCATATGAAAACAAATTAGCAGATAAGATACATAGGAGGAATAAATGACCTCTGAAACAAAGTGAAGTTGATCGTTTCATAGCTCTAACTATTAGGGAATTATAGTCTAAGATACTATGAAACCGAAGTAATTAGTTGATAAGTACAGGGTATTCGATAAAATGTAAGTATAATCGATAAGTGTAAAGTCCGGTAGTTTAGAAATTTCTGAAATTAGAAAAGCCCTCAGGAACCTGAAGGCTTTTCTTACAAATTGATAAGCGGGGGTATTAGTTAGATTCTATTTTTTGATCACTTTTTTAGTAATAGAACCAACTTCTGTAGATACTTTTACAAAGTAAATGGCCGTTTCCAGATCTGATAAGTTCAACACATAGTGATGGTCTTCTTTATCCATGATCTCAACTACTCTTCTACCTCTTAGGTCGAACACCACGATATCGGTGATAACAGCGTTAGGGGAATGAATGTTAACTATATCTTCGGTTGGATTAGGATAGGTTGTGATTGAGGCTAAGACACTTGCTGAGGTGTCTAACACGGTATCACTCTCGAACATAATCGTAAAGCGCTGATCGAATGTTCCTTTATTGCTTTCAAACTCATAGGTAGATTCAGTAAGGTTTGTAAGGATATTTGTTTGATTGTCCAACAGGTATACGGTTGTTGATTCTATATGTATCCCTTCTATATTTTCGAGAGAGATCGTATATACAGCATTGGCATTGACCTGACTCGCAAACCCCATAGAGATCTTAGTGGTTGGATCAAAGGATTCTCTTGTTTGAATACCCAATTGAATCGGGTTGTTGTCGATATGAGAATACAAAGAGATGGCTGTGGCTAATCGCTTACTGTCGTACCCGGCATCCCACAGGGGTGTACCTATTGGATTAAATGCTATTAATGCATTGCTGCCTATTTCATACTCTGTATTGCGAACACTCAACCAGATCCTGTCGATTTCAAGTTCATCTGCCGGGTTACGGAGGGTTGTATTACCGCTAGTAAGACGCATACTGTTGTCGAAACTCACGGTTCCTGCGGCCATTGCTTTAATCGCAAACCCTTGTCCCGTAGATATAACACCATTGGGCGTTGTAGATGTACCGGGATCGTTTGCCGCTTTCACTCCTCCGGATAGATTGTACATAGAAATGTCATCCATGCTAAAGTTAATACTACCGGCGCCGGGGATACTTGGACTTGGAGCCGTTAAATGTTCCCAGAAGTAAATTTCATTGATCAATGGGTTAGCATTGATCAGGTCGATGGCAGAGATCGCTGAAGGATAAGGATTCGCCAATACGTTGGGTGTTCC
>NZTP01000081.1 GCA_002696485.1 Altibacter sp. | reverse complement strand
GAATTGATGCGATAGCCTTTTCCGGCCTGCAACGGGATCTTAATACCCAGTTTCTTACTTAAAAGGTGGCTCCAGGATCCCGCTGCAAGTACAAACTCATCTGCCCTCACCGTGCGTTCATCGGTGCGAAGTGCTGTGATCTCATTCCCTTGTGTAAGGATATCTAAGACCCGTTCATTACGCAGAAACTGTACGTTCTTTAACTGCAGATAGTGTTTCAGCTCGGTCATGAACTCTTGGGGCGTAGTATGCCAGTCACACTGATAGAAAGTGGCTCCCACAATGTCCATGGCTACGTTAGGTTCTATTTTCTCTGTTTCGGAAAGTGAAAGTGTTCTGGCTTCCAAGCCTTCTTCGGAAGCAGTCTTTACAAGCTTCATCTCTTTTTCAAGCATGGCTTCGGTCTTACAGAGCATGAGCAATCCTTTATTTTCCAATTGAAATGTAAATCCTTCCGAAGCTTTTATTTCAGAAAACAACCTACTGCTCAACAAAGTGATGTCCTTGATCGCTTTCACCGAACGCTCCACATTCCCATGAGAACAGGATTTTTGGAAGGCCCACGCCCAGTCCATAAAACTCTTTTCTAAGCGTGGTTTAATGTACAACGGACTGCTGGTATTGAACATCCATCGCAACCCCTGTTTCACAACACCGGGTGCCGCAAGCGGAATGATGTGGCTGGGACTCACGTAGCCTGCATTCACATAGGACGCCCCAAAATCCATGGCCGATTGATCGATCAAGGTAACCTCATGACCTTCCTTTTGAAGAAAATAAGCCGTACACAAACCAATGACCCCGCCTCCAATGATTCCCACGCTTTTCATCCGTTACAATTCGTTTAGTTCTTCCCGTACTTTCTTCGGGAGTTTAGAAACGATCAAATCGTAGGAATGGTCGATAAGTTCCAAGAGCAGTTCGTGTGGCAGATTACTGTCTATCAACACCGTATTCCAGTGGATCTTGCTCATGTGATACCCGGGCACGATGAGTCCGTCGTACGCTTCCCGAAGTGCGACAGCACGTTCGGGGTCGCATTTCAGGTTGACCTGTGGCGGAAGCCGTTCCAGTCCGCAAATGGTAAAGATCTTTCCCATGACCTTGAAGACCAAGGTCACATTGTCAAAAGGAAAACTTTCGGTCACTCCTTTCTTAGACAAACAATAATCGCGAAATTCTTCAACATTCATCCTTACTTGATCTTATAGCCTAAGGCAGGTTGGTCGTCAAAATAGATTAACAGGTTTTCTGCCCCTATTTCTAAGGGAACCGAAAATTGAAGTCGGTTGCCTGACTTCTCCAAATTCCGCACCGATTTTTTTTCACTGCCGTAGGAGTATGTGACCGTTTTAGGATTCACATTGGCAATCGTGAACGGAACCACATCGAAATACGCTTCCGAATAAATAAGACCGCTTAGGGGTTGCTCTACATCACTCATAGACAATTCTTCTTTAATGATAATAGGCATTTGTGAGAAGACATCTTTAGAAATCAATTGGTCCATAAAAGCATCTTCATACATATCGGGATAATGGGTCTTAAAGAACAGATGGGGTGGTGTCTTATAATAAAAGTAAGACGGTTCCTTAATAAATTTCCCGTTGTAACGACCGGCTCCCCATGTGGGGTCGAACAGATAGGGTTTTCCATCAAGCGTGACAACGTTCCACATATGCGTTTTTGCAAACGGTCTACCTATATCATTGAAATTTGTTTTAATGTCGCCGCGAACCAAATAATTGGGAATGCCCTGCAATTCACATAGCTTTTCGAACAACATCGCATAGCCTTCGCACACGGCGATCCCTTTTTGAAGCGTTCTTTCTATGATCTTTTCTCTGGTTTTCTCTTCTTTCTCATTACGTTCGCGATAGTTCTTGAAGGTAAAGTTGAATTGTTTGTACTCATCGGGTTCGTAAGCGATGTTCTGTATGATCCAACTGTAAATGGCACGCACCTTTTCCTCATCGGTAGTGAAATCACGCGTAATAAATCGGGACAACTCTTGGGGCGTATCTACGCGTTGCGGGTACAACAGAATAGTAGCATCAATGCGTTCATAATCTTGGGCTGTAACAACTAAGGCCCATAGCAACATACCTAATATGACGGCTCCACGCATCATTTGTCTGAAAGGATTCTTTTAGGATCTGTTGTTTCCAACGCCGAATAATCCAGTTTCCAATTGATGGTCTCCACCAACGTTTCCATCAATTTGATGGTTTCCAGCGCCTGATTGGAAGCCTCTTCAAACAACCCACTCTCCGGGACCTTATCGATGATGTGTTGTTTCGCTTCCTTGTTGATTTCGGTGAGATCGGATGCGGTGAACGGATTTGCCCAGCCTTCTTTCTTGTCGTAGTATTTGAAATCGGTCTCTATGGTAAGCATTTCAGGTTGCGGGAAGTTGGTTAAGGTGATGGTTCTGGTTTGTGTATCTGCCGACATCTTGATCTTAGTAAGGTCGAAGCCAATATGCGCTTTCGCATCGATTAGGATCAAGGCCTTCTTTTTCCCCAAGACAATGTTGAGCCATTTATCCTTCACATTCTCGTAATGATAGATCTCCGAAAAATCGCCTTCCACGGTAATGAACTTACAGACACTTCGAATCTTTTCCATGAGAATTACAGATTGTGTCGTTATCCTTTCTTTTTTTCTGCTACGTGAAAACCTGGCAAAAAGGAAGTAAGCGACGATCGCTCCGGCAGCCAATCCTATTAAGAGTAATTCCATTTTATTTCTTTCCTATGGTTCCTAAATGCGTATGTTTAAAACTGTCGGGATACTTTAATCCGTAGCCAAAGACTCTGTCTATACCGGCATGAGCAAACATGACAACGCCTACTAATGTATAAAAATCTCCTAAGAACCACATCCCCAATGTTATAAATGCGATCGCTACGGCTTTATGATGTAAAAGGTTATAGGTAAATGCGCCTATCTTGGGACCGAACAAATAACCCAACATACCAACATCCGGCAGCAACAGCAATAGTGGAAACCAATACCAAGCATAATCAAGGGATGAAAAGAGGAGTACTCCCAATACAAATTGTGCTAATTCTTCTATTCTCAAGGTTGTTTTCATCTAAAGTAATTTATACAAGACCGGTTTACTTGGTGCTGCATCGTTTTGAAAAGAGGCGATCTGTAAATTTAGTAAGTAAGAACCGTCTGAAACAGTATTGGGAACATAGATAAATTCGGTGATGGTTGCGTCATAGCGAGGGGCTTCCGGATAATTCCAAAACGCCTTGTGAGCTCGTAATTGTCCTTCGTCCTTTTCCTTGTCAACCGAAGGAAGATCGATAAGCAGATGCTTCACCCCAAGTTCTCTTAGATAAATAGCCGCCTCTTCATGCAGATACGGCCAATTGGTATGTGAGTAGTGTCGTGTTCGCTTGGAAGCAGTATTGGGAAGCGTACGAATTACAAGTGCTTCAGGTTGTTTTCCTTCCAATAAGGTACGCAACTCCTTTGCAGGAATGATTTGGTCTTCTCCCACAGTTTCGGGTACAACGGAAATCACTTCCGCCATAAAAAAGAAGTGCTTCAAAGCATCGTTTACTGAATGAAACGTTTCAGAAATATGACCTACACATTCGGTATGGGTGCCATGCGCATGCGGATTGAAATAGATGTTGTTAAAATTAACCGAAGCACCTTCGCTTACCTTCCCTACCCAATTATCCATTGTAACCGGTTTAATGATGGGCGCATCCAGGTACCAGGCTAACGGGTTTTCCGAATTACCTTTGAGTACCATAGAAATATCCAATGGTTTTAACAGGTCGACAGTAACTAACTGTTCACCCTTCTTAAATGTTGCTTTCAAGTTGTTGTTTTAGGAATCTAAATTTACTAAGAATAAACCGGATGCGATTCCATCACTCAAGAATTTTCCTTTGGGCGTTACTTTTAAGACCGAATGCGTAAGTGTTAACAGGTCTTCTTCAATAAATTCTTCCGCTTGCTGCAAAGCGTATTCACGGTATTTCGAACCGAACCGCTGTTCTATCTCCTTCAAAGACGCCCCCGTGTGTGTACGCAAGCGCGTCATCACATATTCATTGTATTTATCTCTTGTAGTAAGTTGCTCGCGTTCAATGGGCAATATACCCTCACCTATTTTTTGGATGTATTTTGAATTATTATTGATATTCCAACTACGAGTATTCCCGTCATAGCTATGTGCCGAAGGACCTACCCCCAAATACATTTTGCCATGCCAGTAGGCGGTGTTGTTTCTGGAATGAAATCCAGGCATTCCAAAATTCGAAAACTCATAGTTCTCGTAGCCGGCTGCTTCGGTGTGTGCAACAAGGAAATCGTAGTGTGTTCGTGCTACGGCATCATCCACCGGAGCCACAATCCCTTTCTTTATAAATGATTCCAGCGCTGTTCTTGGTTCTACCGTGAGAGCATAGCAGGACAGGTGCGGTACATCTAGGGAAAGTGCTGTTTGGAGGTTTTCCTCCCAACGTTGAAGGGACATACCCGGAATGCCATAAATGAGATCGATACTTACGTTGCTGAAGTACTGCTTTGCCAATTCGATACTTGTCAACGCCTCGGAAGCGTTATGTGCGCGATTCATGAGCTTTAGGTCTTCTTCAAAAAAGGATTGCACACCGATGCTTAGACGGTTGATAGCTGTTTCAGAAAGTTCTTGCAGGGTTTCTTCGGAAAGATCATCGGGATTGGCCTCGAGGGTAATCTCGGGATTCGGGGTTACAACATAATTTTCGTAAACGGTATCAAGAATGGACTGTAGCTCGGTTTTAGATAACAGACTGGGTGTCCCCCCGCCAAAATAGATGGTCTCGATGTTTTGAGGCAACTCCTTTTTCCGAAGTGCTAATTCGGTGCGAATCGCCCGAAGCAGATCGTCCTTCTTTTTTAGGGACGTTGAAAAATGGAAGTCACAGTAATGACAGGCTTGCTTGCAAAAAGGGATGTGAATGTAAATGCCGGCCATGTGAGAAATTACTGGATTTGGTTACACATTGTGCTACTACGCTACTCTTTTATTTGTCAATACGCCCTTCGTTCTGCTTTACAAATGCAGTCCAACCGGTGTAGCTCTTCCCGATCTCCGTCTTCCCCGAATTATAAAAATGGCAAACTGCTGCTGCGAGGCCGTCGGTGCTATCCAAGTTCTTAGGCAGTTGTTTTAACTGAAGGAGACTCTGAAGCATCTTAGCTACTTGTTCCTTACTAGCATTCCCGTTACCGGTGATGGCCATTTTGATCTTTTTAGGTGAATATTCGGTAATGGGAATCTGTCTGGAAAGCCCTGCGGCCATAGCCACTCCTTGTGCTCTTCCTAACTTTAACATGGATTGTACGTTCTTTCCGAAGAAAGGTGCTTCAATGGCGATCTCATCGGGATTGTGTGTGTCGATAAGTTCTATGGTACGTTCAAAAATAAGCTTCAGCTTTAGGTAATGATCGTCGTACTTGGTAAGGATCAGCTCGTTCAATTGCATAAAATGCATTTGTTTTTTCACCACTTTTATAAGACCGAATCCCATGATGGTGGTTCCGGGGTCGATCCCTAAAATGATTTTTTCAGAATTCATACGCCAACAGCTTGCTTGTAAAACGAAACCAAGTAAAAAGTAGTACTTTCGTTTTTAATGATCCGCATTTCAGACAAAGCTAAACAATATCTGCTTGCAGCCCTAAAAGTTTTTATTCTTGGGGCGATCTTTTGGTTTATCTATGCAAAAATGACCGCCACCGATTCCCAAACGCTGGAGGCTTTTTCGAATAGTATGCAGGGCAAAGCATTATGGATTCTTCCTCTATTTGTAGGGCTGGCGATGCTCAATTGGTTGTTGGAGATACTAAAGTGGAGAACGGCCATACAACCCGTGCAAAACCTTTCCATTAGAGATGCTGCACAACAAAGCCTTACAGCACTTGCCGTATCTCTCATTACACCCAACCGTATTGGAGAGTACGGTGCGAAAGCCTTTTATTTTCCCGCTGAAAAACGAAAGCAGGTGTTATTGCTTAATTTTGTGAGCAGTACCGCCCAAATGGCTACCACGGTGTTCTTTGGAAGCATTGGCATTCTATTGGTCGCCACCACCTACGATCTCTCCTTTTCTACCCATTATCTCCTCGTTTTTGCCATGGTTTTATTGGTGCTGGTTCTTCTTGGGTGGAATTTAAAGGAACGGGAACTGCTCATTAAAGGGTTCTCACTTCAAAAAGTGTACACGTATATCACGAAATTGCCTAGTACGTTAAAAGGGAAATTACTCCTGTTCTCTTTGCTGCGCTATCTGTGCTTTTCATATTTATATTTAAAATTACTACGCTTCTTTGAGGCAGATCTGGCGCTTTCGGAAGCGTATCCGCTCATCTTCGCCATGTATCTGTTGGTCTCGGTCATTCCCACAATATTCCTATTCGACGTAGTGGTGCGTGGCGGTGCGGCCTTGTGGCTCTTTTCTCTGGCAGGAGTTCCCGAGCTTACCGTGCTGTGCACGGTATTAGCCATGTGGATCTTAAATTTTGTGTTCCCGTCGCTCTTAGGGAGTTATTTTTTATTCACCTACAAGAATAGCACATGATCTTGGTGTTTGTATGTATTGGCATGATCTATCTCATTAGTTTGGGGTTGTTACTTATTGGGAATATGCAGCTGAGTATATTCGCTTCGGAAGCAGTTACGCCGGTGACCGGTTTTTCGATCGTAATTCCGTTTAGGAATGAACAAAAAACCCTTCCGAAGCTTGTACAGTCCTTTCAGAACCTGTCTTATCCGCCGGATATGTACCAATTGATCTTTGTTGACGATGCTTCGGAAGATGGATCGGTCTCACTGTTGGAAGTGATGTTGCAGGATCGATCAAGACAACGCGCCCCTTTCTTGATCCTCACGAACGAGCGGCACAGCCGATCTCCAAAGAAGGATGCTATTACCACAGCCATTGCCGAGGCCAAGTACGAATGGATCATCACCATCGATGCCGATTGTTCTGTTCTACCGCGGTGGTTGGATACCTTCGATGTTTTTTTACAGCAAAAAGAAGCTCAGCTTATCGCAGGGCCCGTCCTTTACGAATCTAACGGATCGAAAGTACAGCAATACCAGCAGTTGGACGGACTAAGCCTTCAGGCCGTTGCTATGGGTGGTTTTGGATTAGGGCATCCCTTTTTATGCAATGGCGCCAATCTCGCCTATCGTAAATCAGCTTTTGAGAACGTTGGAGGCTTTGGCGGAAATGATCAAATTGCCAGTGGTGACGACATTTTCTTATTAGAGAAAATACATACTGCATTCCCAAAAGAAATTCATTTTTTAAAGTCTCAAGAAGCGATCGTAACCACACATCCCGAAACAGATTGGGCTGCAGTTGTAAGGCAACGCATTCGCTGGGCCTCCAAGACCGCCCATCAAAAGAACATAGCAGCAAAAGCGTTTGGGGCTGTCGTTTTTCTAACCAATGTACTTCTGCTTACCGGACCGTTGCTCTGTTTATTCCACAATTCCTTTTGGATTGGATATGCCTTTCTCGTCATCACCAAAATTGGTATAGACTACATTGTTTTAAAGCGTACCGCCCATTTCTTTCAGCAAAAGATATCCCCGGGCCACTACTTACGTAACGCACTTCTTTATCCTATGGTAACTGTAGTCGTTCTGCCGGGCAGTATTTTCGGCTCCTATACTTGGAAAGGGCGACTGCATAAAAAACACATAAATTGAATTAATTTTTTACCTTTAGCAGTACTAAATCAAGCCCTTATGAAATACCTACCGCTCCACTGCCTGTTCTTAATGCTCTTGAGCTACCCTGTGATACAGGCGCAACAAAACTATACCGTTTCCGGGACCACCTATTCACTAAAGACCGAAGTGGAAGGAACCCTTACGCTCTTATGGAACACCATTGACGGTGAATATCGATACTTCTCGAAAAAAGGAAATGACATCGTTGAGCTGAAGAACACCAAGGTCGACGGTGACTATCAAGAAGAATATAAAGACATATTGCGATCGCAAACCTCGGATGCTGTGGTGACTGTAGATAAGGTTGATCTTACACTTCCAAGTTTACGAACATTCTTTATCACCTATAACACCAAAGTAGATCCCTCTTACACAGTAGAAACGGCCTCCATTGAACTCAAGACACGGTTGGGTGGCTTTGCCGGTATTTCGAATAATGCCTATTTCTTCAATCCGGAGAACAGCATCTTACCCGTATTGGGTGTGGAGTTTGAGATCATAGACGAAGTGCGGTTACGGCGGCATGCCATAGTCTTTCAGTTTCGACAATTGATAAGCAGTTCGGACTATGACTTCTCTTCGTCGCAGGTTTCTTTCAACTACCGTTTTAAATTCATCAAATCGGAGCGATTTGACGCTTTTATCAATGCCAAGCCTGCTGCCTTTACGAGTATTTCCAGAAATCAGGTGCTAGTGGAAGGAGAAGAAGTGACCACCTTCACCGGCGGAAGTGAATTCCAGTTTCCAGGTTCCTTTGGTATTGGCTTTGACTATGCCTTAGGAAACGGGTATCTCACCTTCCTGTATAATGATATCGTCGCGATCAATCTGGATGACAACGGAGAATTTCCTGTGGAGCTCACCTTAGGATATAAGTGGAACCTATAATTCCTGTGTTTTGATGGTGATAGGCAGGGTGAATTCGGTTTTTACGGGGATCCCTCTTTTATAGGCAGGAGCTTCCAGTTGTATCGCATTGATGCTTTGCTGAATCCAACCTTCCAGTTTAGGGAACTCGGCTTTAATAACACTGTCGATCTTTACCGTATCTACCGTTAGTGTCGCATTTCGGTTCACCGCGAAATCCAGGAAAAGGGTATCGTTCAGGTCTTTTAAGGCCTTCATTTGTTTAGAGTAAAGGTATTCGTAGATCCTGGCCGATAAAGTACGTTCAAAACAACTTTTTTGCTGTAGCTTTTCGGTTTCGAGCTCACATTCGGTGAAGGTGGGGTATTGGTCCACTTCCTGCCAATCGATGGTACGGACTTCTTCTTCGTAAAATGTTTCCGTAGAGATCTTTTCAGTCTCAAAGAACCTGCATGAAGAAAATAGCGTACAAAGGACCAGCAAGTATAGAGAGTTTTTTATCATCGCAAAACAACTGCTTTCGAAATTACGAATTTTACCGAAACTAATCCTTTCTATCCCTGTGCTTTATTTTATTGAATTTGTATTTTGTACTCACTAATTCACTGCCATGGACCTTTTGCTTCTCATTATCGGCTTTCTATTGATGTTCGTTGGTATAGCCGGCAGCCTGTTACCGGTGATACCCGGAACTCCCGTGAGCTGGCTTGGACTCCTGGTGCTCTATCTCGCACCAAGCATGACGTTCGACTGGCTCTTTATTATCCTTACCGGAGTGGTCGCCATTGGGATCTATATCCTGGATTATATCATTCCTGCCATTGGGACGAAGAAGTTCGGTGGCAGCAAGGCAGGTGCCTGGGGCACCACGATAGGGTTGCTCATTGGGATCATTGCCCCCATTCCTTTTGGTATTCTAATCGGTCCTTTTGTAGGGGCGCTTATTGGGGAAATGGCCTTTAATAAAACGAAGGGGAAACCGGCCTTTAAAGCCGCTATAGGTTCCTTTATAGGATTCCTGGCCTCTACCTTCCTAAAGTTCATGACCACTGTGGTATACCTAGGGCTCTTTATTTACAAGGTCTGGGTACATTGG
>NZTP01000080.1 GCA_002696485.1 Altibacter sp. | reverse complement strand
TATCCATATCAGCATCATGCAAAGTGAACATAGCCAATCCATTATTGTCATCATCACAAACTACCAAAGGGTCCGGCATTGGATTGACAACAGGAGGTGTATCCATGTTAATGACAAAATTTTGACTGGTATCAAAACAAGTCGTTTCGTCATTATTCTCAACTCGAATATAAATCGTTGAACCTGCATTTGCCGTTGTGACGATATAGGATGTTGGCAAGGGCGCAACATCGTTATCGGCATCGGCTTGGCTTGTGTGATAACTTACTGTAAAATCCAAGGGATTTTGTCCGGCAAGCACCATAGGATTGAAAACCGCTGAAAGATTGATGACCTCCATTCCATTGTTATCTTGATCGCATATAATAAACGGATTGGGAGTGACGGGACCAGAGGTCACCGTTGCGAATGTAATAGTAAACGAATCTGTAGCGAAACACGTTCCTGAAAGATCCTCAATACGTACATAAACAGTTTCTACAGGTGGAGTGGCAATAAGATAGGCACCGGGAGTTCCAATCGGAGCTGCGCCGGAATCTGCATCGGCTTGTGAAGTATGATAGGTAATATTATAATCAGCCGGATTTTGACCACCTAGAACAAGGGGTGTGTTTACCGTCAAATCAAAAATGCCTGTACCGGTATCGGCACACTGAAAGAGGTTATTGGGAGGAGAGGCGATTACGGGCTGCGGATAAATTATAACTTCAAATTCTCTAATTTGATCGGTACCTAAATTGAAACTTATAGTAACTCTATAATCTCCCGGTTGAGTTACGTTTATACTTGGGAAATTTCCATTAAATATAACTACATACCCTGTGCCATCATCATATTCCCATAAATAATTTGATGCTCCTAAGGTAGTTGCATCCAACGTGAATACGTCTCCTTCACAACCTATTTGAGTGGTAAGAATAGAACAATCTGTAGAACCGGAACCGGGAGTTCCCGCATTTGTTTGTTGTAAACTAATAAATCCGGGGCTCTGATTGTAATTTGTTATGACCAATACATAAATCTGTCCCGGAACTGCTCCCGGAATCGTAAAATTTTCAACAGGAGCAATAGAAAAACTGCAGTCAATTTCATTAAAAGATTGCAGCTGAGAATAATCACAGAGATCATCACCTTGATTAAAAGGTCCCCAACAAATAAAATCAACATCCAACCCTGTTCCTGTAGGATTTCCATTAACATCGAAAGATGTATTTTGTATTATTTGGAAGTCAAGGTCACCTGCCTGATCTATTTGCAAAAAGAACCATGCGGGATATGGTTGAGTTATTAAACAGCCATAATCCGGTCCTAATTCAGCAGAGTTATTACAATTAGGGTCTACATTATTACAATTTGGAAAAATCAAGGCTTGATCTCCCGCACAAAAAGGTTCAATGTCGGCACATACGCCGCCTTGTGAAAATCCTGAAAAAGAAAATGTAAGAACAAAAAGTAGTATTAAAAATGGGGAATAGTTATTTTTCATTATAATAAATTAAAAGGTCTGAAAATTAAGAAAATATTATGAAATTATCCCTTTAGTTTTAAAAATAGTGACATTGAAATCTTTTATAGCATTCGCTGAATGCGTATCTTTGCCCCTTGTATTTTTGCATGCTGAATCATTATGTATATGGATCTAGAAAAACAGCTTAGAGCGATTGAAGCACAAGGAGACGACCATATTGGGTCTTCAACAGATACCCCATTGCGCCCCGATGCTTTTGAGCTTAGTGATATTGAAAAGATTGCCCTTATTAAAAAAGATGTTCAAAACATCATGAACACACTTGGGTTAGATCTAACAGACGACAGTCTAAAAGGGACACCCACTCGTGTGGCAAAAATGTTTGTTCAAGAGATCTTTGGCGGATTGCACCCCGATCGAAAGCCAAAAGCTTCTACCTTTGAGAATAAATACAAATACGGTGAAATGTTGGTAGAAAAAAACATTACTTTATACTCTACCTGCGAACATCACTTACTACCCATCGTGGGTAAAGCACACATTGCCTATATCTCTAGCGGTACCGTGGTGGGCTTGTCGAAAATGAACCGAGTGGTCGACTATTTCGCAAAGCGCCCACAGGTTCAGGAGCGTCTTACCATGCAAATCGTAGAAGAATTACAAAAAGTGCTCGGCACCGAAGATGTTGCCTGCGTGATCGATGCAAAACATCTATGTGTGAATTCCCGAGGCATCCGTGACATTGACAGCAGTACAGTCACCAGCGAGTTTGGAGGGAAGTTTAAAGACCCGCAAACAAGACGAGAATTTTTAGATTATATCCATTTAGATACCGAATTTTAATTGATTTAAACGCACCGAATGAAAGGTTACGAGCAACAGGACGTTTATATTTACAATTCCCTTAGTAAGACCAAAGAAAAATTCGTCCCGCTCCATGCCGGAGCCGTGGGAATGTATGTCTGTGGTCCTACTGTTTACAGTAATGTCCACATGGGAAACTGCCGTACGTTCTTGTCTTTCGACCTTGTTTTTCGCTATCTGAGACATTTGGGATATACCGTTCGGTATGTGCGCAACATTACAGATGCGGGCCATTTGGAAAATGACGGTGAAAGCGGGGATGATCCCATTTTAAAGAAAGCCCGAATTGAAAAATTGGAGCCTATGGAAGTGGTTCAAAAATATACGGTAGACTTCCATACCATTATGGCACAATTCAATGCCTTACCTCCAAGTATCGAACCCACTGCGACAGGCCATATCATTGAGCAGATTCAAATAGTGGAGAAGATCATTGCTCAAGGGTACGCCTACGAAAAGAACGGCTCTGTGTATTTCGACGTGGTGAAATTCAATGAAGAACACGCCTATGGGAAATTGAGCGGAAGAAAGCTGGAAGATATGATCACGAATACGCGAGAATTAGCGGCCCAATCTGAAAAAAAGAATCCACAGGATTTTGCACTCTGGAAAAAAGCAGAGCCTCAACACATCATGCGTTGGCCATCTCCTTGGAGTGACGGTTTTCCGGGTTGGCACCTCGAGTGCACGGCGATGAGTACAAAATACCTGGGAAATCAGTTCGATATTCACGGCGGCGGGATGGACCTAAAATTTCCGCATCACGAATGTGAGATCGCACAAGCGGAGGCTTCTACGCAACAAACACCTGTAAATTATTGGATGCATGCCAATATGTTAACACTGAACAGCAAGAAGATGTCAAAATCGACCGGAAATAATATACTACCCAACGAATTGTTCTCCGGCAACAACGATATCTTAAGCAAAGCGTTTTCTCCCACAGTGGCTAAATTCTTTATGTATCAAGCACACTACCGAAGCATTCTGGATTTTTCCAATGAAGCATTACTTGCTTCAGAAAAGGGGTTTCATCGAATGATGGAAGCGTATCATGCTATTGATGCGCTGCCTACTTCTGCCCCAAGCAGTACAAGTATTTCTGAATGGCGGCAATCGTGCTATGATGCCATGAATGACGATTTCAATAGTCCTATCCTAATTGCACAGTTGTTTGAAGGGGTGAAATTTATCAATGCAGTTAAAGACGGCTCTGCAACCATTTCCGAAGCAGATAAGAAAATGCTCAAAGAAACAATGCGCGACTTTATTTTTGATGTAATGGGTCTGGAAGATGCTTCGAACGAGGGTTCGGAAGTAACCGAAAAACTAAATGGTGCCGTAGCATTGCTCATTGAATTGCGTAACAGAGCGCGTGCCAACAAGGATTTTGACACCAGTGACCGAATTCGTGATGAACTTGCCGCAGTAGGCATTCAACTCAATGACGGTAAAGAAGGTACATCTTTTTCTTTGAACTAGGTGAAACGGTATCTTACATACCCATTCATACTTTTGATTCGCGGGTATCAATCCTTTATCTCTCCACTGCTACCTTCCAGTTGCAGATACACGCCTACCTGTTCTCATTATACTGTTGAAGCCTTGCAAAAACACGGACTACTACGCGGCGGGTGGTTGTCTATAAAACGTATTGCAAGCTGTCATCCATGGGGGGGCTCGGGTTATGATCCCGTACCCTCTTCAGAAAAAGAAAATACATAAAACCACTTAGCTTCCCTCACCTATTTTGTTATCTTTATCGGGCAATTTTAATAGAAAACCATGCAGTATTTAAGTTTTGTTTGGGATCCGAGTGAAGGGATCGATCTTGGTTTTTTCATGATCCGTTATTACAGTCTAATGTTCGTGATCGCCTTTACGTTGGGTTGGTTCATTATGAAACGAATCTTCAGGAATGAAGGCATTCCGCTGGAAAAATTGGACAGTCTTTTTATCTATACGGTCATCGCCACACTGGTAGGGGCTCGTTTAGGCCATGTGATCTTTTATGAACCTGAAATCTTCAATGAAGATCCCCTTTCGGTCTTTTTGCCCTTTCAAACGGTTCCTGAATTTGAATTCACGGGCTTTAGAGGATTGGCAAGTCACGGTGCCGCCATTGCCATTATCATCGCCATGTTCATCTACAGTAAGAAAGTATTGAAGAAACCGGTACTTTGGATCTTGGACCGCGTGGTAATTGCCGTGGCCTGTGGTGGTATTTTTGTGCGTATCGGGAATTTTATCAATTCTGAAATTATTGGGGATGCAACTCATAGCAATTATGGTGTCGTCTTTAAGCAATTGAATGAAGATTTCCCCCGCCATCCTGCTCAATTATATGAAGCTGCAGGTTATATTATTGTCTTTTTACTATTGTGGTACATCTATTGGAAGACGGACAAACGAAATTTTTTGGGGTATATCTTTGGCGTCTTTTTAATCTTGTTGTGGACCGTTCGTTTTCTTGTAGAGTTCGTGAAGGAGAGTCAGGGCGGCTTTGAAAGTGCTCTTGGAAACGCTTTGTCTACGGGACAATGGTTAAGTATTCCATTCATAATTGCCGGAATCTATTTTATGATTCAATCCTCAAAAAAGCCTTATACCCAATGAAACGATATTGGATCACCATGGCAATAGCGGGAATGCTCGTATTGCCGCTTAGCTGCAAAGAAAAAACCGAAGAAAAAGTACTTACCAAAGAGGTTACATTTACCAAAGAAGGAGAGCTCACATTACGTAAGGCTGAAACAGACTCGGTCGTGGCACGACTGGATATCGAAATCGCCGATGACGCCTACCAAACTGAAACCGGACTGATGTATCGAAAATCAATGCCCGATTCGCAGGCGATGCTCTTTGTTTTTGAAAATGAACAACGTCGCGCATTCTATATGAAGAACACCGAGTTTGCACTGGACATCCTCTTTATCAATAAGAACAATGAGATCGTTACTATTAGGAAAAATGCACAACCTTTTGACGAAACCTCTCTACCTTCAGAAGCACCAGCTATTTATGTACTGGAGGTCAATGCCGGACTTAGTGATACGTGGGGGCTTGAAAAAGGAGACAGCATTGACTGGAGCCGATTGGAACAATAAGGATGGTGTAAGCACTTATTGCTTCAGAAAAAATAATTACAACATAAAAAAAATCCCTTCGAAGATCGAAGGGATTTTTTGTTTCAGTATTAGAAAAGAGAATTACACTGTTTCTACAGGCTCTTCTTTTTTCTTATCGGAAAGGTCGATACCTTTTTTCTTCACAGTATCGTACATCACCGGTGTTGCAATGAACAAAGATGAATATGTACCTACCACAATTCCTACGATGATGGCAAATAGCAATCCGCGTATTGATTCTGCTCCAATAAAGAACATACATAACAATACGATCAAGGTGGTTAAGGATGTATTTAACGTACGACTCAAAGTACTGTTCAATGCAGCGTTGATCACTCGGTTCATTTTCCAAGTACTATGTTCGTTGAAATACTCACGAATTCTGTCAAAAACAACCACCGTATCGTTGAGCGAGTATCCAATAACCGTTAGGATAGCTGCGATGAACGATTGATCGATCTCCATGCTAAATGGCATGATCCTGTACGTAAGAGAGAAGATCCCCAATACAATTAGAACATCATGGAATACCGCAGCAACGGCTCCCAAACTAAATTGCCATCTTCTAAAGCGCAATAGGATGTATAGGAAAACCACGATCAAAGATCCCAGTACTGCCCAAAAAGATGATTTTTTAATATCATCTGCAATGGTAGGGCTTACTTTATAGTATTCCATTCTACCTACGGTCTTATCTTCCTGATCTGAAGTAAAGTCCTCAAAGGTCATATCAGCAGGAAGGTACGGCTGCAATCCCTGATACAACATTTGCTCGATCTCTTGATCAACCTCATTACCGCTGTCGTCTACTTTATACTTTGTAGTGATCTTTAATTGGTTGTCTCCACCGTAGGTCTTTGCTTCGGCACTTCCATACACCTCGATAAGATCTTCTTGAACCGCAACAGCGTCTACATCTTGTGCAAAACGAACTGTATATGTGCGACCTCCAACGAAATCAACACCTTGGTTCAGTCCTACAGTAAATAAGGATCCCAAACTAATCAAGATCAAAATTCCGGAGATCACGTAAGCGATCTTACGTTTCTCAAGGAACTTAATATTTACATTTTTAAATAGATTCTTAGTAACTCCTGTTGAGAAAGGTAGCGGTTTCCCGTTCTTAGTATAGCTGTCAATGAACAAGCGCGTAATAAAGATCGCCGTGAACAGAGAGGTAAGAATACCTATCAATAAGGTGGTTGCGAAACCTTGAATAGGTCCTGTTCCGAAGACCAATAAGATAAGACCGGTAAGACCTGTTGTAATGTTTGCATCCAAAATAGAAGACAAGGCATTATTGAAACCGTCCTTGATCGCATCTTTTTGAGCTTTACCTTTGTCGAGTTCCTCTCGGATACGCTCAAAGATAAGCACGTTCGCATCCACAGACATACCAATGGTCAAAATGATACCCGCGATTCCCGGAAGCGTTAACACCGCTCCAAGTCCTGCCAAGATCCCAAATATGAATAGAATATTCACTGCCAATGCAACGTCTGCAAAAAGACCTGCTTTGCCGTAGTACCCGATCATCCATAACAATACGAATGCCAATGCCAACACGAAAGAAATGATTCCACTATCAATAGCTTCTTGCCCTAAGGTTGGTCCTACGACCTCTCCTTGGATGATCTCTGCGGAAGCAGGTAATTTACCCGCACGTAAAACGTTTGCAAGATCCTGCCCTTCGGTAATTGTAAAATCTCCGGTAATAGAGCTACGTCCTCCGGATATAGGACCCGAAGTTACACCGGGAGCAGAATATACGATATCATCCAGCACAATGGCGATCTGACTTTGCGTATTGAACGCTTTACCCGTCATTTCTTCCCAAGTCTTTGCTCCCTTACCATTCATTTGCATATCTACCGCAACACGTCCTACTTGATCGTATGATTGTGCCGCATCTACAACGACTCCTCCACTTAATGGTGGTTTTCCATCTTTACCAACCTTTAAAGCATATAAAGAAGTAACGTCCTGATTTAATTGCTCATTGAATTCCGGTTTTCCCCATACAAAACGAGTAGTACGTTTATCGGCTGGAAGCACATTCTTCACCTGAGGCATGCGCAAGTAGCTGTTGATAACCGCTGTGTCCTTTAATGTAAAAGTTGCAATGATAGGTGTCCCTTGGAATCCCGGTGAAATAATTCGTGCTTGGATAGGATTGGTCTTTATTCCATCCCCTTCGGTCTCGGTTACATCCTCTCCTTTCAACAGCTCGTTGATCTCGTCATCTTCGGTAGCTGTACTATCTTGTGCTTCTTCTTCGGGAGTTTCGGCTTTTGTAAGCTCCACCACTTTTTGTTCGGCTTCTATTAAGAAACCTGCCATCTCTTCACTTTTATAGACTTCCCAGAATTCGAGTTGTGCTGTTTTCTGAAGAAGATCTTTGGTTCTTTCAATATCTTTCGCTCCCGGAAGTTCCACTAAGATACGAGCAGAATTTCCTATACGCTGAATGTTGGGTTGTGTTACACCAAACTTATCGATACGTTTTCTCAATACCTCAAAAGCAGAGACGATCGCCTCATCAATCTTTTTCTCGATCACGCTTTTTACCTCATCATTGGTCATATTGGCATCGATCTCTTCTTCTAAGTTCTTGTTGAAAAAGATGCTTGGAGAAGCCAATCGGTTATCCCCCGGTAGGGCTTCGAATGCAGTAAAGAAAGATTCTAAGTACGTATCCTGACTTTGTTTCTGAAGCTCGGTAGCGTTAGCTAACGCCTGATTGAAAGCGGCATCTTTAGAATCGTTTGCAAGACCTTTCAAGATATCTTTTACAGAGATCTGTAAGATCACATTGATCCCTCCTTTTAGATCCAGTCCTTTGTTAAGCTCCTTTTCTTTTGCGGTCTTGTAATCAATCCCTAAGAAAACAGGCTCCTGCGCCACAGAATCCAGGTATTGAACCTCGGCCGCATCTCTCTCCTCCGATTGCTCTTTAGGGTACTTGGCATCTGCAAACACCTTCGCTTCATCTTCAACCTTGTTTGCAATGTATGTGAAGGAAAGTTGGTACAAACTCACCAATCCAAATAATATCGCAAATACTGTAATTAGTCCTTTGTTTTGCATTCTATGAATGTTTAAATAATTTTAAAAACGTGCAAATATAGGTTTTCAAAAAAGAAATGACAATTATTTTCTTTTTAATTGTTTAACAAAAAAAGACCGTTTATGGCGGCCTTTTTTTGGGTGTCTGTACTAAGATTATAATTCCAATTCAAAATACAAACTACTTTCGGTGTTGGTATCTGTAACATCTTCTCCTTTTAAGACATCTCCCGCCTCATTCATGAGTTTAAGATTAATCCTCCAGTATCCCGTCATGGTTAAGGAAAGTTTACCGTGATACATCTTGTCCGCATCCATATATGTAAGATCCTGATTGTTGGGTGAAGAGTGATTCCCCATACCCGGCATCCTTGGGTCTACCGCAATTTTATAATTTTCGACCACGCTAAAAGTCAACATGTCTTCCATTTTATATAGAACAGCCGTAAAGTCATTGACCGTCACTTGAGGCATTTTTGGATCCACATACGCCAAAATATATCGCACATCGTCGCTTCCCATAAATACCTGTGATTTCTTCAGACCGTCGGAAGGCATTACAACATCAATACGTACTGTTTTGGTCATATCGACACCTGCCACAGTATAATTTAAGGTAATGTCCCAATACTCGGTAGCATTTCCGGGCATTTGAAAAATAATATAGCCTGAAAAAACCGTAGGATACGCGCTTCCGGATATTTCTGAAGCAGGAGCCGAATGCATCATCGTTTCCATGTGCATCATGGGTTTCCAAGAAAGGTTCGGGTTTGAGATATAGCTTCCAGCAATTTTATCCTTTATTCGAATGAACATTGGATTGTAGCCCACGGTGAGTGCTTCCTTTTCAGAATAGATCTCTATCACATGATCTGTATAATCCAATGCTTTGATCAGATTATAGGTTGCCATGGGATCAACGGTCTCTTCAATGATTTCGGTATCGTCTTTTGAACAAGAGGTTACTGCCATTATTGCAAGCAGTAGAAATAATATGTTTTTTATAGTTTTCATTTTTTATGTTTTAAAGTTGTTGTTAATTAATTGAATAAGAAAGAGACATAAAGATGTTGCGTCCCATTCTTGGAATGTTGTTCCAATCGGAAAAAGTAGAATACGAAGTGTCAAATATATTTTCGATCCCGGCTTTTGCGTAGAGGTCGTTTTTGTGGATCACCAAGCGGCGTCCTAATGTAGCCGACACGACCGTATAGGCATTTGTTTGATCCTCGCCGTACCGGACACTAAAGTTCTCCTGCACTCCATTTCCTGAGACGGAAATTGATGCGGAAGTTCGTTTCCCTGTATAGCTGAGACTCGAATTGTATGTCAAAGGACTAATGAGCGGAAGGTTTTCGCCCTCGTTATCGGTTCCACGATGCCACGACAGTCCGGCGCTCCAATGAATTCCCTTGAGCAATTGATATTTCGCAGACATAGCCGAATTGAACACCTGTGCGTACTCCAAATTTGTATACACCCTAACACCGGCAGCTCCAATAGTCATAGGCGATAGGTTTGAATCGAGAACACCGATTATATAATTAGGAATGTGAAAGAAATTGACTTCTGCCGAAACAGAAAGTTTTTCTTTTTTGTAGGATACTTTCGCGTTCGTCTCCAACGATTGTTCATTCGTAAGGTTTGGGTTGCCTATATAATCATGGGCATCGAAACTATTGAACAAATAAAACCCAAATCCTTCAGAAACCGAAGGAGCTCGCTCGCCATAAGCTGCGCCCAAACTCATGCTAAAAGCATTTAGATCCTTGCTAAAAGTCACCGAAAAACTTTTCAGAAAACGGGTATTAGAACGCTCCATTTCAGGATAGAAGATCTTTAAACTGTTGAATCCAAAATCATCTGCCACATTTGTATTTTGAAGCCCAAGACGTCCAGAAAGCGCTACCGTAAACGATTTAAGCGCTATGATGTCTGCCAAATATATTCCGGTATTGGTTGTACGAACATCGGGCCACGTAAGCATGAACATCTCATTCTCATTTGGGTCATTGGGGTACATAGTCATTTCTGCCAAGGACCTGTTATAAAATCCGTCGATCTTGAATAAAAGTGCATGTTTCCCGCTTATTCGCTCCATTTGAGAATAAACTCCAGCAGTTGTTGACCAACCCGGCATGTCCATGTGAATGGGCACATTGGGGCGTTTTGTATCATCCATTACATGTTTTATGTTGTTGTAATAGATTTTTGTCTCCCAATCTTTAAAATTTCCTGTAATAGAATCCTGCTGCCAACTCACCGAAGTAATTACAGCCCTCGCGAGAGATACATCCATAGGTAAAGCAGGATACCCTACATCGTTTGCTTGATCGAAAAGGAGCGTGGTTGCCAGCTTTTTCCCTTCGGAAAATTGAATTCCACTGTTCAAAGAAATATTGTATTTTTCGAATTGTGAAAATACCACCTCTTCACCATCGCCAGCAAAATAATTGTCAGCCTTGCGATAGATAATATCACCGTCGATGTAAAATTCAGGTTTGGAATAATTCAACTCGGCACCAACAATGCGTAAATTATTATTGCTTTCATAAGCATTTTCCACGCTTCCGTACCAGCCCTTATCCTTGAAGCGACTGTGACCCAATTTCATATTGATACCGCCACCAATGGTATTTCCAAACAGAGCACCTTGTTGACCCGACTGAATTTGTGCCTCTTCCAGATTAGAAACATCCACGTAGGAGGTGGTAGGGTCCATTTTATCGGTACAAGCTCCAAAGATCTGCATCCCGTCTATTGTAACAGCAAGCCTTTCTGAAGTCATATTATTTAGGGAGGGTTCCCACGCATAGGCTCCCCTTTTAATGAGATTTATCTTTTGCGCGGTCTCTAAATATTCGTCTAAAGAAGACAACGGTTTGTGTTGTTTTTGATGTGTGAGGCGCTTTTTGGCTCCCAGAATGACCACTTCGTTCAAATCGACAGGAAGTATGTATAAACTATCTACAGAAATTTCCTGTGCATGTGATTTAGAACAAAACACGCATAGCACGAGCACCCATAAGATGACACCAGACATCTTGCCGGGATCCCATAGCGGGAGCGGCCTGTTATTAGCAATGTTCATGAGTTGAAATTTTGATATTGATTATTCAGTAAGACCTTATTTCGATGCAATGCATGAAAAGGCAGATGAAAAATATCAAACTTCCGGGGGTTTTGGGAGTGCGAAGGCAAACAGACCGGAATGAACAGGTTTTGCCCTAAAGTGTATTGTTTTTTTTGTTTTTGAAACGAGGTTAAGGAATTGGAAAATGGCACGTTCTTCAAAACGTACCCATTGTTGTAGAAAGTCTTTTGCAGATGATTTTTCGAAGGGATTGTTTTGTGAATCTCCCGCTTCTTTGGAAAGTTGTTTGGAAAGGTAGCACTTCCCGTTACATTCCATTTCAGGTTTGCCACGGTTTTCGCACAAGCGCTCCACGATGAAATCATAATTCATTACATACTCTGCTACAGGCCATAATGGCTTGGCAAGAATTAAGAGTGCAGTAAATAGGACTATCAATTTCATGCGACAAAATTACGTCGCTCCCTTCTTTTAAAAACTGATATTCGTCATACCGATGCGTTTGCATCATACAAAAAATCCTCATGAGAAGCATCTCATGAGGACTGATATACAAAGCCTTATCGATCTACACTTCCAATAAATCATTGGTCTTACGAACGCCTTCGGCACTTTCTTTCATATGCGCTTTTTCTTCAGCATTCAATTCGATCTCTACGATCTTTTCAATTCCGTTCTTTCCTAAGAGAACCGGTACTCCAATACAAATATCGTTCATATCGTATTCCCCTTCCAGCATTACGGAACAAGGGAACATTTTCTTTTGGTCACATGCGATGGCTTGAACCAAGGAAGAAACAGCTGCTCCCGGAGCATACCAAGCCGAAGTTCCTAATAACTTCGTAAGCGTTGCGCCACCAACTTTGGTATCTTCCATAACTTGTTGTAACCTGTCTTGGGACATGAATTGGGAGACCGGCACGCTGTTTCGCGTTGCCAGGCGTGTTAACGGCACCATACCGGTGTCACTGTGTCCACCAATCACCATTCCGTCTACATCGCTAATAGGCGCATCCAATGCCTCCGCCAAGCGATACTTAAAACGCGCACTGTCCAATGCGCCTCCCATACCTATAATTCGGTTTTTCGGAAGTCCTGTGGCTTTGTGGGCCAAGTAGGTCATGGTATCCATAGGATTGCTCACCACGATCAATACCATGTCGGGAGAATGTTTTTCAAGGTTAGAAGCCACTTCCTTTACGATCCCCGCATTGATCCCGATCAATTCTTCGCGCGTCATTCCGGGTTTACGAGGAATCCCGCTGGTGATGACACAGATATCGCTTCCGGCCGTTTTTGAATACTCATTGGTCGTCCCCACAATACGGGTGTCGAAACCGTTCAAAGATGCTGTTTGCATAAGGTCCATTGCTTTTCCTTCGGCAAAGCCATCCTTAATATCCAAAAGCACCACTTCACTGGCAAAATTCTTAATTGCAATGTATTCGGCACAACTTGCGCCTACCGCACCTGCTCCTACAACTGTTACTTTCATGTAAATAGATTTTTTATATGGTTATTGTTTTTCCTTCTGAAAAGATCGTTTTCGAAATGTCGTGCAAAAGTACAATTATCTGTTTTAAAATGGAATAAGATTCTCTTAAAAACAAAACGCCCGGAAGATTTCCGGGCGCTTGCTCATTTTAACTAAAAATAATTATGCGTCGATATTAGCATACACCGCATTTTTTTCGATAAATTCCCGTCGCGGCGGTACTTCGTCTCCCATCAACATAGAGAAGATACGATCTGCCTCGGTTCCGTTATCGATGGTTACCTGTCGTAGCGTTCTGAAATCCGGATTCATGGTCGTATCCCATAATTGTTCGGCGTTCATTTCTCCAAGACCCTTATATCGCTGAATATTTGCACTTCCGCCAAATTCTGCATTCAAGGCATCCCGTTCCTTATCGGTCCAAGCATAAGCCTTTTTTGCCCCTTTTTTTACTAAATATAGTGGTGGGGTGGCAATATATACATAACCGGCTTCGACCAATTCCTTCATATAACGGAAGAAGAAAGTGAGAATTAAGGTAGAGATGTGACTACCATCTACATCCGCATCACACATAATCACTACCTTGTGGTAGCGCAATTTCTCTAAGTTAAGTGCTTTACTGTCTTCTTCGGTACCAATGGTCACTCCCAGTGCGGTATAGATATTTCGGATCTCTTCATTCTCGAAGACCTTGTGCTGCATTGCTTTCTCCACATTCAGGATCTTACCGCGAAGGGGTAAAATTGCCTGAAAATTACGGTCCCGGCCTTGTTTGGCCGTTCCTCCTGCCGAATCACCCTCCACAAGAAAGACCTCACATTTTGCAGGATCCTGCTCGGAGCAATCGGATAGTTTTCCGGGGAGTCCGCCACCGCTCATCACGGTCTTGCGCTGCACCATTTCCCGGGCTTTTCTTGCGGCGTGCCTTGCCGTAGCCGCCAAGATCACTTTTTGTACTATGGTTTTAGCATCGTTGGGGTTTTCCTCCAGATAGTTTTCCAGCATTTCAGAAACTGCCTGACTTACAGCCGAAGTCACTTCACGGTTGCCTAACTTGGTCTTCGTTTGTCCTTCAAACTGTGGTTCGGCTACCTTTACCGAAATGATCGCAGTTAATCCTTCCCGAAAATCATCGCCTGAGATCTCAAACTTCAGTTTGTCCAGCATTCCGGAAGCATCGGCATACTTTTTCAATGTTGTGGTCAACCCGCGACGAAATCCCGACAGATGCGTTCCTCCTTCGTGCGTATTGATATTATTTACATAAGAGTGTAGATTTTCGTTGAACGATGTATTGTATACCATGGCAACTTCTACCGGAATATCGTTCTTCTCACCTTCCATAGAGATCACATCTGCGATCAACGGCTCTCGGTTCCCGTCCAAAAATCGGATAAACTCTTTCAACCCCTCCTCGCTGTGAAAGGTTTCGCTCACAAACTCACCTTTTTCATCTGTTTGGCGCTTGTCTGTCAACGTAATAGTAATCCCCTTGTTTAGAAAGGATAGCTCACGCATCCTGCTCGCCAAGGTATCGTAGTTGTATTCTAACGATTGCTGAAAGATCTTTTCATCCGGCTTAAAAGTAACCGTAGTACCGCGCTCATTGGTATCACCAACCGATTTAACGGGATACATCGTCTTACCGCGCTCGTACTCTTGTTCCCAAATCTTTCCGTCTCTATATACAGTAGCTTTCAGGTTTTCAGACAGCGCATTTACCACAGAAACCCCAACCCCATGCAATCCTCCGGAAACCTTGTAGGAATCCTTGTCGAACTTTCCTCCCGCACCAATCTTGGTCATAACCACTTCCAAAGCCGAAACACCCTCTTTTTTATGTAGGTCAACAGGGATTCCTCGTCCATTATCTTTAACGGTTATGGAATTATCCTCATTGATCCATACGTCAATCGTATCGCAATAACCTCCCATCGCTTCATCGATGGAATTATCTACTACCTCATAGACCAAATGATGCAACCCGCGTATACCAACATCACCAATGTACATGGACGGACGCATGCGTACGTGCTCCATTCCCTCCAATGCCTGAATACTGTCGGCACCATAGCTGCCTTTTTTTTGTTCTTCGCTCATAAAAATTAGGTCGTTTTGTTCAATTCTTTAATAACGAACAAATATAACAAAACCCCTATTAAAATATGGGGATTCGGCCATTTATAGGCATCAAGTTATTAACAAATTCTTGTGAAAAAAATACGGCTCCTGAATGCTTTAAATTAAATATGAAATGCTCGCTTGCGCATTGTATACTTTAAACTGTATTTTTAGCGTTATATTGGCACTAAAGTTGTGGTTTTTTATCCGTTGCTTTTATTCAATCAAAAAAAAATTGAACGCCATTTTATGAAAACATTCTATTCTATTCTTTTTCTCACATTCACCACCTTATCGTTCTCTCAATCTTTAGAGGCACAAGCCTTTCCGAAAATGGATGCAAGCCCCATGGATCTTGCGATCGCCAGAGCCGACAGAAATGCGCCTCCTATGGCGCGTGTAATATACAGCCGCCCCTCTAAGAAAGGTCGCGTGATTTTTGGTGATCTGGTCCCTTTTGATAAGGTGTGGCGCACCGGAGCCAATGAAGCAACCGAGCTTACCCTTTACAAGCCTATGCTGTTCGGTACCCATACCTTACAACCGGGTACATACACCCTGTATACCATTCCGGGTAAAGAAATCTGGACCGTGATCATAAACAGTGATACCAACGCCTGGGGTGCTTACAGCTACAAAAAAGAAAAGGATATTGCCCGAATTAATGTTCCTGCCAGAGAAACCGTGGCACCCACAGAATCATTGTCCATGGTCTTTCGCCCCGATCCCGATGGCACGACCCTTATGATCGGCTGGGATAGTACGTACATAGAAATTCCGTTCAAGTCGCTTTAAGAGGCACTCTTCGTTATCTAGGGAATATTTAAGTACTTATGTGTTTGTAAGGAAACCTTCCATTTGGGATTTGCCATGACATAGTCTACAATTAAAGGAATTACAGTGTCGCGTTTGCTCCACTCCGGTTGCAGATACAGGATACATGTTGAAGAAACTTGAGCGGCTTGTGCTTCGGCAAAACGAAAATCATCTTTATTATAGACGATCACTTTGAGCTCATCTGCCGCTTTATAGATTTCGTCCTTAGGAAGTTTGATCTTTTTAGGCGACAAACAGATCCAGTCCCATTGACCCGTGAGCGGATACGCTCCGGAAGTTTCAATATGTGTTTGCAGCCCCTTATTCTTTAAGGATTGAGTTAAGGGACCCATATTCCAGGTGAGCGGCTCCCCTCCGGTTACAACTACCGTATTAGAATGCAATTCTGCATTTTTAACAATAGCATCAATGGAGGTGGGCGGGTGAATGGCAGCGTTCCAACTCTCCTTTACGTCACACCAATGGCATCCCACATCACAGCCACCAATACGTATAAAATAAGCCGCAGTTCCCTTGTGAAATCCTTCCCCTTGAATGGTATAGAACTCTTCCATCAACGGAAGCATGACTCCCTGTTCTACCTGTACTTGAATCTCATTTTGCATAGGGTGCAAAGGTACATTTTTAAGTGCTTGGACAGGTAGCCGAAATAAAAAAAACTGAATAGGCCGGTATCACTATTTTTCTGCAATAAAAAACTCCCGTGATATTTTCTGGAATTCTTACAAAATATCATAAAAAAAATGATCCCCTAATGTCGGTCATCCCTAAATAATCCCCTTTAAACGAAAAAAATCAATCTTGTTTTCAAGTAAAAACCTACAACTCTATTTTTACGTATATTTTTAAACACATCGCTCCCCCGCGCCATGAAAATAAACACATTCTCCTCACTAATAGCTCTTCTTTTTATTACCAATTCTTTTCTCGCTCAAGTTGGCATAGGCACGACCACTCCGGACGCGTCCTCAGCACTCGACGTCTTCTCCACGAATAAAGGGATGTTGGTGCCGCGCATGACCACTTCGCAAAGAAATACGATTAGCAATCCTGCCAACGGACTAATGATCTATAATACCGATTCGGATGAATTTCAATACAATGCAAATACTCCCTCAACGCCTGTGTGGCGAGCGCTGAGCTTAACGAGCACTTCTTCAAGCGTCCCGGGCAGCTCTCTTAAATACAGCAATACAGATGTTACCACCAATGTGAATCAAGCGAGTGCCATTAACCTTCCTGTATTCGGGAACGCGCTATGGAACGATGATACTGGACTGTATGTGGTTTCAGGACATCAATTGACTATTACGCAGGGCGGACGATACGAGTTTATTGTTAACGCTTCCATAGCCAATAACGGTTCGACCGACCGGAATGCTCCTGAAATGCGACTGTTTGTTAACGGTGTCGCCGTTGGCTCATACGCTTCCACAGGGTACATTAGAAGCGCCAATAATCATGAAGAAACATCGCTGCACCTCAGGGAGGTGCTACAATTAAATGCCAATGATATAGTAACCGTAAGAATTTTTCGAGCAGCTAATACGGGTTCTGTCCTACTACGTGATGCCGGAAGCACAACCTTCTACGTTGAAAAGAAATTATAAGATGAAACATACGCGCTCCCTCACAATTTGCTTCTTGTTTCTTTCTTTCTTCGGAATTTCACAAATTGGAATTGGCACCGAGACCGTAGACAATTCTGCCATTTTACAAGTTGAATCTGTTTCTGAAGGTATGTTGATTCCAAGCATGACCACTACCCAACGCAACCTTATTCTGCTTCCTGCAAAAGGGCTCTTTATTTACAATAATTCTACCAATACATTCGATTATAACGAAGGAACTCCAGTCATACCGAGCTGGATATCCGTTCACGATCGCAGTACGCGAACCTCAGATCTTGGTCAGTCGGCCAAGTATTCCAATACCAATATCACCACAGACATCAATCCTGCGATGGTGATCGATCTTCCTATCTTCGGAAATGAGGAATGGAACGACAATGCAAGCTTGTTCCGGGTTTCGGGAAATCGTTTACAGATCAACGAAAGCGGAAGGTATAAACTAAATGTAAATATTTCGATTGCAAGTTCCTCAAACGACGGACGAAAGGCTCCTGAGATCTATTTTGCCGTTAACGGAAATCGAATGGGCGCTTATGCCTCTACCGGTTATATACGACTTGCCAACAACCATGAACAATCATCGTTACATCTCAATGAAATCTTCACCCTCAATGCCAACGATATTATTACCGTAAAGGTTATCGAATCGGGTGCTTCAAATGCGGCGGTATTACGTTCTGTGGGATCGTCCAATCTATACATTGAGAAGATAAATTAGCAGTCTATTTTTTCTAAGTGATCTAACCTTACGGTAATTCAATCCTTTCTAACAGCGACCACTTCTATTTCGATCTTTGCCGCTCTTGCTAATCCCTTTGCTGCAAAAGTCGTGCGTGCCGGTTTTTGCGGCAAATATTGACTGTAGATACGATTAAAAACCTCAAAATCTTCCATATCTTCCAGAATGACCGTCGCTTTTACAACATCTCCTAAGTCCAAACCATGTTGCTGTAACACGTCTTTTATATTCGCTAAGGTTTGTACTGTTTCGTTCTCGATCCCACCCGGAACCAGTTCGCGCGTACTATGGTCCATACCAATTTGACCCGAAAGAAAGTAAAAATTACCTACCTGTACGACATCACTAAAGGGAACATTTGCCTTTGCCGATTCGTGAGAAGGATGAAAAACGATCTCTTGTATGTTTTCTGCTTCGGAAACAGGGAGCGATTCTCTATCTTTTTCTGAAAAATTACAACTTGCCATTCCGAAGAAAAGGAAAAACAAAACGAAGTGCATCAATAATTGTTTCATTTGTTATAAAATTAGAATTTTAAAGTACGGAATATTTCACTGGCAGTGTGACAATTGTTATTTTTATCGAAAATTTGAAGGATGGCAGATCAACAGACATTTTTTGACCATATTACTGAAGGAAATACCTTTAAGGGAGATGCCATTACGTTAGGTGCGGCCATGCTGGACGGAGAAACCATTACAAATGCATTGGTAAAAGTTCCCTTAAAGACCATGAACCGTCACGGACTTATTGCCGGAGCTACGGGTACCGGAAAAACAAAAACGCTTCAAGTACTGGCCGAAAATCTTTCAGAAAAAGGCATTCCAGTACTTTTAATGGACATGAAAGGAGACCTTAGCGGTATCGCGCAACCCAGTCCCGGACACGCCAAGATCGATGAACGTCATGAAAAAATAGGAATCCCATTTGAAGCAAAGAAGTTTCCTGTGGAGATCTTATCCCTTTCTGTACAAAAAGGGGTTCGCATGCGAGCTACCGTGAGTGAATTTGGGCCCGTGCTTCTGTCCCGTATTTTAGATTTGAGCGATACCCAATCGGGAATCGTTTCGGTCATCTTCAAATATTGCGATGATAACAAGCTGCCATTACTAGACCTGAAGGATTTTAAAAAAATACTTCAATACTCCACCGAGGAAGGAAAAGAAGAGCTTGCCAAAGATTATGGCAGGATCTCTTCGGCATCTACGGGAGCGATCCTTCGAAAGGTCGTGGAATTGGAACAACAAGGCGGAGATCTGTTCTTTGGTGAAAAATCCTTCGATACAGACGATCTTTTGCGTATCGACGAGAATGGTTTCGGTTATATCAACATACTGAGGTTAACAGACATACAAGACCGCCCTAAACTGTTCTCCACCTTTATGTTATCGCTCTTGGCTGAGATCTACGCTACTTTTCCCGAACAGGGAGATACGGGAAGACCCGAGTTAATTATCTTTATTGATGAAGCACATTTAATCTTCAACGAAGCGAGCAAAGCCTTGTTAAATCAAATTGAAAGTATCGTTAAGCTCATTCGCTCAAAGGGCGTTGGATTGTACTTCGTTACCCAGAATCCTACCGATGTACCCGATGCTGTATTGAGTCAGCTGGGATTGAAGGTGCAGCACGCCCTTCGGGCATTTACAGCTAAGGACCGAAAAGCGATCAAGCTTACGGCCGAAAATTATCCCATTTCCACCTTTTATAAGACCGATGAAGTACTCACTTCGCTGGGAATTGGAGAAGCCCTTGTTTCGGCTTTAAATGAAAAAGGGATCCCTACACCGCTTGCCGCTACCCTGCTGCGTGCACCCATGTCGCGTATGGACGTGCTTGAAGATAGCGAGTTGGAAGAATTGACAGCTCATTCCAAATTAATTAAAAAATACAACGAAACCATCGATCGGGAAAGTGCTTATGAACTTCTCAATGAGAAGATAGAACTTGCTGATCAAGAAGAAGCTAAAGAAAAAGCACGACGGGAGAAAGAAGCTGTCGAACGAAGTTCGTCCAGAACTACAACCAGCAGACGCCGCCGTGCTCCTCAAAATCCTTTGGTAAAAACCCTTACGAGCCCAACTGTAATACGCAGCGTGTTGGGAATTCTCGGAAAAATGATGCGTTAATAACTCAAAAAGAACCAAACTTTATATGAAAAAGACTCTATTTTTAGGAGCATTACTCACCCTTTTATTTGTACAATGCGGAAAAGACAACGACCCTTTCCTCATTAAACAAGGGGCTATTGGCAATCTTACCAAAGATGTACAGATGAAGCAGATCGATTCTATTTTTGCACAAGATTCCATTGTGCGGTTAAACCCTATAGCCGATGCTCTAGGAACTCAAGGGGAAGTAGAGATATATGAAAAAGGAGGCAAGAAATTACTATTGCTATCCCCCGATAATGAAAGCGACCCAACCTCGGTGATCACCAATGTTCAGGTGTTCGATGAGCGCTACGAGACAGATAAGGGGCTTAACATGAACAGTACGTTTAAAACGGTAAAAGAGAATTATACGATCGCAGATATTGAATCAACTATAAATTCAGTGGTCGTTTTTTTAGAGAACAGTGATATTTTTATAACCATCGATAAAAAACAACTTCCCGAAAATTTAAGGTATGACTCCAATGCAAAGATCGAAGTGACCCAAATTCCGGATGAGGCGACCTTTAAGTATTTTATGATCGGTTGGGATGCCGAAGATTAAAGTTCTCTAAAAACTATACCAAGGTTTTGTTAAGTTCCTTCGGCATGTAATTCTTATCTCCTAATTTTAATCGTATTAACCACCAAACCTGAAAATTATGATTAAGATTTTAGGATTTATTCTAACAATAGGAGGCGGAATCTCCTTGGTCATGGGCGTCTTAGGCGCTTTTGGAAGTGCGAATGTAGGACTTAGCCCTTGGGCCCTTATTATTTTAGGCGTTGTATTCTTTTTTGCAGGAATAGGCTTGCTGAAATACAGAAAGGATACCGATGTAGCCGAATCTAATAATTAATAACATGAACCCTCCTTGTGAGGGTTTTTAAATTTAATTGCTATGCCAGATCCAAGAATTAAAAATGAAGACCAGTACGAAGCACTTCGCGATAAAGGATACAGCAAAGAAAAGGCTGCCCGTATCGCAAATACGCCTGATGCCGGGAAAAAAGGGGGAAAAGCACAACCGTATGAAGCGTGGACGAAAAAGGAACTATACCAACAAGCGAAGAAGGTTGGTATCGATGGACGCTCTACAATGAATAAAAAGCAACTCATTAAGTCGCTGCGCTCTAATTAGAGTATGTCTGAATAAAGTAGTGTTAGAGATAATTTTGTACCTTCGAATAGTCAAGCGGTTATGCCGTGTATTTCGTCTTAGCTGTTTTTAAAGGATGTAGCAAAAATGTGTCCAAGAAAACCTCTACAAACAATATGGCGCAACTGCTTTAAGGGCGTAGTATGAACACAGTAAGTATTACAACGAAACTTCATCACCCTTACAAAAATTAAAATTGGGGGTCATGAAAAAAACCATCTTACTTCTTTTATTGCTCGCTACTTTGGTAGGTTGTAAAGACCCTTCGGAAAAGAACAATGCATCGCCAACAGCCATTCAAGATGCACCCCACTGTGAGAGTCAAGCGACCTTTGGGGATCTAAGTGTATGCTTCCCAGAAATCTCAGGTCTTAGTGAATGCTATGACAATCCTAATGTACGCGCTGCTGTGGATCAGTTCAACGATTCAGAGAATACAATTTTGGGGTATTATATTGAAGACACATTGTGTAAGAATGCTTCGACCTTTGGAAATGTCTCCTACGATAATTATTATCAGATCTATGCTGCGAACATGGCAAAGAACTACCACATGACGGCGGATGAGATGAACCAGATCATGACCATGATGACCAGCGGCTTCTTAGACAAGACCATGGAAGCAGTAAATGACAGTGCTGCATTTTCAGAAAAGAAAATTGAAGTGAGTCAACCTACGCTTATCGAAAAATACAAATTGAACAGTAGGTCCTCGACCCTTATCCTACTTATGAACATAGCGAATGAAAATGAAGCTCGTACCATGGGCGTTTCTATGACTGCAGTACTTGTTAGGGACCGGCTTATTTTTGTAACGTATTATTTAGACTATGAAGATGACACTTCCATAGACGCCATTAAAAAAAATACGAAACTATTTATAACCGCTTTTTTAAAGGCCAACAACTATTCTTAATCCTTAATTAGTACAAATGACAGTAGCACCATTCCATTTGGCAATCCCTGTACACGACCTCAACACCTGTAGAATTTTTTATAGAGATGTGCTTGGTTTCTCTGAAGGACGCAGTAGTGATCATTGGGTGGATTTTAATTGCTTCGGGCATCAATTGGTGATCCATTACAAGGAGGGTGCTTCAGAAGAAGCGATAACAAATTTGGTGGACGGAAAAGATGTTCCGGTTCCTCATTTTGGGGTTGTATTGGACATGGAAACTTTCACGGCCTTTTCAGAAAAACTCAAAAAAAATAACATTACTTTTATCATTGAACCTTACATTCGATTTAAAGGGCTAACCGGGGAGCAAGCTACCATGTTCTTTAAGGACCCTTCGGGAAATGCACTAGCATTTAAAGCATTCAAGAACCTTGATCAATTGTTTGCGAAATAAAATAATATGAGATCTATCAACCCGAAAATCATCCGACAAATCTTTGTCCTGCTGCTCATCCTTCTTATGGGCGGACTAATTTTTAGGGAGATGTTGCCTTATTTATCGGGCGTGTTAGGCGCTATCACCATCTACGTGCTCATGCGAAAATGGATGGCTCGCTTAGTGAGAAAAGGATGGCATCCCGATCTGGCTGCCGGGGTTTTAATGTTTCTTTCCTTTGTTGGAATTTTAATTCCCGTCACAGGGATCGTCCTTATGCTTACCAACAAGATAAGCAATGCCGTTAAAAATTCGGAACGGGTAGTGAAAGCTTTTAAAGAGCAATTGACATCCATTGAAGAAAAAGTAGGGTATGATCTCAATTCGCAAATCGATGCGGGCGCCGTATCCTCTTGGCTTTCAGAAAATTTGCAGAGTTTTGCCGGGGGAACCTTTAACATGTTCATCTCTATTGGTCTTATGTATTTTCTTCTATACTATATGTTTACCAACAGAAGTGAGCTAAAAGAATCGCTTTACGAATACATTCCCATCAATCGAAAAAATCTAAAATCCATAGGCAAAGAAGTCCAAATGATGGTAAGGTCCAATGCTTTGGGAATTCCATTGGTGGCTTTAGCGCAAGGTATCGTTGCTCTTATAGGCTTTTTAATTTTTGGAATTGAGGATCCGTTGTTTTGGTTCGTAATTGTCACCATTGGCTCCATGATTCCATTTGTAGGTACATTATTGGGCATCTTGCCGGTGTTTATCCTAACCCTTTCGTCCGGGGATACTTTCCAGGCATGGGGAATTCTAATCTATGGCTTTGTAATTGTTGGTTCTACCGACAATATCATACGACTGTATGTATTAAAAAAACTCGACAATGTCCATCCGTTAATTACTTTAATAGGGGTGATTGTTGGGGTACCTCTCTTTGGCTTTATTGGATTAATATTCGGCCCCTTACTTATTAGTTTATTCCTTATCGTCCTTCGTATCTACAAAAATGAATACGGGAAAGAAGTGGGCAACGGAGAAGAACGGCTCTAATTTTTGTTCACAAAATTTTGGCTCTTTTCGAAATTTTATAACGTTTCTTTAAAATAATTTCTAAAGCAATTCAAGTACCTTTCTTGAACTAACAATGACACTTATGCTATTCAGAAAAAATAAATCCAAGACCGAAGCTTCAAACGATGCGGCCGAATCGTACGCCAAAGAGAAAATCACCAAGGTTGAGGATGGTGATGTTGAAATTCTAATGGAAAATCAAGAGGCTATTTCGAAAAAACTTAGTAATGCCAGCCCCTTAAGCAAGTATTTGGAAATTGGAAAGCTCATGATGGCCATGGTGAAGGACATGAAAAATGGGAACTATAGCAATGTTCCTTGGTTTACCATTGCCACCATTGTTATGGCGCTCCTCTATGTATTGAATCCTATGGATCTTGTTCCCGACTTCATTCCCGGAATAGGGTATTTGGATGATCTGGCAATCCTCTCTATTGGGATTGGATGGATTGAAAGCGATTTGCATCGCTATCTGGACTGGAAACTCCAACAAGGAAAGGGAATTTAATTCGATTTACGTTGTTCTCTGGCGAGCAGAGTGTTCTTTAATAACATTGCGATCGTCATAGGCCCTACACCACCTGGAACCGGGGTAATAAAGCTTGCTTTCTTACTCACATTCTCAAAATCAACATCTCCGGTAATCACGTATCCCTTTGGGTGAGATTCATCGGCTACACGCGTAATACCAACATCTATCACCACCGCATCATCCTTGACCATCTCTGCTTTCAGAAAATTGGGCACACCCAAGGCTGATATAATAATGTCCGCCTGCGTAGTGATTTGCGCAATATTTTTTGTGTTACTGTGCGTGAGCGTAACGGTGCTATTACCGGGCCACCCTTTACGACTCATTAGAATACTCATGGGTCTCCCCACGATGTGACTTCTGCCTATGACTACTGTATGTTTCCCTTTAGTATCAACATCATACCGCTCTAAAAGTTCCAATATCCCAAATGGAGTTGCCGGTATGAAAGTACTCATGTCCAAGGCCATTTTCCCAAAATTCTCCGGATGAAATCCATCCACATCCTTACTTGGATCCACTGCCATCAATACTTTTTGCGTATTGATTTGCGGCGGAAGTGGCAGTTGAATTATAAAACCGTCAATGTCGTCATTTTCGTTAAGCTCCTTAATTTTTTGAAGCAATTCATATTCGCTCGTTGTGTGTGGTAGTCGCACCATGGTCGACTCGAAACCAACACGTTCGCAGGATCGCACTTTACTGCCCACATACGTTAGACTTGCCCCGTCATCACCCACGATCACTGCGGCAAGATGGGGTACTTTTTCACCGTTGGCTTTCATTTTAGCCACTTCGGCAGTGATCTCGTTTTTAATGTCGTTGGATACTTTCTTTCCGTCAAGTATGGTCATGGGCGTATATATATGGTTGTTTTTTATTTATTATCTCATCTTGCCCATCATTTGCATCATCTTGCGACCTCCGCCCCCTTGCATCATCTTCATCATTTTACTCATTTGATCAAATTGTTTCAACAGTTGATTCACCTGAGTCACCGATGTTCCACTCCCCTTGGCAATTCTCTTTTTTCTGCTTCCGTTGATTACAGAAGGTGTACTTCGCTCTTCGGGGGTCATGGAATGAATAATCGCTTCAATATGAACAAAAGCATCATCATCGATATCCACATCCTTTAACGCTTTTCCGGCCCCTGGGATCATCCCTACCAGATCCTTCATGCTTCCCATCTTTTTGATCTGTTGGATCTGCTTTATAAAATCGTCAAACCCAAATTGGTTTTTTGCAATTTTCTTCTGAAGCTTACGCGCTTCCACTTCATCAAATTGCTCTTGGGCACGTTCTACAAGGGAAACAACGTCTCCCATCCCTAATATACGATCGGCCATACGAGCAGGGTGGAACACATCAATCGCATCCATCTTTTCGCCGGTACCAATGAATTTAATGGGTTTATCTACCACGCTCTTAATAGAGATAGCGGCACCTCCTCGTGTATCTCCATCTAATTTTGTAAGAACTACACCTTCAAAATTCAACCGTTCATTAAAGGCCTTCGCAGTATTAACAGCATCCTGCCCTGTCATCGCATCTACCACAAACAATGTTTCTTGAGGCTGGATCGCTTTATGAACATTGGCAATCTCGGTCATCATTTCCTCATCTACGGCCAAACGTCCTGCCGTATCCACAATAACTACATTATGTCCGTTCGCTTTGGCATGCGCAATCGCATTTTGTGCGATCTCCACAGGGTTCAGATTCCCCTCTTCACTATACACTTCTACCCCAACCTGATCGCCTACAACATGCAGCTGATTGATCGCAGCCGGACGGTAAACATCACAAGCGACCAATAATGGTTTTTTGCTTTTTTTTGTTTTTAGATAATTTGCCAATTTCCCCGAGAATGTGGTCTTACCGCTACCTTGAAGTCCGGACATCAAAATTATACTTGGTGAACCTTGCAAGTTGATACCGGCGGTTTCACCCCCCATGAGTTCAGTGAGCTCGTCCTTTACCAGTTTCACCATCAATTGTCCCGGCTGTAAAGTCGTCAATACATTTTGACCCAAGGCTTTTTCTTTGACAGTATTTGTAAATTCTTTAGCGATCTTAAAGTTAACATCGGCATCAAGCAGTGCACGGCGAACTTCTTTTAAAGTCTCCGCAACGTTTACCTCGGTAATGCTTCCGTGGCCTTTTAGTACGTGTAGCGCTTTATCTAATTTATCACTTAAATTATCGAACATACTCTTTCTCTTTAGGGTTGCAATCCACCCGCTTCCTTGACTTGGGTGTTTGGAGGTGCAAAGATACTAATTGACAAGGGAGTTACAAAGTAGGAAGTATGGAAAGATAAAACGCGTAATTAAAAATAATAGACCTACCTCATGTTATCACTTTTTTCGTAAAGATTGACTTTATACCCCCTCTTTCAACAGTTGATTTAAATTCATGGTCTTTGTCGTTAAAAAATTACGCGAGGTCGCTTTCATTTATGAATAAGAATTAAGAAAACAGTAATATTCTTCAACACATATAAACGGTAAAATCCCATAAACCTAATACTTAACAAGCAGGTGCCATGCCGTAATAAATCCTTCAGAAATCCTTATTTCGCTCCGCTTTTTACAATTTGGCTTTAAAGACCTTGGTGTGACTGATCTTTAACTGCTATAAGAATGCTATTAGGAGGTTTCTTCCGAAGAAAATACAACTCCTTCTTTTACAAACATGCCGCATATATAAATCTTTTGTATCTTTAATAGGAAGTTACCTTGCAATACAGCCTAAAAAAAGGATGTATCATTCAAAAATAGCACAGGATAGAAGACGTCACTTAAAGGTTGACGGTATATAAGGTTCATCACAGAATGCTTTTTACTATTTGTTACACTCGGATTGTAGCACTACCACACCAACACTAATTCGAAGCATATGAAATCACCAAAATCCATTATTTTAGTATTGATCGCACTACTGTTTGTTACTGAAGCACATTATGCACAGGATACGAATTCACAGGCCTTTTGGGTTCATGAAGACCCGGTATATCCGGCTAAGGTAGCCGATTATGAAGAGTACTGCAGCATTCTTGCAAACAACTGTAAGAAATTTAATATTGACACTGCCCATTGGTATACCGTTTCCACCGACGATTTACGGTATTTTCACTTATCTCCGATAGACAACATGGCCGATCTTGATAAGAGCCGATTTTCGGGGCTTCAGAGTAAGATGGGAGAACAGGAGTTCAATCAATTGTTCGATAATTTCGACAACTGTTATGATACTCACAGCGACTACATCATCCACCTGGATAATGAGCTTTCCTATATGCCGGGAGGCGTGGATATTGCCGAAGACGGCTTGGAATTTAGAAAATTAGAATTCTGGTATACCACCCCGCAAAATTTTAATAAGGTATTGGATCTGGCTATGCAGTTCAAACAGCTTTACGCTAAGAAAAATTCACCTGAACACTATCGCGTTTACCGTAGTGGTTTCGGGGCTCCCGGGCAATTTATTTTGGTAGCAATTTCTGCTAAAAGTCCGGAAGATTACGAGCGTATCCGCAAGGAAAACAAAGAATTGTTAGCCGAAGAACGCAACAAGATATATGAGCAACTCTTGAGTTCGATCATTCGTGTTGAAACGCTCAATGGCTATATGAGGAGAGACCTTTCTTATATTCCGGCAGGAACGAAGTAGAGAGATGATCCGGTATTGATGTTAACGTCTTCCGCGGCGTTTATAACCTCCGCCTTTGGGCTGAGGTTTCTTTTTAGTATTGTTTTGGCGACCGCGTTGGTTTTGTGCTTTATTCTCTGCTTTACGTTCCAGAACTTCTGTAAGGGTTTCGGTGATTTCAAAACCGGGGAGCGTTTCGCTTTGTAGGGGTTCTCCTAACAGCTTTTCGATACCGGCCACATACTCATTCTCATCTACGCTTACAATAGATATCGCTTCTCCGGAGGCTCCTGCTCTTCCGGTACGACCTATTCGGTGCACGTAATCTTCAGGAACGTTAGGGAGCTCATAATTGATTACATGCGGCAATAAAGGTATATCGAGCCCACGTGCAGCAATATCGGTTGCAACGAGCACACGTACCTTCCCGCTTTTAAAACCAGACAACGCCTTGGTGCGTGCCCCTTGACTTTTATTTCCATGAATTGCCGCAGCACTAATCCCTGCCTTATCTAGTTTTTGACACAATCTGTTGGCACCGTGTTTTGTTCGTGTAAAGATGAGGACTTGTTGCCAGTCTCCTTCCGATATCAGCTTAATTACAAGGTCGGTCTTCTTGCTCTTGTCGGTTCGATACACAATTTGATCGATGATCTCTACCGCAGTATTTTCAGGAGTGGCTTCCACTTGCACGGGCTGGTGCAAAAAAGTGTTTGCCAATTCCTTTATCTCTTTTGAAAAGGTTGCCGAAAAAAGCAGGTTTTGTCTCTTCCCCTGCAATAAGGCAATAATTTTTTTTATATCCCTAAGAAATCCCATGTCTAGCATACGATCTGCTTCATCCAGTACAAGAATCTCAACATTTGAAAGAGTCACGGCCCGCTGATTTTGTAAATCCAACAATCTGCCGGGGGTAGCGACCAAAATATCTACGCCTTGCCGAAGGGTTCTTATTTGCGGATTCGCATTAACACCTCCAAAGATGACGGTAGCGCGTAAGGATGTGAACTCCCCATACTCTTTAAATTCTTCATACACTTGTGCTGCCAATTCTCGGGTTGGGGTTAGGATCAAGGCGCGTACCGGGCGCTGTCTTAATTGTGTCTGATTGTTTAATATATGAAGCATTGGTAAAGCAAAAGCAGCGGTCTTTCCGCTACCGGTTTGTGCCGAGGCTAAGATATCCTTGCGTTCTAAAATATTGGGGATGGCTTTTTGTTGGATAGGCGTCGGGGAAGTGTATCCCTTTTTGCTGATGGACCTCAACAGGGCATCGGAAAGCCCAAGCGTTTTAAATGACATATAAATTGTTTATAAAATGACAATTTAGAGTAACGTCATTTCTTTATGTTGCACAAAGATATGTTTAATTAGTGCGCTAGCCCTTTATATTTAACAATAATAACAGAATACGTAGTAATACGTAGAAATACTATTCTAAAAATATGTATATTTAAAGTGTTGTATTTCAAATACATATGCCTCCTTCTCTCACTTAGTCTCCTGCTGTGCTATACTACTATAATTTTCAAACCAATATTAACTAACTAACTATCGTATGAAAACAATGAAAAACGCAGGAATTTTATTCTTAACACTTTTAATGTTTACGGCCTGCCAAGAACAACCCGAAAGATACACGCAAACTTCACCGGAGATCGATTCTTTAAAAGCTGCAATGGCGGCGTATGAAGCCGGGGACTGGGAAGGATACAAGAGTCATTATGCCGATACGGCAAAGATCTACCACAATACTTCTGATAAATTTTTATCGGCTGCAGACAATGCAAATGCATTTAAGGAAACAACGGCTGCCTACTCATCTTACGGATTCGTGAAAGATGAAGGCGATATTGAAATGGTCGTGACTGATGATGGTGAAACTTGGGTAAATTTTTGGGGTGTATGGGAAGGTACCATGACAGCGAACAATCAAACGTACAAGATGCCGGTACACCTTACTGCGCAATTTATAGATGGCAAGGTAGTTAAAGAGTATGCTTATTACGATCGCAGCCCAATCGTGCTAGCACAAATGGAAATGCAGGCAGCGCAAGAAGAAGCAAGCATGGAGGAAGATACAGAAATGGAATAAGTAACTTTCAATAAGATACATCTCACTATTACAAAAGGCCGGTTCTATATTGGGAACCGGCCTTCTGTTTTCTGAAAAAGTTAACGATGGCTCATGCTTCTATTTTTAAAGTTTACCTATCTTTAAAAAATATTGATCACGAAATCTACGTATGAATATTGATCAGATCTTTAAGAACAATCAAGCTTGGGTTAACGAAAAGCTAGGACTTGACCCTAACTATTTCAGAAACTTAAGTGAAGGGCAACACCCCGAAGTACTTTATATTGGGTGCAGTGATAGCCGAGTGACAGCCGAAGAACTTATGGGAGCAAAACCCGGTGAAGCATTTATTCTAAGAAATATTGCCAATATGGTCTCCAACTTAGATCTAAGTGCCATGTCTGTGATCAATTATGCCGTACGTTTTCTTAAAGTAAATCATATTATTGTTTGCGGACACTACGGCTGCGGTGGTATTAAAGCTGCTATGCAATCACAAGACCTCGGTATTTTAAATCCGTGGTTACGCAACATTAGAGATGTTTACCGACTTCATCGTGTTGCTCTAAACGCCATTGAAGATGAAGAGGAAAAATACCGCCGTTTGGTTGAACTCAATGTTCAAGAACAATGCGTGAACGTCATTAAAACAGCCGATGTCCAAATAGCCTATCGAAAGAGAGACCTTCGGGTACATGGTTGGGTATTCGATATACATACCGGAAAAATAATAGACCTAAAGATCGATTTCAACAACATACTTAAAGATATCATGGAAATCTACCATTTAGAGAAATAACCCTTAAAACATACGCATGAAATTAATGTTCAGTTCGCTGCTCTTTGTATGCAGCATCACTATTTTAGCACAAACCGATAAAGAGCTAGTCCAAAATACCGTTAGCAAGAGTGCCATAGAAGGCCATATCTACTTTTTGGCAGATGATCTCCTAAAAGGAAGAGAAACGGGAACCGCAGAGAACAAGATCGCCGCCTCCTATTTGGCAAATACAATGCGGGGCTATGGAGTACAACCGGCATCGAAGGAAGGAACTTTCTACCAAAATATCCCAATGCAAAGAGTGAGCCCACCAAAACACACAGACCTTACGTTGGATGGAGTATCGGTTCGTCATAAAGTGGCTATTGAAGCGGTACCCTTAGAATATACCGGAAATGTCGTCTTTGTTGGATATGGACTTGAAGCAGACTATACAGGAAAGAATGTGGCAAACCAAGTTGTAGTAATGAAGGCCGGAGGGCCCGATGCCACAGATGCCCGTAGCGCATTTGGATATCGTGACAAGAAAATGGCTTTGGCGAAAAAAGCAGGAGCAGCGGGTGTGATCGAACTGCTTTCTACCGACGAGAACCTGTGGGGATTCATTGATCATAATTTTACCAACTCACGAATTAGTCTTGCCACCAACGAAGCTAAAGAGGCACCTAAGTCAAACGGCCTGCCTTATATTTGGGTGTGGGACGAAACTGGATCCTATTCAAAAATTTTTAGCGAAAAAAATACGGTAAAGAGTACATTGAAAATGGAGGCTGCTGTCACCGAAACTATTACAACCCAAAACGTGGTAGGCATGGTGGAGGGCACAGATCCTATGTTGAAAGATGAATACATTATCTACTCGGGTCATTACGATCACGTGGGTATTGGAACACCGGATGAGACAGGAGATACTATCTATAATGGTGCGCGAGACAATGCTGTGGGTATCACAACCGTATTGAGCATGGCACAAAATCTGGCCAAGTACCCTACAAAACGAAGTGCCTTGTTCATTCTGTTCACCGGAGAAGAAAAAGGATTGTTAGGTAGTGAATATTACGTGGAGAACCCCGTGCTTCCGCTAGAGCAGATGGTCTATTGCTTTAACAGTGATAATGCAGGGTATAACGATACTTCCCTTGCCACCATTATTGGTTTGAACCGGACCTCTGCTGGTTCACACATAAAAGAAGCAGCCACAGCATTTGGACTTACCGCCGTAGATGACCCTGCACCCGAGCAAGGACTTTTTGACCGTAGCGATAATGTAAAATTTGCCGCCAAGGGGATACCAGCACCTACCTTTAGTTTAGGTTTTACAGCGTTTGATGGAACACTTACCCAATATTATCATCGCCCGGGGGACGAGGCAGAAAGCCTGGATTACGACTATCTCCTCAAGTTTTTTAGTGCCTATGTATTGTCCGGTCGTAAGATCGCCAATGATCCCGTGACCCCTTTCTGGACAGCAGGCGACAAATATGAAGAAGCAGGGAAAAAACTTTATAAAAAATAGAGATGAGAGGAACCATAGTCATGATGCTCCTATTATTTTCGATCGCAAACACGGGATGTGCTTCCTTTAAAACTTCGATTGTGTATACCTACACCGACATGAACAACAATACCTATCACATTTCGGGGAATAAGGTTCGTTTCGATCCTGTGACGGCTTCGGAAAGTTCATCGGGGTATTATAGTGGCGGAACACCTTTTGCGTGTATCCTTTCTGAAAAATCCTTTCTTCAGATCGCTTCCTTAGCTGAAAGTTTACTGGATGCTTCAGAAACACATCGCACAAAGAGAGCGATGCGTACTGCCATACTTAGCAGCACCGAAAATGGAAGTAGACGCAGTGTAATTTTGGCTCCTTCCGAAGCGAGGGAAACTTTGGAAACATTATTAGCTTCGCTGCGCCCCGATTGAGCAAGGAACATTTTCAGCATAAAAAAACCGACCGGAAAAATTCCAGCCGGCTCTTTGGGGCAAAAACAATCATGGAGGAGTTACTGTCTTTCAAACGTTAAATAATCGGTTCCTCCGTTTCCTCCGCTCACATCGATCAATTCGATCTTGGTTTCGGTAACCGAAATGATGTCCCAGTCGTCGCTTAGCTCTTCGAACTCACGCGGAGACGCGAAAAAGATGTTGAAGTCATCATCATCGTCATTACTTCCATCATCATCGCTGGAATTACTGGAATTCGTTACAGACCAGGTACCGGTAACTGTAGTGCTGCCATTAACCGCAACTAAGCTTCCGTTCTCATTGAAACTAAAACTATAGCCACTAAAATTACCGGTTTCTTCTTGGTCTGTGTCATAGAAGTAGGTGATTTCCCAGGTGCCGTTTCGGGCAATCGCTGCCGTTTGTTGGGCACTTGCATCATTAGACGAGGAGTCGTCGTTGGAAGGACTGCAAGCGATTACAGCAGTTAATAGAGAGGTTGCTACAACCAGACGGATCATTTTCTTTTTCATTTTTTTCATAGTGTATTTATTAGTTTCTCTTAATTATTAAAGTGTCTTCCACATTGCCACTGCTATCCCTTGTTATAAACGTCACGGAGTTATTGGAAAATGCTGTTACTTTATATTCGTCGTCATCGGTACCGTTAACAGGGCTGTCCATATCGAACTCAAAATTGAGTTCTGCTGCAACCACAGTCACAATCCATATCCCTTGCACATTCTCGGAACCGTTTGTAGCCAATACTGTTTGATTGGAATAAAAAGTATAGGTATATCCTGAATAATCTGCGGTTTCATCATCACCATCATCTAAATAGGTGTCTACATACCAAGTACCTGTTTCCATAATGTCCCGAAGTTCTTGTGGGTCGGGATCATCTCCCCCGCCACCACCGCCGTTGCAGTCGTCGTAAGGCGTTCTTCCAAAATTAAGGAGATCGGTGCCGCCGTTTCCGCCGCTAATATCACGGAGGTTGATAAAAGTGGCATCAAAACCTAGTACATCCCAATCGTCATTAAGGTCCTCAAAAGGATCGTCCTCATTGTCGTATTCAAAATTCAGGATTAGGTCTAAGGTATTGTCACTGCTAATTTCCACACTCCAAAAGCCGTTCTTGGTAGTTGAATTACTATGGGCAGTTGCAGTTCCGTTGGTATTGAACGTAAAAGTATAATCGACATAATCGCACGTCTCATCATCGCCTTCATCATCGTAAAGGTTCACGTACCAATCTCCGGTTGTCAATTGCGTAATAAGTTCATTGACATCTGTATTGGATCCCCCGTCGTTGGGTGTACGCTCAAAGGTTAAATAATCGGTACTTCCATCGCCACCACTTACATCACGTAGGCGAATGATTTCTGAGGTTGCTTCAATGATGTCCCAGTCTTCGTCCAGTTCGTCCCAAGGATCATTCGTTCCGAAGAAAAGAACCAAGTCCGGAGAACTGCTGCCTGTCAAATTCCAAGTACCATTTACTGTGGTAGTTCCACTGGTGGCAGTTGCGGTATTATCTGATGCAAAATCGAACTCGTAGCCATTAAAATCTGAAGTCTCATCGTAATCATCAAAGTAATATGTGATGTACCAAACCCCAGTCGTAAGGTCCTCTGTAAATTGAGTGTTATCGATAGGATCATGGTTACTATCATCGTCACAATTGGCACTGCTTATAATAGCAATAAGCTCTTGGGTATTTGCCACCGGAAATTGCACTCCGTTCACGATCACGGCAATTGGAAAATCGATACTTATGTATTCGTCACTGCTTAAATTGCTCAAGAACTGGTAAAGTTCTACATCACTATGCACGGTGTTCGTGCCTATCTGCTGCTGATTGGAATTGTAGATAAAGAACGTGATAGGGTAAACAAAATCTACACAGCCAATAGAGTCATCAATATCTGCGTCACAAGCCGCGATGATAGCATCCAGTTCGGTTTGATCATTAATAACGATCTGGGTAAAATCTTCCAGGAGGATGGTGATAGGAAATTGGATCTCGAGCGTATCTTGATCGTTTGGAAATTGGTCAAAAATTGCTTCAACGATATCATAATCGTCTTCGCTATTAATTACTACTTCTTGGCCATTTGCAACTACGGTAACCGGCAAGACAACACTTGCGCAACTGTTTCCGTCGATAATGTCATCAAAATCTCCTGCGTTTTCGGAAGATCGAATAAGAAGTTGGGTCGCTGTTGAATTAGCCGTAATGGTCTCTTCTTCGGTTTCATCAATAAATTCTTCTTCTTCTTTTTGACAGGCGCCAAAAAGCAACGTTAATACGAGAAGGATCAGGAAGTGAATTCTAAGTAAATTTTTCATTGCACTATTTTTTTGGGGTCTTTATGTATAGAACAATTCACTTTTAAAATACCCTACGTTGTATATAAAAAAAGTTTTTAAATATCTTTGGGCAAGACCTCACCCTATATGGAAGAAAACGAAAACGTTTGTAAGGAGCATAATTTTACGAAAGTATATGAAGATTACAGTAAACAGATCTGGAACTTCATTTACTTTAAATGTGGCAATACGGCTCAGGCAGATGATCTTGTGCAGGATGCATTTATAAAATTATGGCAAAATTGTGCCAAGGTCCCTTTGTCGAAAGCAAAATCCTTTTTATATACCGTTACGAACAATGCGTTTCTCAATGAGGTAGCACATAAAAAGGTGGTATTAAAGCATGCTGCTCTTGAGCCCATGAAGGTTAATGATCAATCTCCGGAATTCCTATTGGAGGAAAAACAATATCTCAAAAAAATAGAGAATGCCATCGCAGGGCTTACCGAAGCACAACGCACCGCTTTTTTAATGAACCGAATTGAAGGCAAAAAGTATAAAGAGATCGCCGAGATTTTGGATATTTCGGTGAAAGCTGTAGAAAAACGTATGAGTCAGGCGCTGGCTGCCCTGCGAAACGATATCGAGAAAATTTAAATTAAGGGTAGGGTAAATGCGATGATCCCTGTTCTATTAGTAGGTATGATATACGCAAATCATGGATAAAAATTACATATTACATAAATATTTGAATGGCGAAGCCAGCGCAGAAGAGATCCAGATTCTTAGGTCCTCTCCCGAATATGCTTCCTATGTGGAGATCTCGGAAGCGGCTTTGGGTTTTGAGGCACCGCAGTTTGATAGTGCCGGCACGTATCAAGCTATTCTTTCAAAACGAGATACACAAGTTTCCGTCAAAAAACTCAACCCTGTAAAGACACTCTTAAAGATCGCAGCGGTTGTAGCCGTGATCTGCGCGGGTTATCTATATCTAAATACGCTGGATACTACTGTAAGCACAGGGATTGCCCAAAAAGAGTCTATTGTGTTACCCGATGCTTCGGAAGTACTACTCAATGCCGATTCACAACTTTCCTATAACAAGAGTGATTGGAAGCGTGAGCGCTCCCTCTCTCTTAGTGGGGAAGCCTATTTTAAAGTTTCTAAAGGCAGTACCTTTTCTGTGAATACCTCGCAAGGTGTGGTCACTGTACTGGGAACACAGTTCAACGTTTTCTCACGCGACTCGTTATTTCATGTACAATGTTATGAAGGTCTAGTGAGTGTTGCTTATAACGACACACTCATTAAATTGCCCGCAGGCAATAAACTAAAAGTCGAGAACGGAACGTTAGTAGTACATACACCTACCAATGCAACAGCACCTGTTTGGATAACTGACGAAAGTCATTTTGAGAACATGCCTGTTGGTGTTATTTTACAAGAAATTGAGCGGTATTATCCCGTAAAGGTGAATGCAGCGAAGATCGATCTGTCACAACGGTTCACCGGTAGTTTTACACACTCAGATCTGGAGCTTGCATTAAAATCGGTGTGTGAACCGCTACAATTACAGTATACGGTAACTAATGGGGAAGTACTAATATATGCACAAGGCAGTCAGTAGAAAGAACATTGCATTGCTTACAGTCCTAGCACTTTTGTGGTGTTCACGAGTGCTTTCCCAAGATACACAAAAAATTTCCTTGACAGCGGTGATCGAGCAGGTAGAGACAACCTACAATGTGAGTATTTCCTATGCTACTTCAGACGTTACAGGAATTGTTATCATTCCGCCTTCCAAGGGGAACTCGTTGGAAAACACCCTAGACTATCTTACCCAAAACACCCCCTTGCGTTTTACCCGCATCGACGATCGTTATATTACTGCCACGCTTAAAAATGAGGAAGCCTCCTACTGCGGAAAGATCTACGATGCCAAAACAGGCCTACCGCTCCCGGACGTCACGATACAGACCATAGACGGAAGTTTTGCCGTAGTTACCAACAACGAAGGTATTTTTTATGTAGCCGAAACATACTCGAATACCTCACTTCAGATCTCTCATGTGGGGTACGAGACCACCGAAATAAGTACTAATCGGCTTACTGAGGATTGTTACAGCATTCTGTTGGTTCCTTCGGTAACAGCGTTAAATGCCATCACCTTAGAGACCTTGTTCACCCAAGGTATCCAAAAGACAACTCAGGGAGCCATCGTTCTAAACACCGATAATTTTGGACTGCTCCCCGGACAGGTAGAAAATGACGTGTTACAGATTGCACAGGCACTTCCCGGTGTTGAAAGTGCAGACGAGACCATTTCCAACATCAATATTCGCGGCGGAACGCATGATGAGAATCTAATTCTGTACGAGGATATAAAAATGTATCAGAGCGGCCATTTCTTCGGACTTATTTCTGCATTCAATCCCGATCTTACAAAAAAGGTGACACTGTATAAAAATGGAACGCCTTCCCGGTATGGCGAAGGTGTTTCTGGGCTGATCGACATGCGCTCCAAAGACAAGATCACCTCAAAATTTGAAGGCGGAGCAGGCGTGAACTTGATCAACGGTAACTTTTACTTGGACATTCCAACTTCTTATAGGAGCTCTGTGCAACTCTCAGGAAGGCATTCTATTAACTCCCTTTTTGAAACTCCCGTCTATAAGACCTATTCTGAAAGAATCTTCCAGGATACTGAAATCACCAATCAGGAGAATCCTTCTGCGCCGGGAACCTTATCCTTGTCCGAAACATTTAGCTTCTACGATCTCAGTGCCAAATTTCTATGGGACCTTTCAGAAAAGGATAAAATACGGTTCACCACATTCACGGCAGACAATAAGCTAGATTTTACCGAAACGTTACAATCTGCTGCTAACTCCAAAACGAGTAATCTAGAACAAAGAAGCGTATTGGCAGGTATTGCTTGGACCCGAAATTGGACAGCCTACTTTGAGACCACGGCACTGGTCTATGGTAGTTATTATCTTTTAGACGCAACCAATAACGACATCTTTACCACCCAAGTTCAACAACAGGAAAATGAAGTGATCGATGCCGGTTTAAAACTAGATGCTGCCTATAGCTTAGATAACGTGCTTCAGCTAAAGGGAGGTTATCATTTTTCGGAAATAGGGATCGCCAATCTACAAGATGTTAATTTACCTCGTTTCAGAATCTACGAAAAGAAAGTATTACGGTCCCATGTGCTGTTCTCAGACCTCATCTATACCTCCTCCAATAAGAATTCTATTCTAAGAGGTGGTTTACGCGCCAATTATTATGAAAAGTTCGATCGATTTCTTCCGGAGCCCAGATTTAGTATACATCAGAAATTGGGAGGCGGCTTTGCGCTGGAAGCTTTGGGCGAATTGAAAAGCCAGGCCGTCACACAGCGTATCGATTTCGACAGTGATTTTCTAGGTGTAGAAAAGCGCCGCTGGGTCTTGGCCGATGAGACGGAAACACCTATTATACAAAGCAAGCAACTATCGGTAGGATTGCTGTATAAAAAGAATGTGTGGTTTGTTAATCTGGAAGGGTTTTACAAAAAGGTAGAAGGCATCACAGCATCAAATCAAGGGTTTCAAAATCAATTTCAGTTTGTAAGCGCACAAGGTAGTTATGCCTCAAAAGGAGCCGAATTCACTTTAAATAGAAAGACAAATCGCTTTAGTGCTTGGTTCACCTATTTGTATATGAAAAACGATTATACTTTTGCAACGCTCGATCCCAATCCTTTTCCCCACAACCTCGACATTCGACATTCGCTAACAGCGGCAGGCTCGTATACATTAAACAAGCTGAAATTTGCCGTAGGCTTTCATTATCGAACAGGGAAGCCAAATACTTTCCCGCGGGCCACAGATGCCATTGAGATCATTGATGGAGACGAGACGATTCTCTATGCAGCACCCAATGCAGAACGTCTTTCGAATTATTATCGCACCGATGTTTCTGCCGAGTATCTCTGGGAACTTTCCGAAGGGGTCGATGCAAAGCTCAATCTCGCTGTCTTGAACTTGCTAGATCAAAAAAACACTTTAAACATTCGCTATGCCTTGGATACCGATTCCAACGGCAACGCACGGATCAATCAAGTAAAGGAAGTCTCCTTAGGTTTTACACCCAATCTATCTGTACAAGTTCTCTTCTAAGTACCATTCTTTTCAAAAGCTCTCCCTGAAATCATATATTTTAAATTGCTAGTAGAATTCTTTGATGCCTTACATGAAGATACACAGTAATTTAGCACTATGTTACACCTGTAAATCTCACAGCATGCAAAAGGCATTATTTGTTACAATCATTATTTTGGTATTTTCGGTTACCACCAGTGCGCAGGAATGCAATGAAGGTTTGGACATGGTCAATTCCCTTTTGGAAAAAGCAACACTGGAACAGGTACTTACCAACCCCGACGCTGTAATGGACGAATTCAACACCTTGAAAGGTTCATTAAGCAACTCACTCACTTCCTTATCATTTAAAAGCGATGCTCCCAAGCTACTTTTTATAAATGGGAAACAAAAACGAGGAACCATTAAGAGTCTTAAAAAGCGCGTGTACATCACTTCTCTTGTTCCGAAGGAATCCATTACCATCACCATACAAAATACACAACACCGTGCTGGAGCCGAGGTGGTGATCTGCGCTCACGACAAAACAGGTGCGACTCAAAATATGCATCAATTTCATTTTACCGGTGAAGAAAGCGACCAAACCTTTGTTCTGGAAGCGGTCAAAGGAAAAATTATAAGTATAGCCATCAAGAACAAAGAGGCTTCGGAAAAATTTGAATTTCAGATCGCAGCATTTTAACGGCCGCGATCGAAAGAAAGCAAGCTATCGGAATTCATACATTTTAAACTCCTCTCAGAATTCTAAGATAGAAATTCTTGCCGGACACGTTACCTTTAAAATACCTTAAACCATTAATTACCATTAAATTAAAGCAATCATGAAAAAAGCAAGTATCATCATTATCATCGCACTCTTGGCATTCAATATGCAAACGACAGCACAAAATTGTAATCAGGGAGTAAAATTGGCCGAAAAGACCTGGGAAAAATGGGGCCCTTGGAAACCCAACATCCAACTCATCCCTTTTAAGGCCGAAGTGCAAAAGATCAAGAATGTATGGAATTGGATCGCTGCCAATGGCGGTGCAACCATCGGGCCCCGACTTTTGGAACTGGATGGCGGAAATGAAACCGGAAGCATTGCCGGGCAGACCAAAAGTACCTTTGTCTCTCCACCATCCTTTGACGATTCGGTAAAGATCACCATTAATAAATACGACGGAAAGGCGAAAACCGGTGTCGTAATTTGCGTACAAGGCCGCGATGGTGTAACCACACAAAAAGCAACTTACGAATTTCCAAACGACAAAAACGGAAAGGTAAAAACCTTTACCCTAAACAATGTTCGTGGAAAGATCATTATTGTCGCCATGAAGAACCTTTCGGTAGGAAATAAGTTCAAATACCGAATCAACGGGAAAAAAGCATAAAGCAGCATGCAACCGGGAGTGGCAACGCTCCCTAATCCTTTGTATATGAAAACAACATTAATCATTGCACTGGTGCTTGGCACCTATATACTTCAGGCACAACCTCAGGTATATACCATAGAACCTATACCAAATGAAGAGGTAGCCTATTCGGGGGATCTTTCAGAAGGCATAGTACTAGACGACCTGTCGTGGGCTTGGAACAGTTCCAACGCATGTTTTCCTGAAACTCAGAAAAGTAAGTTTACGGGCAAACATCTCTTTTTTACAGGGATCATTCCTAAATACAGTGAAATGGAAGTAACGGTAATCCCGAAGGATCCCACTGCCAATTTTAGTGTGTATGCCTATGAGATTGGAGTTAACAGTAATTACCTTGTACCAAATCTGCCGCGATGTATTCGCTGTGAAGCAGATCACAAACAAGAACGAAACTTTAGCGGCAAAGCGCCACAGGACCACACCCGAAAAGTGACCAATCTGGTAGCAATTAACAATCCGTATCGCGTTGTGATTGGAGTTACTGGAGCAGATGGGCTAAGTGAAGGTGAGTTTACATTGGTTGTTTCTATGAAGTCCCGATAGGCGACTCATAATAACACTCGTTAAAATTTTATATCTTTTGAGTATGCTAGCCAATATTTCCATTCGTTTTTTGTTTCCAATTGCGGTTTTCCTCGGAATACCGCAATTGGTTTTGGCGCAGAAAGATATAAAGAAACGTTTAGACAGCACATTACAAACACTCAGCGATAAACCCTACGAAGAAAAAAAGGAAGCATACCATTTTATCAACTCCTTAATACTTAAAGATCATTCCGGTGCCGAAGCGCTCTTTGAATATGCACTTTCTAAGGACAGTACAGATTTAGGGCGTATGGTTCTTTATACGCGATTCAGTCAAAAATTATCTCAAAAGGGACTCACCGATCAGGCGTTACAGATCAAGTTGTTAGGATTGGAGTTGGCAGAAAAATTGCAGGACCAACGGGCGACGATCGAGTATCATATTTCGGTGGCAAATGCGTATCTCTTTCAGAATTTACCAGACAAGGCATTATTTCACCTCAATGCGGCACAGCCCATGGCAGAAAAGGCGGAGAATCGGGACCTTCTCTGGAACTTCTATTACCATAAGGGTCTGCTTCAAAACATGTTGGGCGATGTTGAAGGCCAAACAGCCTATTACCGTAAAATGGGATTGCTCACTGAGGATGCAGGAAACACCCCTTCCAACCGATTTGTGCTGTATATCCTCGTGGACCACTTCTCACAAGTGGATGCTCCTTTGGAACTTGCCAAATATACCGAGCGATTGGCAGCCTATTATGAAGAAGCACACCCCAATACCCCGGCCGGTCACATGCCTATAAAAAGCATTTTTGAAAAAAGGACCGATCCGTCCAACATTCCAAGATTAAAGGAAGCCATTACCATTAGTGACAGTTTGAACAGCATAAATTCTTTTGCATTCAACACCATGGCCTTGGCCGACACCTATGCTAAAATGGGACAGCCCGAACTTGCGATCCCTTTTCTTGAAGGAGCCATACAAAAGGTGACGCGTGTTAAAAAACCACAAGTGCTTGTTTATCTGTATACCAAAATGGCGGAAATCAACGTGGCGGCTTCAAACTTTAAGGACGCCTACACCTATAAGATCTTAGAAGCTTCATTGCGAGACAGTATCTCTTCACAAAGGATGCAGAGGAACATTGCAGAGCTTGAAGTAAAATACGATACCGAGATCAAAGAGCGGAAGATTGCAGAGCAAAACCTTCAGATCGAAAAAGATTCAAAACAAAAGACCCAGATCTTAATTGGGTTGATCGCCTTAGGTATCTTATTGTTGGTTTCCTTCTTGTTCTTCAGTAAGCGTTTAAAATATCAAAAGACCATTGCCCATCAAAAAGAAACCCTTCAAACACAGCGCATCACAGAACTTCAACAAAAGAATAAATTATTGGCTCTTAGTAGCATGATCGAGGGACAAGAAGCCGAAAGACTGCGTATTGCGAAAGATCTTCATGATAGTTTAGGCGGACTCTTAAGTACCGTAAAAGCACATTTCTCAACCGTACAGCGTGAAATAGAACAATTGGAGCAACTCAATCTTACCGGAAAGACAAATGCGCTCATAGACGAAGCCTGTTTGGAAGTGCGCAGGATCTCGCACAATATGATGCCGCACGCCTTATCGCTCTCCGGGTTGAAGGGTGCCGTAGAAGATATAGGTGAACAATTGCATGAACAAGGGTATGAAGTAACTTTAGAATTGAACAAGCTACCTGAAAAAATGGATCCCACACGGGAGATCATGATCTATCGACTGTTGCAAGAGATCATTTCTAATATTCGAAAACACGCTGAAGCCAAATCAATTCTTATCCAAATAATTGGTTACAACGGAAATGTGAACATTATTGTAGAAGACGATGGTAAAGGTTTCGAACAACAAAGAGCTACCGAGCGTGGCGGACTCGGACTTAAAAGCATAAACAGCAGAGTTCAATATTTGGATGGTACCATTGATTGGGATACGCAGCCGGGCAGAGGAACTTCCATAACCATTAATATTCCTATTGTATGATACATGTGTTTATAGTAGACGACCATAAAATGGTCATAGAGGGAATGCAACTACTGCTAAAAGATGAGCCCGGAATTAAAGTGGTAGGGACAGCGCTAAGTGGTGAAGCGGCCCTTCAATTGATTCCTACGGTAAAAACCGATGTGGTACTCTTAGACATCAATATGCCGGAAATGAACGGTATAGAGACGTGCAAACACTTATTAAAGGAGTTTCCAAACCTTAAGGTCATTGCCATTTCCATGCATAAAGAGAGCAGCCTTATTAAACTCATGCTTAGCAGCGGTGCCAAAGGATATGTACTAAAGAACGCAGGACAGGAAGAAGTTATAGATGCTATCAAGATCGTTCATGGAGGTGCCATGTACTTGGATGATACCGTAAACGCTATTGTGGTCAACAGTGTAGCGAACGGAAGCAAACAACGCGTTGAGAGTCCGTTCCCAACATTGTCAAAAAGGGAAAAAGAAATCCTGCTCCTTATCCTCGAAGAATGTACCACACAGGAGATCGCAGATACATTATTTATAAGTTTTGGTACGGTGGAGACCCATCGCCGAAATATGCTCATTAAGACCGGAGCACGAAATACCGCTGGTCTAGTACGCATTGCATTAGAATACGAACTACATAAAAAATAGAAGTTATGAGACTATTAACCATTATCCTTTTGGCACTCATCAAAGTAAGTTGTGCTTCAGAAACAGAGAAAAAGAGCCTTAACTCCGTAGAAGAAATCTACGGTGCTACTACTGCCTATTCAAAGAAAAGTAGCTTTGACGTAGCGCAGGGTACCAAGAAAGAGTTCAACATTGTGGTATCAAACAGCAAAATGATCGATACGCTACCACCCACGGTAACGTCTGGAAATATCGCATTACTGGTCTTTGAGGGTCTTTCCGAAGAAGAAAAAAAAGCCTACAACGGTATCAGTGTAGACCTTATAAACAGTAAACAAGATTCGGCTTCTTATTTCTATCCTTCCGAATTGCTTGAAAGTCTCGTTACGAAGTCCGGTAATTTCAAACGCTTTTCTGAAAGCATCGTCAACGGAAACTTTGGAAAACTGGATGCTTTAAAAAGTGATGCCGACATCCCCATTTCTATTGGTGACGGTGTCAAGAAGACCATTAGAAATAACGAAATGATCTACGGCGATCTTCTGGCTTATCAGCCATTCGGGGTGTCTGAAGACAGAGACGAAATTGGTGAGATCTACCAATTCCAGGCCAATCTGGTCTTTGAGAAAGGCACAATTGGCTATTTTGTTAATATAGACAAAGCCGAAGGTAAAGATAAGGTGATTGGCTTTCGCTTCTTCGAATAATTACATGCGGTCAGGAACCGCAATTCCCAATACCTCAAAAGCAGTTTTTATCACTGCTCCTACGGCATGAGACAGCCGTATGCGGAATTCTTTTTCAGCTTGAGTATCGGCCCCAAAGATGGGAACGTTCTGAAAAAATGAATTGTAAAGACGAACCAAATCATAAGTATAATTTGCAACCAAAGCCGGACTGTACTGTTCGGCGGCTTGCTGAATGACTTCCGGGAAAAGCTGAAGCTGCTTTAAGACTTCCTTTTCCTTTTCCTGAAGCACATAACCGTACATAGTACTTTGCTCCGGGAGACTTCCTGCTTTTCGCAAAATAGACTGTATACGTGCATAGGTATATTGAATAAACGGACCGGTATTTCCTTGAAAATCGACACTTTCTTCAGGATCGAACAAAATGCGCTTTTTGGGATCGACTTTCAGTATATAATATTTTAAAGCACCCAATCCAATAGTGTGATAGAGATCCTTTTTTTCTTCTTCGGAAAAATCATCGATCTTACCCAGTTCCTCACTTATCTCTTGGGCAGTTTTCGACATATCAGCAATAAGGTCATCGGCATCCACGACCGTACCTTCTCTGCTCTTCATCTTCCCCGAAGGCAGATCTACCATACCATAACTAAGATGATGCAGATTTTCGGCCCAGTCGTATCCCAATTTTTTTAAGATGAGAAACAGCACCTTAAAATGATAATCTTGCTCGTTTCCAACGGTATAGATCATTCCATTAATATCCGGAAAGTCTTTCACTCGTTGTATGGCGGTTCCAATGTCCTGTGTCATGTAGACGGCGGTTCCGTCGCTTCGCAAAACGATTTTTTCGTCCAAGCCATCCGGTGTAAGGTCACACCATACAGAGCCGTCCTCTTTTTTGTAGAAGACACCTTTCTCCAAACCTTCAGCGATCACATCCTTTCCAAGCAAATAGGTATCACTTTCGTAATAGTAGCTGTCAAAATCAACCCCAATAGCTTCATACGTAGCATCAAATCCTTCGTACACCCAACCATTCATCATCTTCCAGAGCGCTACCGTTTCAGGGTCCCCTGCTTCCCATTGGCGAAGCATTTCTTGAGCAGCAACTAACGATGGTGCCTCTGCTTTCGCTTTCTCTTCTGAAACTCCTTCTTCTACAAGTTGTGCTATTTCTTTCTTATATTCTTTATCAAACTTCACATAGTAGTTCCCTACCAGTTTATCGCCCTTCAACCCTGTAGTTTCGGGAGTTTCCCCGTTTCCGAAACGCTTCCAAGCCAACATGCTCTTGCAAATATGGATGCCCCTATCGTTGATGATCTGTGTTTTATATACCTTTCGACCGGCCGCTTTTAAGATCTCTGAAACGCTATAACCCAGCAATACATTTCGAATATGTCCTAAATGCAAAGGCTTGTTCGTATTGGGAGATGCATATTCAACCATCATGGTAAAATCGCTTTGAGGCACTCTTCCGAAGGAAGAAAAATCGCCAATACCATTAAAAAAAGAAAGGTAGTACGTGTCACTCAAGACCACATTTAGAAATCCTTTCACCACGTTAAAACCGGAAACAGCAGCTACTTTTTCTTGAAGATACGTTCCAATAGCTTCCCCGATCTGCACCGGATTTCCTTTGATGACACGTAACATGGGAAATACCACCACGGTGATATCCCCTTCAAATTCTTTGCGAGTCGCTTGAAATTCGACGGTTTCCAATGTCACATCGTAGATCTCTGCGGCAGCTTTTTGTATTTCCTTTTCTAAAATGTCTTGTAAGTTCATACCTTTTGGAACAATAAGAACACCTTTCTACATTGTGATTTTCGCGATTCTCTTCGGAAACACATGTGTGGTGTTCGGGTGCAAAGATACAAGAAATTTAACGTTTGAATTGCCCGTAATATGGTATCTTTAAAAGAAAAGCACGTACAGAATGCTCTTGAATGTATCTTACAATAACAAACCGATCACTACAAAGATTGACGAAGAACTTGGCAAACCTTTTACATTGAAAGAGCGAATTAGGCAAAGAGGCATAGGGTCCCCACGTCTTTTAATCAGCGACTCTAGCATTCACATTCACAATTTACTTATTCTCGATTCAAACAGAAACGTATGTAATATCGAATTGCGACCTAGAGGAATTATTGTGGGATTTCGATCCCTATTAGAGTCGTATGCGTTAATCATTCCGTATTACAAATTGGTTTTGTATAAGGGCAATGCCGAAGAATACAGTATCTATCGGGATGATTATTACGTTAAGGTACAAGCCAAATCAAAAGATACGGCCGTCCATTCCTTTATGCTGAAAGTTCTTAACGCTAAAGCCAAGGCGCTACCCACACGATTGGAAGACCTCTAAAAGCTATCGCCTGTTTTTCAAGAACGTCCCGGCAAGCAGTGCCAATACGCCTAAGCCAATCATCCCTAAGGTTTGATTGCTTAATCCTTCCTTGGCCGAAACCTCCAGCGGACCGATATCCAAAACTTCCTGAGGCACAAAAGCGTTATAAAGTCCCATAACTATTAAGATAAGACCAACAACAAGTAAAACGATCTTCAATATTTTCATATTCTTTACACTAAATACAATACCAAGATATCATTTAAATAGATAGCCTAGCTTATGTTAACGACACTTTAACCACCTGTTTAATCACAATTATCTATCTTTAAACAAAAAATTGAAAATACTACTTACAGGCGCCAACGGTTATATAGGAATGAGACTTCTTCCGGCGCTTTTAGAAAAAGGTCACGAAGTTATTTGCTGTGTACGAGATAAGAACAGGCTCTCGATAGATCCCGAAACGTTAAAGCGTGTACAAGTTGTTGAGGTTGATTTTGTGGAAGCTGTAAATGCGAGTAGCTTTCCAAAAGATATTGACGTCGCCTATTACCTCATTCACTCCATGAGTGCTTCAACCAACAATTTTGACGAAATGGAAGCTACCGCTGCCACTCATTTCAACGAATATATGGCCGGCACCACAGTAAAGCAGGTAATCTATTTAAGTGGTATCGTCAATGAAGAGCAACTTTCCAAACACCTATCCTCTCGAAAAAATGTAGAAGACATTCTTTACGAAGGAACGTATCATCTCACCGTGCTTCGCGCCGGAATTGTTGTAGGGAGCGGAAGCTCATCTTTCGAGATCATACGGGATCTCTGCGAGAAACTTCCTATAATGATCGCGCCTAAGTGGTTAAAGACCCGTATTCAGCCCATTGCGATTCGTGATGTTATTGCCTTCTTGTCGGAAGTGATCCTCAATCCAAACTGCTACGATCAATCCTTTGATATTGGAGGACCGGACATCTACACCTACAAAGAAATGTTACTTATCTATGCAAAAGTGCGTAAACTAAAGCTGTGGATCATCTCAGTTCCTGTAATGTCGCCGAGACTCTCCTCCTATTGGTTGTATTTTGTAACCAGTACCTCCTATAAACTTGCCGTAAATCTAGTGGATAGCATGAAAATGGAAGTAGTAGCAAAGGATAATAAACTTCAAGAGATATTAGGTATCGAGCCTATCTCTTACGAAGAATCCATAAAGAAAGCTTTCATCAAGATCGAGCAAAATCTGGTGATCTCAAGCTGGAAGGATGCTTTGGTGTCCGGCCGGTTTACAAACTTAAAGGGATACATTCAAGTACCCAAATACGGTTGTTTGAAGGATGAAAAGAAAATACAACTTACAAACCCGGAGACCGTTCTTGAAAATATTTGGTCAATTGGCGGTTCCCGTGGCTGGTATTACGGGAACTGGCTGTGGAAAATTCGAGGTTTTATGGATCTTATTGTAGGAGGTGTGGGATTACGTCGTGGCCGTACGCATAAAAATAAGCTGTATGCCGGTGATGCATTGGACTTTTGGCGTGTGATCTATGCAGATAAAGACGAACGCCGATTACTATTATTTGCCGAAATGAAACTACCGGGCGAAGCCTGGCTTGAATTCTGTATTGACAACGAAAATATACTACATCAAACAGCCACCTTCCGACCCAAGGGGATATGGGGAAGACTCTATTGGTATTCGGTATTACCGTTTCATTATTTTATCTTCGGAGGGATGATACGGAATATTGCCAAAGAAGCCGCAAATTAAGCAACGGGATTTCTTATTTCGCTTCCGGAAGAAAGACTTCGGCCATCATACACCGCGCACTACCACCACCACACGTTTCTATAGTTTCAAGATCACTACTCAATATCTCACAATATTGCTCGATCGCTTGAATTTGATTGGGAGTGAGACTATCGTGTGCAGCCTTGCTCATAACTAAATATTTTGAGTCGTTTGCACCTCGCACCTGAAGCATGTTTCCTGCGAAGCGATGCATTTGAGCTTCGGTAATGGCGATGATCTCTTTTCCGTCCTCTTGCAGATGGTGAACAACATTCTTTTTCTCAGCTTTATCATCAATAGTGTCCAAACAAATAATCGCAAAATTTTCACCAAGGGCCATCATCACATTGGTATGATAGATAGGCATGCGCTGTCCGTCCACAGTTTGATTTGCCGTGAAAACCACCGGAAAATAATCAAAATCCTCACAAAATTCTATCAGTAGCTCTTCATCGGCTCTTGGCGATAAAGCACAATATGCTTTTTTATGCACGCGGTCTAGTAGAAGACTGCCTGTACCTTCCAGAAAAAGTTCCTCTTCTTCGGCACTGGTGTAGTCCATATACGCATCAATGACAAAACCTTCACTTTCCAAACGATCCATGACCTCTTCGCGTCTTTCTCGCCGCCGGTTCACTGCAAACATAGGATACAAAGCCACTACACCATTCTCATGAAAACTTACCCAATTGTTTGGAAATATGGAGTCCGGTGTATCCATTTTAAGGTCATCGTGCTCAACAATCACTCGAACCCCTACCGCACGCAGTTTTGCAACAAAGGCATCAAATTCGGCTTGAGCCTTGGTATTGATCTCGCTGTTCTTCAGGTCGATATCTTCCTGAAAATAATTATTGACCGCGGTCTCCTCATTCATACGGAATGCCACGGGGCGAATCATTAAAATGGTATTGGTGATCTGCTGTGCCAAATGTTTCAATTTTAAGGTGCAAATTTACGTGTTTTTCTAGTCGGAATCGGTGGTAAATCATAACATAATTCTCAAATATTTTCCTTGCAAGTTTTACACTATTTCGATTCCGTATACGTACATTAGTGTTCTACTGCGTAACATCTCATTTTTATTCAGCATTATTCTTTTTGAGATCATACACCAACCCCAATCCGTAGCCGGGCCCTTGAAAGATATTTCTCCCGGCGAACACGTAAGAAACACTACCGTAGATCCCAAAATTCTTAAAAAGGGGTTTAAATATTGTTCCGCCGATCTTATGATAATCCACCGCAAATTCCTTAAAATTCTGTGGTCGCGGCGTCCCTCTATAATCAATGCCCCCAAAAGAATATTGTGATTCGTAGTATCCATCGAAGTACCACGTTTGCAGTGCTCTACCCAGCTTCAATGTAGTAGGCAACGCATCGGGAACCTCGTCAAATTTAAACGCATAGCCCGTTTGCAGTGTTACAAACCAACCGGTGTCTAACTGGTAATGTCCCATAATTATTGGTTCTAACGAAGTAGCTTGTTGGCCTATATCATTAAGACCGCCAATGGTATAGTTTGAAAGTGGAGTTGAAAATCCCAAGGCAGTGCTCAACTGAAAAGAAGCAGAGTTCTTTTGCTGTTCATAGAACCTATATTTGGCAAAGAATCTGATATCCTGAAATGCTTTATTAGGGCCAATTTCAGTGTATGGCACCGATACTTGTACGTCGAAGATATTTGTTATTCCGTAGGAACCAAAAAGACTCACATAGAATTCTTCTCTGCCAATATCAAGCTTGTCATTGCCCGCAAAGTAGGCGTTACCTTTTTTATAACCTCCTCCCAGAACGAAGGTTGCATTTCCTTTTCCACGGTAAAAACCATCAATGCTACCTTGTGCAATGACTGTGAAAGTTAATAATAAAGCGATGCAAAGTCCGATTCCTTTTTTCATACCCTTTTTTAAGCTAGGTCGAAAAGATAGTTACAAACTAACGAGGGTCGCGAACTAGAGGCATGGTTGTACAGCGTAGCAAACCTTCCTGTTTCGATATTTCGGCGTATGGAACCTCCTCCACGGTAAAACCTTGAGAACGCAACCAGCTATTGAGGCGGCTGAAATTCTTTTCAGAAATAATTACTTCTGGGCTTATAGAGAAAACGTTGCTGTTCATTTCATACATCTCCTCTTTGGTAATATGAAAGCAGTTTTCTTTTCCGAAGAAATCCAGCAACCATTCATATTCATCGTTTTCTAAAAATCCTTCTTTATGGATGATGCATTTACCTTTCCCCAATGGTTGAAAACAACAGTCCAAGTGCAGGGCGTTGTCCTTTGCCACAGTATTCGATTTTCGGAGATTGAATGATTTTACCTTTTTATGCGGAAACAACGTTTGAAGATGTCTGACGGCTTTCATATTGGTTCGAGCCGTTATATACTGTGAGTAATCGTCCCCATAATAGGTACCTACAAAAATATAATCGCCCCAAGGCATCACATCGCCACCCTCTATATGGGCATCTTCTGGAAACTCAATGATCTTCGATGCGTCGATCTGTTCGATCACGTGGTGAAGGGCGTCGATCTCACGAGATCGGTCTTCCAAGATGTTCGCCTTAATGAACTTATCGTCGATGACAAAAGCAATATCACGTGAGAATATTTGATTGTAATCTACTATTTTATCAGGACGGTAGACCTTTACATCATACTTTTCAAAAACCTTTGCCACAGCATCCATTTCCTTTACCATGTCCTCATCTTTCGGATAGGTACCTGCTGCGATATGCTCTGCCGATTTAGGATCGTACGCATCTTCCAATTTAGGCACAGGTCCATTACTGTCTGCTCTTCCCAGAACAACAGCTCTAAGTCTCGAGATTTCGTCTGTAATATGTAAGTGAATCATAATGGTAAATATAAAAAAAACCATCCGCTGCTACCGGATGGTTCCAAAATAATATTACAAAGGGTCTTAGCGGTTGCTAATGTCTTTAAAAGATCTTAGTTTTTCTCCTATATACACTTGTCGAGGGCGCCCAATAGGTTCTTTACGGAGTCTCATCTCTCTCCATTGAGCAATCCAGCCGGGTAATCGCCCTAAAGCGAACATAGGCGTGAACATCTCTACAGGAATACCTAATGCACGGTAGATGATCCCTGAATAGAAATCGACGTTGGGGTACAACTTACGATCCACAAAGTAAGAGTCTTCCAATGCTTCTCTTTCTAATCCTTTAGCAATATCCAAGACCGGATCCTCGATCCCCAATGCGTCCAAGACATTGTCTGCAGATCTTTTTATAATTTTCGCACGCGGATCAAAATTCTTATATACACGGTGTCCGAAGCCCATAAGACGGAAAGGATCGTCCTTGTCTTTAGCCTTGGCCATGAATTTCTTAGTATCTCCACCATCTTCCTTGATGGCTTCCAACATTTCGATCACAGCTTGATTGGCACCTCCGTGAAGTGGTCCCCACAAAGCAGCGATACCTGCCGAAATTGATACGAAAAGTCCTGCATGCGAAGATCCCACCATACGTACCGTAGAAGTAGAACAGTTCTGTTCGTGGTCTGCATGAAGAATTAGCAGTTTATCTAAAGATTCTACTACTACTTTATTTGAAACATACTCACCACTTGGTTTTTTGAACATCATTTTAAGGAAGTTCTCAACGTAGCCTAGATTATCATCACCGTAATCCAAAGGCAGGCCAACACGCTTTCTGTAGGCCCAAGCTGTCAATACCGGAAATTTCGCTAGGATACGAACTATGGCATTGTACATTTCTTCTTCGCTATCTACGTTTACGGAAGAAGGGTTGAATGCTACCAATGCCGAAGTAAGCGAAGACAACACGCCCATGGGATGGGCTGATTTTGGAAACCCATCGATGATCTTCTTTACATCTTCATCCACATGGGATTGCGCTTTAATATCATTATGAAATTTCTCTAATTGAGACTTAGTGGGTAATTCTCCGAAAATTAGTAAATAGGCCACTTCCAAGAAATCAGCCTTTTCTGCCAATTCTTCAATAGAATACCCTCTATAACGAAGGATTCCTTCCTCCCCGTTAAGAAACGTAATGGCACTTTCACAGGAGCCGGTATTTTTATATCCGGGATCCAATGTTGTAATCCCGTTCGTGTCCCCACGAAGTGATTTTATATCTATAGCGAGTTCGTTCTCGGTACCTTCAACAATTGGAAATTCATACTTTTTTCCGTCGATCTCGAGGATGGCAGTTTTTGACATATACTTAATTTGATTTTATAAAAATTCGGAATTGTAAAATTACAAAATATTGAACGAATTTTTAACAACTACTAACACTTGTTAGGTTAAAAAAACCTTAAATAAGTGTTGTGTCAGAATAATTTCTGAAAGCTTTCCTTTCCTTACAATAGGAAGGAGTCCGTATTTATACCTTAAACGCTTTTCGTTGGGGGTAATAGGCAACTTCACCCAACTCCTCCTCAATACGAAGCAATTGGTTGTATTTAGCCATACGGTCACTACGCGATGCCGAACCGGTCTTTATTTGGCCGCAATTTAGCGCCACGGCAAGATCTGCAATGGTGTAATCTTCAGTTTCTCCACTTCGGTGAGACATCACAGAAGTATAACCGGCGTTGTGTGCCATATTTACTGCTGCAATGGTTTCAGTAAGCGTTCCTATTTGATTTACTTTGATAAGTATAGAGTTAGCTGTCTTTTCAGAAATACCACGCGACAAACGATCTACATTGGTAACAAAAAGATCATCTCCAACCAACTGTACCGTATCCCCAACCTTTTCAGTAAGATATTTCCAACCGTCCCAGTCATTCTCATCCATACCGTCCTCGATAGAAATGATTGGATACTTGGCGCAAAGCTCGGCCAAATAATCGGCTTGTTCTTTGGAGGAACGCACGGTGCCTTTATCGCCTTCGAAGATACGATAATCGTACTTGCCATCTTTGTAGAATTCGGCTGAAGCACAATCCAAAGCGATCATAACATCCTCTCCAAGTTGATATCCGGCTTTTGAAGTTGCTCGTTTGATGGTATCCAGAGCATCTTCGGTTCCCGAGAGTGTTGGAGCAAAACCACCTTCATCGCCCACAGCGGTACTAAGCCCTCTGTCGTGTAACACTTTTTTTAGATGATGAAAGCTCTCACTTCCCATTTGCATCGCATGCGTAAAGTTTTTTGCTTTTACGGGCATGACCATAAATTCCTGAAACGCAATAGGCGCGTCGCTGTGAGAACCCCCATTTATAATGTTCATCATGGGCACGGGCAACGTTTTTGCACTCACACCCCCAACGTAGCGATATAATGGCATCCCCAGCTCGTTCGCAGCTGCCTTTGCCGCCGCCAAAGAAACACCTAGAATAGCATTCGCCCCTAATTTAGATTTATTGGCAGTACCGTCAAGATCGATCATGATCTGATCGATGAGTGCTTGTTCAAACACAGAGATCCCCAAAAGCGTTCCGGCGATCTTTCCGTTTACTTTTTCAACGGCCTTCAAGACACCTTTCCCCATATATGCATCGCCACCATCACGTATCTCTACTGCCTCATGTTCTCCTGTGGACGCTCCCGAAGGCACCGCAGCACGCCCCATAAAACCATTTTCGGTGATCACATCTACCTCAATAGTGGGGTTCCCCCGTGAATCGAATATTTGTCGTGCGTGGATGTCTATAATGATGCTCATGCTGGTTGTGGATTATGAGATTTAATATAATTTAAAAAGTCATCAAAAAGATACGAAGCATCGTGCGGTCCGGGACTGGCTTCGGGATGGTATTGTACCGAAAAGACCGGTCTATTCTTCATACGAATTCCTGCCGCTGTCTTGTCGTTAAGATGCAGATGCGTGATCTCTATCTCGGGGTGCGCTTCAGCTTCTTCACGATTGATTGCAAACCCGTGGTTCTGTGAAGTGATCTCCCCTTTACCCGTTAGCAGGTTCATGATGGGGTGATTGATTCCTCGGTGACCATGGTGCATTTTATAGGTTGAAATTCCGTTTGCCAAGGCCAAAATCTGGTGTCCCAGACATATTCCGAAGAGTGGCGCACCGGACGCTATAATCTTTTTGGTGGTCTCGATCACCTCTTTGAGTGGTTCCGGATCTCCGGGGCCGTTTGATAAGAAGTATCCATCGGGTTGAAACGCTTTTAACTCTTCGAACGAAGTATTGTATGGAAATACTTTGATGTAGCAATCACGTTCGGCCAGGTTGCGAAGGATATTCTTTTTGATCCCAATATCCAAAGCAGATATCCTATATGTCGCATCCTCGTTTCCGAAGAAATACGGAGCGTCCGTTGAAACTTTGGATGCCAACTCCAACCCTTTCATATCGGGCACCTTCGCCAATTGCTTTTTTAAACCGTCAATATTATCAACTTCCGTAGAGATCACAGCATTCATTGCGCCATTATCCCGTATATAACTTACGAGCGCACGGGTATCCACATCGCTAATGGCAAGAAGGTTATGCTGATTCAAGAACGACTCTAAAGAATCGTCTGCGGCAGGACGTGAAAAATGATAACTGAAGTTGCGGCATATAAGTCCGGCGATCTTGATCCCTTCAGATTCCACCTCGTCTTTATGAGTGCCGTAATTTCCGATGTGCGCATTGGTAGTGACCATTAATTGTCCGAAATAGGAAGGGTCTGTAAAGATCTCTTGATAGCCGGTCATTCCGGTATTAAAACAGACTTCGCCAAAGGCAGAGCCTTCTTTTCCACCAACAGCCTTGCCATAGAAAATTGTACCGTCTGCCAATAAAATGATTGCTTTTTTACGTGTTTGATATTTCATACCTTAAAAATGTTTTGCAAAAATACTTTAAAAGATAAACCTGTACAATGCAGGCATAAAAAAAGGGACAAACCTTGAAAGTTTATCCCTTTTGAATTTTATGAAGGAGGCTTCATTTATTCTTCCTCTTTTTTAGCTTCAGTTGCCTTCGCAGCCGGAGCTGTTGCAGCGGCTTTAGAGCTACCGCCTCGACGACTACGACGTGTAGACTTCGTTTTCTTAGCTTTTCCTGCGTTATACAACTCATTGTAATCTACTAGCTCGATCATCGCCATGTCTGCATTATCTCCCAATCGATTTCCCAATTTAATAATTCGGGTGTATCCTCCCGGACGATCGCCAACTTTAACTGCCACGTCTCTAAACAATTCGGTAACGGCATCCTTTTGACGGAGTTTTGCCATCACGATACGACGGTTATGCGTGGTATCTTCTTTAGATTTCGTAATTACAGGTTCTACAAACTGCTTCAATGCTTTTGCCTTTGCAACCGTTGTGTTGATTCGCTTGTGCTCAATTAGGGAACAGGCCATATTCGCCAACATAGACTTTCTATGCGCTGTTTTTCTACCTAAGTGATTTGTCTTTTTTCCGTGTCTCATGACATTGTTTTTTAATCATCATCTTGCTACAACCCGCTTTGAGGAGCAAAATATGACGTATTAATCTTTATCTAATTTATATTTTGAAAGATCCATCCCGAAGTTTAGTCCTTTCACATTTACCAACTCTTCAAGTTCGGTTAATGATTTCTTTCCGAAGTTTCTGAATTTCATCAGATCGTTCTTATTGTACGAAACAAGGTCTCCAAGTGTATCCACTTCAGCCGCTTTCAAACAGTTAAGTGCACGTACCGAAAGGTCCATATCAACTAACTTTGTTTTAAGCAATTGTCGCATGTGCAATGATTCCTCATCGTAGGTTTCCGTTTGTGCGATCTCATCAGCTTCAAGCGTAATTCGCTCATCACTAAATAACATAAAGTGATGGATCAAGGTCTTGGCCGCTTCGGTCAACGCATCCTTAGGATGAATAGAACCGTCTGTAACGATCTCGAAAACTAACTTTTCGTAGTCGGTCTTCTGCTCTACACGGAAATTCTCAATGCTGTATTTCACATTTTTAATAGGCGTGTAGATAGAATCTGTAAAGATGGTTCCAAGAGGAGCGTTTGCTTTCTTGTTCTCTTCGGCAGGAACGTATCCTCTTCCTTTTTCGATCGTGATCTCGAAATTAAGGTTCACCTTCTTTTCCATATTACAGATCACCAATTCCGGGTTCAACACCTGAAATCCTGAAATAAATTTTTGGAAATCTCCAGCAACTACTTGATCAGATCCACTTACAGAAATAGTAACGGTCTCATTATCGATCTCATCAATTTGTCTTTTAAAACGAACTTGTTTTAAATTCAAGATGATCTCGGTTACATCTTCCACAACTCCTGCGATCGTTGAGAATTCGTGATCAACACCCTCGATACGTACCGAAGTGATTGCGAATCCTTCCAATGAAGAAAGTAGTACTCTTCTTAATGCGTTACCAACGGTTAATCCGTATCCGGGTTCCAAAGGACGAAATTCAAATTTCCCTTCGAAATCGGTTGAATTAATCATGATAACTTTATCAGGCTTCTGAAAACTAAATACTGCCATAGTGTGACTCGTGTGTTTTAATTATTTAGAATATAATTCAACGATGAACTGCTCGTTAATGTTCTCGGGGATCTGAAGACGCTGAGGAATAGAAACATACGTTCCCTCCATTTTCTCGCCGTTCCAAGTGATCCACTCGTAGACATGACTTGCGTTCGCCAACGAATTTTGAATAGCTTCAAGAGATTTTGACTTCTCTCTTACAGCAACGACATCCCCTGCTTGTAACTGGTACGAAGGAATGTTTACTTTTTCACCATTTACGGTGATATGACGGTGAGACACCAATTGTCTTGCAGCCTGACGGCTAGGAGCGATCCCCATTCGGAACACTACGTTATCAAGACGTGACTCTGCCAATTGCAACAATACTTCCCCGGTAATTCCCTGAGCAGCTGTTGCTTTTTTAAACATATTTCTGAACTGACGCTCTAAGATACCATAGGTATATTTGGCCTTTTGCTTTTCAGCCAATTGGATTGCGTATTCAGATTTCTTTCCACGACGACGGTTGTTACCGTGTTGCCCCGGAGGGTAATTTCTCTTTTCGAAGCTTTTGTCTTCTCCGAAGATAGCCTCGCCGAATTTACGGGCTATTTTAGTTTTTGGACCAGTATATCTTGCCATGTTAAAATTGTTTAGAAGGAAAAACTAAATTAAGGTCTTAACTATCCTCTAGCTTTGTTGCTCCTTCTGGTTGATATTTATAATTATACTCTTCTTCTTTTTGGAGGACGACATCCGTTGTGCGGCATTGGCGTAACATCGATAATCTCGGTCACTTCAATTCCTGCATTGTGGATGGAACGAATAGCAGATTCTCTACCATTACCCGGACCCTTCACATACACCTTTACTTTACGCAAACCTGCAGCATGTGCTACGGCAGAAGCGTCTTCGGCTGCTAATTGTGCAGCGTACGGTGTGTTCTTCTTGGATCCGCGAAAGCCCATTTTACCGGCCGATGACCAAGCAATCACGTCTCCGTTCTTGTTCGTTAATGAGATAATGATGTTGTTAAAGGAAGCGTTCAAATGTGCCTCACCAACAGACTCAACATTAACCTTGCGTTTCTTTGTACTTTTTGTACTTTTTGAGCTAGTTTTTGCCATATCTCTAGGGATTATTTAGTTGCTTTTTTCTTGTTAGCAACTGTTTTACGTTTTCCTTTTCTTGTTCTGGAGTTATTCTTAGTGCGTTGACCTCTTAATGGGAGACCCGCTCTGTGACGAATACCTCTGTAACAACCAATATCCATTAAGCGTTTGATGCTTAATTGGACTTCACTACGTAATTCACCTTCGATCTTGAAGAATCCAACAGCATCACGAATAGCCCCGATTTCATCATCGTTCCATTCGCTTACTTTTTTGTCTTCACTAACTCCGGCTTTGTTCAATATATCTTTCGCTCGGCTTTTACCAATTCCGAAGATATACGTTAACGCGATTACACCCCTTTTTTGTTTCGGGATATCTACACCTGCGATTCTTGCCATAATTATCCTTGTCTTTGTTTGAACCTAGGGTTCTTTTTATTAATTACATATAATCTGCCTTTCCTGCGAACAATCTTGCAGTCGGCACTTCTTTTCTTAACGGATGCTCTAACTTTCATCTCTTAGTATCTATAAGTTATGCGAGCCTTAGTCAAATCATAAGGACTCATTTCTAATTTTACTTTGTCTCCGGGTAACAACTTAATGTAGTGCATACGCATCTTACCCGAAATGTGCGCAGTTACTATATGACCATTTTCCAATTCCACACGAAACATTGCGTTAGACAATGCTTCTACAATCGTTCCATCTTGTTCTATTGCGGGTTGTTTTGCCATAATTATGCGACTGCTTTTCTGTTTTTACCGGACTTCATTAAGCCGTCGTAGTGACGATTCAACAAGTACGAATTGATTTGTTGCATAGTATCGATAGCAACCCCTACCATAATAAGTAGCGATGTACCACCGTAGAATAATGCCCAGCCTTGTTGGATTCCCATCAACTTCACTACAAATGCAGGGAAAATAGCGATCAACGCTAGGAAGATAGAACCCGGAAGGGTGATCTGTGACATAATTCGGTCCAATAATTCTGCTGTTTCTGTTCCTGGTTTTATCCCCGGAATAAACCCACCACTACGCTTTAGATCGTCTGCCATCTTATTGGTTGGCACCGTAATCGCAGTATAGAAATAGGTAAAGATAATGATCAACGCCGCAAATACGATATTGTACCACAATCCGAAGATATCACTAAAGGCAGCCTGAATGGACTGCGCTGTTTCACTTTCTGAAAGACTCGCCACCGCAGAAGGTACAAACATGATCGCCTGTGCGAAGATGATTGGCATTACCCCTGATGCGTTAAGCTTTAGCGGAATAAATTGTCTCGCGCCAAAAATGTTCTTTTCGTATCCTCCGCTAGCTGTTCTTCTGGCGTATTGTACCGGGATCTTTCGTACGGCCATTACTAGCATCACAGATGCTAGAATAATCACAAACCAGATCACCAATTCAATAAGGATCATGATCAATCCACCATTCGACTCCAATACTCTAGATGCGAACTCTTGAGCAAAAGACAATGGCAAGGTTGCAATAATACCGACCATAATAAGGATAGAGATACCGTTACCAATCCCTTTGTCCGTGATCTTCTCACCCAACCACATGGCAAAGATACATCCTGTTACAAGAATGATCGTTGACGACACATAGAACATTGGCGTTTGACCCAATATAAAGGCTTCCACAGGAACACCT